>JAJZNW010000037.1 GCA_021811615.1 Bacteroidota bacterium
GCGAAGTAGTGGCTGTGCCGATACATGCGCAGGACTTTGCGGTTGCCGATTCCATAAGCTCATTCGATTTAAGAATGAACTACGATACCACTTATGTCACATTCGATTCGGTCAGCTGGTCGCCCCTGCTGAAGAACCCTTACTGGGTAGCGGTGGCGGTAGACTCGGTGGCCTCCACCGGTGGTGATTCGAGCTACGTAAGATTTGCAGCCTTCGAATCCACTGCAGGCTACGGCATAACTGATTCGACAGTCGCTAAGGTGTACTTCACTGTCAAGAACAAAGAAAGCATCATAGGCCAGGTGGATACGTTACAGATAGTCAACCCGGTGTTAGCCGCCTCCGGTGACAACGCAATCTCGCTTAACGTATCGAGCTCGACAAACGGTCTGTTCAAAGTTTACTCGAGCATATCAGGTCACATCAGCTACTTCGTCCCCGACACATCGTCTGCGTTCTATTCGATCTCGGGAGACAGCCTGATGGTCTTCCACGACAGGACGGTTCCTGCCAACGATGCGTACTTCACTTCCGATAGTGGAAACTACGACATGACCGATCTGCAACCGAACGACAGCGTGACGTACTATCCATATGCCAGCGTCTACACCGCCGCGGGATGGCATTCGATCAACGTCGTCGATGCCGATCTTGCCTTCCTCAGTTTTGAAAATCCATTGAGCACAAGGCAGTTGATCGCAGCGGACGTGAACGGAGATTCCGTCGTCAACTCGACCGACGCAGAAATGATAATGAACATAGCCGTCGATTCGACATACCTGAAGAGTCTTGGATTATCCAACTGGATATTCATAGACTCCACGGCTTTGGTAGCTGTCGAGCATTCTAGCGACTCATTGTCGGCCTTCTACAGCGCCGAACAGGATTCTGATTCCGCCCTGTTGACAAACCAGCTCACGAATCAGGATTTCTTCGGTGTATTGCGCGGAGACGTCAATTTCAGTTACGGCGACTCGATCAACAACATATCCACGGCGAGAAGCATGTCTATGAAGCTGAAAGGTGCCCCGCACCTTGAGGTCGTCGCTTCGAGCTCGGTGCTTTTCAGCACGAGTGCAGAAATCGGTGCTCAGGCGGGAGATACCGTTTGGATTCCGTTGAACATCGATCCGGGAAGCGACTCTCTTGGCGGCTTCGATGCTACCATCCAGGTGAATCCTCAGGTTATGACGTATACCGGCATCTACAAGATGGGACCGGTCATACCTCAGAACACTAACTGGTATGTAGCTGCCCATTCCACAAAGTCCGGTTTACTGAGCGTCGCGGCTCTGGACTTCGCGATCCACATCGCTCCGATTAAGACGAGCGGGACGGCCCTCGAGTTCGCGTTCATTGTAAACAGTAATGTGGAGAACGGGACCTCATTCGGCATAACGATCCAGACTCAGACCGTTGTTAATCCGGCGATGCAGAACGTGCCGAGCAGGACTGAAGGCGGACAGGTACAGGTCACTGGCAACGGAGTTGCTGTTCCGAAGTCATACGGTCTGTCGCAGAACTATCCGAATCCCTTCAATCCGACGACGACAATCAGATTCGATTTGCCGGCGGACAGCAGGGTCAACCTGACTATTTACAACGTCCTCGGCGAAAAGATTGCCACGCTTGTTGACGGAACCGTAAGTGCAGGCTACCACTACGCCGTATGGAATGCATCCAGATTTGCCTCCGGAGTTTACTTCTCCGTGCTGAGATGTTCGTCCATCTCATCTGGACAAAACTTCCATTCCGTGAGGAAGCTGATGTACTTGAAGTAAGATTCGAAAAACATTCGATCCGAAGGTGCACAGTCTATGGCAGACTGTGCACCTTTTTTATAAAGGGACGCATTGGGAGGACGATCGAGTTGGAAAGTCACCAAGACTCCACAGTCGAGTCCTGACGAGTTTAAAGCGGTGCGAGAGTTAACAAGCCTGACGGTTCATAAGGGTACCAGGACAGGAGCGGCGAAACTGCGTACTTTTCCCGCAAATGAAACTGAAGACAGCCACCGTCCAAAGAAAACGCGTGTCATTAGGAGAATCCCGCTCACCCGATCTGAATTGTTATTTCGTACCTGACGCCGTTCGGTCCGAATCAGGTAAGCGATCAGGGTTTGCGCTGCACAAGAATTTTCTGCCGGTTCATCTCAGACAGGATTATCGACGCCGCCACTCCCACATTAAGCGACTCCATTTTCCCTGTCCTCGGTATCGCGACGCTCGCGTCACACGCAGCGAAAAGTCCGGGAGCAATCCCTGTGGCTTCGGCTCCGAAAAGGACTGCACACCGCCGCGGGTACTCGAAGTCGGTATAGCTCAGATCGGCTTCCTGCGTCGCAGCGGCGATTGAAAACCCCATAGACTTGAGAGCTGCGATCTCGTCGACCAATTTCGCATCCTGGACAACATCGAGGTCGGCGATTGCCGCCATCGCAGATCTCACTACTTTCGGATTGTAGGCGTCGACGCTTTTTTCTGAAATGAGCATTCCGTCAACGCCGAACCATGCCGCCGACCTGAGCACCGTTCCTAAATTACCCGGGTCCGATATCCTGTCGAGAAGGACGACTGTCGCGTTTCGTCGTGGGCGGAGCCCTGCAAGGAGCGTTTCCGAGGATTGTTCGCGGATGGCCGCGATTCCGATCACTCCCTGGCTCGTCTCAGTAGAAGATAATTTCCTGAATTTTGTATCGGGCAGCTCCTCAATCTCGATTCCCTTCTCTTCGGCGGAAGTATGGATCTCCGGCATCAGGGTCTCATTGGCTGCAAGACTGACGATGATACGCCTGATCGCCGCCCTTCCGGTCAACGCTTCGAGCACCGCCCTCTTCCCTTCGATGAAGAAGAGCCCCTGCTCCTTCCTGCCCTGCCGCTCCTTCAGCTCCGCGAGCTGCTTGATATCGGAATTTGTCGTCATCAATTCACCGGGATCTGGCTCAGGAGTAGTTTCTTCTCATATGCCTGTGTTGCGTCGTTCAGGTACAGCATGCCGGCGAGCTGGTTGCCGTCTCTGACGACCGGTACCGAAGGAACGCCGGCATCGAGCATCAGTTTCATCGCCGAAGAAAGGTCCTGGTCATCTTGGACACTGAGCTTCGTCGGATTCAGAATATCTTTCACTACGAGAATACTCAGCAGTTCTTTCACCGCGTCGTCAGTTAGCGCCTGCCTGATGTCGCCGTAAGATATCGTCCCCGAGAGTGTGCCGTCGTGCTTGATGACGGGAAAGACTGTCGTATTGCTTTCGGGTATCATGTCTATCAGATCCGAAAGACGCGTGGATTCGGAAGCGGCGATGAGCTGTGGCTTCATCACTTCCTGTACATGAATAGAGCGCAGGATGTTCACATCCCTTCCGTAAACGTCCAGGACTTCACCTCTCAGTTTCAGCCTCACGGTGTAAATCGAGCCGGCCATGTATTTTCTTGAAACGTACGTCGCCATGACGACGGCTATCAGGATCGGCAGGATGGCCTGGTAATTGTCAGTCATCTCGAAGACGAGTATCGCCGATGCGAGAGGAGCCTGTACGACTGCGCTTGTAACCGCTGCCATTCCGATGAGGGCATATGCGCCTGGCGGCGCTGCTATATGAGGAGCTATAAAATTAATTACGCTGCCAAACACACCGCCGGCCATAGCGCCGATGAACAGCGAAGGCGCAAGGGTTCCACCCGCTCCTCCGCTGCCGAGTGTGACAGAAGTTGCAATGGGTTTAAACAGGAGCAACGCGGCAAGAATAAGAAGCGAGTCGCGGCTGTAGAGGGACTGGCTGACGGCCTGATATGTGTACCCGAAGACTCCGGGCAGATATATCCCGATGATGCCGACTATCAGTCCACCGAGGGCAGGTTTCCATACGTGACTCTTGATCGGGAACTTCTCGTGGTCGAAGAATTCCTCGGTCGCATAGAACAATTTAACGAAGAAGATGCCGACGAACCCCGCAGCTATTCCGAGGATCACATAGAACAGGAGTTCCCACGCGCTCTTCAAAGAAAAGGTCGGTATTACAAAGATGGGCTTGTTACCGAGAATACTTCGGGTCAGGAATGTGCCGAACACCGAGCTGATAATTATGGGAGAGAACGACTGCATGTTGAGGCTTCCGAGCACGACCTCCATGGCAAAGAGTGCGCCCCCGATCGGCGCATTGAAAACGGCGGCGAGTCCGGCGGCGGCCCCGCACCCGACCAGCGATTTTGTCTGCTCCTCGTTGAGTCTGAACACCTGCCCGACAATGGAGCCGGCCGTTCCACCGATGGCTATGGAGGGTCCTTCGCGTCCACCCGCACCTCCACTCCCGATGGATATCGCGCTCGTAATAAGCTGCTTTATTCCGACGAACGGACTTAAGATTCCGCCCTTCTTCGCCACGCCATCGATCACCATAGGAACGCCTTCTCCTCTGACGTCTGCGGCAAGTTTTATGGTTATCCATCCGACAACCAGGCCGCCGAGTGCGGGGACGAGAGGAATAATCAGGTATCTTTGCCAACCGCCGAGATCAACGAGGTTAGAGACTCCGAAAAGACCCGCCGGCGCATGGAACAGAAGTTCCTCGACGACCACGATCATTTTGTAAAAGACGATAGCTCCGAACGCTGCGAAGATACCGGTTACGACGGCAAGCAGTAAATGTAAAGGCTCCTGGGAAATCTCCGACTTGGAAAACCATTCAAGGAGTTTTTCCTTCACCTTGTAGAAAAAATCCATTTCGGTCCTTGCTTATTTTCATCAACTTCATTACAGAATCAAAAACTTTGGAAACTTCGATCGTATTGATATCGCCGCCCCTCCCAAGAATGAACCTGTGGTTCTTGCCCAACGGAGCCCACTGCAGCGGATCGGTCGGACCGAAAAGAGACAGGGTCGATGTCCCGACGGCGGCTGCGAGGTGCATGATTCCGGTGTCGTTCGTGACCACGACGTCCATCTGCCTGAGAAATGCGGCCACGAACGAGATCGCGCTGTTTCTGACTCTCACGAACGGTACGGTCAGGAGCGCGGCGAGCCGCTCTATCACCTCGTGATCCATCGGACCCTCGGTAATAAACAGGTCTGCACCGAGTCTGTCATGTAACAGTTCGGAGAGTGCAGCGAAAGCGGCGACGTCCCACCTGTTGGGCGGTTTGCCCGCACCAGCATGAAGGGCCACCCTCCTCACGCCGGTTCTGCTCATCCGCTCAACCATCGAACGCACTTCGGCGGCGGTTGCGGGATCGACGGAGTATTCCAGCCCGCCATCGTCGTCGACGCGTGTAATCCCAAGCGGCTCGGCCACTTTCATATTCCTGTAATACTGGTGCTCGAGTGAATTTTCCCAGTCGAGATTTACGGCGACGTCGTAGACCGAGGAAGTACGGTTGGCCTTGCTGTCGAGCGATCCCGGGCCCAGCTTGTGATTCGCATTGGCGATGAATGCCATAATATCGTTTGTCAGAGAAATAGACACGTTCGAAGGGACGATAAGGAGGTCGTACTTTCGTCTCAACTTTCTGACAAACCGGAAAAACGACGAAGGATGTTTATAGAACGCAAGCTTGTCATAATTCAGAAGATCGGTAACGTAGGTACAGCCTGCGAGCGCGGAAATGTTCTGCGGCGAAACGACGACGGCCAGTTCATCGAGATTGAACTTCCTTCTCAACACCCGCAGGAGAGGCACGGTACAAAGGACATCGCCGAACTGGTTGTGCTGGCGGATGACGATGACTTTCTTGATGGCAGCGGGATCGATGTGCAGCGAGGAGGAAGGGTCGTGTCTTGAAGAAAGGGCTGCAAGGAGTCTCCGTGCGAGCCGTTTCACAAAACGTTCGGATCTCTTTCCGTAACCTTCCTTTTTACTACCGTCACCTTTCAAATCCGGCGGCTCCTACTTGAGGTCCTCGTACTTCGCATCCTCGATCTTCTTGCGGTCAATCTTTACTTCCTTCTCGTTATGTTGCTGTTTTTCCTGGCGCTTTTCGTAGTCACGTATCCCCCTCTGGACCGCGCCCTGGATGGCCGATCGAATGAACCGGTAAAGTGCGTAGAAAAAGAAAATCCAGACTAAAGCTTCAAGCATTATTTCAATATCGGGTTATAATATTCGGCCACCTTGCGCGGCCTCAGAATCTCCGACGCAAGCTCTTCGAAATCCTTTTCATTGTTGACAAAATCGATCTGGTCGGCATTCACAATGAGCAACGGGGACGACTTGTAGCGGAAGAAGAAGTAGTTATACGCTTCGTTCAAGCCTTGTATATATTCGGCGGAAATCCCGCGCTCGAATTTGCGTCCGCGCTTCCTGATGTTGGCCATCAAATGTTCCACGTTGCATTGAAGATAGACGACGAGGTCGGGCTTTGGAATGGTTCTTTCGAGCAGACCTACCAGAGTCTCGTAGAGTCTTAATTCATCATCTTGCAGATTCAGGTATGCGAAGATTTTGTCCTTCTCGAACATATAATCGCTGACGACGGTCTGCTCGAAAAGGTCAATTTGTGCAAGCTCCTGCTGCTGCTTGTACCGGCTGAGGAGAAAGAACATCTGTGTCTGGAAGGCATAATGCTCGATGTCGTCATAGAATTTCTCGAGGAAGGGATTCTCTTCAAACTTCTCGAGCACTGCCCTTCCCCTGAGGAGTTTTGCAAGCTTAAGTGTAAGCGTCGTTTTACCGGCGCCGATCACTCCTTCGATGGCGATGTGCTTCAGGTCGCTCGTGAAACCTGCGAAGTCGCTCATCGGTCAGTCACCGGATATCTGTGGCGGAACCTGCGTACGCCGGAATTATCCGGACATTCCGCGAGAAGCCGGTCAACCGTCTCGTGAAGGATCGGGTGTTCGAATCCCGGCGCGATGTCGGCAAGCGGCCTCAGGACAAACCGCCTCAAGTGGGCCCGTTCGTGCGGGATGGTAAGCTTTTCCGAGGAAATGCTGAGTCCGTCATAGAACACAATATCTATGTCAATCTCTCTCTCACGCCAGCGGCCGCGATGGGTCCGCCCGATGCCGGTTTCGATTTCCTTCAATGCCGAAAGAAGCTCCTGCGGTCCAAGTGAAGTGACGATGCCGGCGGCCATGTTCAGGAAAGACGGTTGATCGAGAACGCCCACCGGGTCGGTCTCGTATACATGAGATTTTTTGACCAGCCTTACCCCGGCGAGTACTGCAATCGCGTCGAGGCTTCTGTTAAGGTAACCGATCCTATCACCAAGGTTGGAACCGAGGGACAGATAAGCCTCAGACTCTTTCACCTGGCCCTTTCCCGGCGCGCGACTCTTCGGTAACGAACTCGACAAAGTCCACGACGCCTCCAACCTGAGGAGAACGCTTGCGGACTCTGACTACTACGCGGTCCAGGCATTCGAATTTCTGAAGGATGGTGCTTGCAATCTGAGCTCCGAGCGACTCGATGAGGTAGAATCTTTTTTCAACCACGAGCCCTTTGATCGACTGATAGACTTTTTCATAGTCGACGGTATCCCTGAGGCGGTCCGAGGCGGAAGATTTTGAAAAATCGCCGAACATGTCGACGTCCACTTCGAATTTTCCGCCGGACTCCTGCTCATTCGTCAGGACACCATGGTACGCATAGAAAGTCGCGTTATTAAGGCGAATACATTGCTGTTTCATTTATTTTGTAAAATATATGGCCAAGACGAAAAATTTTCAAGGAATCGACGGCGTGCGCCGCGACCAAATTGTCGATTATTGCGCCCGTGTGTTGGGACACCCCTGTATCGAAGTGATTTAATGCAAGCCACGCCATTTTCCCGGTACAGGCCGCAGTTAGTCGGTGCTTAGCCTCGTTCCAATTGCGCTACAATTGCGCTACAATTGCGCATTAACCGGGCTTATTACCCAAGAAGGCCCCGGAGGAGTTTCACGGAGCTGGTGGGACTGTCATAGACATAAGCATGCCTCACGACAATCGGTAACAAACAGATGGAAGGATCGTTCAGCGGGCGACGGCGATCAATGCTTTGCCCTTTTGCCGGGGAGAGACTTCTTTCCGGATCCGTTCGAAGCGTCATTCTCAAGGGAGTAGACCTTGATGAGGAGGAAGAACATGACAATGAGAAGGACGACGATTAGAGGGAGAGCAAAGTTAAACCTTTCGGTGAAGGAAGGGATTGCCGAGGCAAGCGAATCGGCAGCTGTATCCAGGAAGAAGGCAAACATCAGTGAACTTCCGTTGTAATGTACGCCATCACCGTCATGGTGACCAGGTAAACAATAATCGCGACCCCGAAAAGAGTGAAGAAGGTACTCTTTTGGCCGTTCGAAGCCTTCCGATCGAGGAATGGTACGAGCATCCAGATGATCGCGCCGAGCGTTATTCCACCGAGGCCGATTACGTCCGGGAAGGTCCTGAGGGTTTGAAAGACGAAGAGGAAATACCATTCCGGCTTGATACCGGCGGGTGCCGGAAGGACAGGGTTGACTTTTGCCGCGAGTCCTTCGGGGAAGATTGCGACGAATGAAATAAGCACGGCAAGTGCGCCGGACCAGACCGCCGCCTGGCGCATCATAAAATTCGGGAAGAGTTTAGTTTCATCTCTCGCCTGCATTTGAGACATTGGCGTGCTCAGGCCAAGCACCTGGCTGAGAAAAACATGAATCGCTATGGCGGTGAGCCATAATATCGGCAGTACGATGGTGTGGAGAGTGAACATTCTTGTGAGCGTAGCGGCACCCACGTCGGCGCCGCCGGCCATGAGTCTCGATATGAAGTGGCCGACGAAGGGTATATAGAGCGGCATGCTCGTCCCGATCTTCGTGGCGAAGTACGACAGCGTCGTCCACGGCAGGAGATACCCGGTAAACGCCGATGTGAGAATCAGCGCAAGTATTATGACTCCGAGCACCCACATTATTTCCCTCGGCTTCCTGTATGCCTTCATGAAGTAGGTGGAAAACATGTGGACAAGCACGACGGCAATCAGGAAATTCGCGCCCCAGAAATGGATAGATCTTATGAGCCATCCGTAGTGGACTTTTTCCATGATGTAGCGGACCGACTCATTTGCATTGACCGGCGTCGGCGAATAGTAAAACGCCAGCATGATGCCCGTTATGATCTGTATCGTCAGGACAAAAAGGGCGAGCCCGCCGAAGTAATACCAGAACGAGTGTTTATGTTGCGGGATTTTTCTTCGTGCAACCCATGCCCGGACGGGAGAGAAATCGACCCGCTCTTTTAGAAAATCGGCAACTCGGCTCGTCATCAGGATCAAGCCAGTTGTTTCTTTACCGTCACGTAGATCTTATTCCCCTCGATGTCCACGTAATACACCGGAAGCGGCCTGGTGGCAGGCCCCTTCAGTACTTTGCCGTCGATATTGAAAATACTCCCGTGGCATTCGCAGATGAAATTGTCATCCTTCGATTGGAAGGCTACTGTGCAACCCATGTGCGTACACTTTGCCGACAGAGAGGTATACTTTCCGTCGGGAAGGTGAACCAACACCGCAGGCTTATCGAGGAATTTGAAAAACTTCGCGGTGTTGAGTCCCATTTTGTCCAGGGTGGTGACGAAGACTTTGTCTGTTTCGCCGAGAGCAATTGCGGGAGGTGTAAAGAATCGAAGGACAGGATAAACGATATAGGCAGCTATCACTGCTATTCCCGCGGTGAGGACACGATTCAAAAATTGTCTTCTGGAGGTCGCCATACAGATTCATTAACAAACAAGCACGTGGTTATCGTTCCGGCTTTTGCGTTTTAAGTGCCGAAAAAATCCCGCAGGTGACTCGCGGTTCGCCCCGTTTCGTTCAGACCACCATGTTCAGGCAGCGAGGCCGAATTCTCATTTCGAAGGAGTCAACTCTTTCCGAAGGGACTTCGCCGTCGCGATGGATGGAGACGGGGGTTTCGCTCTGGACGCTTATGAGCTTCGCCCTTGTCATAGTCACTTCCGGATGTCTGGCGTGTGTTCCGGCAAGCACGCTTGGAATCACCTGAATGACGCGCGGGATAGACACATCGGAGACGATGCAGGCATCAAGCAGGCCGTCGTCCAAAACGGCATTCGGTGTCAGAAGAAATCCGCCGCCGGCAGAGATCCCGTTTCCGATCGCGGCCAGGTACGTCTTCCCCTCGACGATGCGTTCGTCAAGCCTGATCCTCATCTGCGCGGCCTTGTATTTGTAAAGAGTTCTTATGACCGAATAAAAATATCGCGACAGACCTCTCAGTTTGTGCACGCTGAGACTCTCGCGCGCGACTTCAGCATCGAAGCCGATCCCTATCCCGTTAACAAAGATAAGATCGTCGTTTCTTATGGTGAGCACGCCGACGTCAAGGGCCTTGACTTTTCCCGACATGAGGCGCTGAAAATAATCGTGAAGATTTTTCAGCCGGCCCACCGCCCGTATGAAGTCGTTCCCGGTGCCGGTAGGTATGACTCCCATCGCGGCCCCTGAACGCAGGGTTCCTGCGGCGACCTCATTTACAGTTCCGTCGCCTCCCACCGCCACGATTATGTCGAACTCGGAGGAATGCTCCCGGGCAAGTTCGGTCGCATGCTGTGGAGCCTGTGTGATTTGCACATCGAACTTCATCCCGAGTTTGTTCGCCAGCCGGACCACATGAGGAAGGACCCGCCTCGTCTTCCCATTCCCCGACACGGGGTTAACTATGAATTTCACCAATCTCTCGCCTGCTGGTCTCATACGCCTAAAGTTGCCCTTCTTTCTCTGGCGAGACGGATCGTTTCTGCGATACCATCCCGTATCCTGAATTCTCCGCGATGTTTCACAATTTCGAACACAGTTAAAAAGCCAAAGACGATCGACACTATGATCCTGGAGCTGTCACCGACGATCGGGAGTGCAGGCATGAATGTGAAATTGACCGGGTAAAGGAACTGCGCCAGCCACAACAGGAAAAGGATGGCTGCATTCGCTCGTGTGAATTTAAGCTTGGCAAGGGCGGCACAGCCGTAGAAAGTCATCATCATAGAAAGGAGTATTTCTTCTCTATGATGGACATCCAGCGGGATCGTGGAGACTCTACCCATCGACATTGAGTAGACGATCGGGATCATAGAGACAAGGAGTGTCCATTGGTTCACCTTGCTGCTTATCATGTTCAGCAGGGCCATCGGTGCCAGTCTTACAGTCCTCGCCCAATAGAACGCGGTCACTTTTTCAGGGAACTCGGAAAGGAACGGTGCGACCCATTGCACGAATACGAACGTACTTATGCCGAAAGCGACCGAGACTTCTTTCATGCTGTTGAGGAAGGGATCGGCCACGGCCCACATCGCGAGCCCGCCCACAAGAAAAAGGACGAAGATCACGAAGCCTCTTTTCTTATTATTCCGGATGGAGACCAGGGAGCGCGGCATCGCCAGCAGGTCTTCTTTCTTTTCCTCTTCTTCTTCAGGAAGGACACGCAGGATATACATATAGAAGATAAACACCCCGGCCAAAAAAATCCCGTCATAGATCTGTAGATCGCGTTTTAGAAGGACAACGATGAAGTAAAGAGAAGAGACGAACAAGGCAAGGACCTCGACTATATTCTCAGGCCTCAGGCGTATCACGTCCAACTTCTTCCCGTTCTTCCATCTCGAATACACATCCGCAGTGATGAAGATCAGCGGCCAGCCGACACCCATAAGGAGCCTGTTGGACCCTGTGAAGTTGGCCATCATCAGATTGACATCTTTTCTCCAGGCAATGACGGCCTCGACCATGAATTCCGGGACAACCTGGAGGAGCGCGACAATAGCGACGGCCAACCCCTGGCTTATGCTGAACTCGGCCGCCTCCGCCGCCCAGCTGATGATGAGGGCCGAGACTATGACGGTACTGAAACATAGGAAGGCGACGAACCCCGCCGTATCGCTCGGAAACATATGCAGCCATACCGAGACGATCACGCTGTAGAGCGACATGAAGATGAAGTAGTAGGTATATCTTGAGTCCGTCACGAAATACGGTCCATCGCAAAATGCGGGATTCTGACCTGCGCCATATCGTGGTACCCCGGGGGAGACTCGAGGAAGTCGCGAATCTGGTTGAGTATCATTCCGACAGATGCGACATCGCCCATAATGCCATTGTTGATGACGACGTTTACGGGAGGTTCTCCTTCGACAAAGACCGCATCGTATTCGATCGATGCGTCAATCCGCATCGTCAGTCTGAAGTTAAGCACTTCCCTCCCGTCTTTTTCAACGACGACCTCATGTCTCACACCGACGACATGGTTTCTCGCGACGAATAAATCGTCGCCGTTGAAGTCGTGGTCCGCAAGGACAGGCTGAAGGTTCGAACGGATGTCGTCGTATTTGATACCGAGGTAGTAAACGACAAACTCAGCCGAATCGGTAAGCCCGATCGGTCCGAAACGACCTGAACCGGCTCTTTCGAGAAATTCCTGGGATGTCAACCCGACACCGAGCTTCCGCCGGAGGGCTAATCTGCGGCGGCTGAGGTTGACCATTCTTTCAGCTCTTATACCGGACACCGAAACACATGGAGCGGTGAGCATCAACACCAGGCTGTCCATCACGAAGCCCGGATTGATGCCGGTCGCGAGGAGCCTCACCCGCTTTCGCTTCGCGAGAGTGTCGAGCCTTCTGAAAAGAGAGGGATCGCGCTTCCTGAGAAAGAAGAGTTCCTCCGCAGTTGTAATCACATTGTAGCCGAGCTCCATCAATCGAGCCACCTGTGCGCCGGCCTCCGGCAGAAAGGATCCAGCCGCATGAATGACTACATCGGCTTTCCTTCGTCTGAGGGAAGAAATCGATTCAGCCACCTGGAGGTTGTAAATCTCTCTGGGTTCCAGGATCTCACCGATATCCACATTTGCCTTCTCGGGCGAATTGTCGACACATCCGATCAGTTCGAACCTGTCGCCGTTCTTGAGAAGAGCCCTCGCAATATTCGCTCCTATCTCGCCCAGACCGAATTGTATGACTCTAATTTTCCTTTTCATTCGTCTTCGTTCTCGTTTGAATCTCATGTACGAACATCTGGGTAATCACAGTAGGTCTGGTAATGGCGGCGCCTACGACGACCGAATAGGCGCCGAGTTCGAGCGCGTGGGAGGCTTCTGCGGGAAGGAGAATTCTCCCCTCGGCAATTACCGGTACCACGAGAGATTCGGAAAGCCTTTCGATCAAATCAAAGTCTACCCCTTCCCTCGCCTTCGCCAGGGTAGCCGGTGTGTAGCCTGAGAGGGTGGTGGAAACAAGATCAGCACCCAATTCGGCTGCCTGGACACCTTCCTCGAACGTGGATACGTCGGCAAGGAGGAGCGTGCCGGGATGATCGGTCCTCACCCGCTTAAGAAACTCGAAGCCGGTCAAACCGTTTGGCCGGACCCTTTCCGTCACGTCCAGCGCAAGGATATCGGCGCCCGCTTCTATTATATCTTTCACGTCCTTGAAGTCGGGAGTAATGAGAACGGAACCGTCGTCGTAAGCAGATTGTATCAATCCGATAACCGGGATTTGGACTCTTCCCTTTGTCGCCATAATGTTATCCTTGCCTTCCGTGCGGATCCCGGATGCGCCGCCAAGCTGCGCCGACAGGGCAAAGATCGATATATATTCCGGGCTGTTAAACGGATCCGCCTCATCGAACTGGCACGAGACAATCAGACCGTTTTTGACGTTTGCTATAGAGTTAAGGTATTCCATTTCGCCTTTCAATAAGTGTTAACTCAATCAGGTAACAGGTTCATTTGCTCAACATGATTCGCTTTGCAATCTCCAATGCAACCGCAAACACGCCCGCCAGAAGCACGACGAAGCTGACTACGAGAATACGTGTTCCGAAGACGACCTTCGCGAGGCGCAGCAAAAGGTAGAAAACGCCGACGAGGAAGACAATGTCGAGGAATGCGAGGAAGTAAAACGAAACAGGATTGATCACCTGCGGAGAGGGGTTATTCGAGAAGAGGTAACTGCCGAATACCGCTACCTGCATCGGTACAAGCAGGACTGCCGCAAGGGCGAGGGGATGCAGAGCATAAATGACACCCGACAAAAAGCCTTTCGAGGAAGCGCCCGACCGCCAGATCCTCAAAGCCACGAAGCTCAAGCCGCCAAAGGCATACACAGCGGGAAGGAAAACAACCAGGCCGAGCAAGGAGCCTGCGATAAGCAGGCGCCCAAACTGAATCGAGTAGATATCGGCAGCCCTGACCAGGTAGAGCGTCAGGAAGCTCATGCCGATTCCTTCGAGAGCCGCGAGCACGAGGGAATAGTTGCGATGGGACGCGAGAATGATCTTCCTGAGCGTCCGGTCAGGGTCTCGCCAGATATTGAATATAGTGGCGAACAGGTCGAGGGTCTTCACCCTGTCCTGGAGAATACTCCCGCACGATGAGCACCGGACCGTCAGGTCCAGATTGTCGGTACCGCACACCTGGCATTTAATCGAAGTCAATCGTCCTTCTCCTTATATATTGGTTCCGCGCAGCAGCACTCGGGTTCACCGTCTGCTGCCGATCGGTACGGGTTCAAAATGAGCGGTGAAGTGTCTCAGGTAAGGCGGTTCATAAGTTATCCTGTATCCCGGGATGGAGTTTCTTTTCCTGAACACCTCGATCACAACTTCGGCAGAATAATCGATGTGGCTCTGGGTATAGACTCTCCTTGGTATCGCCAGCCGCACGAGCTCGAGCTTTGCGCCGACGAACCTCCCATCGACCTGTTTGCCGAACATTACGGATCCTATCTCGACACTTCTGATGCCGCCTTCGAGATAGAGTTGTACAGAGAGCGACTGTCCTGGAAAAAGCTCGGGTGGAACTTCCGGTAAGAAGCGGCCTGCGTCGAGGAAGACGGCATGACCGCCGGTAGGAACCAGCACCGGGACGCCTGCTTGCTCGAGTTTGTCTCCGAAATATTCCACGGACCTGATCCTGTATTTCAAATAGTCCTCATCGAGGACCTCAGAAAGGCCCTGTGCAATCGCATCCAGGTCGCGGCCGGCAAGTCCACCGTACGTCGGGAATCCTTCCGTCATTATCAGGAGGCTTCTCGCTTTTTCCGCTAGGGATGAATCGTTCAGTGCGAGAAATCCCCCGATATTCACGAGCGCATCCTTCTTTGCGCTCATAGTACAGCCGTCCGCATAGCTGAACATCTCCCGCGCGATGTCACGTATGCTTCTGTCTTTATACCCAGGTTCCCTGAGCTTGATGAAGAAAGCATTTTCCGCAAATCTGCATGCGTCGATAAACAGCGGGATGCCGTATTTGTCCAGGAGCGCTTTTGTTTCTCGAATGTTCTTCATGCTGACCGGTTGGCCGCCAACAGAATTATTGGTCACCGTCAGAAAGCAAAGTGGAATATTCCCCCGTCCTGTCTTCGTAATGAGCGTTTCGAGTTCGCCGAGATCCATGTTGCCTTTGAAGTCCGCCCGTCTTGAAGTCTCAAGGGCGACCGGAACGGGGAGATCGACCGCCTGGGCTCCGGAGAACTCGACGTTAGCCCTCGTTGTATCGAAGTGTGTATTATTCGGTATGACTCTCCCGGGCCCGCCGACAACGGTGAAAAGGATTTTCTCTGCAGCTCTGCCCTGGTGAGTTGGAATTACGTGTCTGAATCCTGTAAGATCTTTTATGACTTCCTCGAACCTGAAGAAGCTCCTCGATCCGGCGTAAGATTCATCGCCGTCCATGATTGCAGCCCATTGCTTCGAGCTCATCGCGGCCGTCCCGGAATCTGTGAGCAAGTCGATTAGGACGTCATCGGCCCTGAGAAGGAAGAGGTTGTAGAACGCCTCTCTCAATGCCCGTTCCCTGTACTCGCGGGTCGTGAAGTTGATCGGCTCGACAGATTTGATCTTAAAGGGTTCTATTATCGTATTTACCATCTCAGCACATTATATGAACCAATCGAATCCGGATAGACATCGACCGCTACAGTGAAGTTCTCACGGCCGGTTGCCTTCAACTGAAGCAACTCCCCGCCCGCGGAGACGACTTCGTATTTCGCCACATCGTCCGAATCAGGCTCGCCTATGCACTTGAAAGTGAAGCCCGTGAACGAGCGATCACCGCCAGAATAGGCAATCGGCTTTCGGTACCATCCCTGAGCTGTGGCTGCGATGTGATTCATCTCGTTGATTACTTCATTGATCTCGGTCTCCTGCTGTTGCGATTTGAAATATAAGACGGCCAGAGAAATCGCAATAGCCACCATGATCGCGACGAGCACTATTAGAAGGACCTGCTGCGTACCCATATCAGCCCCCTGTTAATAATAGACACCCGGATTATCTGCGGCTACCGGGAACCGCGCCCTGAAGTTGTTCCCGATAGAACTCTTATCACATTCACGCACGACAACGCATCTATGTTCCGCAGAAAGAACAATATACATGCTCACCGCTCCTATCTTGTTGCGATTTTCACCCTGTCCTCGATGACCTCTCTAAGTTCAGAAATAAGCATGTCGGCATGCTCCTCCTGAATAATAAGCGGAGGCAAGAGTCGAATGACGTTACCGTTGGTGCAATTTGCGAGGACGCCTCTGGACATGAGATCGGACACGATTTCCGAACACTCGGTACGGCACTCGACGCCGATCATCAGGCCGAGACCGCGCACTTCGGAAATGAAGTCAGGAAACTCTTTTTGAAGGTCGAGGAGTCTGAGCTTGAGATAGCCGCCTACTTTGGCGACATGGAGGTCGATTCTCTTTTCGGTCAATTCCCGGAGCGTCGCAAGGCCTGCGGCACAGGCTACAGGATTGCCACCGAACGTTGTGCCATGCATACCGTAGCCGAGGACATTCTCGACGGTGGCATCCACGAGCACACCGCCCAGTGGAAGTCCTCCGCCCAGCGGCTTCGCCACCGTGACAAGATCAGGGTGAACGCCATAATGTTCGAAAGAAAAGAGTTTCCCTGTCCGGTAAATCCCCGCCTGGATCTCATCCGCGGCGACAAGAAAGCCATACTTTCGCTTCAACGCGAAGAGCTCTTCGACGAAATCATCCGAAAGGACATTGACGCCGCCTTCACCCTGCACGAATTCGACGAACACTGCCGCGGTTGCTGCCGTGATTTTGGCCTTAAGCTCGGAACGGTCGTTGAACTCCACGTGATCGACATCCGGAAGGAAGGGACCGAATCCGTTCCGGTATTTGGGCCTGTCTGTAAGGGACAGGGCTCCCATCGTCCTGCCGTGAAAAGAATTTGAAAGAGCAATGAGGCCGGACTTCTCTTGAGCGCTCCCCCATTTTCTTGAGATCTTTATCGCGGCCTCGATGGCTTCCGCCCCGGAGTTGGCAAGGAACAATTTCGAGTATCCAGATAAATTGCAGATGGTCTCCGCAAGATCTATTTGCGAGTCGATGTAGAACAGGTTTGAGACATGCATGTATCGTTTGACCTGGTCCATGATCGCCGCATTGACGCGGGGATTATTGTACCCCAATGCGTTTACGGCTATTCCTCCGAAGAAATCCAGGAATTTCCTGCCGTCCTTCGAGTATATGTAAACTCCGTCGGCACTGTCCACTTCGATAGGTAAGCGTTTATATGTATGAAGGATGTATTTACTTTCTTTTTCTCTCATATCCATTTTCGTATTCCGTCATTTGTACATTGTTTCGATCAAATCTGCATATTTTTCTTCCACAATCTTCCTCTTCACTTTGAGAGTCGGCGTAAGATCACCGCCCTCGATGCTGAACGGAGTGGGAAGCATTTTGAAACGTCTCACCTGCTCATACTTTGCGAGATCCTTCTGCAGCTCGTTTATATCCTTCCTCACCGCCTCGTTGACTTTTTCATTCTCCAACAGGTCCTCCCTGCTCGAGTACTGAATGCGATGCTCGCCGGCGAACGCTTCGAGGTTTTCAAAATCAGGGACGATAAGGGCAGTGTTGAACCGGCGCTTGTCGCCGATCAGGATTATCTGATCTACAAACTTGCTCTGCTGAAGCAGGTTCTCGATAGGCTGAGGGGCGATATTCTTGCCTCCTGAATTCACGAAGAGATGCTTCTTACGGTCTGTAATTACTACAAACCCATCGGTATCGAAATGTCCTATGTCACCTGTGTGCAGCCAGCCATCCTTATCGATGGCCTCCTGGGTGGCAGCTTTGTTCTTGTAATAGCCGTCCATGACGTGCGGCCCTCGGGTTAGGATCTCGCCGTCCTCGGCAATTTTCACCTGCACATTCCTCAGCGGCTTTCCGACGGTACCAAATTTATAATCATCCACTCTATTTGCAGAAATCACGGGAGATGCTTCTGTCATGCCGTACCCTTCGACAATCAGGATGCCGACGGATTCAAAAAATTCTCCGAGCTCGCGCGCCAGGGCCGCCCCACCGCTGACGAAGAACTTGATTCTTCCTCCGGTCCGCTCCTTCAATTTCGAAAGGACAAGCTGATCGGCCAACGCATACTGCGACTTAAGCAGCGGACCTACATCGCCGCGTTTCCTAGCCGCAACGTATTTGCGCCCGACCGAGAGTGCCCAGTAGAAAATTCTTTTCTTTGCCGCAGATCCTGAGTCGACGTTCTTCAGTATCAGCATGTGTATTCGTTCGAAAAGTCTTGGCACCGTCGTGACGATGGTGGGCCTGACCTCCAGCAGGTTCTGCGCAACGGTCTCGATGCTCTCAGCATACGAAACTGTGGCACCGGTGCACAGTGCGGTATAGTACCCTGCCATCCTCTCGAAGCTGTGAGAGATCGGAAGGAACGAGAGAAGCGAATCTTCGTCGGTTATCGGGATGTGGTCCAGAGCGCCCTTGATGTTGGCCACGAAATTGGCGTGCGTCAGTACGACGCCCTTCGGTTCGCCTGTTGTTCCGCTCGTGTAGATGATCGTCGCCAGATCCGACGGCTTGGCCCTGTTCAGCCATTCGGAAAATTGAGAAGGCTTCTTCTCCCGGGGACTCATACCCGATTCATAAACGGCAGACAACTCCAGAACGAAACCGTCGCTTGCACCTTCCTTCCGGTTCATGATGATCACGCGGCGCAGCGAAGGGAGGTTATCCTTTGCGCGGAGGACTTTGTTCAGCTGATACGTATTGGAGACAAACACTGTAGTCACATCGGCGTGAGCGAGGATGTACTCGACCTGTTTGGATGTGAGTGTGGGAAACAGCGGGACGTCAACGAGGCCGAGAGAGAGGCACGCCAGGTCGGCGACAGGCCATTCCGGCCTGTTCTCTGAAATAATTGCCACCTTCTCACCCTGCTTGATCCCCATGGAACGAAGCCCGTGGGCCAGAAGCTCGACCTTCCTGTAAAACTCGTCATAGGTGATGCCGACATACTTTCCTTCAAGCTTATACCTGTAAACATATCTTCCGGTTCCCGCATATTTCCTGCAAAGCCGGTCGAACATCTGGGTGAGAGTTTCAAATTCTACGGCAGCGCCCATCAAACCTCCCAATAACGTATCGCCGCTCTTCCAAGCAGCTTATCTATGATAGTAAAATTAACTCTTGTCATACATTACCGGGACTGTTTGGCGTTACCCGGCAAGCTGAACCGTTTAACGGATTGATTCATCAATGCCACCTGTTCATTGAAAATTAGCTCACGAAAGGGCCGAATACAAAATTTCCGGATATCACATCCTGACGAAACAGCCCTGGAAAGCCGGGTACAAGGCGTCTCAGGATGAATTCACCGTCAGCGGATGGCTCTTTCGTGGAATATCAGGAGGACTCCGACGAAACGGTCCGATATTGCGATCCACCGGCGATTACTCCGCGGCGGCCGCTTCTCACTTCCTTGCCTTTCTGCCCAGGTAGGCACTCAGGAGGAAAGCTCCCGAAATTACTATCAAGAGAATTCCCCATACGATGTTTATGTCCATGTGAAAGGATTTGTCATAAATATCCTTAGGGCCGAAAATCCCGTAAGCGAGAAGCACTATGCCATAGAAACCGAGCAGGCTCCCGAGCGGTATCTTGAGGTCGAAGAAGTGGCGGCGTTGTTCTGTATTTTCCATTTGATTTTCTCCAGTGCTTTTTTTACCAGAAGATAATGTTAAGTACGATCATCACGGCGATAGAAAGGCCGCCCCAGAATGCCGGCCTCTTAAAGAACCTCTCTTCCGAATGGACCTTGGGTGTGAGCCCATAGACAAGGCCGACCAGTTCTTTTTCGTCCTTCCTGGCCGTGAAGAGAGAGATAATGATCGTCATGACGAAATCGACGCACCAGGCCCACCAGGCCTGATAGAAGTTTGCAGCCATTTCACTGGAGTAGTGGAGAACATGAAGCTGGTACAGAAGATAGTGAGTCGCGGCCGCGAGGATCCCTAGAAGGAGTCCCCAGAAGCCCGCCCACGGCGTGGTCTTCTTCCAGAACATTCCAAGTAGGAAAGTGGCGAAGAGCGGCGCATTGAAGAACGTGAATATCAGCTGCATGTAGTCCATGAGATTCGGGAACGACCTTACGATGTAAGCCGTTCCGATACTGAACAATACTCCGAAAACGGTCGCGTACTTCCCCATCTTCAGATAATGTTCGTCGGGCATATTCTTCTTGATATAGCTGCCGTATATGTCGTACGTCCAGACGGTGTTGAAAGCCGTGACGTTGCCCGCCATCCCGGACATGAAGCTTGCGAGTAGTCCCGTGATGGCCAGGCCGAGAATTCCATTGGGAAGATAATGGGCGAACATGAGAATCAGTGCCGAGTTGTAATCCGGAGTCGGGCCACCGGGGACAACTTTGAACTGCGGCAGAAGGGCGACGGCGAGCAAACCGGGGATGACTACGATTATCGGAACGAGCATTTTCGGGAACGAAGCAATCAGAGGAGTCCGGCGTGCGGCTGAAAGGTTCTCGGATGCCATCGCCCGCTGGACTACGAGGAAGTCCGTGGTCCAATAGCCGAACGACAGGACGAAACCGAGGCCCAGTACCATTCCAAGCCAGTCGACTCCCATCGGGTTTTGGGACGCGGATCCCATTTGTCTCCACGCATTGAGGAAGTCAGGAGGGATCTTCGCCACGAGTCCCTGAAAACCGCCGACGGCGTGCAGACCAATATAGACGACCGGGAGGAGTCCGAGCCATATCAGAAAGAATTGTATGACTTCGTTGTAGATTGAAGATGACAGCCCGCCAAAGAAAACGTAAATCAAGACCACCAGAGCTGAAAGAAGAATGCTGGAAGTGAGCGACCACCCGAGCATAAGTTCGAAGAGGAGTGCCATGGCGTACATGCTGATGCCGCTCATCAGGAGAGTCATAATTGCGAATGAAAGCGCGTTGAGGCCGCGGGTCGCTTCATTGTACCTGTGCTTGAGGTATTCCGGCACGCTCCTGACTCTTGTGCTGTAGTAGAAAGGCATCATGAACAGGCCGAGGAAAATCATGGCGGGTATCGCTCCGATCCAGTAGAAGTGGACCGTAAGTATTCCGTACTTGGCAGAATTCGCAACCATACCGATAACCTCGAGCGCGCCCAGGTTCGCAGACAGGAAAGCGAGGCTCGTTATCCAGCTTGGAAGCGAGCGCCCGGAGAGAAAAAAGTCTTCGCTGGTTTTCATGTACTTCTTTAGCGAGTAGCCCACAATTATCGTGATGAGGACATATGCGCTCAAGATCATGTAATCAATGAAGTTCAAAGAGATTACCGGTTTCACGTTACCTCCGTTGAGTTGATAATTGGAAGACTCTATTTTGATCCGCCATCGCGGCCCGCTTCGGCGGACAACCCGGGTAAGCCAGAGTTCCCGTCGCTTGCGACAGAACATCTTTCGCAGCCTGACCCGAAGCTGAGACCGTTTGTTCGGGTGGATTCATGTATCACGACGTTCAGCGAACAACGATGATAGATTACGCATGCAAAGATCTTGTGCCCGTCATTGCAGTGTATCAGGTGTAAATATAATACGCATGTGAAAAGCTTCAAACCTAATCTGACTGCCTCGATCCTTCGTAAGTCCAGCAAACACAGAGAAGTATCATTGAGTAGGCCGCGGCTTCGTGCTATATTGATTCAGTGAAGCTCGCCTGGTACATACTTAAGCGGCACATTGGGCCGTTCGTATTTTCGAACATCGTCATCACATTTATCTTTCTCCTCCAGTTCCTCATGCAATCGATGGATCAGATCGTGGGAAAGGGACTGAGCCTGACCGTCATCACACAATTGATCGTATTCAATCTGGCATGGATAGTGGTCCTTGCCGTTCCGATGTCGGTTCTGGTCGCGGTCCTCATGGCCTTCGGGGGACTCTCGGCCAGCAACGAGGTAACTGCAATCAAGGGTTCAGGCATAAGCCTGATCAGGATGATGCTCCCTGTTCTGATCGCATCCGTCGGCGTGTTTTATTTGCTCGTTCTCTTCGACAACGACGTCCTTCCGGATGCAAATCATGAAGCAAAGACCATAATGATCGACATCAGGAGAAAGAAACCGACATTCACGATCGAGCCCGGACAATTCTCACAGGAGATCGACGGCCACGCAATTCTCGTAAGGAAGACGGTGCCAAACTCGACAGAGCTTTACGGAGTTACCATATTCGATTTTTCAGACCCGCAGAAATTCACGACAATCACGGCTAAACGAGGCAAGGTCGGCTTTTCCCCCGACTTGAAACACCTCATTATGGTCCTTTACGATGGCGAAGTGGACGAGTACAATAACAACCAGGTCGGCATTTATCAAAGGGTCAGGTTCAAGCATCAACAGATAGTCTTGAGAGCCGAGGGCTTCGCATATGAACAGTCGTCTGAAAACGCTTTCCAGCGAGGCGACCGCGAGCTAAGCGCCGATTCAATGGAATCGATTGTGAGGGGGATGGTGAAACAGCGGAATATTCTGACGGGGCAGGTCAACAACTACGTCCAGTCGAATTTCCGGAGTCTAATATCGCCTTCTCCGGACGGGTTTCACACGGCGAGGCCGACATCCCGCGAAGGGATCTTCCAGCTCGCCGAGTCGAGGATAAAATCGGCGGGCAACATAGCCCGCAGCCTTTATTCTAGCGTTAACACGACGCAGGCGGAGATTTACGCTTACGAGGTAGAGATCCAGAAGAAGTACTCGATCCCCTTCGCCGCCATAGTGTTCGTGTTCCTCGGCGCTCCGCTTGGCATGATGTCACGCCGCGGTAATTTCGGAGTCTCTGCCGGGCTAAGCCTCCTCTTCTTCCTGGTCTATTGGGCCTTTCTGATAGCTGGCGAGAAACTAGCCGACCGTGAGATGCTGAGTCCCTTCATGGCGATGTGGCTTGCAAATATTGTACTTGGAGGGATGGGGATCGCCCTGACCTATAAGGTATCGAGAGAATCGATGATCATCAACTGGGACCGGTTCATGCGTTTCGTTCCTAAGAGGTGGGTATCGGACGAAACGCTTTCCGAAATATCCAGACTGGAACGATAGCTTGAAGAAACTCGACATATACATAGTCAAGCAATTCGTCAGCGTAATCCTCTTCTCGCTCCTCGCCTTCGCCGCGATATTCATCCTTGTCGACATAATGGACCACCTCGAAAACTTTCTCGATCACGGAGTCGGCCTCCTTCTGATTGCCAGATACTACCTGGTATTTACCCCGGAAATACTCACGCTCATCACACCGGTCGCCGTCTTGCTCGCTTGTCTATTTACTACCGGCAGGATGTCGAACCAAAACGAGATCGTAATCATAAAAAGTTCGGGCATAAACATTTACAGAATTCTTCTCCCATTTCTCATTGTTACCAGCGTCATTTGCGTGATTATGATTTACTTCAACGAATGGATCGTCCCGATGGCTAACCATGAGAAGTACAGGATCGAAAAGATCTACCTTCAGGAGCACCGGGAGGGCTGGTGGAAGTACAATATCTTCATGCTCGACAGCCGCGACCGGATTGTGTCTATCGGCTATTATAACGATTACACCAACACGGCCGAACGAGTCTCCGTGCAGGAATTTGCCGATACGAACCTGACGTATCTCGTTCGCCGCTTCGATGCCGCCAACATGAGATACGACTCTTCCAAGCATGAATGGATTTTGCACAGAGTCATCGAGCGGACGTTCGACGGCAATAAGCAGACGTTTCAGACATTCAGCCGCCTGCCGTTGAAGGAGATCAGCTTCAAGCCGAGCGACTTGAAGGAGAAGGAGCTTAACCCGAAGGACATGAACTTCAGGCAACTCAAGAGGTTCATTGAACTCCAGAGGAAAAGCGGCAACGACGTGGCGCGTTATGAAGTCGATTACTACTCGAAGGTCTCCTTTCCGTTTGCTGCGATAATTGTCGTGTTTTTCGGAGTGCCGCTGGCCGCAAGAAAGAAGAGGAGCGGATTGGCGCTGGAGTTCGGAATAAGCATACTGGTCTCATTTATCTACCTGCTTGTCATAAAAGTCAGCCAGGTACTCGGGTATGACGGTTTCGTAAACCCCCTCCTGACTGCGTGGCTTGCCAACATCGTCTTCTTTGCGGCGGGAATGTACAACACAGCCCGGGTCGCTCGCTAAGCCACACGCGTATTGGGGGAACTGACCGCCGATACAGCCTTCTAACCTATCGCTTTTCTGAGGATTAGACCGCCTGACGTTAGTACAGGCCGATCATTTTCGGCCGTTCGAGGAGCCTGGAAACTGGAGGTGGATTCTCGGCCTTCCGTTTCTCCAGCTAATTTCCAGCTGGCTCTCAAAGAAATCTGTCAGGTTAGTTTTCCCAAGGACGTGCTTTGACTCTCCCAGGGAATGCACTTCCCCTTTCTTCAGCAATAGAGTCCGATTGAACACGGGGAGAATTTCCTCCACGTGGTGAGAGACGTAGAGCATCGTGGGCGAGTTTCCCGACCGCGCGACCTCATTTATCCCGTTGAGGAAGTGTTCCCTCGCGAATATGTCGAGTCCGGTGCACGGTTCGTCGAGAATGAGAACCTTCGGATTATTCATCATGGATCTCGCGAGGATGACGCGCTGCTTTTCACCCTGCGAGAGAGTCGAGTACGGCCGGCTCATGAAATCGACGCAGCCGAACTGTTCCATCAGCCCCCATGCTCTCCGGTGGTCTCGCTTCGAGGGAACATCATACAAACCGATGCTGGCAAATCGTCCGCTTAGTACGATGTCCTCAACTTTCTCCTCGACCATGAGGTTTTCCTGCAGGGATGAACTGACCCAGCCGATGGACTTGCGCAGTTCCCTCAGATCGCAGCTGCCGAATTTCTTTCCAAGGACGGTGACCTCGCCTTCAGATGGGAAAATGTAGCCGCTGATGATCCCGAGAAGAGAGGTCTTGCCGGACCCGTTCAACCCAATAACGGCCCAATGTTCCCCCTGTTCAACCTTCCAGCCGATATTCCGAAGTATGTACTTCCCGTCCCGCTTCCACGAAACGTCTTTCATTTCCAATGATAGCATCAGATTGTCGTATTTTCTTTTTTGGTTTCCTTTTTACGGAACGCGATACGCCCCATCATGATTACTTCAAATACCTCACCATCCAGTCGGCCCATCGCCTGTAAACGTCAGTCGTGTGGACTATATCGCCGGGGAAATGTGAATTCGCCGGATAGACGTAGAACTCGGTCTGCACTCCGTTATCCTGAAGTGCATGGAACATTTCGTAGCTGTTCACAATAGGAACGTTGGAGTCGCCGGCGTCGCCCAATATTAAGGTCGGCGCCTTCACCCTGGGGGCGAAAATTATCGGAGATTGGTCGCGCCAGATGTTCCAATACTTTTTTACCCATGGTGAGCCGCCGAAGAAATACGTATCACCCGCCTGGTAGAATGAAATGGTATAGTCCATAACCCAATCGTTGAGCGCCGCGCCTTCGACTGCGGCTTTCCATTTGTCCGGATAATATCCGTTCAGCCAGGAGGTCATGTAGCCTCCGTACGACCAGCCCGATATACCTATGAGTTTCTTATTGATCATCCCTGTCGCCTCGACCTTTGCAAGTCCCGCCATCACATCTTCTCCAGGACCCTTCCCTGTGTCCCTGTAGAGCGCATGCTGATATGCATTTCCGAGGTTCGTACTTCCGCGATAGTTCGGCTGGAATACGAAGAATCCGCGCGCACAAAGAAGTTGTACCAGCGAAGAAAAGTTGACGGTCGATGCCCCTTCCGGTCCACCATGGATGACAAGCACCATCGGATATTTCTTCCCGCTCTCATAACTGACAGGATAGTTCAGTACTCCGTCTTCCTTAAACCCGCCGGGACCGGTCCAATTCACACTCTCCACTTTCCCGAGCGAGAGCGAATCGACAAACGAGTTAAAGTCGGTAAGCCTTCGTGGAATCGATTCCACCGAATTCATAACATAGAGTTCACCGGGGTGGTTCGGGGTGTTGCCGACGAAAGCGATGGCGCCGTTATCCGAAATGCTCAGGATGCCTCCGGGCATTACTTCGCCGAGATTCAACTCTTTCGCCGGTCCATTCAGCGGCTGGAGCCACATTACCGATCTCGTCCCCTTCTGCCCGGTGAGAAGGAGGCGCCTGCCTCCGGGAAGCCAGGCGAATTGATCGATGTTTCTGTCGAGGTCTCTCGTGGGATTGAAAATCTTGCCGTTCTCTTCGACGTACACCGCATTGCCGTTGTTCAGATCTCCGTCGCGAGGGCGCATGAATGCGAGTATTCCGCTACCCGGCGCGTAAACCGGTTCCACCGATGCAGTATCCGGGACGATAGTTCCCACTTTGCCGCCAGCTACGTTCACCCGGGCAATCGTAGATCCCCAGACATCCCCGTACCAAACATCCGGAAAACGTGCGAAGGCAATCGCACTACCATCAGGGATCCATGAGAGCGGGGTCATCATCCCCTTGTTGGTGTTGAGACTCCACGTGCCTTCGGTAAGGCGCTTCGGTGTACCACCTTCTGCCGGCACGACCCAGATATGCCAGGGCTCTACCGCCGCTCTGACGGTGTAGTCGTTCTCGGTGACCTTGAACGCATCTTCATGATGCCTGACAGCTTCAGGATTCGGCACGGTATCCTGGGCGACGAAGGCAATTTCATGTCCGTCAGGGCTCCAAGAGAATTCCGACACACCCGTCCTGGAATCCGTTATCCTGACGGGATCTCCACCATCCATAGGCATGACGAATATCTGCGCTTTCTTCGAACGCGAATCCCACGCGATGAAGCCGAGACTCTTCCCGTCGGGAGACCAGCGGAGATTCGAGATATCATCCCGGTCATAACTGAGGCTCCGAATCGAACCGGTGGCGACATCGGCGAGCTCGATCTGCGGGACACGCTTGTCTTTTTTCCAATCGACGCGCGAGACAATGAATGCGACCTCCTTTCCGTTAGGAGAAATTGCCGGGCTCGAGAAGTCGACAATCTTCCTAAGATCTTTCAGCTGGAAAGGTTCATGCACGGGTTGAGCGATCGTGGAGACGGCTGCTAAAGAGTATATCGCGGCCAAAAGGAGACGACTGGTTGGCTTCATGGCGGGATCTCGTTAAATGGGTTCTGTGTGAATGGTATTCTTACGACTATCCATCAAATCATTGGTATTGTGCTACGCATGTCACGAGGAGATTTTCATATTTGGTTTCCTATGAACTTACTAAGATGTGAATCTTTTATCAATTCGATAAACGCTTACTCGACCGTTCTCCACACATTCAATTCGGAAAGAAAGATTCAGGATCCGATCATCGAAAGGAAGAGGTTGAATCTCGCGCAAAAAAAAGACGGACTGTTCAGCCGATAATCTTGCGTTTCATGATTCGTTTTGCGAAATGGAGCTTGGCAGTTGTTGGGAATTTCGCGGAGACGGTCTTTACTACTCCCTTTGTGAACCTGGTCGGTTTTGAATAATCGACCTCTACCCCGACAATTACCGGCAACCCGCCGGCGCTCAAGTTAAGGGAGTTTTCAATCACTGGTTTCAGGTCTTTGTCCGAGGTTATGCCGAAATACCCGGCACCAATCGTTCGCGCGAGCCCTTCCCAGCTTAACTTGCTCAGGACGGTGCATGTTTTTCTATTGTACGTGATTTCCTGGCTCTGGGAAATCTGGGACAGCTCGCCGTCGTTGAAGACAAAGTAGACAATCCCGAGTTTCTCGCGGACTGCAGTTACGATCTCCATGCAAGTCATAAGGAAAGAACCGTCGCCGACAATTCCCACGACCTGCCTTTCCGGATTGGCGAGCTTCGCTCCGATTGCGGCCGGCACGGCATACCCCATGCAGTTAAAATCGGTCGGAGAGATGACGACGTCCGATTTCAGAGAGGTGAAGAGTTCTGCAGTCAGATATGTATGGTTGCCGTCGTCAACTGCGATCACCGCAGGGCTTGTCAGCTGTGCGCGAAGCTCGGAAAAGAATTTCGCGGGGTTGACGCGCTGCGTCTTGATCTGCAACCATTCTTTAGAGTAGGCCTTCCGGTCTTTCTCGATCAGTGCTGTAACGTTTGACCGGGAAGGTGCTGCCCTCCAGGTCCCCAACGCATTCGAGATGCCGGCGAGGACTTCGTGAGCATCCCCTTCTATCGCAACACTCGCATGATAGTTTTTGTCGAATACGGAGGGATCGATATCTACGTGAATGAGGTCGGGCGGGACTTTCAGGCCGAAGCTTCCGGTAGGGATCTCGGCAAATCGAGTTCCGACAGCGAGGAGACAGTCGCAATTTTTGAAGGCATTAAATGCAGCCGGTACCGCAGCGCGGCTGAACCCCATCCCTGCAAACAGCGGGTGGTCGCCCGGGAAAACGGACAGTCCCTGTAGCGTTGTTGCCACAGGTGCCGAGAGCGATTCGGCAATCTGACGCAGCAGTTCGGTTGAATACCTGGCGCCCCAGCCGGCAAAAATACCCGGATGTCGCGAGGCTTTCAGGAGTTCTGCCGCTTTTCTTACCTTCTCGTCGTTCACGTCCGGGATCAGCACGGGCGGGATACTGCACGATTTATAGTCCCCGCCGTCCCCGGGAAAAAGCTGTATGTTTGCCGGTATCTCGATGAAAACCGGGCCGGGTTTTCCCGAGACCGCAATCCGATAAGCTTCAAAAATCGAAGGGACAATCTCATCATGAGAACGGATCCGATAGCTTTTCTTTGTAATAGCTGAAAGGACTGCCTGCTGGTCGATCTCATGAAGTTGAAAACTCTTTCCAGTATCCGTGCGAATGCCGCCGGAAATAACAAGCAATGGAACTCCGTCGAGAAACGCTTCTCCGATCCCACTCAGTGCATTTGTCATTCCTGCCGCAGGCACAATGACGAGCGTGCCGATCTCGCCTGAAGTCCGGCTGATCGCGTCCGCGATGAATGCACCCCCAGCCTCGTGAGTAACGAGGATAGGTCTGATCTTCCGGGAGATCGCCAGTTCGTCGTAGAGCTCAGTGTTGTGCACACCGGGAATTCCGAAAGTGTGACTCACTGGAAGTCGTTCCAGTGCATAGACGGCAAGGGCCGCTCCGGTAATCTTCATCATCGTCTCCTCAATGTTTCGCGATCGCTTTAGCTGCCACCCGGCCGGTCAAAATGCAAGAGCCGAGGAAGGTTCCCTCGAGCGAACGCTTTCCGTGAATGCCGCCGCCGCCGAATCCGGCCGACTCTCCTGCCGCGTAAAGACCGGGGATCGGTTTACCATTTCTGTCGACCACCCGACTTTCCATATCTGTCAGAATCCCACCCAGGCTTTTTCGTGACAGTATGAACTCCCTTATGGCAATCAGCGGGTATGCTTTGGGATCTTCAATCCTCTGATACTTGCAGAGTCGTAATCTATCCCCTCTGTACTTTCTGAAATTCACTAAGAGCTTCATCTGCTCATCCGTCGCCCTATCCTTTCCAGCCTCGACCTGAGCATCGTACTCCCGTACATCGTTCAGGAAACCCTGAGAGTCAATATGGACTCCCGGCAGGCTCGCCGCCTCCATCCTGGCTGACAATTCGGAAAGCGAACCCGCTGCTATGAAATCACGCGATTCACGGAGAAGCCGTCTGACAAGATTTCTGTTGCCCAGAAGAATCTCAATATAAAACTTCAACCTTTGTCTGTTCCTGATCGAAGTCATATAATCTGAACCCGATACTGCCAGTTCCTTGACCGCGATTTTCCAATTGAGTACCTGCCACGAATACTGAGCTGGCATCCTGCATATTCTCTCCACAAGATACCTTGTATCGGTATAACCGACGAGTGGGGGTTCTTTGAATCTCCTTCCGGAGGCATCGAGCCAAAGTGCAGAGCGCGGAGGGACGAGACTGAGGCCGTCGTTAGGTTGGTGCGGTTCCGGATGATGAACCCCAGCTGCGTAGTGCCAATGCTGATCGAGATGAGTGAGGCGGCCGCCAATCCTCGAGACTGCATCCTGGACGAGCCCGTCGGCGTAACGATGGGATCCGTTCAGGAGAATCTCGGGCGGCTTGCCCAACTCGATATTCCACTGCTCTCTCACCTTTTTCAGATCGCCTCCGCATATGCCCCCGGACGTGAGTATTACCGCATCGCCGCGCGCTGAAAAGTCATCTCCGGTATCCTCTCGCCTGCCCGAGACTCCGGATACCACTCCGCCATTCCTGTCGAGATCTTCAACCCGGTGCGAGAACAGCACCGTCAGGTTCTTATATGATGGATGTGCCTCCAGACTCCTCAGGACCTTTTCCACTATCGCAAATCCCGTTCCCCATGTTATGTGCCATCGAGGAACAGAATTGCCCGGACGGTTCATGCCCCGCTCCGTCCAGTTGACTACAGGAAGGAAACTGACTCCCTTTCTCTTGAGCCACTCGTGGATGTATTCGATCGAATTACCGACATAGAATTTCGCCCACTCCATCGGCAGAAGATCGTTCTCTTCGTACTCGGCATAGCTCTGCCAATCCGACCACGCGAGAGCTGGTGAATCCTTGATACCCGACCTTCGTTGTTCCGGTGAACCGACAAACATGATGCCCCCAAACGATTTCCTTGCAAGGCCCCCGATATTCTCCGGCAAATCTCTTTCAATCAGAAGGACCCTCTTGTTGTAGCCGAGAAGATCGTATGCTGCCGCAAGTCCGGCAAGCCCGGCTCCGACGATTATCACGTCTGATTGATAATGAGTCGCCATAGTTATTCCCTCCTTCCTCGGACAGATGAAATTATGGAACAGGTGAGCCATTTTCAAAGGGCGTCATAGGGGAGTTGCATTTCTTCCCTCCGCCCGGTACTATGATTTCGCAGCAGGGAGTCAGGGCGATGATACAATTCCTAAGGCGAGTGCCGTCACTTAACCGGCCGCGTCGTTGTCGGTCGAATTGGATATGAGAAAGATCGCATGGAAGACACGATGAATCATCGTGAGGTGCCTTTTTCAGAATTGGCGGTAAAAGCGATAATAGTGCATACGGGGACGTATTTCGTGATGGGGCTGTTGGCGATGCAATTCCTGTTTTACGCTCATCGATTTGCGGGGGGCGATATGCGCGTTTACATTCGACCGTTAAGTGACCCGCTCGCCGCAGCCGGCCCGCTCTTACAACCGATAAGAGGCCTGCTCTTCGCTTTGGCTTTCTACCCTATAAGGGATTCCCTTTTCAATAGGAAACACGGATGGGCTGTCATGTGGTTGCTACTTGTCGCATTGGGCATACTCTCTACATTCGGGCCATCACCCGGATCAGTCGAGGGGATTATATATACATCCATGCCGTTTGCACTCCAAGTCTTCTGCCTCCCCGAAGTCATCCTGCAATCTCTTTTTCTCTCGTCAATTCTCTGTTACTGGATCGCTCACCCCGGAAACAGACGGCTACCATGGGCGATGTGGCTATTATTCTTATCAGCGCTTGCAGCTTCGATACTTGGAATAATTCTAAGGCCTGCATAGCGGGATACCGCTATGCCATGCTCCGACGGTTCGTTCTCGAGAATTCGTCAATTCAGCACTGTAACCTGTAGCGAATCTGCCGTCACCCTCAACATAGCCTTGACGGGATCGATCGCGTTATCGCCCAACTCGTTGCCGCACCCGATAATATAAATTACCTGTTGCGAACCGGAAATAGGGGCCACACTCCCCGCGACATAGGCAGCACCACTCGGAGACGAAGTTGACAACGAGAAACTTCCGTTCCCGTTCCCGGTGTCGAGGGGTGGAAGGCTGAAATTTTCGAAATTACCTTCGCCGCCTCCGAAGGAAGTGGGCTTTCGATAGAACTGTTGCGCGACGGACCCGAGGTTCTCGAGATCACTTACGACCTGATCGCGATTTGTAGCTTCCGAATTGCTTTTGAAAAGCGTGATGCCAACCGCGATGGCGACGCCCACTATCACAACTCCGAGCACAATCAACAACAACTGTTGAGTTCCCATGAATAGCTCCATATATCAGTGTCGACTCATTTTCAGGCTCTGTTAACAACAGGCCCGCGTTTTCCCTCCCGGCAGCCGACGCGAAAGTATTTCAGAACTCGAGTTAATTTATGAAATCGCCGGTGAACTTTCCAAAACCTTCCGTAAGGCCAACGGCTCATTGTGCTCCAAATCACTCAGGGTGCGCCTCAGGAAGTCCTCCTATTGCGCGAGTGCTTTCCTGTCTTTTTTCGTGACGTACGAGTTGTAACCTATCATCAGGATCGTTGCTAATATGCCTATTGCGGTAAGGACGAGCCATATGGCGGTCGGTTGCCCGAGGACGCGAACTTCGCCGGCGGTTCTGACAAGCAGCCCTTTTGTCGTCGTCGAATAAAGCCACGCCCCGAAGGTCCCTCCGATGAACCATGCGATGGCAATCGGAAGGAATGCATACCCCTGGAACAGCGCTTCCTGGCCTTTGGGGGCGTGATCGGCGATGTATTCATAATATCTCGGTGCCTGAGTCATTTCGCCGATAGACCAGACGACAAGAGCCGCTACTATCATCCAGATTGTCGGATGAACAGCTATGACCAGCCAGGTCAGTGTTGAGACAGCGAAGCCCACCACGATGGAGGTCACCGGCGGCAGTTTCCGCGTCATCCTGTTCACAAGAACCTGCAGCACAATTATCGCCCACGCGTCGACGGATTCTATTAACTCGAACGGAGCGCTCTTGGAAATGAAATCGGTAACGTACATCGGTATGATTACGAAAGTCTGCCAGAACATTATCCAGTAGAGTGAGAATATCAAAAGGAAAACCATAAATCTCCCGTTGACGAGGACCCTGGCCATGTCGGCGAGCTTCTTGCCGAGCCCGGGCTGATCCATCGCGAGCTGGGCTTCCGGTGTCTTATAAAAAATCAGTGTTCCCAGAAACATGAGTCCGCATGAAGTAGCGGAGACCATGTACACCGATTCGATGCCTACGCGTTCCCGAAAGAAGTATGCGATGAGAGGTCCGATTGCGCCGCCGACATTGACAAGCATGTAGTAGATGGCATATCCTAAAGACTTATTTTGCGGGGTTGTGGAGAGCGCGATCGTGCCGAGAACGGACGGCTTGATGAAGGATTCGCCGATTGCAGTAAAGATAAGAATGATCGCAAGAAGCCAGAAAAGAGGAATCATACGTGCGACCCCGGCAAGCAACGGCGTACCCACGGAGCCGATCAGGAAGTACCCCACCATCATTACGAGAAATGCAAAAGAAAACGCCTTTCGGAAACCATATTTGTCCGCGAACGTTCCGGCAAATATCGGGAGGAGATAGACGAACCCGCCGAATATCGACGAGAGTGCACCGGCATCGATCTCGCTGAACTTAAGGTGGTTCCGGAGAAAGATTATCATCACGACCTGTTGGGCGTAGTATGCGAGACGTTCAAAAAGCTCCAGCGTGTTGGCGACCCAGAAAGAGCGATGGAAATCCCGAAACAGCTGCTTGAGGCGAGAGGTCATTTTGTCAGTCCTGGAATTAGTTGTTGTGATGTCCTGTGAGACAGTTCCATGGGATTGAAGCAAAAGTTAGCAATATTTGTCCAATATAATACAAAACCTTGCACCCTCAAGCTGCAGGAAGTGGATCATATCGGTACAATCGTCTGTCCGGCTTAGTTCGATCGCCATTTCTTCCTGTAAAAAGAGATGATTACCTGTTAAATTGTCGAAAATCTACAAAAGGAGCTTTTCATATAAATGCCTCATGTCCCGTTCCATTTATATTTCATAATGTTTTTCCTTCTGACGGCCGGCGGGCAGGTCCTGATGTACCTTCTGGCGTCTCGTTTCCTTTCCGGCAAAGGAGTTGGGAAAAAATTCACAAAGGTATATCTGCCCGTCATATTCGCGGTTATAAACCTGCCGCTCTTTCTCACGCGTATCGATCCAGACATTTTTTATGATCCCGGCTTCGTCAGAACGTTCATCATGATGCCGTACTTTGCCTACCAGACAATGAGCCTCGCTGCGGTTCTGACGTCAGCTGTCGTTTACACCGTCAGATTAGTGCTGCGAATTCTGAAACGATCGGCCGGCAGAACAGCATCCGTCCCGATTTTGAAATCGCGCCGTTCGTTCATCAGGAAAGGCGCCGTCGGTCTCGGTGCATACGCGTTCGTCGGATCCCTCCACAGTATCTATGACAGAGACGATTATAAGATCGACCGTGTAACGATCACGTTGAATAATCTTCCCGCGAAACTGGACGGTCTTACGATATCGATGATAAGCGATATCCACTCGGGGCTTTACATGCTCGAGGACGACATGGTCAAGTACGCCAATGCGGTAAACAACCTCAGGGCTGACATGATCTTCATCCCCGGTGACTTCATCACGAGCAAGAACAGCGAAGTTCTCCCCCTTGCCAAAGCGTTCTCGGGATTGAAATCGAAATATGGTACATATGCCTGTCTCGGCAATCATGATTTCTTCGCGAACCCTGCTTACATTACCGAAAAGCTCCGAGAGCACGGGATGAATGTATTGAGGAACGAAACCCATGAACTGGAAATCGCAGGAGTAAAGATCATGTTGTCAGGGGTCGACGACGGACGGCATGCAAACTTTCCGAAAGTCTCATACGAAGCCGATTCGCTGGATACAACAAGGATACTGCTCTGCCACAAGCCGTACTATCTTGAGAACGCCGTGGCTGGAGGATTCGATCTCATGCTGAGCGGACATACGCACGGCGGTCAAATAGTATTCATGGATCTTTTCGGTGAGAAGATTACTCCTGCCGCACTCGTTTCACCTTATATTTCCGGTAAGTACAGAATGGGAAAAACTCACATGTATGTGAGCCGCGGGATTGGAACCGTCGGACTTCCGATCAGGTTGAATTGTCCGCCGGAGGTCACGCTCTTCACGCTCCGCTCAGGGTCGAAACCAGGATGAATATCTCTTTCTAGATGCGCCTAATTTCAAAGCTTTTTGTATTTGCTTCGTCGCTGTTCATAATACTCTACGGGGTCCTGTCCGGATTTTTCAAAATCGAAGGGACCTTCATCGCGAGCTATGTAGCGGGAAGAAACCTGCTTCAAGGGATGAACCCGGTCCTGCTCTACCAGTTTCCTTACTTTCAAAAACTAATCGGCGTAAGCGGACTTACCGAGAGAATCCTGTCGTTTGTGGGAGCGACACCATCTTCGATCGCCGCGGACGCGTTCCTTGCCTTCACTCCGGTAATGATGGCCCGCATACTTTTCACGGCGGCAAATCTCGCCGCATTCGTAATGCTGGTTCATGCTACCGCGAAAGTCGTAGGGACTTCGAACAAGACAGCGTACATGGTTTTCTTAAGTTCTTCTTTTGCACTTGCTTCGAATTTTCAGGCTGGCGAGCCTTTCATAATATTTGCTCTCCTGTTCGTTCTCGCATTCTATGCATTCTCCCTCGGGAAGGTAGCCGCTTGCGGTGTTCTTATCGGGCTCGCGTTTCCTTTCAACCCTATTTTTGTCTTACCCGCAATACTCTTTCTCCTTGCGGCCAAATGGAGGGCTTTCACTTATTTCTTGATTTCCGCAGTCTCATTGCTTGCCGTCACGTACCTGGTGGTCGGAAATTCGACATTCGTTTTCTACTATCAGCGGATAGTTACGGCATATCTCAATGGAAGAGTGCTCAATCCGTTTTCGGATACTTTTCAGACCGCATGGTCTTTTCTCAGAAGAATGTTCATGTTCAACGAGACTTTGAATCCCAATCCTCTTTTGAAATCGACTCCGGCATTTCTCATGGCCAGTTCGTTCTTCAAAGCCTCGGTAGTGGTCCCGGGGGCATATTTCTTTTACAAGGGCGTATCGATGGACAAGCCGCGCGAGGCCCTCGTCGCCGCCACATTCCCGGTACTTCTCCTCCTCCCCGTGTTTACCCCCGCGGAACTCGTGATGCTGGCACCGGCGATCGTGGCGATCGTTCAGTCCGCGACAGAGGAGGGACGTACAAGAATTGCAGGCATCTTCCTGGTTCTGTACGCGCTCGCTTGTATTCCGTTTTACATGTTCGAGGGGGAGTTCGCGGGCGCGTGGAGCATATTTCTTGACTACGAATGTCTCTTCCTCCTTTTCGCCATATACATTCTCTATCTCGTTTTCCAGAGCCGCATCGTTCCGCGGCACCTGCGTTATTTCAGGATGATCCTGACAGGCGTCATCGTTTTTGCAGTAGCCACAACACTTTATCTTGGAGACCGCTTCGTCCAGCGTCCTGTGAATTCTGAGCTCGTGCCTGCGCTGCCGGCATCCGCCCTGGAAGTGCCATCATTCAGTCCGGGTCTCTACTCGGGCAGGCTGGCATATATCACCGAAGATTCATCGACGGAGACCCTCAGACCGTCGGGTGTCGATCCTGAACAGCCGCCTTCGGAGAATTTTTTCAGTTACAATTCCGGCGAGGTGGGAGACAATTATGCGATGGAGACGGCGGCCAACGGTGGAGCCGTCGTTTACTTCAAGACCCGCTCGGCCCGGGCGATTTATCCGGGGTACGAGCCGAGAATCAGCGCCGACGAGGATTATGGGGCTTACATCAGGCAAGGTAAAATCTTCGTGCTCGATCTCGATCCACGATACATCGCCAGATTGGATTCTATATCGGTACTTCCCTATAAAATAATAGAATGTTCGTTCAATGCCGGGAAGAACAATGAGATAGACTTCGTCATCGACTCGCTGAATGACTCATACTCATTGGCGGCTTACAATTTGTTCAACCGAAATACATCGACATATCCAATCCCGTTCAGGCCGAACCGTTTCTGTACCGTCGGCGATACGATGTATGCTACTCAAATTGTGGCAGACTCCACCGCATTCTGGAAGATAGTTGAGAACGAATCCCCCAACTCCCTATTTGCCATCCATGGCGACATTTACGACGTAACATGTCTTAACGGCGTGATCTACCTTTCTTCGGACTACGAAAGGGGAATTGAGAACCCGACGGTTTACAAGTATGTCAGAAACCTTGGCCTCCCCTCTCGCTGAGACGCGGGGTCGACTCGCGGCGAAGTTATTCTCAGCTTCCCCATGCAGCGAGCGGCGATGGACTACGTCCATTGGATTTGAGGCGAGCGAGCCAAGACAGCGGCATCGAAGTTGGCAATCCTTGCTATTGGCGCCGCGAAGCGCAAAAGGGCTCAGAAACCTTGATTTTCTTCGCTTCTGCTGATATATTTTTTCCAATGTCACAGGAATCCACAGCTTCTCTAACCGATTTGATCTCAGCTGCTGACGAAGCCAGAAAAAAATCGGAAGCAAGGTTTTCGCATTTCAGAGTCGGGGCGGCCATACAGACAGGATCCGGGAAGATCTACTCGGCGTTCAACATCGAGTCGAGCAGTTACGGTTTGTCGATGTGTGCCGAGCGAATCGCAGTATGGTCAGCGATAAACGACGGCGAGTCGAATTTTACCCGCATCGCGATCGTTTCAGATGCAAAGGATTTTTGCACACCGTGCGGGGCATGTCGTCAAGTCATGTATGAGCTGGCCGGCGATATCGAAATATTCCTGACGAACAAGAAGGGAGAAGTGCGGAGCTACCGGCTTTCCTCGCTTATCCCGGAAGCTTTTACATCAAAGACACTGCTTAATGGAAGAGATTAGTTTACATTACGCGCCGCGCGAAACGGGCTGGATAGAGATTATCTGCGGCTGCATGTTCAGCGGGAAGACCGAAGAGCTGATCCGGAGGCTGAGGCGCGCCGAGATCGCGAGACAGAACGTCGCGATATTCAAACCCAGAATTGATAAGAGATACAGCGACGACCATATAGTCTCACACAGCGACGAGAGGTTGAAGTCGATAGTGGTCGACTCTGCCGGCGAGATTCTTTCTCTCTCGGCGGAGGCGCAAGTCGTCGGCATAGACGAGGGCCAATTCTTCGGTCCTGAGCTCGTCGATGTTTGCGAGTCGCTCGCGACCGCAGGAAAGAGGGTCATCGTAGCGGGACTCGATCAGGACTTTCGCGGAAAGCCTTTTGAACCGATTCCCCAGCTCCTTGCTGTTGCGGAGTACATAACGAAGACTCTCGCCATCTGCGTGGTTTGCGGAAATCCGGCCGATAGGACACAGCGCAAGACGCACCAGGGGGAGCGAGTCCTGGTTGGCGCGAAGGACATCTATGAAGCCCGCTGCCGGAAGTGCTTCGTCCCCCCTTCCGATTGAAATCAGACGGAAGTACCAGAAAGCCCCTAACCGATTCGATTTTGTTCTTATCACAGGAGTTTAGTATGAAAAAAGTCATGTCAGCTTTCCTCTCGATACTCGTCCTGGCCAGTTCTGCTCTTCTATTTGAATCGTGCGGAAAGAGCCAGCCGAGTGCCCCTCCGAACAGCGAGGTGGGACTCGTATTCGATGTCGGTGGGCGAGGAGACAAGTCTTTCAACGATCAGGCGTATCGGGGTCTGGTAATGGCCAAGGACAGTCTCGGGATCAAGTATCAGTACATCGAGCCGGGCGGCGGCTCCGACCGGGAATCGGCACTCCGGCAGCTTGCGAATCAGAAGAGCATCGGACTCATATTCGGCGTCGGATTCATTTTCACAGACGACATCAATCAGGTCGCAAGAGCTTTCCCGGACAAGAAGTTCGCTTGCATAGACTACACCTATGACTCGACGAAGGCGGTCCCGAAAAATGTGATCCCCATCGAATTCCGGGAGAACGAAGGCTCGTTCCTTGTAGGCGCAATCGCGGGAATGATGACGAAGACTAACGTCGTAGGTTTCATCGGCGGTATGGAATCGCCGTTGATCAGGAAATTCCAGGTCGGCTACCAGGCGGGAGTCAGGTACGTGAACCCGAAATGCAAGGTCCTGGTTGCCTACGCAGGAGTAACCGGAGACGCTTTCAAGAATCCGGCAAAGGGAAAGGAACTCGCACTCGCCCAGTACTCACAGGGTGCCGACATAATATATCACGCTGCGGGCGTAACGGGTCTTGGGGTTTTCGATGCGGCGCGGGAGATGAAGAAATATGCCATCGGGGTGGACATGGACCAGTGGAACGAAGCTCCGGGGTACGTGCTTACGAGCATGGTGAAGAAGGGGGACGTTGCGGTGTACGATATCATAAAAGAGTGGAAGGATGGAAAATTTAACGGCGGAAAGCCGAGGATATTCGGGCTGAAGGACAACGGCGTCGATTTTGTGTACGATAAAGAAAACCGGCCCATGATCCCTGAGAAGGTCTATGAGAAGGTGGAACAGTTACGGAAAGAGATCATCGAGAGAAAGATAAAAGTTCCGAACGACTAAGCGCGACTTCCGATGCCCTACGCAGTAGAACTTCTCAACATCACTAAAAGATTTGCTCGCACGGTTGCGAACGATAACGTCACGTTGAGGGTCCAATCCGGCTCGATCCACGCACTCGTCGGTGAGAACGGCGCGGGCAAGACGACTCTCATGGAGACGTTGTACGGACTTTACCAGCCAGACGAGGGGATCATAAGGATTCACGAGAAGGAAGTCTCGATCAGATCTCCTCACGATTCGATACGCCACGGGATCGGTATGGTCCACCAGCATTTCATGCTGGTGGGGCCGATGACGGTATTGGAGAACATCATCCTGGGAGCAGAGACCACTCGGTATTCCCTGCTCGACCTTAAGAGGACCACTGCCGAGATATCCGAGCTTGCCGGGCGGTTTTCACTCACGGTTCCACTGAACGAGAAGGTTGAAAATATCGGTGTAGGCATCCAGCAGCGGGTAGAGATACTCAAGGCAATTTACAGAAGAGCCGATATTCTCGTTCTCGACGAGCCGACTGCAGTGCTGACTCCGCAGGAGGCGGCCCAACTCTTTAGGATACTATCGGAACTGAAAGAGGAAGGCAAGACCATAGTTCTGATCACGCACAAGCTGAGCGAAGTGATGGCGATAAGCGATCACGTGTCCGTCATGCGTAGGGGGAAAATAGCCGGAGAGGTGGAGACCTCATCTACGACTCCGGAGCAGCTTGCCGAGATGATGGTCGGCAGGCGGATCCTGCTCAGAGTGGAGAAGACCGAGAAGAAAGCGGGCGATCCCGTACTCTCAGTAAGCAATTTGTCCTGCATCGACAAACGCGGCGTCAACGTTCTGAACGACGTCTCGCTCGAAGTAGCTTCGGGTGAAATACTCGGAATCGCGGGCGTGGAAGGTAACGGTCAGTCTCAACTGGTCGAGTGTATTACTGGATTGCTGCGTCCGACTTCCGGATCGGTGACCATCGACGGAATGCAGATCGCCGGGTTAAGCCCGAAGGGAGTTTTTGCCCGGGGACTGGCACACGTCCCTGAAGACCGCATCAAGCGAGGGCTCGTCGTGGAAATGGACGTCGCCGAGAATCTGATACTTGGATTGCACATGCAGAAGGAGTTCGGTTCGAGGATTTCGATGAACCGCAGAGCGATCGCCGAAAATGCGCGGCTCCTTATAACAAAATACGACATCCGACCGATGAACCCTGAGGCACTCGCCCGCGGTCTTTCGGGAGGTAATCAACAAAAAGTGATAATAGCGAGAGAGCTCTCGAGGAACACACAGGTCATCGTGGCGAGCCAGCCGACGCGCGGCGTGGACATCGGGGGGATAGAGTTCATACACCGGACACTGGTCCAGGCGCGTGATGCAGGGAAAGCGATCCTCATGATTTCCGCGGATCTCAACGAAATACTCAGCCTCTCAGATCGCATCGCGGTCATGTATGGCGGGCGGATCGTGAAAGTCTTCCCGGACAACAACGTAAAAGAAAGCGAACTGGGGCTTTATATGACGGGTTCGAAAAGCAGCTCCGCCCAGAGGGCATCAGATGGCTGATCCGGTGAAAAGCAAGAGGCATTGGCTCGAACATCCGGCCACTCAGAACTTCCTAATACCGATTTTTGCAGTGATACTGTCTTTTGCAGTCGGGGCAATTTTCATACTGATCGTAGGCCAAAACCCGTTCCAGGTCTACTCGGTTCTTTTCTCGGAGACTCTTGGAACATCTTACGGTGTGGGCCAGCTCCTTTTCAAGACGACACCTCTCATTTTCGCTGGGCTGTCAGTCGCGATTTGTTTCAAGGGAGGGTTGTTCAACATCGGAGCCGAGGGGCAGCTTCAGATCGGAGCGTTCATGACTGCGCTCGTAGGGATGTACACAGTCGGTGTGCCGGCGTTCCTTGAAATCCCTCTCCTGGTTTTGGCCGGGATGGTGGGCGGAGGTATCTGGGGATTCATACCTGGCTACCTGAAGGCGAAGACGGGAGCGCATGAAGTCATCAACACGATAATGCTGAACTTCATCGCGGCCGCCCTCGTCAGCTTCTTCGTCACCAACCTATTCAACGTACCTGCGACGGTGCACACTCCAGACATCGCCCCGACAGGAAGGATACCTCGTTTCGACACAATCTTTTCGAGCTTCTCCGGTTCTCCCGTTAACTTCTCCATACTGATAGCGGTTCTGGCCGCAGTCGCCGTGTGGTACTATGTTGATAAGACGAGATACGGCTATGAGCTGCGAGTAGTAGGACTTAATTCGAAAGCCGCCGAGTACGGGGGTATCAGCGTGTCTAAGAACATCATACTCAGTATGACCATCGGCGGCGCCATCGCGGGCCTCGTCGGCACCAACTACGTCATGGGCTACAAATATTATTTTGAGGAGGGATTTTCCACCGGGACCGGCTTCATGGGGATAGCCGTAGCGCTCCTGGGAAACAACAATCCGTTCGGAGTAATACTTGCAGCGCTCCTTTTCGGGATGCTCGAATACGGAGGCCTTGTAATCAACACGATGGTTCCCAAAGAACTCGTGAGCATACTGCAGGCGATCGTGATAATATTTGTCATTTCGTCCAACAAAATATTCAGAAAAATCGTTGTAAACTTCCTGAAGAAGAGGACACTGAGGGTAAATGATTAGCCAGATATTCTCGCTTGCGTTCCTGGCGCAGACGATCAGGATTACGGTACCCTATTCTCTCGCATCGCTCGGCGGCGTGTACAGCGAGCGCGGCGGAGTCGTAAACATCGCGCTTGAAGGGATCATTCTCAACGGCGCCTTCTGCGCGACGGTGGGGACATATTATACGGGCAGTCCATGGTTCGGGTTATTGTGTGGGATTGCGGGCGGGCTTCTGGTCGCCGCAATTCACGCGGTAATATCGATTCACGTCAAGGCGGACCAAATAATTTCAGGCATAGCGCTTAACCTTTTCGCCGTCGGGATAACGAAGTTCGTTCTTGAACTCCTTTTCCAGAGCTCGAGTAATTCTCCAAGGATCGCCGGGCTTCCATATATCAAACTCGGATTCATACAGAACCAACCCGACGTGGCGCACCTCCTCGGGAATCCTCTCGTTCTCCTGACAGTGCTGATAGTGGTCGCAAGTCATTTCATAATCTTCAAAACCCGGTTCGGATTGCGGCTTAGATCCGTGGGTGAAAATCCGGAAGCGGCCGATACCGTCGGCATCAATGTGACTTGGTACCGATATTACGGAGTTTTGATAAGCGGTGTGCTCGCGGGACTCGCAGGAGCGTGGCTGGCATTCGACCAGCATTCGTTCACCGATGGCATGTCCGCCGGTCGCGGGTACATAGCGCTTGCCGCGATGATTGTCGGCAAGTGGAATCCGCTCGGTGCTGCGGCGGCCTGCCTTCTTTTCGGTTTCGCGGAAAGCCTTCAGATACAATTGCAGGGAGGCACGCTGCCGACACAGTTCATACAGATGATCCCTTACCTCGCAACCATAATAGTGCTCGCCGGATTCATAGGAAAATCGGTTGCCCCAGGTGCCGACGGAATCCCTTATGAGAAAGAAAAATAGGCAGCCGCGGTGAAGATGAAGATCGACCGGCCTGTTGAATGGCCTTTCGAAGAGTCGACCGGGTATCTCCGCGAGAAGTTCGCGGGAAAGAACCATGATATTGCGGTCGTACTCGGAAGCGGTCTCGGGGGATTCACAAGACATATTGCTGAAGAGGCAACACTCTCCACAGCAGATATTCCAGGCTATCCTCGCTCCACGGTGACCGGGCACAGCGGAAGGATCATAAGCGCCCGGGTGACGGACAAAAGAGTTCTTGTCTTCAGCGGAAGAGTCCATTACTATGAGTCCGCTTCAACGCTTGATGCAGCAGTCACTGCGATGGTTTCGCACTCCCTGGGGATCAAGACCATCGTCCTGACTAATGCGGCAGGAATATTAAACGAGAATTTCTATCCCGGCGACCTGATGCTGGTCAAGGACCAGCTCAATCTGACATCAAGGGACGTTTTGGCGGACCTGCACTTCCCCGTCGTGAACGTGGATCCTATTTACAGTGAACGAATGGCCCGGTTGATGTACGAAGCATCGGAAAAGGCCGGGATAAACCTTAAGGCGGGAACGTATGTTGGACTGACGGGACCTTCCTATGAGACTCCTGCGGAGGTAAGGATGTACCGCAGACTCGGCGGCGATGCCGTCGGCATGTCGACCGTACATGAAGCAATATTCGCTCGGGCGGCGGGCATGGATGTCGTCGGAATAAGTTGTCTGACTAACTACAGCACGGGTATTACTTCAGAAAAGCTCTCGCACGCCGAGGTGACAGAAATCGGGGCGCGAGTCGACAACAAGTTCTCGAGTTTACTGACCGCCTTCATAAGCTCCCTCTGATTCAGACAGCCAATTTTACTTCTTCGGTGCTTTGGTGCGCAGGAACTCGAGAATAGCGCGTGCTTGCTCCTTCGTCACGCCCGGGACGATCATCGGGACATGATATTTATCAAGGAGTGCTTTGGCCACCGGGTCTTCTGATTCCATCACCGTGCTGTTGAGTATCATGTTCATTATGAATTCAGGTGAATAATCCTGTGTAGAGTACTCGAGTGGCGGACCGACTAACCTGGAATCAAGCTGATGACAGGACATACATTTTTCTTCGAACTGTGACTTTCCCTTTTCAGCAAGCTTCTTGTCGATGGGACCAAGGGTCACGGATTTTATCGGGCCTATTCCCTTGTCCTGTTTTGTATCTACCGCCGCCTTGTCAGCTCCTTTGGCTTTTTGAGGGTTTTGGGCTGCGGCAAGATTTGCGGGATCAGTGCAGACAGCAACTCCTATTGACAGAACAAACGCAAGAAGCGCGAGTCGTTTCATCTGGTCATTCTCCAATTTAGTATTACGTTAAGCAGCGTCGATGCCTTCCTTCGATATTCACACGCGTGTGATCGTAGTCCGAAAGTCAGGCGAGACGCTGCAGCTGCCGCCTGGAAATCGAGATTATGGTTCGACCTCCGGAGGCAACGGTGTACAAATATAGACATTTAGTGAATTCTGTTCACGACCAGGTATGATTCTTCTTCCCATCTCCCGTCGACGAAGCGGCCGGGATCTGTTTCAAAGATCCCGGCCGTCGAAACATCTTCACTCGGTTTGAAAACTTTCCCGGATACAGATTAGAGAACGATCCAGGTCGAGATATAGAGCGTATTGTTGTTGGCAGCGCTTCTCCCAAACCCGTCGTAATTCGAGCTGCCGCCGTTGAACTTGGTATACAGCACATACTGGATGCCGAGTCTCGTGTTTTGCCACGGGTTGAAATCGAATTCGGCCATGACGCCGCTGCTGTTTGGGCTGCCGGTAAGGCTCCCGTCTACAGAAGCGGGAGCATACAGCCCTCCGTCGGCGGAACCATACGTGTTGAAATACTGAGCCATCACCGCAAGACCATTACAGAACATATACGACCCGTCGATACGGAATGTGTTCAGGTTGTTAGTCGGGTTAGCAGATCCTCCCGCCGCAAAAGTGGCCTTAAGGTCCTGGTTCTCGTGAATCCACGTAGAGTGAAACACAAGTTCGTTTTGGCCGACGGAATGCTCGACCTGGAAATCGAAGGCGACATCGGTATAATTATCCGTCGCGCCGCTTATTCCGCTCGGATAAATATTAGTCGACAATCCGTAAGTTCCAATTTCGACGTATGAATTCGAAAACTGTCTTTGAAGAGCGACTCTCCAATAAGGTGCTACTCCACTTATGGTGAAGTTTGCGTGGGAATCCGGCGGGAAAGGACCGCCCTGCGGAGCCGATTTGTATCCGGACAGGTCGGCGTAAATCAGATTATCGTACATGGCGAATGCGCCGAGTCCCGCGACGTTTCCTCCGAAGGCGCCGTCGATGAGTGTGCTCGCGCCTGGAGTCGGTGCGCTGCTTGAGGAAGCATACGGATATCCCCAGGCAGGCGTGCTGTTCCAGAGATCCTCGACTGTCGGGTTATTATTGAGCGTGAGTCCATAAGTGATCGGATGATCTGCGATGAGCCCCTGGTTCGAGTACCGGATGTCGGTGTTGTCCCATCCGAACGACGCGCCCTGGTCGTCATAAGTAATCTGGGTGAAGGCTCCTATGTGAGGAGTGATTTCACCGCCGAGGAAAAGGCTGAGCTGCTGAGGGAATTCCATATTGCCGGTCTTCGTTCCCGGAACCGGTTTCGCGACATCATTGTATGAAGCCTGCACCATTGCAGAAAGCAGGAAGTTCCTGAGAAGCTTCAGCGCTCCCTGGTCCCCTTTCGCCTTCGCATCTATCGTCTGGCGTCCCACCATAGTATAGCCGTTCAGTTTGAAACTCCTTCCGAACGGAGTGAGTTCAGGGAAGGAATAGTGGCATGAACTGCAGGCAAGCCCTGTCTGGCGGGCATAACTGGGTATAGCGTACGCGTTTCCACTCATAACAACGAGAGTCAAAGCCCCCACTATCAGAAGGGCCGTTTTTTTTCCTAAGGATTGAAACATTGAGTTGGTCCTTGAATTTGTTAAATCACTAATCATTGGTTCTCCTCCTGCTTAGTTTTATCTGAACAAGATTAACGTCAGCATTCGTCGACATCAGGAAGACAAGAATGGGAAAAGCAGACTACTAACTCAAAGAAAGGCCCGCATAATTCCATGTCACCTTCCGATGTCGCCCTGAGATCATCAATAGCTGTGCCATAGAAAGCACCCAAACTGATCTAAAATAGTACAAAATCCCTACGGGAGAGTCAAGTGTTCGGGGCAAACGTGACTAATTGCCCCTGTCAATTGCCTAAGATAATTACACATCAGAGTTCAGGTCTTGATCTAAGCAGCAAGATCTCATTCGAAAGCTACACAATATCAGACCGATTGGACACGGGGTGGATGATTTTGACTCACCTGGGTGTTGTTTAATTCGCTTCAAATGATTAAATAGGAGTGTGAGGAGTGAAACCGTCGGAGAGGAAACCAGGGTAGAAGGAAACTAGGCTCGGATTAAGAGAGGTTTCATGAAGCTAACCTTCATGGAAGCGACGCGAGCTTGTTAGCCCTACCGGTCATGAATAAAGCGGTCTCGCCGCCAGTTTCATCAACACTGACAGTGTGAGTTCTGTATGAACTCCTTGTCCTTTTAAATCCCAATCGAAGATCCTGAAGAAGCGCCGTCTGGTTGCCAGTGCCATTGAGATGTTTGATTTACGTATTGCAGCAGAACAAAGGTACCGGAACGTCAGCGCACCTTCGTCCTCTACCCGACGAGGTCCGCGTTTGGGGATCTCAGGAGTTAGAGTACACACCGGATCATTAACATAGATAACGAACCAACCGGCAATCGCCATGATTGGTGGAGACAAGCACGAATCGGGCGGTGGCAATTGAAGTCTGAAACAAATCCTAAGGAAGGGTTATGGAAAACTCAGAAGAACCCAAAATCCAGGAACAGCACGACCCATCCCGCAGGTCTTTTCTCAAGATCGGGACGGGAGTTATCGGAGGATTCGCAACACTTATCCTCGCAGTTCCATTTTTGGATGCTCTTGTAAGCCAATCTCTGCGAATAAAGATTGGAAAATTCGTAAATGCAGGTCCGGTCTCTTCAATCTCCGGCAATAATCCTCAGAAGGTCTTCTTCGACGAGCGTGATCGGGATGCATATATTGAAGAGGTAGAAAGACGGGACGTATGGGCAATCAAGAACGGCGAGAAAGACATTACCGTGTTCTCACCGATTTGTCCCCATCTGGGTTGCCGATATACCTGGCACCCTGAACGCGATGAATTCATTTGTCCTTGCCACGGCAGTGTATTCGCCAAGGATGGAAAGGTTCTCCATGGTCCTGCCCCACGCCCGCTGGACACGCTCCCGACAAAAATCGAAAACGGAGAACTCTACGTTAAATGGGAACGTTTCAAGTTAGGTGTTCCTAAGAAGATAGTGGTATAGGAGGATAACTGCAGATGCTATCAAACATACTAGAGTGGATTAACGATCGATGGCCTGTGAAAGAAGTGTGGAAGGCCGCTACCGAGGAAGAGATTCCCGGAGGTTCCAGCTACGCTTATGTTTTTGGAAGTGCCACACTATTTCTCTTCTTGCTTCAGATTGTCACAGGCGTCTGGCAAATTTTTTACTACGTTCCGACGACCGACCATGCATATCAGTCGCTTTCTTATCTGAGGATATCGGTCCCGTTCGGATGGCTGATTCACGGCCTTCACTATTGGGGAGCAACGGCGATGGTTGTACTCGTAGCCGTTCACCTTTCGCGAGTGTACATCTGGGGAGGTTACAAGAAACCTCGTGAGCTCACCTGGCTCCTTGGGGTGTTCCTGTTGCTCTTCACGATGGCGATGAGCTTCACGGGAGCCGCCCTTCCCTGGGATGAGACCGGCTACTGGGCCTCGGAGGTAGGCACAAGCATAGCGGGCACGACTCCCATGCTTGGCAACATAGCCGAGAGCCTTCTGCGCGGCGGCGCGAAAATGGGACAGCTGACATTGTCGCGCTTTTTCATTCTGCACGTCGCAATAATACCGGCGATCCTTCTAGCGTTCATTGCGCTCCACCTCGTAGCCTTTCGCAAGAAAGGTAGCGTGGGACCGTGGGAGGAGTCGAAACGGAAGCGGAGCGGCTCGTTCTGGCCCGATCAGGTTTTCAAGGACGCCTTCTTTTTCACGATAATACTCCTTGCCTTGATCGCCCTCGCGGCATTTCTTGCACCGCCATTCTCAGGACCGGCCGACCCGATCGACACGACTTTCCAGCCCAAGCCTGAGTGGAACTTCCTTTTCCTCTACCAGGCGATAAAGGCTTTCCAGGGCCCGTGGGAGCCTGTCGGCACCATCGGTATTCCTACAGTTCTTTTCGCGTTCCTCTTCCTCCTTCCGTTTGTTGACAAGAATCCGGAGCGCAGTCCACGTAAACGGCCTGTCGCCATGTTGATTGGGTTCATCATCGCCGGCGGAATAACCACGTTGACGATAACCGGGTATTACAGTCACCCGGGCGCAAAGCAAAACGGCACAACGGTAGCGGTGGCGTCCTCAAAGGCTGGAAATGCAGCAAACGTCGAGACCGTCGCAGCAAAGCAACCCGAGCTTCCCCCGCTCTCTCCGGCTCAGAAAGCAGGAGCTGAAAAGGGAGCAAAAGTCTTCGCGACTATGGGATGCACGGCGTGCCACACAGTCAACGGAGTCGGCGGACATGTGGGACCCGATCTTTCCGGAGAAGGTCTCAAAGCCCACTCGGCTGCATGGCTTACAGCACAGATTCGAAATCCGAAGTCACACGATCCGAAGACAGTCATGCCTCCATTCACGATGCTGAGTAACGTCCAGGTCGGAGAACTCGTGGACTATTTGACCAGTCTTCGCAGCAAGCCTGTACCGGCAGCCGCTCCTTCCACCTCCGTTGCTGCTAAGACACCGCAGGCGCCCCCCGCGAACGTCAGACTCGTCCAGCTGCCCTCAGAAGTAGGCGAGCCGGGCCTTGCGGCCAGCATGATCGGGAACGTCGAGCATGGTAAGAAGTTATTTGATGCGAACTGTGCCAGCTGTCACGGCGCCGACGGAAAGGGCGGAGTACCCAATCCCGGTTCTTATCTTGGAACGGTCCCCGCACTTAATCCTGTGAGACCCGAGCTGTTCAGCAAAGATCCGGAAGTGTTCGCGGATAATCTGGACCGTTTTATCGAAAACGGCGCCGCGCCTCCTGGACCGAGCCCGCAAAAGGCTATGGCTCCAATGAGCATGGTGGGCTACGGCAAGACTCAGTCTCTTACACAGCAAGAGATCTCGAACATTATTGCCTACATAATGAGTCTCAATGGAGTAAACAGAGCCAAGATTCTGCACCCCGGGATAGCACCGAAGACATTCTTCTTCCTTGCCCTCGGAATTTTCATTGTGCTTTGGCTTATCCTCGGTACCTTGCGATTAGTTTCATCACAGGGAAAGACCGTTACACAGTCCGACACCGAGAAAAAATAGTCCCCTTCTTTTCCCCCAAGATCGCATGCCTGCGTTAGCCACCAGGCATGCGATTGCGAGGGACAATTCCCGCCTCTTCCAACATCAGACTAAACATACGACAATAGCGCCCCCTCGCTTTCCTACCTGACACGATGAGGAGAGCCCTTATCGGGTTGTCCGCAGGCGATTGATGGGAAAACTGTTACAGCAAGATGGGTCGTTAAGAGAAATGCGGAACTATCTGTTGGAGTATTTTAGTGGCAAGAGACAACCTGGCGAGGTTGTACCATGGAGTGGGATGCTGCGGATCGAGCACAGACGTACGGAGCTACAATCATGGACATAATAACGAGGAAGCAATTTCCACTGTAGCCCCTTGACGCTCTGTGGCTGACGATGAGATCGCGACGCGTAATCCGATCAACCATCGAATGAAGAGTGGAAAAATTCATAGCTGCAGGCTAAACTTCCCTCCTTCAGCTTTCAGGCACCGCTTTACTTCGTATAGGTGGCGGTACCGTTCTTCTCTTCCGTCTGATAGACATTCATGATGTATTGCGCCACGGCTTTTACCTGCGCCTCATTTAGACCTTGCTTGGGCATGGGCGGATATCCCTGCAGGACCTGCCGAGGGTTCATTATGAAATTCTCCAGGTCATCCATTTTCCCTTCGTAACTGCCGAGTACCATATTGTAAGCCGGTCCAACAAGCCTGCGATCGAATCTGTGGCAGGCGCTGCAGGTTTGCTTATAGATATCTTCGCCATTGATCTTGGCCGTTTGTACTTCAGGAAGCTCTGACAGCATTTTGTCGTAATTGTCTGCCATTAGCTGGTAGTGCGCCCGGTTCGACTGGCTGAATGATACGCCTTTGGCTGTCATCCAGGCCCCGACCATTACTACAACGCCGATAAACGCATAGCTACCGAGTCTGATTTTTCTTCCCTTCAACATTTGGAAGAAGAAATGCACGAGTATGAACACGATCAAGAGGCCAAGACCAGCGAGTCCGAACACGGCGCCATCCCTGGCAGCCGATGGGACCAGTGTCAGATCAATCAGGATGATCAGAGGTTGGACTATCGCGAAAAGGAGGCCTGCATTCATCGCAAACCTTTTTACAAAGGAAGAGTAAGCCTCGTCATTCGAGGCGCCCAGTCCGCCGTCCCAAATATAGAAGAAGAAAAGGATAGCGGCACTTTCGATCACAACTGCGGCGGTAATGAAATGGATGAAACTCCAGATCGTTGTCCATGAAAAGAGCACGGCAAACATGCCGGCGTCTTTCGTCCATGCCTGTCCGTTTAGAGCCAGGTTGGAACCGCCCATGAACGCCCACATCCCGACCCAGAGCAAAACGGTGCCAAACAATCCCGCCCTTCGCCGCGTCTGGTGGGCGGATACCTCCATCGAGTCGATGTCAACGATGCTCGCGTCGCCGATCTCAGCCTTCTGAGACGGAGTCAGTTTCTTGTAAGATTCTATGAATCCCTCGAGCCTGAAACTGTACCTGTAGGCAATCAGAAACATGAAGCCGACGATGATGAGAATTGCCGAACCCGTTATGAAGTTTGTGACATCTGCGTTGGTATTGTAAAGGAGCTCGGCGTAGATAAGAATTATGGTCACTATCGGAAGTCCCGCCAATGCAGCGACCGCGCCCTTACCAGGCATTGCCACGTCGATGAGATTCCTGGCAAACCGGCGGTAGATTCTGTCCCCTTTTTTCAATCCCTTACGATTGAAGTAGAGCGACAAGGACGAGCCGGTCGCCGCTATCGCCATATATGTAACGAGCATGGTCGAGACAAATGACAACAAGTAATAAAGGAGCGTAAGGCGTTCACCCGATTCGGGATTGACAAGGTTGTTTAGAAAATGCATCTGGCTAAAGCCTCCATGGTGAAATCAGTTTGAAAAGGATGTCCACTAAAACCAATACGGTAACGGCCAGGACATAAATATTTATTTTCATAAAAGCCGATCTGTACGTCCGTTTGTCGCCGAAGCGTTTCACAACCGGCCATGTCCCAATGCCCAGCCAGGCACCGAGAGCAAGAAGCAATATTCCAGTCAACTGGCCTTCAACTACGCCCGTCGTGATGAAAAGGATTGAAATGGCAACAAGGGCCAGCATCCACGCATATGTGTAAACGGCAAAATTCTTTTCTGACAGGTGACTTCGCATCGTCGGGAAACCGGCTCTTTCATAGTCACTGCTATAGATATCCATCAAGAGCCAGAAATGCGGGATCTGCCAAACGAAGAAGTATGAAGAAACGACCAGGAGCCTCGGATCCAGCAGGCTCCCTCCGGCAGCCGCCCAGCCTGCCATGACGGGAAGAGAACCGACGAAAGAACCGGGTATGACGGCGTAGGCGGTTCTCTTCTTAAGCGGTGTATAAATGGCATTGTACCATAGCATCGCCAGCAAGGAAAGCACCAGTGCCGCGAGGTTCCCCCATGTGAAAGTCACAGCGGAACCCGCAACGACAAGACCGATAAGAAGGAGAAGCGCCGCGCGAGGAGAGACAGTCCCGGAAGGGAGCGGCCGCCTCTGCGTACGGTGCATTAGAGCATCGCTGTGTCTCTCCTGGTAATGATTGAGAACTGCGGAGCCACACGCGACGAGAAAGATCCCTAACGAAGCCATAACCATTCCGAAGGAAATTTCCCCGGATGCAAGGACATATCCGAAAAGCGCCGACATCCCGACGAAGAATGTAATCTTTATCTTGACGAGTTCCGCAACGGCATTCGAAATCTCCTTCAGGCGGGCAAGACGTCCCGCCGCAGGAAAGCTGAGGGCGGCGGTGCCTTCCCTGCTAATTGCAGGAGAATGCAGATTATCCACGGGTCTTGAAGGCCGACTATTTTTGGCGTCACTTCTGTTCATTGCTTATCATCACTCTCGAATTCACTTACAACATGCTTCATGGAAGGTCTCAATCTTTCCGGAGTCACTCAGAAATACGTTGTTGAATCGCCGAGCGCCACTTTGGGTTCGGCGGTGCTGCTCGAGTTGATCCACCTATCGAAAGTGGTATCAGGCAGAACGATCATTTTCGTTTTCATCAGCGCATGATCGAGTCCGCAGTATTGAGTGCAGACTACGTCAAAGACTCCGAGATGCTCCGGGTACACCACCATGTGGCGGACTCTATCGGGGAGCGCGTCCTGCTTTTCCCTGAAAGCCGGGAGATAGAAGCTGTGAATCACGTCGAGCGATTTGATGAGGCAATCGATCGGTCTTCCCTTGGGAACATAAAGGGTATCGCACCGCTTCCCATTCATGTATTCGAAGGAGAAGCTCCATTGCCGGGCGAACACCTTCACCGGCATCGCATTCTTAGGGACTGTGCGTATCTGCAGATATGCTTCCCATCCGGCATAGAACATTGCGAGGACGAGGACCGTCGGAATGACCGTCCAGAAAATCTCGAGCGGGACATTTCCCGGTATACTTGTAGCCCTCGGGTTCCTCTTATGGTTGTACTTGAAGACAAAGAACACCATCGCGGCTATGACAATAGTGAACAGGATCAGGCTGCAGATTACGATAAATCTCATCACGTCGTCTACAGCCTGAGCATGATTCAGTGCATACGGCAATAATCTCATTTTTTGCGCCCTATCTCCTGAAATAAACATCGGCAAATGTCAGGAGGAAAATAACCGACAATACTCCTCCCGCGATCGCCACGAAGATTTTGAAAATTTTGTCCTCATACTTGACGTGCATGAAGACATTTACTACAAGCGACGACTTAACGAGCGCTATGAGAAGCGCTATCACCAGAGTAAACGCCGCCAGGTTGATCCCTGCGACTACCGCCGTGATCGCGGTGAGCGCCATCAAAGCCAGCCAAATGAGGACATATATTCCGTAGCTGGTCGGCGCGCCTTTGTGTTCAGTCAGAGTTTGCTGTTCCATCGTTCTCTCCATCAGTTAACCAGATAAAATAGTGGGAACAAGAATATCCAGATGATGTCGATCAGGTGCCAATAGAGTCCGGCGGCCTCCAGTCTCACTGAGTCCTCCTGCGTGATTTTACCCTTGACTATGAAAATCAACATGACCGTGAGTAGCCCGCAACCGACCAGCACGTGCAATCCATGAAGACCGGTCATCAGGTAATACATCGCAAAGAAGAGTTCGAAGCCGCGAGGGTGCCTGAACAGCATCGGAGACCCCGGGTAGATCCCTTCGTGGATTTCGGTGGACCACTCGGCGTACTTGATGACGAGGAATCCGAGCCCGAGGGCAATGGTTGATGAAAGGAAAGTTACCGACAGCCACTTCTTTCCTTTTTCCAGGGCTGTGATCGAAAGTGCCATGGTCAGGCTGCTTGTAAGAAGGACCATGGTGTTGACCGTGCCGAACAATGTATGCGTATACATTGCAGCCTCGTGGAACTCCTTCGTATAGAAGTATCTGTAAGCCGAGTAAAGAAGGAACATCCCGCTGAATAGAAGGAGCTCCGTCATGAGGAAAAGCCACATCCCCATTTTTATTCCGTGAACGTCCTTCTTCGGGTGTCCGGCGTGTTCGGTATGTTTTGCGGATTCAGGCAAAGATATTTCACTCAACGCGTTAACGCCTCCTCGTGATAGTATGGCTCGTGTATGACGACTGGTTCTTCTTCGAAATTCTCATGTGTGGGCGGAGAGGATGTTTTCCATTCGAGGGTCGTTCCTCCCCAGGGATTCGGGCCCACGCGCGGTCCCTTTATGGCACCGTGGATCAGGTTGACGAACATAACTATCAAGCCTGCAACCAGGATCCACGACCCCACTATAGATATATGCTGGAGGGTCTCAAATTGCGGAAGGTAGGTAAAATACCGCCGCGGCATACCTTCATACCCCATGATGAACATCGGGAAATACAGGAGGTTGAAACCGATGAACATCACAAGGATATCCCAGCTCGCTATTTTTTTATTGTACATCCTGCCGAACATCTTCGGGAGCCAATAGTGCAATGCCCCGAAAAATATGAAAACGCCGCCTCCAAAGATTATGTAATGGAAGTGCGCTACCACAAAATAAGTTGCAGTAAGGTGGACGTCTGTCGCCAGGGATCCCAGTACGAGACCGCTCAAACCGCCGATCGAGAACAAAACCATAAAAGCCATTACGAATAGGAAAGGCGGCTGAGGGTCGATCGACCCTTTATACATCGAGGCAACCCAGTTGAACACCTTTATGCCACTCGGGATGGCGACTATGAATGTAAGGAAGGAAAAGATCATATCGGCCTGCTGCGACATCCCCGCGACGAACATGTGGTGTCCCCATACCAGATAGCCTATGAAGGCGATCGCGAGGCTGGACATCGCTATAGCCTTGTACCCAAAGATCGTCCTCCGGGTAAACGTGGCGATAATTTCTGAGACGATGCCCATCGGCGGTAGTATCATTATGTATACGGCCGGATGCGAATATATCCAGAACAAATGCTGGTACAAGACCGGATCGCCACCGGCCGCGGCGCTGAATATGCCGATACCGAATATTCTTGAAATGACTATCAGGAGGAGGGTGATCGCAAGGACGGGCGTAGCGATGATCTGTACCCAGGAGGTAGCGTAAAGGGCCCACACAAAAAGAGGCATTTTGAACCACGTCATGCCGGGCGCCCTCAAGCGGTGTATGGTAGTAAGGAAGTTGATCCCGGTGAGAATGGACGAGAACCCGACGATGAAGACACCGAAGACTGCGACGGTCACGCCTGTGGTCGTCCTGAGGCTATAGGGTACGTAGAAGGTCCAGCCCGTATCCGGAAGGCCGTTCACGAACAGAGCCGTCAAAATCACCGCAGAACCTATTACATACAGGTAGAAGGAAAAGAGGTTCAGCCTTGGAAAGGCAACATCCTTCGCGCCGATCTGAAGCGGTAGGAAGAAATTGCCGAGCGTCACGGGGATACCCGGAATGACGAACAGAAAAATCATTATGACGCCGTGAAGTGTGAAGAGGGCGTTATAAACTTCCGGAGGGAAAAGTTTGCCGCCCGGCGAAATCATTTCCAGACGGAGCAGGATGCCGAGCACGACGCCGACGGAGAAAAAGCTGAACAGCATAACCGTGTACATTATGCCTATTCGCTTGTGATCGGTCGAAAGGAGCCAGGCAGCGAGCCCTTTGTGTTTTCCGATGTTCTCCAGGTAACTCCCCTCTACTACAGAAATGTCCTGCGGGGGTAAAGCAATGTCAGCCATGTCTCAATTCCCTCCCTTGGCCTTTACTTTCTTGAGTCTCTTTGTAGTCATAAGAAATAGAATGAATGCTAGCATGAAAATTGTGGTTCCCCAACCCACGACCGAGAGAGCATCGAAAGAATATCCGGTCCCAGCGGCATCGTAGCTGAAACACACCTTCAACACGCTTCCTATTATTGGAGCAAATGTATTTTGGGCAGCTTCCATTATGGCCATTTGAACATCGATGGGCGTGAACGTCGTCCCGTAGATATACCTGGCGATCTTACCTTCCTTGCTCACAAAAATCAGAGCAGTGGGATGCGTGAACATATCACGCTTGTCACGCATAAAATAAAACCCCACTTCATTTGTCAGCTTGTGAATCGTGACGCTATCTCCAGTGAGGAATCTCCAGGCATCGGCGGGTATCGGGCGTCTCGCCATTTTCAAATACTGTTCTTTCTTTTCGAGTGCACGGGCAGGAGTATCGTTGGGGTCGAAGCTTATCGTCGCAATCCTGTAATCCTTTCCAGGCATCTCTTTCATTTTTTCCACGACCTGCTGGATACCGCCAAACACCCTGTCGCAGATACCCGGGCATGTGTAATACCCGAGGTCGATTATCAGCGGCTTCCCATCAGATATTTGCGCCAGGGTGATCGGCTTGCCGTTCTCATCTTTGAAAGTCAAATTCATGTCGATCGTTTTCCCGAGCTGCTGAACTATTCCAACATTAGGATGCCCGGCATTTTCGGCGAACAAGGCACTTGCAGGAAAGACAAGCGCGGCAAGCGCCGCAGCCATTAAGAAAGTTTTGAAAAACTTGGTCATCTTCGTCCTCTCAAAAAATATTCTTCATTAATCGGTCTCTTAACGTTTAGGTCATCGTATGGCATCTTGTTAAATGAATCGTTGCCTGGAAACCCATCCATTGTATCAACGTGTAACGTCCAGGCAGAACACTTAGCCATTTCCCTGAACAGTATCTCCCTAATTGCCTGCCATCTTGGCAAGTGTCTCGATATCGGCCCTGGTCTCATGTGGAAAACCCTTGAAGGATCGGATGTAACTAATGATGGCAAGCCTGTCTTTTACGGATATCGAGCTGAATGGAGGCATCGGACTCCCCGGGATGCCGTCGGTCAGTGTTTTGTACATCCCGGACGCCATACGTCCGTTAATCCACCCCTTAGAAGAGTGGAAGTTGCGGGGTTTGGGTTTGAGTGCTACGGCGGCAGGGCCATCGCCTTCGCCGTCTGCCCCGTGGCAGGCAACGCAATCGTTAATAAAAAGACTCTTGCCCTTTGCGATCATTGCGGCTGGAGGAGAGATTAAGTCTGCAAATTGAGCATCAGCGGCGGGCAAGGCGGCTGCCCCGGATTTTTCGTGCGCAGCCATTTCTTTAGTCTCTTCAGCTTTTGATCCGGAAGTCGATGGTTTCATCAAGGAAGCTTCGGGAGAATGTTCAGAAGTTTCTTTGGCCTCCGAGGGGATGTTTCCAGGAGCAGCTACGGCAGAGGTTTGGGTAGTCAAACCAGCCTGAGTTTTGCCGCCACTGCCGTTCCGTTGCGAAGAATATAGGAAGATTACAGCCGCTGCGATGCCGGCGAAGTATAAATAATACAGAGGGCGCCACCATCTCCGCTTCAAAAAGAACGGGGCACTATTTTCATGGTTCTCATTCTGTAGATTCGGTTCCATCAGCTGCTTACCTGATTGTTAGAGATAATATGTTCAGTCGCTGCCACGAGAGTCGCAAACGACGGATCGTGGTCTTTTACTTACTTTATATATAAATGCTCTTCAGTCGAGACAGACATCGAGCAACTGAGGATCATCAGGCAACCAAGATGCTGATAGAGAACCGCCGTTCCCGTTGAGTACGGTGCGGCATACAGCCCTTGACGGTTCGAGCCGCCTGCAACCTGCCATCGTTCGAAACGAACGTACTGCCGGTCCAATCGGACTCGTGTTTAACTTGTCGACCATAGTGAGGATTACCGTGGTGTGAATACCAGCCGTGACAAAACACTATAGCGCACCTCGGCGCACGGCTATCTCTCCGTTCCCGGTCGAGATACAGACTGCAATGCAAAATGAATCGTTAAATGTCGGCAAAAGGTTCAACAATCTCTCTGATAGACAGAATCACCGGAACCGAAAAAAATCAAGTCAGTCCCTGAGTCTTTTCATTGTACTCGATGCCGGGTCTCGACCTTGGTCGGATGACAACTCCTCGTACCGCTGTAGATCAATTATGGGCGGCGGGAAACCACCTCTCTGTAGTCTCCTTCGAAACCTCGACATTAATATAATTTCATACGTCATCCATTTCAATGCAGGAAAACCTAAAAAGTTCCTGAGAAATGGGACGAGAAACTTTTTTTACCTGAGTTTTATGATCGTCTGGTCCTTTTCGACGATTTCCCCTTCATGGACCAGCACTTCCGCGACTTCCGAGTCTGAGGCCGTCCGTATCTCATTTTCCATCTTCATCGCTTCCAGGATAATGAGCTTTGCCCCTTTCTTCACTTTTTCTCCGCCGGTAACCATTATTTTGACCACGAGCCCCGGCATCGGCGCTTTGATTTCCGAGTGAGCGTGCCGCGCCGGCCCGCCGGACTCAAGTCTCCCGAGTAAAATATCGCGATCGCTAAGGACCTCCATCCGCCTTGCTTCATTGGAAAGAAGCAATTCCACTCCCTCGCCGCTCTCCGAATAGATAATCTCCTCGACCGAATCACCCATCTTTACCAGGAGCCTGTCCTTTTCCCGGCGAATCACTTCATATTTCAGTTCCCTGCCGTCAACAAATATCTTCCGTCCCTCTATCTTGAAGCTTACGGTCTTGCCGCCGATCGTAATTGCCGGCATCAGCGTTCAAACCTCCCATCCATCCATCCGGAATGTGATCGCTTCTCACCTTCCTTTCGGGGTTGAAATGAGGAACGGTCTCTATCGAGCAGCTGCGTGGCCGCGACGACAAGGGCCCTATCGAGCGCTTCCTGACTCAGGGAACTTGGATCCATATCGTCCACTTTCCAGTTTTCCTGGACGAAGTGAGTCGAATATTTGCCCGATCGAAATGGTGCACTCTTCATGACAAAAGTGCAAAAGGGGATCGTGGTCTTGACGCCGGTGATGACGTAATCATCGAGCGCTCTTATCATTTTTTCAATTGCATTTTCGCGCGTATTATCCCACACGCTGAGTTTGGCTATCATGGGGTCATAGTAAACCGATATGTCGCTTCCCGCCTCGACGCCCGAGTCGACCCGGATGCCGTTCCCAGCGGGCTCGCGGAGCGTTTTGAGCGTTCCGGTGTCGGGCAGGAAATTACCATAGACATCCTCCGCATAGATGCGGCATTCTATGGCGTGACCTCTCCTTGTTATCGACTCCTGGCTCATGGAGATCGCTTCGCCCTCTGCGATCCTTATCTGCTCGCGGACAATGTCCAGGCCGGTTGTAAGTTCGGTGATCGGATGCTCCACCTGCAGCCGTGTGTTCATCTCCAGGAAATAGTAATTGCCGTCATCTCCTAAAATGAATTCGACTGTGCCAGCGTTTACGTAGCCGCACGCCCTGGCCGCCCCGACGGCGGATCTACCCATCACCTGACGCAAGGCCGGAGAAAGCGCGAGTGAAGGAGTCTCCTCAACGACCTTCTGGTGACGCCTCTGGATGGAACATTCTCTCTCGAACAGATGTACCACGTTGCCATGCAGGTCTGCGAGGATCTGGAACTCGATGTGGCGCGGGCCGAGGATATACTTCTCTATGAAAATTCTTCCGTCTCCAAAAGCCGATGCGGCTTCCGACTGTGCACCGCGAAGACTCGATTCAAGTTCACTTTCTTCGGTGACCAGCCGCATCCCTTTTCCGCCGCCGCCTGCAGCGGCTTTCACGAGAACCGGATAACCGATCTGCCCGGCAATGTCGGCAGCCTCTTTGAGATCCGTTACAGCTTCGGCAGTACCCGGGACGACCGGTATGCCGTAGCCCGCTACGATCTTTCTCGCTTCAGTCTTGTCTCCCATTAGCCTGATGGTTTCGGCGCCCGGCCCTATGAAGATGATCCCGGCCCGCTCGGTCTCGCGCGCGAACTGAGAGTTTTCAGACAGAAAGCCGTAACCGGGATGAATTGCATCGGCGCCCGATTTCTTCGCAGCAGAAATGATCTTCCCTATATCCAGGTACGTCTCACGCGCTTCCTTTCCGGTCAAAGAGTATGCCTCGTCGGCGTAGCGCACGAAAGGCATCGAGATGTCGACTTCGGAGTACGCTGCGACAGATCGGATATGCATTTCTTTGAGGGTTCGCATTATTCTCAAAGCGATCTCTCCGCGATTGGCCACAAGTACCTTCTGGATTTTCCTGGTTGTCATGGAAATGCTCTCTGTTAAGATACCGTTAGATATTAGACTTTCGTCCGGTGTCAATCGGGCTTAAGCTCGACAATCGTCACTCCCTGTCCACCTTCGCCGAGTTCGCCTGGTCTGAACGATGTCGCAAATGGGTGAGTCTTCAGCAGTTCGGCAACGGCCCGACGCAGCGAACCTGTCCCCGTGCCGTGAACGATCTCAACCTGTTTCAAGCCGCCAAGGTAGGCATCATCCAGGAACTTCTCCACAGAAGCCTGGATTTCATAAGGCCTCATCCCTCGGATATCGAGCTTCGTCTGTGTACCCGAGTGAACTTCAATGTTCCGCGACGTATCCCTTACAATCTTTTTCCCCGTACTTTGCAGTTCGCTCTCATGCACGCGCATCTTCAGACCATTTACTTCCACCAGAAGTTCACCCTTCTCGTTCGATTTTTCGCGGACTTCACCGGCGAGGAGAGTTCCTTTGATCATCACGCTGTCGCCGACGTTGAACTCCTTCTGTTCCTCCTTTTCCCTTTCTTTGAGTTTGGAAATGCGCGTTTTCAGTTCGTCAACCTCGGCCCGTGCGCCTTTTATAGATTCCTTTGAAGCCCTCGTTTCGCGAATTTCACGGACAAGGCCTTCAATCTTCCTGTTCAGATCTCCTACCAGGTTCTCGGAGTCCTCGACGGCCTTCCTCTTTATCTCGATCGCTTCCTTCTTCGCCGAGTGAAGTTTCTTTTCGTATTCCTGGCGCATAGTCTCGGCGAGTTCCTGCTCCTTTTTTATTTCGGCGACTCTGTCCCGCAGCTCATTCTCCAGGCGTTCCACCCTCAGAAGAAGCTTCTCAAGCTTATCTCTCCCCTCACCGACGTACTTTCGCGCCCTCTCCACTACCGACGCGGACATGCCGGTACGCTGAGCTATCTCGAACGCATAACTCGAACCTGGCCTTCCAAGGACAAGCTTGTAGGTCGGAGTAAGGGTGTTCTGGTCGAACTCCATCGCGGCATTTTGCATGCCGGGAGCTTCGCTTGCAAAGACCTTGAGTCCGGAATTATGAGTGGTCACGACCGTCATCGTCCCAGCGTCTCTCAATTCTTCAAGCATAGCAGAAGCGAGCGCCGCCCCTTCTGCCGGCTCCGTCTCCTCGCCGAACTCGTCGACGAGAGCAAGACATTTATCGTCAACTCTTTCGAGTATACCGACGAAATGTTTGATACGGGATGTGAAACTACTCAGGTCGTTCTCGATCGATTGCTCATCGCCGATCTCGGTAAAGATCTTCTCGTAAAGGGGGATCTCGGTACCGGGATCGGCGGTAAGCGGGATCGCTGCGAGGTTGCACAGGACGAAAAGGCCCAGCGTCTTGAGGGTGACTGTTTTCCCGCCGGAGTTCGGTCCGCTTATGATGACGACGCGAGTGGAGTCGTCGAGGAACATATCGACAGGTATGACTTTTTCCCTTCCCAGTTTAATCGTGAGGAGCGGGTGTCTTGCCTTTACAAGCCTCGGCACGGCAACCGCGCCAACCTCCGGGACGATCGCGCCGGATCTCATCGCATAGCTGCCACGCGCGTAAAGGCTGTCGAGATGCGAAAGGACCTCCACATCCTGGACAAGCTTCGTGACTACTTCCCGAATTCTACCTGTAAGCTCATGCAGGATCTTCTCGATCTCCCGCTGCTCCTCGAACTGGAGTGATATCACTTCGTTATTCAGATCAACCGCTTCCGACGGCTCGATGAAGACGGTTTGCCCGGTTGCACTTGCACCGTGAATCAAGCCCGGCAGTTGCCGCTTGTATTCTGCTTTTACCGGCAGGACGAGTCTGCCGTCGCGCTGTGTGAAAATATCGTCCTCGGAATATTCCATATCAGAATACGACCGGGCAATGGTCATTATCTTCTTGCGAAGCGTCGCCCTGGTCCGGTTCAGGCCCATCCTGATCTTGTGCAGCTCTTTGCTCGCATCGTCACGTATATTTCCCTCTTCATCCACACCCCTGTTTATATTGAATTCGAGGACGGTATCGGGGTACAGTTGATATGCGAGCTGCGATATTTCCTGCAAATCGTTCTTCTGCTTGAGAAGCGATTTCCTTACCCCGTCGACGACGTGCAGCAGCACGGATATCACACGGAGTTCTTTGCCCTGCAGGTAACTTCCTTCTTTCGCGGCGTGCGCGAGGGACGGTCTCGCGTCCTTTGCCCCGGTCAAGTCCGGGAAAATATTCCGCACGGCGAGCGAATGAGCCTGGTCGACAAGCCGGTACTCCTTTTCGAGTCCGACCTTCGAACTGAACAGTGGAATGGAATCGAGGTACTTCTCGCCCAGCTCTGTCTGACAAAGCCCTTTCAGGTATGAAATCAACCGGGGAAATTCAAGTTTCTCGATGGAGCGGGCGAGCTCCGGGTCGCGTTCTATCATCTACGAATGCTTCGAAAAGAAGAACTTATCGAGATAGTGCTCCGAAGTCTTCTTCGAAATGAATGTCTTGTAGACGTTGGGGGCAAATCCTCTTATGGGACCGTACATGAATGACTTGTTCAGCGTCGGACCGGGCGAAGGTATTTTGAAGAAACCAAGGACAACGAGAAGCAGGCTGAGAATCAAGGCGCCTTCGAGAAAACCGAACAGAGCTCCTCCCAGTTTATCGACCAGCTGAAGTATTGAAACCTTCTTAAGCCCCTTGGCGATCACCCCGCTTATCACGAAGAGGATAATGAATATTGCCGCTATCACGATGACGCCGCAGATGGTAGTTCCGAAACCGATAAGTCTTGCCAAATACTCCGCCGCTTCCCCGCCATACTTCGCCGACAGGACTATTCCGCCGAGGAGTGCCGCAAGGGAAAGCACTTTCGCAAAAAGTCCTTTCGCAAATCCATTTACGGTAAATGCGACGAGCGCTACTATTAGAATAACGTCAATGCCGGTCATCCGAGTCTCGCCTTAACAATATCCTGAACCATCTTCCCATCGGCCTTTCCGCGTAATTCTTTCATAGCCGCCCCCATAAGCTTTCCGAAATCCTTTTGTCCCTCGACGCCCATATTCGAAGCGAGTTCATCGACAATTTTCACGATGTCGTCCCTGCTCATCTGCTTCGGCAGGTACTCCTGGATGATTTCAAGCTCTGCGCGTTCTTTGTCCGCGAGATCCTTCCTCCCTGCTTTGTCGAATTCCTCTATCGCTTCCTTTCGCATCTTTGCAGAACTGATAAGCACTTGCATCTCGTCTTCCGCAGTCATCCCTTCGGTGGTAACACGCTTTTCAACTTCTTTTTCGAGGAGCTTCGCCTTCACCATCCTCAGGGTCTCGAGACGTTGCGTCTCTCTCTTCAACATGGCGTTCTTGATATCGTTGTTGATTGTCTCTTTCAAACTCATCACATTTTTCCCGGGAATTTTAGTACGGTATCGTTTATTGAATGGCCGGCGCCACACAGGAAGAGTGCAGCCTCGACAATCTCCTCAGTCCCGACCCATTGAGCGGGATCGGCGCCCTGCAACCACTTCCTGTTTTTCTCGGTGTCGATTGTCGAAGGAGCGATGGCGAAGACCGATATTCCGGAATCTTTGTACTCTTCGGCCGCGGCCCTTGAGAGGGCAAGCACTGCGGACTTCGACGCCGCATAAACGGAGTTCCCCGCTCCTGATCCGAACACTTGCATGGAAATGAAGTTGATGATCCTCCCGAACCTTCCTTCCACCATTGCCGGAATCACCGCCGACATAATGTTGAAAGCAGGAATGAGATCTATCGAAATCATTTTTTCGAGGTCGTCCGAGGAATGTTCGTGGAGTTTCTTACCGCCCACCCAGCCGCCGAGTGAATTGAGAAGGAAATCTACTCCTCCGAATCTCTCTTCAACCGACGCCACGGCTCTCTTCGCCTGAGACGCATTGGCGAGATCGGCCTGGACGGAATCGTAAACGGCAGAGAAGTCAGAGAACGTCCTGTCCAAGTCTGCTTTCCTGGCGGGATTTCTATAGATGAAAGCAACGTTCGCACCCGCACGGAGAAATCCTCGGGCAAGCTCCTTTCCGACAGCTCCCCCGGTTACCAAAGCTACTTTACCGGATAGACTGGCCATATGCTGAATTTATTTTCAGACCGGTTAAAAAGCAAAGATGCCGACGCCTGTAAATCGACCGCCTTGAGAAAACTCCAAATCCGTGCGGATGAAACGAAGAGGGTCCGGGATCGTCCCGGACCAGGAGCCGTCCATCTTTCCGGAGGGCTTTTCCAACGTGATGCCCGGCATTTCCGAGCACCACTGCTACGGACTGCATCGCTTGTCAGATTCATTTTCGATTCACAGAATCCGAAGCGCCAAGTCGCTGGTTTTTGTCAAACAAGGGATCGTCGGGCCAAACAATTGTTATTAACTTCCGGTTTAGTAAATTTAGAATACAAGCAAACATCCGAGTAGTATTCAATCGCACCATTGAGTAGTAAAATTCACATCAAGCGCAAAGCTTACGTTTGGCAAACGCCACATTGTTTCGCCAAACACTTCAGCTGTCTTCCCCGAGGCATCACCTCAAATTCATATACAACCAACAATGGAAGGACATCGCATGAACACAATTCGTGCAGCACTACTACTCCTGATGGTGAGCTTTTTCCTCATTCTACCAACGAAAGGCTCTCAAATCATGGCGCAGAATAAGTCAACCGGTACGGCGATTCCACCGCTCGACCCGGCAAACATGGACACATCGGTCAACCCGGCATCGAACTTCTACGAGTACGCCAACGGTGGGTGGCTAAAAAAGAACCCGATTCCGGCGGCTTACAGCAGATGGGGAAGCTTCTCCGAGCTCTACGACCGCAATCTCGACATACTCCATTCGATAGCCGAAAAATCGGCCGCAGATAATAACGCAGCTAAAGGGAGCGACACGCAACTCGTGGGCGATTTTTATTTCTGCGGTATGGATACTTCGGCTATCGACAGAGATGGTATCGGCCCCATCGAGCCGTACCTCAGGGAGATCGATGCAATCAAGGACAAGTCCGAGCTGCAGTCTACACTGGAGAAGCTTCAACGAAAAGGCGTAAACGTCCTGTTTTATTTCACTTCACAGCAGGACCTCAAGAACAGTGAAATGATGATCGCCACCATATTCCAGGGAGGTCTGAGTTTGCCGGATCGGGATTACTACACCAAAACCGACAAGCAGTCCAAAGAGATCCTGAGCGATTACGATATTTACATGAAGAAGATGTTTTCGCTATTGGGCGAGAACAAAAAAGTCGCTTCGGTAAACGCCGGCATAGTCTCAAGGATGGAGACGCGGCTCGCGAAAGCCTCGATGACGCGGGTAGAAATGCGTGATCCAAAGGCGATCTATAACATGATGTCCGTAGCGAAACTCGGTTCACTCGCCCCCGGGCTCTCCTGGAAATCCTACCTCAGGTATTTCAACCTGTCCGGGGTAAAAAGTGTGAACGTCGCGCAGCCGAAGTTCATGAAGGTAGCCGGGGCCATGCTCAGGTCGGTCTCGCTCAAGGACTGGAAAGTCTATCTCAAGTGGCACCTCGTGAATTCGATGGCACCATATCTTAGTAAGGAATTCGTAGATGAGCATTTCCATTTCTATGGTACTGTGTTGACGGGCGCGAAGGAGCTGCAACCGAGATGGAAGAGAGTTCTGCAGAGAGTCGATCAGCAGGTAGGCTTCGCACTCGGAAGACTCTACGTTGCCGATCATTTTTCACCCAAGGCCAAGGCAAGGGCGGAGGAAATGGTTCACAACCTCGAGGCCGCATTCGCTCAACGGATCAAGGGCCTGGACTGGATGAGTGAGAAGACCAAGAAGCAGGCGCTGATTAAGCTCAAGGCGATCGTGAACAAGATCGGCTATCCGGACAAATGGAAAAGCTACAAAGGACTGGACATCGACCGCGGCCCCTACGTTTTGAATGTCATGCGCGCGAACGAGTTCAACTTCGATTACGAAATAAACAAGGTAGGCAAGAAAGTCGACAGGACGGAATGGCAGATGACTCCCCCGACGGTTAACGCCTATTACGATCCTTCAATGAACGAGATCGTTTTCCCGGCAGGCATACTTCAGCCTCCATTTTTCAACCCTGATGCCGATGACGCGGTGAACTACGGCGGAATGGGCGCCGTCATTGGTCACGAAATGACGCACGGTTTCGACGACCAGGGAAGCCAGTTCGACGCCAGTGGAAATCTGAAGGACTGGTGGAGCAAAGCGGACGCCGCCAATTTCAAGAAGAAAGCCGAAGTCCTGGTGAAGCAATTCGACTCCTACACCGTTCTGGATTCCCTTCAAGTGAACGGTAATCTTACCGAGGGTGAGAACATCGCCGATCTCGGTGGAGTATCGATCGCGTTCCAGGCATTCGAGAATACTCTGAAGGGAAAGTCTCGTCCGGGAAAGATAGACGGTTTCACCCCGGAGCAGCGTTTCTTCCTGGCATGGGCACAGATGTGGCGCGAGAACGACAGGCCGCAGGCGTTGCGTCAGCGGCTGATAGTCGATCCTCACTCACCCAACGAGTTCAGGTGCAACGGCCCTCTGTCCGACTTCCCTCCGTTCTACGAAGCGTTCGGCGTGAAGCCGGGCGATTCAATGTACAGAGCTGACAGCGTCAGGGCTAAGATCTGGTAAAGTTCGAAGCAAGTGACCGTCACCGGCGCAGCTTTCAGCAGCGTTGGTGGCGGCCACAATTGCGACAGCCCTATCTTACCACTTCCCCGACAACGAACGCCTTCTCGTGCATCTTCTTAAGATATTTCAGAAGTGCGTCCGCTTCATCCGACGGGACTATCAAAATGAGACCTACTCCCATGTTCAAAGCCCTTCTGGCATCGTTTTCCGGGACATCGCCAATCGTCTGAATCAACCGGAAGATCGGAGGCACTTCCCAATTTTCCCAGAACACTTTGAATTTCCTTGGCTCGCGTATGACCCTGACGGTATTTCCTTCGATTCCGCCGCCGGTGACGTGTACCATACCTCGAACGCTGAACTTCTTCGACGCGGATTGCATGATTCTCAAATACGACCGGTGCGTCCTGAGCAATGCTTCGCCCGCACTGGTGCGTAACTCGGGCACATAGCTGTCGACGCCGTATTGCGACAGGATTGTCTTCCTGGCTAGCGAATAGCCGTTCGTGTGGAGGCCTGTCGAAGCTATGCCGATAAGTACGTCGCCCTTCCTGGCTTTCTTTCCGTCGATAACCTTTGCTTTGTCGACGACACCTACAATTGTCCCGGCAAGGTCGTAATCATTGTCCGAATAGACGCCCGGCATCTCAGCGGTCTCTCCGCCGATAAGAGCCACGCCGTTTTCTTTGCATGCCTTGGAGAGACCTTTCACTACGTCGCCGGCCACTGCCGCATTCAATCTTCCACATGCATAGTAGTCGAGGAAGAAGAGGGGTGCCGCGCCGCCCACACCGATATCGTTCACGCAGTGGTTGACAAGATCCTGTCCGATCGTGTCGTGTTTATCCATCTCTATTGCGATCTTCACTTTAGTCCCGACGCCATCGACACTTGAAACGAGCACCGGATTTTTGTAACCGGGGAATTTAGCGTCGAAGAATCCGCCGAAGAATCCTATTTCTGACAGCACGTTTTTGCTGAAGGTCTGTTTCGCAAGCGGCTTGATCTTCCTTACAAGTTTGTCTGCTTCGTCGATATTCACGCCGCTCTGCTTATAAGTTATCATTAAGAATTGCTCCGTTAGGTATTAGTCAGGCGAGGTTGAGCATTCCGTCGGCGGCGACGAACTTCATCGCATCGACCACGTTCTTTGTCGTCACGTCGTCGCGTACCACCACCCTTCCTATTCCGGTCGGAAGGACGAAACGCACTTTGCCCGCTTTGACTTTCTTATCATAGTTTAATCTGCCCAGGACATCGTCAAGGGGGACCTTGTCGTTCCTCTGGGCTGCGATCTGGCGCACGATGCCGAGGATCCGTTCGAAGCTCGATGGGCGGAGGAGCTTCATGTGCATGGCTATGTGAGACTCGGCAATAAGGCCGATGAGGACGGCCTCGCCATGTTTGAACTTCGAGTAGTTGGTTGCGGCCTCCACAGCGTGGCCGACCGTGTGGCCGAGGTTCAAATGCGCCCTCACGCCGGCCTCTCTGGCGTCTTTCTCGACATACCGTTTCTTGGTCTCCACCGACATTCTCACGATCCGCTGAAGCAGCTTCCTGTCTTTGTTAAGAAGCCGGACGTAGTTCTTCTCGAGAAAATCGAAGAACGTGTCTCCGTTGAGCACGGCATACTTTACGATCTCCCCAAGCCCGCAGATAAGCTCCTCTTTGGGGAGCGTCCCAAGGAAACTTGTGTTCATGATGATCGCATTAGGCTGATGGAACGCGCCTATCATGTTCTTGCCAACGGCGTGGTTTACTCCGACCTTACCTCCTACCGAACTGTCCACCATGGCAAGGAGAGTAGTCGGAACGTGGACGTAGTTGATTCCCCTCTGGAAAACGGCGGCGACGAAGCCTGCCAGGTCGCCTGTTATCCCGCCGCCGATCGCGAACAGAACCGAGTCTCTACGGATATCTCTCTCGAGAAAATAGGTGAGAAGTTTCTCGACCATCTCGAGGCTCTTGTTCTCTTCGCTCGGATGGAAATCCGCGACCACCGCACCGTTCACATTCTTAATCCCATCCACAAGGTCCCGGTAGATAGACGCAAACCTTGAATCGATGACGACCGCCGCCTTCTGTGCTGAACGCAGCTCGGCAAATAGAGGCGAATCGGAATCGCCGATCAGGACCGGTATTCTAGATGAGTTGACACGGTAGCTCAAAGGTTTCATTCAACTAATCCCTTCAGTTTGGAGGCGATCTCCTCAACGCAGTCCAAGACTGTCATCTCATCAGCATTGATCACTAAATCTGCCTTCAGATAGTACTTCTCCCTCTCGTTAAGCAAAGCCTCGACCCTCTCAGAGAGCTCGATATCGCTCATTACTTCACCCTTAGGGCTCAGGAGCATAGGTCTTTCCCGGTTCCTTCCAACTCGTTGGAGAACCTTCCGCGTGCTGATTTGCAGGTAAACCAGCACTCCCCGGTCACGGACGATGGTCCGGCATTCCTCGTTTGTGAGTGTACCACCACCAAGTGCCACGACGATTTTTCCGTTACTACCGGAAAGCTCTCGCAAGATTTTGACTTCAGTCCTGCGAAAATAAGTCTCCCCCCGTTTGTCGAATATGTCGGGTATCGAGGTGCCTTCCGACTGTTCGATTTTATTATCCATGTCAGCAAAATCATAGCCGATCCGCCGGGCAAGTTGCGGGCCGATAGTGCTTTTCCCGCTGCCCATGAAACCGGTAAGAAAGACGATATGTTTTAGCTCAGTCATAATCCTCTACAGATGATGAATATAACTGCCTGAGCTTAACTTGCAAAATTGCTTTCGGAGTGGCTTGAACCACTTCAAACTCCAGATTGCCGACTCGGACCTTACTCCCGACTCGCGGGACTGTACCGCGCACTTTAACGAGAAGCGAAGAGACTGTGCTGCCGGAATCGTACCCGAAATCAAAAGTGCCTACTTGCGCGCCAAGCTCATCGAGCCGTGCGCTTCCTTTTACCAGGTAAGCTCCGTCCTGGAGCCGAGTCAGCTTCGCCCCTTCCCTCGGCATCTCGGCACTCGAGCCGAAAATTTCCCTCACCACGTCGGAGAGTGTTACGATCCCGGACAGCCCTCCGAATTCATCCACCACGACGGCAATGTGCCGTTTGTTGACCCTGTATGTCTCGATCAGTTTTTCGAGCGATTGCGTCTCAGGTACGAATACCGGCGGTCTCATAAGTAAACCGGCATTGAATTTCCTCCGCCCCGTCCTCTTTCTCACCATCGGAAGGAAATCCCTGGCGTAAAGAATCCCGACAACATTCTCGCTCGAGCCGGAGTAAACAGGCAATCTCGAATGCTCACTTTTCCTGAACGTCTCAGACACCTCCTCAAATCCCGCCTTGTCGGGAATCGAAATTATCTCTTCGCGGCTTGTCATCGTATCCTTCACAGTTCTTTCCCCGAGATACGAGATCTTCCTCAGCAACTGAGCTTCATTTTCCTCTATTACGCCGGTTGTCCCCGCGATCCTGGACAGTGTTTTCAATCTCCTGTTGTCGATTGTCAAGGCCAACCTCCTCCTTCTCGCGGTTATACGGGAGAGAAAGGCATTGAGGGGATAGACTATCGGGCTTTCAACAGCAAGCAAGACCAGCAGTAAAGGAAGGCTGAGACCGAGAACAAGCCTGGCGTTACGGAGTGCAACTATCTTAGGAACGGCGTCAGCGAAAAATATCAGGAGACCCGAGACGGTTACCACTTCGATACCAACCGCCACCAATCTGTTCATCGAAATCAGGGAAGCAAAATCGACAGCAACGGCAGCTCCGATGAGTGTGAACATGAAGACCGAAACGGCATTGGAAACGAGGATCGTCGATAACAACAGCTGCGGCGATTTGAAAAGCCTCGCGGTCATTTTTCCTTTAGGAAGTTCTCCCGAGCTCGTTATCGTGTACAAGGCGACTTCCGCAGCTGAGAGGACAAATGCCAAGCCGAGAAGGAATATCATGACAAGAATACTTGTGAGCACGGTGACCTAAAGATTGCAGAAAATAGTGAGAATTTCCAGCATAAAAGGCGAATGTGATACCGAAGGAGCCACGAATTTTGCCCGAGCTACGGTGCGAGCCGTTTGATGACCCAGCTGTCATCGGTTTTGAGTGAATAGAGTATTCTGTCATGGAGCCTGTTCGGTCTTCCCTGCCAGAACTCGATGGCATCCGCTTCTACTTTCATCCCTCCCCAATTCTCGGGTCTTGGAACAGGCCCGCCGGAAAACCGCTCTTCTATCTGACGATATTTTCTTTGAAGTTCTTCACGCCCCGAGACGACTTCACTCTGGTTCGACGCCCATGCTGCAATTTGGCTTCCCCTTGGACGTGAGGCAAAATACTTATCGGACTCAGCTTCGTCGATGGCAGAAACCTTCCCTTCGACACGAATCTGCCTGTCAAGTTCATGCCAGAAAAAGGTGAGCGCCACGTACTGATTCGCGCCGGCCTCAGTCGCTTTCCGACTGTTGTAGTTGGTGTAGAACGTGAAGCCGCCCGCATCGATTCCCCGAAGCAGGACGATTCGCGCGGATGGTCTTCCTTCCGGAGATACGGTCGACAATGCCATCGCATGAGGATCCGGGACTCCGGCTTGCAAGGCGTCCTCCATCCATCTTTGAAACTGTCCGAATGGATCGCGATCAATCCTCAATTCGTCCAGCTCTTCACCGGTGTAATCTCTTCTTAGTTGTTCTATCTCTTTTATGGTGGGCTTCATATACTTCTCCGACATCGCAATAGATAGAAAAGCTTTCCCCCGCCGCTCTTGGGAATCAATCAGCCTCCCTCAGTTGATTCACAAACACATCGAACTTGTAGCCGGCTTTGGAAGCTATCCTCTTTGCAGAAGCTCCCAATTCCACGAATACTTCAAGTGACCGGCTCACATCCTCAACGCGAACCTCGGGATGCGCTGATAAGAATTCGGCCCCTGCGGTCGTCACATAATACGCGACGAGATCGTCGAAGCGTTCCTTATTAAACCATCGAACACCCTCGTACTCGTGCAGTGCGAGAAAGCTTTGAACGGAGGTCTTTCCCAAAACAGTTAAGAAGAGCCCGTGGACCTCCTCCTCCTCTCCGCTTATCGTGGCGTTTTCAAACAAATCGACCAAAATACATGCGAGACTCAACTCATACTCCGCAGTGCCGCTGTCAACTCCGAGCATTGAGAAGCATTCCCTGGTCTGACCTGAGAGCCGGAAGTCTGAGACAATCTCGTATGTCCCCCCGTGCGGTTGTCCCACAGACCTCGCCAATACTCTAAGGAAGAGATAGAGAAACTCAACACGCAGGCCCTTTAAGGAATTACGACGATCCGTTTCTACTATTTTCTTGATGTAGGCCGCCGACTTGACTGCGGTAAGAGCATCGATTGCAGCCGAAGTGCCCCTGTAGAAACTAACTGCCGGTTCCACGGTTGACGGAAAATCCGAACTAAGATACTTCTTAACTGCCGAATCGAGGTGCGACACCTTTTCCCCGAGCGCTTTCACCCGGTCGTGCTTCAACTCGCCTTCATTCATCCCTTCAGCAAGATACCGCAGACTTCCGCCGTTGAGCGCTTCGTAGTATGCCGCGTGGATATCGCGAAGCTTCATCAACCAAAGCTCTTCCTCCACCGAGCCGACACCTCTTCCGTTGAGAGAACGGCATAGCTCATCATAAGGCTTATCCGCAGTCGCACGGACCTCATTGAAGCCAACAAAGACGCTGTACTTATACGCTCCAAGTTCGATATATAGACCGTCGTGCCTAATTGATTTCGTAGATCTTATATATTCAACGCCGTTAATTATGTCACGAAAGACAACGTAGCTGCTCTGTCCGCCTGAAAGCGACAAACCTTCAGCGAGGTTTTTCTGGATCAATTTTCCAGATGCATCACGGAACGCGACCGACGTCTTTACCCATCCGGAAGTATGAGTATACCGGTTATTATAGACCACAAGATTGCTTACACTCCCGCTTCGATTGCTATACGCAAAGACATCTTCATTCACCTGGCCGCCCCCCACGAAAAAGTCATACAGGAAGAAATTGTCGACCTCGCTGAAATCCTGCCTCATTCTCAGAAGCGGGAAAATCTCTCTTTCATGTCTGGCAACGAGGCTCTCATCCTCCCTTTCGTCGCGATAGGCTCGCCTGAATTCCATTCCGTACTTCTCAGTCAGACCTTCCGCCTGGCCGTGGCCAAACATCGGAAGCCCCGGCATCGTAGCCATTAAGACGCAGACACCGAAGTATTTGTCATCCTTTCCGAATTGTGCGATGGCTGTTTCTTCATCGGGATTATTTACAAAATTGACAAATCGCTTGAGTATCTGCGGGTTGTATTCGAGGACATTCTTGATAACCTGACGATAGCTCCCATTTTCTTCGCGCTTAAGCATGTTCATGAAAGCACTATTATAGACTCTGTGCATCCCGAGCGTTCGCACGAAATATCCTTCCATAAGCCAAAACGCCTCGGCCAGAAGCAGCGTATCGGGCGCTTCCTGCTGGATCCTGTCCACCACCTCTCGCCAGAATTCTACCGGCATCACGGCATCGAATTCATCCTTTGTCAGTGAGAAGTTGGAACGGGAAGGGATCGCTCCCCCGGTTCCCGGCTCCGGGAACCAGAGACGTTGGTAATGCTTCTTGCTGAGAACCATCGCGGCATCGAACCTGATTATCGGGAACATCTTAGCCACGTGGAGAATTGTTTGTATTACAGCCTCTCTGACTTCAGGTTTTGTAAAATCGAGTTGGGCCGTATCGTTCCAGGGCATGTGCGTTCCGTCGTTACCGTGATAAATATACCTCGCTTGTCCGGTCCACCTGTCGAGCCTCTTGAACACAACTGATGCATCCCGCTTGCTCCAATAACCGTCTTCGATGAAGATCCCGACACGCTCGTCACCGCTAAGATCGGGGCCGCTGAAAGAATAGTTTGGATAGGGCGGATATCCGGAGGAAAGGAACCAGTCCGGGTGATTGATCAACCATGTGGAATCGATTCCCATGTGGTTAGGGACCATGTCGCTGGCAAGCCGGATTCCAAGTCGCCAGGCTCTATCCTTTAAGTTGCGGTAAGATTGATCGCCGCCCAATTCGGCGGCAATCTCATATGCATCAAGAGAATAGGCGGATGCAATCGCATCAGGATTGCCGTTAAGGTGTTTGATTTTCCGTGACGCTTCGCTCCGTTTCCATATCCCTATAAGCCAGAGTCCGGTAAAACCACGGCGCGAGAGTGTCTCCAATTCCTCATCTGGAATAAGATCCAGCCTGTCGATTTGCCTGCGGTATTTCTTGCTCAGCTGATCAAGCCAAACGAAGACATTTTTTGCTATCAACACAAGGCGCGGCATCCAGCTCAGGTCGGCACTGAAGTTTTCGGGTTCGTACTCGGCACCCGTACCCCGGAATTTCAATACAGGTTCGGGGGCCCGTTCGCCAAACCCTTCAAAGCCCGGCCGGCGGACATTAGGAATCCTCGCTTTGTCCGCCTGGGCCTGCGCGATCATCATGAAATATTTCCCTTCCTCCTTCACGAAGTCGATTGCCCGTAATATTCTTGTCAGGAGGGGGGAGTCCTTCAGAATGTCTCCCCAATTTTCAATAATGAACTCCAGCTGACCGGAGATCGACTCCGGGCTTGCTTCTATCGGGGCCAGAAGCATTTTCAAGAGTGGAGAATCGGCAGGACCGTAACCCGGCTGGGTCTCGAAGAAGACATTTGTCGCTGCGATAGCCTCCCCGTACGGGCTCTTTTCGTCGAGGGTCGAGTCATCGATGAGTTCTGCAATTGCATCGAAGGCGGGATTCCTATTCTGAAGCCAGAGCAGGATGAGCTCTTCGAACACGACCTGCCTTCCATTCAGACCGAAGTCATTTCTGGATAGAAAACTTGCCGCATCTACTTCGTTGCGAAAAACAGGAGTTGGAGGAAATAGGTCGAGGAAAGTATGCTGCAGATCCGACAGTTCCTTTTCCCCTATCTGTCCGGACAACCAGCCTTCAAGTCTATCGAACACTTGTCGGTTAACGTTTTTCTCGTAACTGGCTATGATAAAATGGAGGACCTCATGGAAGAGCCCCATGGCATTTATTTCGCTTGCGGTCACAGGAACGACTGAAGGAAGAGGTCGCTTCGCTCTCGTGCCGATTTCTTTCTTGCGCTTGTTGTTCAGTTTAGTCGCGAAGAGTTGCGCTGCCTGCGGGTTGACCAGCAGTATGTCACCTGTTATCGAGAAGAAAGTCTCGTCGAACCTGAACTGTTCTCTGGCCTTCCTCGAAATCTGGAATTCTCGTGTACCTTCACTCCCGGGCATTTTTCTTCCTTAGTGTCATGTGATGCCTCACTCTGATTTGAATCTATTGAAATACGGAAATAAATGCTAACGTCGGAGATTTCGAGCGGTGTCCTAATTTAATTTCCTACACGAACGGATTAGAAGTGAATTAATCAGGATGATGGCACTACCGGATTTCGCCAATTGGTCAAAGGGCCGTTCCGCGTTATCAGTAAGGAGGCTTCAAGACCATCAACCGGCCTGATGTGACCGGAAACAAATAGGGCCCAATTTTCTTGACTTTTATGGAACCCTTGTCTAATTTCATTCGAATTTCAACAATAATTCCGAGGAGGGAAATCCTTATGAAACGATCACTGCATGGGGCATCTTATCTGTTGATAGCGCTACTTTTTGCGGCTAACCTCCTACTTGCCGGGTGCGGGTCGAGTGTTGAGACAGCTAAGGTCAGTGCGGATTCATTGACCTATGAAAACCAGCAATTGCAGACTGAGAACTCCCAGCTGAGGAAATCCGTGACTCAGCTCGAACAGGATAAGAAGGGCTTGAACGCGAAGGTTGCGGATCTTTCGTCAAAACTCGGGCAAAGCAGCCAGCAATGGCAGGATCTTCAGGACCTTCAGGCACGCGTGAACCAGCTCGACTCCGAACTCACAGTCCAGAAGCAGATCAACCGCGACCTCAGCGCAAGGAGCGCCGATGCGGAGCGGGCTTCGCTCGGGAGTGGGCTTGGACCGATCACGACTCAGGCTGAATTCATGCAGGGTTACGGCCAGGGGCTTAAACTCTTTAAGGCCCGGAAGTACAGCGAAGCGCTGGCTGTCTTCGGCAACCTCAGCAACAGCAAGGTGATGCCGAACATGACGAGCAACGCAATCTACTGGATGGGCGAATGTTACTATGCTCAACAGAAGTACATGGATGCGGCAAACTCATTCAAGTCCGTACTGTCATTCAGCCGCAGTTACAAGACCGGCGCAGCTTACCTCATGCTTGGAATGTCGTACGTTCATCTCGGCAACAAGCCTGAAGCGAAAGCGACCTGGGAAGAGCTGATCAGCAAAGACCCGAAATCCCAATACGCCGCAAAGGCCAGAGAATTCATCGCCCAGCTGTAGAGGGAGCGGTGTCAGAAATTAATCAGCCGCCTGCCGGCAAAAATCCGGTGGCGGCTTTTATTTTGCTCAATAGCGATTCTCCGTCCTGTCCTTTACCGTCGGCATCGACTTTAAAGAAGCCGGACTGATTTTTCATCGCATAGTTCAGGAGAATTCTGAGGGGGACGAAATCGCCCGTGATATTCTCCGATTTGTTCGTCAGGAAGTCGATCGCCTGCTCCAGTTCATTCGCTCCGGTTACTACCGGCCCAAAGACCAGCCCCCTGTTCACCTTATACAATTCGACGACACCGCCAGTTTTCCAGCCGCAGATGAAGTTAGCCTTACTTATCGGACCTTTCAGAAGTCGCAGTTTTGACGAGGTCCGATCGAGTATTTCAATCAGGTCCCGTGCGACGGCGGCATCCTCGAATTCGAGCTTCTTCGATAACTCATCGAGCCTTACACGAAGTTCGCCGGTCAGCTTTTCGAACGAGCCGCTCAAGAATTCCTCGGCTGCCTCGACTTCGAGATTGTAACTCTCGGTTGTCACTTCTCCCCTGCAAGGTGCGGCACACCTGTCGATATAGAAATAGAGACATGGATCGAACGGTTCGACAAAGTCATTTTCGCACTTCACAAGCTTGAAGTACTTGTCCGCCGCGTAAAGGACCTGCTCTGCTATGAATGAGCTCTCAAACGGGCCGTAATATCGGCCGTCTTCGCCAAGCTCATAGACAAGATCGAGGCGTTCGAACTTTCTCTCAGTCGACAGCTTGATAAACGGGAAGCGTCTCGGGTTCACGAGTTGAGAGTTGAACCGCGGGCGGTGGCGCCGGATGAGCTGGACCTCTCTCAGAAAGGCGTTGAGTTCCGACGATGTTTCTTCCCACTCGAGTCTCCGGGCAGTCCCGAGCATCTTGCGTACCTTCGCGGCGTCTCTCGCGTTCTCAGTCAGGTATGAAGCCATCCTGAGTTTAAGGTTCTTCGCCTTGCCCACGTAGATGATCTCATCATCGGAATCGTGCACCAAATAGACGCCCGGAGCATTCGGAGCCGCTTTCATTGCCGACTTGAACACGTTCTGGTTCCCGTGTCTGTCGATGCGGTGAGGCACATTTTGAAAACTGAGAAGCTCCTCCAGGGTAACCACTTCATGTCTCTCCCTTACAAACTCCAGGAGCTCGATCAACAGATGGGCTGTCGCCCTTGCGTCACCGTAGGCGCGATGACGCCCGCTTATTTTGATGCCGAGATGGTGGCAAACCTGATCAAGTGCTTTTCTGGGAAGCTGGGGGAAGACCCTCGAGCTTAGTTTCCGGGTACATAGCTGCGGTATGTCCAATCCGAATCCTGCTTTCTCCATTTCGGACCGTACGAAGCCATAATCGAATTGAGAATTGTGGGCCACAAAGATCGAGCCGTCGAGGAACCTGCTAATGGGGAGGGCGACATCCTTGAATTGCGGCGCTCCGTAGACCATCTCGTTGGTTATGCCAGTCATGTTTCGAATGAAATTCGGAATGTGCCTGCCTGGATTCACGAGCGTGGAATACTGGTCGACTATTTTCCCTTTGCATACCTTGTAAGCGGCAAATTCAATAATGCGCTCGTTTGCAGCCATAGCACCGGTGGTTTCTACGTCGACAACGGAGAAGACAGCATCGTTGAAGTCGTCTTCATAATCACGGACCTGATCGGTCATCAAGACGCCTGCCTCCTGTGTAGCAGCAGTTCCCTTATCCCCCCAGCTAATCTTGCGGCGATCTCCTCGACGACCGTATCCGGCACACCGTCGAAATGTTTCGACCTTATCCTCATATCGCACATCTCATTGACATAATCTATAACGATGAATCTCCCCTCTTCGTCCAACGCAATTTCTGTCGAAAAGAATTCCAGCTTGCAGACGCTGTAAATCTTCTTAACGATTCTCTCGATCTCAGTCAATGCAAATTGGGATATCTCTTCTCCCGTCGCTTGATGGTAAAGATGAGTCTGATCGTCCCACCAGCAGATAACGACATTTCCAAAGACATAAAAGGGCCTGAACCATGCACGGCGTCCATTCGTGCGGACGGGGTCGATTTTTCTCTGCAATAAATATTTGTCGTCCTTATGATGCTGCCGGGTCTCGATGACTTCCTGGAGACCCTCCGCGCCCGTGACTACTCCAATTCCCCCGCCGGTGGTGTTGGCCGGCTTGATAATGAACGGACGCCCCAGCCGGGCCAGTTCTCCAATACTCAGCTTGACTTCCCTCTGTGCGTTATACGGAGAAATGATAATGGTATACGGCACGTAAATGCCCGCCGTTATGAACTCCAGGTGCATGGAAGCCTTATCCGATGCGTGCCGTATCTCGACCGGGTCGTTTACGATGCTGGCTCCTCTCCGTCTCAGGATGCTGACGAGAGCCTCCGCATCGTCGTCGACGTCCGAGGCGCGATCCAGCACGCAATTGAAGTGAAGGTCCTTCTCCCTCACACGGGCAAGGACATCCTTAAGCTCGGCTGCGTGAAAGACTCCATGCGGTATTTCCTGCGCCGTCAGCTTGCCGGACAATATCGAGACGAAATCGTTATCGTACTCCCACTCGTAGATAACGGCGCATTCGATAGTTTCCATATGTTCAACAATTTAAGAATGTTTCGCCTCAGTTCGTCAAACGCATATCGGCGCCGGAAAATTGGCGGATGAAGGCTTGGAGGCGGCGCTAACCGTCAGGGCTGCCGGAAGCCGCCAGATACTGGATTGAAATTGGAGAGGATCGAGAATAAATTCAGGATTCGGATGAAAAAGACGACAGGCGACAATCCAAAGAACGCTTTGGACAACATAGTGATTCGAGGTGCGCGACAGCACAATCTCAAATCGATAGATCTCGATCTTCCACGCGAGAGATTCATAGTCATCACCGGACTGAGCGGCAGCGGCAAGTCATCGCTCGCCTTCGATACGATTTATGCGGAAGGACAACGACGTTATCTGGAGACCATGATGGCTTACGCTCGCCAGTTCCTTCAGATACTTGAACGTCCCGACGTCGATTTGATCGAAGGTCTCAGCCCTTCTGTGGCCATCGAGCAAAAAACGATCAGCACCAATCCTCATTCCACAGTCGGGACGGTAACCGAGATTTACGATTACGTCAGGCTGCTCTTTGCGAAAGTCGGCACACAATTCTGTGTCAACTGCGACATCCCCGTTCAGCAACAGACTCCCGATCAGATTCACCAGGCGATCATGAGGGACTTCAACGGCCGCAACGTCATACTTCTCTCCCCTCTTGTGATCGGGAGAAAGGGTCACTACAGGGAGCTCTTTCGCGAGCTGATGTCGGAAGGTTTCGTACAAGCCAGGGTGGACGGCGTCCTTAAAGACATCCAGGAAGGGATGGAAGTATCCCGATATGGAACTCATAACATCGAACTTGTTGTCGACAAGCTGAAGATGCAGGCGAAATCATCGTCGCGGCTTCGCGATTCACTCAAGCTCGGGCTCGAACGAGGATCGGGTACGGTAATAATTCACGACAACGATACAGGCAAGGACACTTTTTTCAGCCGTCTTAGGTCGTGCCCGAAGTGTGGCGCCAGCTATCCGGATCTGGCACCAAATTCATTCTCCTTCAATTCAAAATTCGGCATGTGCCGTACCTGCGGCGGAACGGGCCTCAGCCGCGACATCACGCCGGAAGCGATCATAGTCGACCCCAAGAGGTCGATTGCCGAAGGAGCCCTGATCTTCCCCAAGCGAGACGATTTCTTCCTGATGAGCCTGCTGAACAGCCTTCTCGAGCCGCATGATGTGAACGTGAATACTCCCTTCGAGCAGTTCAACACCACAGTGCGTGATTTGATTTTCTACGGGAAAAATCAGAAAGCGAGCAAAAAGGGAATAAGGTTCGCCGGAGTGTCTATTTCAAACCTGAACAATAAGTTCGAAGGGCTCGTCCCGATGCTCAAGGAGCTCGACTTCGAGGTCTACTTTGGAAGTAACGCTTCAGAGATCGAGACGCATCTCCCTTTCAGCGAATGTAAAACCTGTGCGGGAACCAGGCTGAGACCGGAGAGCCGGTTCGTCAGGGTGACCGACAACGACGGGAGTGAAACGACCATCGATTCGGTCGTCAAGAATTCCATAGACAGGGTTAGCGGTGCGATGGATGGGCTGACGCTTCCGAAGCGAACTCAAAAGATAGCCCAGCCGATACTGCATGAAATAAGGACGCGTCTGAAATTTCTTCTGAACGTTGGGCTGGACTATCTCACTTTAAACAGGCCCTCCGGGACTCTATCCGGAGGAGAATCGCAGCGGATCAGACTGGCCACCCAGATCGGCTCGCAGCTGACGGGTGTGCTTTACGTTATCGACGAACCTTCCATCGGACTGCATCAGCGCGACAATGTCCGTCTCATCGAATCGTTAAAGTCCCTCCGGGATCTCGGCAACACCGTCATTGTCGTCGAACATGACCGCGAGACGATGGAGAATGCCGATTACATTGTGGACCTCGGCCCCGGTGCAGGCGAGCATGGCGGGCGCGTCGTCAAAGCCGGAACCTTGCAGGAGCTCCTTTCCGAAAAGGAAGAATCGCTGACCGCAGCCTACCTTCGCGACGAAAAGGAGATCCCGGTAAGGCCTAAGGAACTCTTGAGGAAGCCGAGCGATTCATTCCTGTATCTGAAGGGCGCATCGGGAAACAATCTGAAAAGCGTCGATGCAAAGTTCCCGATAGGACTCTTCGTCTGCATTACCGGAGTGAGCGGATCGGGCAAATCGACGCTTATCAACGACACGCTCTACAGAATTCTCGGGAGACGTTTCTACAGGATATCCGATCAACCCCTTCCCTACAAGGAAATTTCGGGAATGGAACTGATCGACAAAGTCGTCGATGTCGACCAGTCGCCAATCGGCAGGACTCCACGCTCCAACCCGGCAACTTATGTCGGAGTATTCACCGCGATCCGGGACTTGTTCTCGCAGCTCCCCGAATCCAAACTAAGAGGTTATCGTCCGGGAAGGTTTTCATTCAACGTCCAGGAAGGGCGCTGCCCAGCCTGCGAGGGAGACGGAATGAGAAAGATCGAAATGAGCTTCCTTCCGGATGTGTACGTCAAATGTGAAGTATGCAACGGAAAAAGATTCAGTGCCGCGACCCTCGATGTGAAGTATAAGGGAAAGAACATAGCGGACGTTCTCGAATTGACCGTCGAGGAGGCATCATTTCTGTTCGAAGATATTCCGTCCATAAGAAGAAAGCTGCAGACTATGGTGGAAGTCGGACTAGGCTACCTTCGTCTCGGTCAGTCGTCCACGACGCTCTCGGGAGGAGAAGCGCAGCGGGTGAAACTCGCGACGGAACTTTCCAAGGTCGCCACCGGCAAGACTCTCTACATACTCGACGAGCCTACCACCGGGCTCCACTTCGAGGACATAAGGATACTTCTCGATTTACTCCACAAACTCGTCGACAAAGGAAACACGGTGATCATCGTTGAGCACAACCTCGATGTTATCAAGTGCGCAGACTGGGTCATCGACCTTGGCCCGGAGGGCGGTGAAGGAGGAGGAAGCATAGTTGCGCAGGGTCCACCCGAAACGATTATGAAGTCTAAGGGTTCATACACCGGCCGCTTTCTCGCCGACTATCTGAAGAATGGGACGAATGGTTCTACCGCAAGAGATTGAAGACGAGCTTGTGATGGCACGCGACGCGGCACGTGACGGCAACCTCGGGAAATCCAGAGTCTGCGCCAGGCGGGCGGTGAGAAAGGCCTTCGGTGGTTCCGGTATCGCCCGGACATACGGCGAATCTTTGAGCTCGATCCAATGCCTGAAGATTATTTCCGAGTCGGCAGTTATGCCGGACGATGTTCGCAAGGCTGCGATTCGCCTGCTGACGAGTGTTGCATCGGTCGGTGGTGCAATCTCGGCGGCCCCTGTCGATGACGCGATCCTTGTCATCGAGGCTCTTTTGGGAAGAAAGCGTGAAGATTCTCTCTAGTTGATCCCCGGCAGGCTGAACCTCAGGCCTGCCCCTCACCCGCGACACTTCTTTGAGCCTTCTGCTTCCGCTGTTTCGGCTCACTCTCATCCATGAACTTCCGATCCAGGTGGGCCCTCACCTTGTCGAGAGGCATCGAGGTGCCGGTCCAAAGTTCGAAAGCCTTAGCCGCCTGATGGTACAGCATCTCAAGCCCGCTGACTATGATCGCGTTCTTTTTGCGCGCAGTCTTCAGGAACTTCGTATGAACCGGATTATAGACCAGATCGAAGAAGATTTTCCCCTCAATTTCGGCGGAGTCATCCGACATAACGCTCTCGCCAACTTCCGGGAACATGCCGACCGGGGTGGCATTGACAACGAGTTTGCTCTTTGCGATTGCATCGGCTTCATTGAGATTGTGAAGCTCATCCACCCGGATGTTGAGATAGTTTTGCGAGTCTGCGAAGAATTTCTTGAGCAGCTCGGCCCTTGAAGCGTCCCTGTTGACGATGAAAATTTCACTTGGTTTGAAGTACGATATCAGGGAATAGACCACCGCGCGCGCTCCACCGCCGGCGCCGAAAACGGTGACCGGCTGGTTCGCTACCTGTTCCTTGAACGGCTTGAGCGCTTCGACGACCCCGTCCACATCGGTATTGTGGCCGACGAGCATCTCATTCTCTACATACACCGTATTTACAGCGCCAACGAGTCTCGCATCGGCTGAAATCTCGTCGAGAAAATCAATTACCGCCTCCTTGTGCGGCACAGTGACATTACAGCCGACTATCCCAAGAGCAAGGAGCCCTTTCACTGCGTCCCTCAAATTCTTGGGGAGAACGTCGAACGCCGCGTATTCATAATTCTGTTTCGTAAACTTGAACGCAGTCTGATGAATCGCGGGCGACCAACTGTGTCCTATCGGGTGCCCTATGATGCCGACTAACTTAGCGTGCGTCTTTATATTTTTTTTCATTGACCAGCCATTCGTAAACAGGAAAGACAAACTTAACCAATATCTCAGGATTTGAATGCTGGATCTGGCCGAAATCCTGGAAGAACGTATTTATCTTGTGGGGTTCAAGTTCCAGAGATCGCTTCGCGCTCTCAATAGCCTCCTGGAACAATCCGGTCTGAAGGCAACATTTGCATTTCTGATAGTACGCCTCGCTCCAATCGGGCGACATCGTTATGACCTTGTTGTATGCCGCCAAGGCTTCCTGGTACAGGCTGCATTCGCTCAGAGCGTCCGCGAGGTCGAGCCAGCCATCGACATTATCAGGCTGGAGATCGATAACCCTGCGATAGCTTGCGACTGACGCATCGAACATGTCCAGCGAGAACTCGACATCGCCGCGGGCATGCCAGATGTCCGAATCAGCCGGGTTGAGTTCCGCCGCTTTGCTGAAATCGCTTAACGCCTTCCGGTACATACTCATGGCATCATAGCAAACCGCCCGGCCAAAAAGTGACTCGACGTGTGCCGGATCGATCTTCAACGCCTCTCCATAACACCTTACAGCGTCCTTATACTCTCCAAGCTCCTCGTAAGCCGTCGCCATGTTGTGCCAGGACGCGACATCTTTGGGTTCATATTTCAGTGTGGTTTTATAACTCTCTATTGCCTCCCTGAGTTTGCCCATACTCAGCAGAGCGTTGCTTCTGTTATACCAGGCGGCGCTGAATTTCTCGTCGATGGCGATCGCCATCTCGTAACTCTCGACGGCGGTCTGGTATTTTCCCAGGGCGTTCAGAGAGATACCGCGATTATACCAGGCGCGGTGATTGTAAGGATCAAATTCTATTACCTTGTCGTAACATTTCAGCGATTTCTCGGGCTCGTCGAGGTAGTCATAACAGTATGCGAGCTCAAACCAAGCATCTTTGTCGCCCGGATCGAGTTCAGTCAGGTACTTGAACACTTTCGAAGCTTCCTCGTACCTGGCAAGTTTTTCGAGTATCACCCCCTGGTTCATGAGAGCCTCGTAACTTCCGGGATCCAAAGCCAGGGCACGCTCGATGCTGTCCAGCGCTTCCTCGAACCTGTCGAGCATCTGGAGGCAGCTGGACCTGCCGATCAAGGCATCGACCTCGATCGGATTGAACTCCAAAGCCTTCGAATAGTCCTCGAGGGCCTCCTCAAACTTGCCAAGAGTCTCATGGATCTCCCCGCGCCGGAACCAATTCTCCGAGCTGACCGGCATCACGGAAATTAACTTATTGGCGAAAAACAGCGCGTCTTCGTACTTGTCCTGACTCATGAAGTAATCGATTATTTCCTCGAGCGCTGCGATGCTCGAAAAGGTAGGCTCCTCTTTCCGGAGGCGCTTTATTTCTTCGTTGATGTTGCGCTTCTCAAATTCGTCGTACTCTTCGTCGTCGAATGTGAAGTCAAAATCGTCGTTACTCATGCCTGCCTCTAAACACGACATCAAGATATTCGGGCCAAAAGTAAAAATCAAGAATTACGTTTTTTCATGCCGACGGATGGGATAGTCTTGGTGTGTAGGCTTGCCGTCACCCTGCAAGGTTTGGCAGGTCGGCAGACAGTCTGCACTTCTTGGAGAGCTTCGTTTGTGAAGATGTGTAGTCGAGCGGAGAGGGAGGGATTCGAACCCTCGATACCCCGAAGGGTATTCCGGTTTTCGAGACCGGCCGATTCAACCACTCTCGCACCTCTCCAGAAGTTATAAACTGCTTAACCGATCACGGGCATGCCAGACAAAGCCTTAAGCAGTCTGGCGGAGAGGGTGGGATTCGAACCCACGTACCGCTTTTGACGGTAACTCGCTTTCCAGGCGAGCCGATTCAACCACTCTCGCACCTCTCCAGATAATACCGCCCGGTGTAAGACAGAATTGTGCGGTTAAGCGTGTAAATTTAACACTTCAGGCGGAGGTCTCCAAGAAAAAACAGTGAATTCATAATGCCAATGGGGCAACTGTAGCTCCTTGAAGATGAAGCGGTTGAGGCCTATCTTAACACCAATGAGAGGTGCCGTAGCAATATTCACCAAGGATCTTAACAGCGAGCTAAGAACACGCTACGCGCTCAACTCCCTGATAATGTTCGTGGTAGTCACGCTCTCTATCATCCTTTTCTCCACCGCCGGAGAGGCGGTTTCTCCCAGCTTGTCGGCAGGCATACTATGGATAATCGTATTCTTTGCCGCAATGAGCGGGCTTTCCCGCTCTTTCGTCAGCGAAGAGGAGCGCGGCACGACCATGACACTTCAGTTGTGGGTTGAACCGTCTTCGGTTCTTATCGGTAAGCTCCTTTTCAATTCCCTGCTCATATACGTTTTGAACATGATGATAATCGTGGCATACATGCTTACCATGCCGGCATTCACCGTCAAATCTCCTTTGATTTTCCTCATCACCGTGGTAATGGGAACTTTCGGTCTCTCGACTGCCTCGACGTTCATCGCGGCGATCATATCAAAGGCAAATTCAAAAGGAACTCTGTATCCGGTGCTTTCGTTCCCAATTTTGTTACCACTTCTAATGAGCGTGATCGATGCTACGAGGTTATCAGTTGAAGGAGCGACTTTTGGGGAAGCGGCGGGGGATTTCAAGATACTCCTCTCATACTGCGTCGTCGTCACAACTGTTTCGATCATGTTATTCGATTTTGTTTGGAGGGATTAGATGAAGAGCTGGATGAAAATAGCCATAGGTTTGTGGATTGCCGCGGTGCTCGTGATAGGGATATCAATGCCAATAGGATACATTCCGGGGCTTGGAGATAAGGCGCGAATCATATACTTCCACGTTCCGATGTCGTGGCTCGCAGTGCTTGCTTTCTTCATGTCGATGTGGTACGGAATCAAGTATCTCAGAAACAAGGACATGAAGAACGATATAAAATCCGCATCGGCCGCCGAATTGGGATTCGCGTTCAGTATATTAGCGACTTTGACAGGCTCGATATGGGCGCGGTTCAGCTGGGGAAGTTTTTGGAACTGGGATCCCAGGGAGACTTCGATATTCGTCCTACTCCTGATATACGGCGCTTATTTCTCCCTGCGGAGCGCGCTCGAAGTTGAGGAGAGAAGGGCCACCCTCTCGGCCGTTTATTCCATCGTGGCATTCGTGACCGTCCCGTTCTTCGTTTTCATAATGCCGAGGCTGATGACGGGGTTACATCCGGGTGAAGGTTCGCCCGCACCGATCCTCAACGCGAACGGCAAGATGTACATGGAAGCAAGTATGAGATATGTCTTCTACGCTTCCCTTCTCGGCTTTACCTTTCTTTATATCTGGCTGTTCAACCTGAGATCCAGGATCGGCATATTGTCATACAACAATCATTCGGAGATCGAGTAAATGGGCTCCCTTTATAATTTTCTTAATACGCATTCTCTTTACATCGTTCTTATAATAGTTTTGGTGATCTGGCTTGGAATTTTTATTTATCTCTATCGTTTAGACAAGAAGGTGAATGAGTTGTATGCGCAAAATGAGTCTGAAAAGGAGAATATGAAATGAAGGCAAAATATATAATAGGTGGTGTAGTAATCGCAGCGTTCGTCGTATTCGGCGCGATTTCGTTCATGCAGAATAATATCGCTTACGTATCCGCAAAGGTCGCAGAACAAACGAACAGGACGGTACAGGTGAAAGGTTCCTGGGTGAAGACGATGAAGACCTTTTACGATCCCACGACAAACACTTTTCACTTCTACATGGTGGATGATCACCACACAGTGCTGCCGGTCGTACTCGCGGGAGCAAAGCCGAATAATTTCGAGATAGCGCCCAACATAGTGGCAAAGGGGCGATACGAAGACGGCGTGTTCCAGGCGACAGATGTTCTGACAAAATGTCCCTCCAAATACCAATCCAAAACCGGTCCGGAAGCTTCCACTCTACAGAGCGCCTCCAAAAGCTACAACTAAAATTAGGTAAACAATGTTAGGCCGAGCGATAATCTATGCGGCATTCGGCGGAATGCTGACTGCCACATTTGCATATACATTTAATTTTTTCAGCGGCGATGAGAAGTTCCTGAAGATAGCGCGTATCGGATACCATATCGGCGCGATTTTCGTGATTCTCACCGCAGGCTACTTGATGGACCTGGTTCTCACGCACCAGTTTCAGTACACTTATATCTGGAGCTACAGTTCATACGAGATACATCCTCCGCTGCTGATCTCGACCTTCTACGTCGGTCAGCAAGGTAGCTTCATGCTCTGGACCATGTACACGGCCATAATCGGCCTGATACTCATGGCCTATTCGAGGAAACATCATTACGAATCTTCGGTAATGGGGATCTTCTCGTCGATAGCGACATTCCTTATACTGATGGCCGTGGTGAAGAATCCGTTCGAGCGCGTCTGGCAGACATGGCCGCAAACCGTCCCGGCGGGCTTTATGCCCACCGACGGGAGAGGACTTAATCCACTCCTCGACAATCTTTGGATAATCATTCATCCTCCGATCCTCTTCTTAGGGTTCGCATCTACGGCCGTCCCGTTTGCTCATGCCTTCTCGGGATTGCTGAGAAAAGACCACGACAACTGGACAAAGGTGGCGGTCCCGTGGACTCTTTTCACTTCCGCAGTCCTCGGATTCGGGATAACACTCGGCGGATTCTGGGCGTATGAAACCCTGGGATGGGGTGGTTTCTGGGGATGGGATCCGGTAGAGAATTCTTCATTTATCCCCTGGCTTCTTGCAGTGGCGTCTATTCACACGCTTCTCGTGCAACGACGCACCGGCGGGTTTAAACGAGCCAACTTCATAATGGGGATGCTCCCCTTCCTGTTGGTTTTGTACAGCACGTTTCTGACAAGGAGCGGAGTCCTCGGCGACACATCCGTGCACAGTTTCGTAAAACCGGGGATGTGGGTATACGTTTTGCTCGTAATATTCATCGCCTTTTTCGCCATCCTTGGTTTCGGGCTTTATCTCATCCGTGTAAGGGACATACCGAAGAAGCGAATCAACTACTCATACTCTTCGAGGGAATTCGCCCTCTTTCTTGGAGCCGCCTCGCTTGTCGTAATCGCCGGGTTCACGCTGATCGGGACGAGCGCCCCTCTCATCACCAACATACTCAAGGGAAAACCGAGCGCGATCGCCAACAGTTACTACATCAAGACGAATCTCCCGCTCGCGATCTTCATGGCGGCTATGATCGGTCTCGGCCAACTCTTCTGGTGGAAGAAAACCAATTCGCAGACTCTTCTCCGCACGCTGCAGCTGCCCCTTACGGCCGCGACCATACTCACCGTCATAGTCATATTCGCAGGGATGCACAGCATCTGGATGGTAATGTTCTTCCTTGCAAGCGCATTCGCACTCTTCGTCAACCTGGAGATCGGATACAAGATCGCCAAGGGTAATCCGAAATTTCTCGGGGCGTCGCTTGCGCACATAGGCGTGGCGGTCCTGTTCATAGGTATTATCGCTTCCACTCACTATGACAAGAGTGTTACCCTCGAGCTCAAACCGAACCAGCCGCAGAAAGCGTTCGGATACGAGTTGACTTACGTGGGACCACACCAGCTTTCCGGCACGAAGGTAGCTTATGACGTCACGGTCCAAAGCGGCAAGAGCAAGTTCATCGCGCCACTCATAATGTACGCCAGCGCTTACAATGGCGGTGCGATACTCCGTCATCCGTATATTTTCAGCCTCGTCAACTACGATGCGTTCACTCATCCGAAGCTACTTGCGTTCATAGCGAGCAACATGCTTACCAGAGACCTCTACCTCTCCCCGCAGGGGATGGAAATGAATGGCGCAGGCTCGCTGCAGTCGACCAAGTACGGGATTACAGTTCCGCTTCAGATGAACGAGCCTACTACTGTCGGTAAATACACCTTCACGTTCACGGGATTCCAGGTGCCGCCAAACGAACGCGAGGCAATGATGGAGGGTAAGACTTTCGATCTCGGCTCAATCGTGAAGATAACTTCGAAAGACGGGGCTTCACAGACAATCGTTCCTACCAACGAAATCATTCCTAGCGGCGAATCGAAACTGCATACGCTTACGATCGGCTCAGGCGACAAGTTCACGGTTACCGACGTACATGTCGATAGCAAGACCAAGCAGGCGTCGATAGATCTCGCCTACATGCCTGCCAAGAATTCGCCGGATTTGGCGCTCCTTAAGCAGGCCGAAGACGGACCTAATACCGCGGACGAAGCCCTTGTCCTCGAGGCAACGATAAAGCCGTTCATTAATCTCGTCTGGGGGGGAGTCGTAATCATGGTTATAGGGTTCATAGTAACCTGGAGGAGAAGACGTGAAGATCTCCTTAGAGAAAATATTTGACACGCTACTTGCGGTTTCCGTATCGAGTAGGAGGCGGGATTACTCCCGCCGTCCTCTCACACCACCGTACTTACGGTTCCGTATACGGCGGTTCGTGAATGATTCTGGATTTTGAGCATTGTCTCAAGTAGAGAAACGAGTCCCATC
>JAJZNW010000031.1 GCA_021811615.1 Bacteroidota bacterium
CTTTCACAAGCTCTTCGCGCTCCTCGTCGCTGTAGGCATATTGTTCCGTCTTTCCTTTCTTGACTTTGAAAAGCGGCGGCTGGGCTATATAGACTTTTCCCAGTTCGACGAGCTCCTTCATGTATCTGAAGAAGAACGTCAGGAGCAAAGTCCGAATGTGGCTGCCGTCCACGTCGGCATCTGCCATGAGGATGACCTTACCGTACCTCGCCTTCGACGCATCGAACTCATCGCCGTCGCCGATTCCCGCACCGATCGCCTGCACGATCGCCCGGATCTCGTCGTTCTCGAGAATCTTGTTGATCCTGGCCTTTTCGACGTTAAGGATCTTTCCTTTCAGCGGGAGAATCGCCTGAAACTGTCTGTCTCTGCCCTGCTTCGCCGAACCACCTGCGGAATCTCCCTCGACTATGAATATCTCGCAATGCTCGGGGTCGCTTATGGAACAATCGGCGAGCTTCCCGGGAAGATTGGAGGACTCGAGCGCGTTCTTTCTTCTGACAATCTCTCTTGCCTTGCGTGCGGCCTCGCGCGCCTCTGCGGAGTTGACCGCCCTTTCGACGATCCTCTTCGCAATGCCGGGATTTTCCTCAAGATATTGTCCGAGCCTGTCGTTGACGATGGTCTGGACGATGCTCTCTACTTCGCTATTGCCGAGCTTCGTTTTCGTTTGTCCTTCGAACTGCGGCTCCGGGACCTTTGTGCTTATGACGACTGTTAAGCCTTCCCGGAAATCGTCGCCGGTAAGATTGATCTTGTCCGACTTCACGAGATTATTCTTGTCCGCATAGGATTTCAGTGTTCTCGTAAGCGCGCTCCTGAAACCGCTGACGTGCGTACCACCTTCCACCGTGTTGATATCGTTGACATAAGAGAAGAGGTTTTCCCTGTAGTCGTCGCAGTACTCGAACGCGACCTCGACCGCAACGCCTTCGCGCTCACCCGTGACGAAGATAGGATCCTTGGCAAGTGTCTTCCTCGTGCCGTCTATGTAATGAACGAATTCGACTATGCCGCCCTTGTAGTGAAACTCCTCCTCGTTGCCGTCGCGCTTGTCGGTCAGCTTTATCGTAATCTCGGGGTTGAGGAACGCAAGCTCCCTCATCCTTTCAGCGAGAGTCTCGAACTTGTAATTCCTGTTTTTGAAGATCTCTTTATCGGGCATGAAGTTCGTCAAGGTGCCGGTTTTCTTGGCTTCTTTCCCGATGACCTTCACGGCTTCGACGGGCTCCCCGCGTTTATATTTCTGATAGTAGATTTTTCCTTCGCGGTAGACATACACTTCGGCCCATTCCGAGACTGCGTTCACGACCGCGGCTCCGACGCCGTGAAGTCCTCCTGAGACTTTGTACGTCGATTTGTCGAACTTTCCTCCGGCGTGAAGCATCGTCATGACGACTTCGAGTGCCGATTTCTTCTCGACCGGGTGCATGTCGGTGGGGATACCGCGGCCGTCGTCTTCGACGGTGATGCTTCCATCCTTGTTTATCGTTACGAGAATATTCCTGCAATATCCGGCCAGCGCCTCATCAATGGAGTTGTCGACGATCTCATAGACGAGATGGTGGAGACCACGTTGGCCGACATCGCCTATGTACATAGCGGGGCGTTTCCTGACGGCTTCGAGTCCCTTGAGTATGGTAATACTTTCGGCGTTATATGCCTTACCGTTGTCGGTCTTTATACTTTTCGCCTCTTCGGCCACGTTCGGTTTTTCCTTTTTAAAGTTAGAATCTTTTCCGGCAGTTTTATGCGCTGGCGGCTTATCCGGTGCGGAGTTCTTCTTCTGTTTTGGTTTTGCCGCCACTTTTCTCTTTGCCATCCGCTACCTCATCTAAATGAAAAAAATGTCGTGTACTCCTGAATCGGGAAAACTTTCCCTTATCTTCTTCAGTATCGACGGCTTCATGAACACGAGCTCGTTTCGCCATGCGCTCGTGGCAACCTTTACATACAGAGTGCCGTTCTCGATGCGGGATATTTCTGTATTCCTGGCGATCGCCTCGCCGACAATTTTCTCCCAATCGCCGACGACCTGGTACGCTCTGAGTTTTTCGGAAACGTTCTCCTGTTGAGAGAACTCTTTGATCAATTCGCCGATGCTTTTCGCTTCAGGCATGCTCGTATACGACGCTGCCGTCCTTCACGGAATGGTATTTTACATCCTGCATATCGACCATCCTTTCGTCGAAACTAAGCATGTCGGTCGCGGTTATGAAGACCTGTCCGAGCCCGGCGACCGTCCGTATCGTCTTCGTAGCCCGTGTGAAGTCCAGTTCCGTCATCACATCGTCGAGTAGCATGGCCGGTGTCTCGCCAAGCTTATGCTTGATATAGTGGAACTCAGCAACTTTCAGCGCGACAAGAAACGTCTTATGCTGTCCCTGCGACGCGAACTCCTTGATCGGCATGTCGTTCAGAAAAAAACCGATATCGTCACGGTGCGGACCCGCCAGCGTCGACCCGCGCGCCCTCTCAATCTTTGAGAGACCTGTCAGCGTATTCCGGAATGCGGCGTCGACATCGCCTTCGAGTGCGAATGACGGTTCGTACTTGAGGCTCGGGCTCTCCCCCGATTCGATAAGGGACCTGTAAGCCGCAGAAAAGATTCCGCTGAATTCATCGACAAACGAATTCCGTCTCGCCACAATCTTTTTTCCGTGCGATATGAGGGCGTCCGTCCAGGCAGAAAGGAGATCGCCGTCAAGATAGTTATTCAATTTTCCATCGAGAAGTATCTTGTTTCTTTGTTTGAGTGCGCGCCGGTACTCAGTCAACTCCTCGAGATACGATCTTGAAACCTGCGAAAGCACGATATCGATAAAGACCCTTCGTTCCGACGGAGCGCCTCCTGTAAGCGCAAAGTCGCCGGGTGAAAGGACGACTATCGGAAACAACCCGATAACATCTGAGCTTCTTCTTACCTCGTTGGAGTCAAGCAGGTACTTTCTGCCGGTACCGGTTTCGTAAGCAACCCGCACCTTGTTTACAACATTCTTGTCCGTTTCGATTGCAGCGTCGACGGCAAAGTTGTCGCCACCCAGCCTGGCCACACTCGAATCGGATTGTTGAAGAAAGCTTCTCGTCAGGCAGACGTACGAGAGCGCCTCCAGTATACTGGTTTTTCCCTGCGCGTTTGCTCCGGTGATGAAGTTCACCCCTTCGCTAAACTCAAGGGACGATTCGTTGTGGTTCCTGAAATTTGTCAGCTGGACTCTCTTAATTCGCATGCTTCAGCTGAGTCTCAGCGGCATCACGAGAATGAGTATGTCTTGTTCAGACGCCGCACCTTTTTTTTCCTCATGGATAGGCTTGATAGTGGCGGCACGCGTCGCGGACGAAAGAGCAAACCTGACTTTGGGCGCATCGATGCTCCCCATCGCTTCCGTTATGTAGGTGGAATTGAAGCCGATGTTCATTGAATCGCCGCCGCTCCATTGGACCTGGAGTTTTTCTTCTCCCATCTCACCGCGATCTGCGTCTTCGGCTGATATGGTCAGGACGTCCTTGTCGACAGTGAACTTTACGAGGTGATTGACCGTATCGGACAGAATCGAGACGCGCCGCACCTTGTCGAGAAGTTCGCCTCTTGTGACTGTCATCAGCTTATTGTTGTCGATGTCGCTCGGTATGACTGCCTCGTAGTCGGGGTGCGGCTCCTTGATGAGTCTTGTAATCAGCTCGGTATCGGCATTCTTCAGGCGGATGTGGTCATCGGTAATGGTTATTTCCACAGCGGATGTTTTGAAACTTTTAGCTGCGAGCGAAAGCGCCTTCTCCTGGATATTGGCCTCTTTCTTCAACGGTTTGTCTACGAGAGATTTGTCTTCTATGCGGACCAGCCTGTGCCCATCTGTAGAATATATCCTCGCCGCTTTGCCCGAGAAGAGAAACAGGACGCCATTCATCGATCTCCTGTGTTCATCTTTCGATACGGCAAAGATGGTCCTCTCTATGACTGTCTTCAGTGTTTCTGCCGCGATCGTCGAAGTCTCTGCCGCTTCGGCGAGTGTCGGGAGAGTAGGATATTCGTCTGCAGGCGAACAAGCAAACTTGTAAGAGCCCGATTTTGTTTTAAGAGTCAGCTTCAGACTCTCATCGACATTAACATCGATCTCAGAATCCTCCAGGTTTCTTACAATGTCGAAGAACTCTTTCGCGTTGACGGTCACCTTGCCGTCGGTCGCATCCATGACATCTGTCTCTGTCGACATCGAGATTTCCAGGTCCGTTGCGGAAACGGTAAGTTTCTTCTTGCTCGTTTCCAGCAACAGGTTTTCTATTGCCGGAATCGTGGTGCGAACAGGTACGACTCCGATAACACGACCGATGACATCGCGGAGTTCCCTGCTGTTAGCTTTAAACCTCATTTCCGCCTCCATTATTTGCAGAATTTTCCAAGTTCGACTTGTTTGATTTTAATGTAAATTTAGCTTTTTTGGGGCTAACTTTCAATTTAGAAGTACACCGGCGATGGCCCCGACGTGTGCATAACTATCTATTACTATAATAATAGATATATATATTTAAGAAAGAATAGTAATAAGATAGCCTGTGGATATGTTGATAATTCTGTTGGTATTTACTAAGCCATATTCACACAACGAATTACGACTTCCATGATGGATAAAATTGTCAACGTCATGAACCATCACGTCTGTTGGGAAGAAAGAGTATATCAACACCGACCACCAGCACGACGGTTTTCTGTTGATATCGCGCACGTAATCAACATCCGGTATTTCCTTTTCAACACAGATACCAACAAGTTCTTCACAATCCTATCGTTTCAATTTTCTTCTTGATCCTGTCGTACTTTTCCCGAAACCTGTCGTCGTTCGCGAGTTGGTCGGAAATTACCTGGCAGGCGTAAATGACGGTTGAGTGGTCGCGGCCACCGAACTGACTCCCGATAGTCTTCAGGGGGAGTTGTGTCATCTCTTTCGTAAGATACATTGCCGTCTGCCTGGCGATAACGATTTCCGCCTTGCGCGTCTTTCCGCGGAGTTGTTCTTCAGTGACATCGAAGACATCGGCGACGATCTTCTGGATATCTTCGACTGTAACGGCCGTCTTCCGGCTTACTGCGAGGCTGCGAACCACCTCTTTTGCCAGATCGACGGATATTTCCCTATTGTTGAGACTCGCCTTGGCGAGTATACTGATAAGGCTTCCTTCGAGCTCGCGGATGTTGGATGTGACGTTTGCCGCTACGTACTCGATCACATCCTCCGGCATGTGAATCCCATCGTCCTCGCTCTTCTTCCGGAGTATCGCTATGCGGGTCTCGAGGTCCGGCGGCTGGACATCCACTGTCAATCCCCACGTGAATCTGCTGACGAGACGATCGTCAACACCCTTCAGTTCTTTCGGTGGCCTGTCCGACGACAGGATGATTTGTTTTCCCGATTGGTGCAACGCGTTGAACGTGTGGAAGAAATTGTCCTGCGTCTTTTCCTTCCCCGCGAAGAACTGGATATCGTCGACGATGAGTATGTCCATGCTTCTGTAGAAGTTTGAGAACTCGTTGGCGCGATCCTTCTGTATCGCATCCACGAAGTCGACTGTGAACCGCTCGCTGGAGACGTACAGGACCCTCTCAGCCTTTCCGGATTGTCTCGCGAAGTTTCCGATAGCCTGGATGAGGTGAGTCTTACCAAGCCCGACTCCTCCGTATACGACAAGCGGGTTGAAGGAGGTACCGGCCGGGTTGTTTGCGACGGCATAGGCAGCCGCACGTGCGAACTGGTTGCTGTCCCCCTTGATGAAGTTATCGAACGTGTAACGAGGGTTTATGTTGCTCTCGAATGGCGGTTTCGCACTCAGCTTCGTCGTGGTGAAGTGTTGCTGCTGGTTCAACTGGCCTGGCTGCGGCGGTCTGTAGAATTGAGGTTCCGACTCAGAGACGTCTTCATCCGAAATCGTGTACTCCACCCTGGCGTTGTCACCCATTACCAGCTTGACAGACTCCGTGACGACGCTGGAGTAATGTTCCTCCAGCCAGTCGTGAAAGAATTGACTTGGGACTTTTACGACCAAGCTGTCGCTGTCGAGGCTCACCGGTACGACAGGTTCGAACCAGGTCTTGTAACTAAGATTGTTGACCCGCCCCTGAATATGTTTCATGCATTCTTGCCAGATCCCTTTGGCGTCAGTAGCAGTTTCCATCAACAGGCTCCCTTGAGATATTCAGGATTTTCTCCACATTTCCAACAGAGTTATTAACATGACGACGGATTATATAGTCCGCTAAAAATCAGCAACTTACAACGTGAAGTAACATACACTTAACACACCTGTGGAAAACGTATAGGTGTAAAGTAAAGAAGCACATTCGAGTTTCGGCAGAAAATCAGGCGTTTTGCACAAGTTATCCACACCACACCAGCCAACCGGCTGGAGGTGAATATTAATAAAGCAACTGTGGAAAAACAAGCTTGTGGTCCCCTGTGGAAAGTTTTGTAAGTCGTTATTTGGTGGGTTGTTACGATGTTTTTTGGCGTTATGTGGAAAACTTTAGGATTGGTGGAAACTCGATGAAAACACGTGTTATTTTGGATGTTTTTCGCCAGATGTGGAAAAGTTGAACAGAATTGTGGAAAACATGGGAGCTTTTGTTGAAATAATCCTGTGGATGGGTGGCGGAAAAAGAATATTGATGGTGTCACAAATCAAAACGGTCGATGATCCTTGAATTTTGTTGGCATTGAGACTAACTTGTCGGGCAAAATATAAAATCAGAGGAGTTTTTGATGAAGAGGACATTTCAGCCTCACAACACCAGAAGAAGGAGAACGCACGGGTTCCGCTCGAAAATGAAGAGCAAGACGGGCAGGAAGGTTTTGGCCCGCAGGCGTGCAAAGGGTCGTTGGCGGCTTACGGTCAGCGACGAGAAGTAATATCCCGGCGTTACCATCCCGGAGGGCTCTATCCGACGCTTCACTCTCCCGAAAAGCGACATAATGAAGTCATCCAGAGAGATAGGTGAAGTTATCAGAAGAGGAAGGCGCTTTACCGGGAGAAACCTTTCTGTGTTTTATGAATCTAGCCCGTTGCCCGAAGCGGGCACAAAGATAAGAGTTGCGTTCACCGTATCGAAGAGAATCCGCAGTGCGGCAGACCGCAACAGGCTCAAGCGCCTGATGAGAGAAGTTTACAGGATCAACAGGGAGAATACGATCTCCATCTTCGGGGCGGGCGGAATGAGACCTAGTGTTGTAATGAGCTGCGGTTATGAAGTCCGCACTGCAGCTATATCCCTGAAAGATATTGAAGAAGATTTCAAACAGTTTCTGCGTAGAATTAGCGTCGACATTGCCGGCTGATGCGGCCATCGCGATCATAAAACTCTACAAGAAATTCATCTCGCCACTTTTTCCGCCGTCATGCAGGTTCTATCCGAGTTGTTCCTCGTATTCGATAGATGCCTTTCGCATGCATGGATTCTTCAATGGGGTGCTTCTGAGCATCTGGAGAGTCCTTCGCTGTAACCCATTCAACGCGGGCGGATATGATCCCGTTCGGGAAACACATCCCTTCCGGAGAAGCAGAGGAATATAGATGGGGAAGAAAGAAACAATCGGAATTGTACTTATAACGCTTGTGCTGTTCGTGTGGATGTACTTCAACACACCGAAGGCTCCGGTGCAGACGCCTCAGTCGAAGGCTTCGAGCGAGCAGTCTGTTGATACGAACACGACCGCCGGTAAGCAGGCATCCCCGCAAACGATGGTACAGACTTCTAAGGAAGGGGCTGCGCTCGGAACGGCAGACACCGCCGCCATCAATCGGTATGGGACGGCCTTCGCGCGTCTCGCTTCAGGCACACAGAAGACTATTACTATCGAGACCGGTCTTTACACCGCGGTCCTCACGACGCAGGGTGGAATGATCAAAGACTGGACGCTTACAAAGTATAAAACATGGAACGGCGGCCCGCTTGAGCTGGTCAACTACAAGCACGCCGGTGACTACAGCTTGCTTTTCCAGTCGATGAGCGGGAAGCTTGTCGACACTAAAGATCTCTTTTTCACAGCTCCGTTCACGAACGGGGAAGTTGTGAAGTTGAAGAACGGGCAGACATTCAACATAGCCTTTACACTGAACGTGAACGATTCTTCGAAGATCGTCCGGGAGTACACTTTCAAGGGCGGCGTTTATGATTTCGGGTCGAACGTCGTTTTCGAACACATGTCGAGATACATCGCCAACTACCAGTACCAGGTAACGTGGGAGCATGGCCTGAATTACACCGAGGAGAACAGCGTCGACGAATCGAGCTTCTCGACGGCATACGCATACAGCGGAGGCGAAGCTGTGACGCTGGATGCGACCAAGCCGGGCGAGCAGGTGAAGCAGCAGGTAAGTGGTAACACGAAGTGGGTAGCCCAGACGACCAAATATTTCACGGCGGCGATCGTTCCGGAAACGAGGCCGGCTGACGGCGCTTATCTCCGCGGAACCGAACTTCATCTTCCCAACAACGGTCTTTACAGGGATTACTATACCGCCCTCGAGATGAGGTTCGAAGGGAGACCGGTTCAGTCCGATTCGTTCATGGTTTATATTGGGCCGCTCGAATACAATCTTCTGAAATCTTATCACATAGGGCTTGAGCAGATGGTCGGTCTCGGATGGAAGTGGGTGATACGGCCGATTGCAGAGTACGTCATGCTTCCCGCGTTCCAGTTCATTCACAGGTACGTTCCGAACTACGGCCTCGTCATCATCATCTTCGCTATTCTCCTTAAGCTTCTCCTGAATCCCCTGACAATATCCAGCATGAAGTCGATGCGTAAGATGCAGGCGCTCCAGCCGATGATGGAGGAGATCAAGGAGAAATACAAGGAAGACCAGCAGAAGATGAACCAGGCGATCATGAACTTGTACAAGGAGTACAAGATCAACCCGCTGGGTGGCTGTCTTCCGATGTTTCTTCAGCTTCCTATCCTTTACGCGCTCTGGGCCATCTTCCGGAGCGACATTGTCCTTCGTCAATCGAACTTCATCTGGTGGATCAAGGACCTTTCTATTCCGGACACTATTCTCAGGCTTCCGTTCACGCTGCCGTTTTTCGGAATGAACCAGATCAGCGGCCTCGCCACACTAATGGCGGTCACTCAGTTTATCCAGACCAAGATGACCACAACGGACCCGAGGCAGAAGTTTATAATCTACTTCATGCCGATAATGATGTGGCTGATCTTCAATAATTTCCCGGCAGGGCTGAACCTGTATTATTTCGTTTACAACCTCCTGGCGATCGGGCAGCAATACATGCTGAACCGAAAGCCTATGGAAGAGATGCTCGTAAAGGCGACTCCGAAACAGAAGAAGAATAAGCCTACTCGCCCCACAAGGCCGCCCATGGGCAACAGGGCGATGAGAAGGAGCTCCTGATACTGTTTCCGCATTTCGTTGCGGATCATGGGTTCGGTCGAGGTTGAAGATCCGGACTGGATATTGTTATAGCGGCCGCCTCATAGCCGGGGCGGCTTTCTTGTAGTGCGCCGATGGGATCTGACTTGCCGGAAGAATGCCGTGGAATACCGGGGTAACCGGCAATATTTCAATAACGAAATTCGCAGACGTGGGATCGAGCATGTTTCCGCCAATCGCGTGTGAGTTGCGATCGTCGTGTGCTCATGAGCTTGACTTTTCCTCTGTTCCACTTTAGATTTCTGTACTCTCATACGTTCATCGCGAAGCAGGAATTCTTCGCGGTGAACCACCAATTGGCGGGAGCTGGTATTCCCGAAGAGGTACAAAAGAACCTTCCTTTTTAGCATTTCACGCGGTTATTGGGTCATAGGATAATTGGCCGGCGCAAATAGATCGGTTAAGGTCCGTGCATCGATCCTTGCAGGCTGATCTTCGACTGGAGTGACGGTGTGTCACCAGGCCATGTCAAAATGGATTCTGAATGGAAGAAGACGGTCAACTGCGTGAAGAGAACCAGCGCCTGAAAAGGGCGGTCGAGGAGCTTTCTATCCTGAACGAACTCGCAGCCTCGATCGGAGGGCTGAGCAGTTCGGAAGAAGTTGTCAGGAAGATACTGAGCCGTGCGCTCCGCGCTTTGAATGCAGAACAAGGTGTCGTAACTCTCGTTGCGGAACGGACGGACAATCCGATGAGGACTCTGGTGAGAAGCATGATTACATCCTCCGATCATCCGGCGTTTCACTTCAACAGCGTCCTGCTGGGCTGGATGACGTTATACAAGAGGCCCATCACCATCAACGATCCGGCATCTGATCAACGCTTCGGAGGCGCAGTATGGGATCCCATGGTCCGGTCGCTCGTTTGTGTCCCGATGCTTATCAGGGGAGGGTTAAAAGGGATTCTTACGGTTTACAACAAGAGAAACAGTGACAAATTTACGGACGACGATCAGCGGCTTCTGTCCATAATAGGAGCACAATCGGCGCAGGTGATTGAGAACGCCAGGCTTTATGAAGAGGAACGTGCGCTGATGAAAATTCAGCGAGAACTCGAACTCGCATCTCAGATACAGAGCGATCTTCTGCCGAGGGGGGAGCCGAAAATGCCGGGGTACGACATAGCCGGTGCGACGTTTCCAGCAAGGTCTGTCGGCGGGGATTTTTTCGACTTTATCCCGATTGAGGAGAGAAAGCTTGCGCTTTGCGTCGGCGACGTCTCCGGTAAAGGGCTTCCCGCAGCACTTCTCATGACAAACATACAGGCGTCCCTCAGGAGCGAAGCCTTCCTCGGGAAACGTGCGCAGGAATGCGTCGAGAGAATGAACAGGCAATTGTACCATACTACAGGCCCCGAGAAGTTCGCGACTTTGTTCTACGGCATATTGGACGGCGCAAACAACACGCTCTTCTACTGCAATGCCGGTCACGAGCAGCCATACATGTTTTCAGGCACAGGCGAGCCGCGGAGGCTCGATATCGGCGGAACGGTCATAGGGGCTGTCGATTCCATGAGCTTTGAAGGAGCATCCGTAGCATTCGACCGTGGAGATTTCCTTGTGGCTTACTCGGACGGCGTTACCGAAGCTATGGACCCCAATATGGTACAATTCGGGGATGCGAGGCTGTCGCGCTTGATTAGAGACAATGCCGGGTTAAGGGCAGCCGAACTTGTGAAGCTGATAGCAGACGCCGTGATGGCACACGCTGGAAATGCACCTCAGCACGACGATATTACCGCTCTGGTGATAAAGAGGGTGAAATGAGATTGGGAAGTGTGAGCGAAGGATTTCGATTATTCCTTATGGTTATGATCTTTGATGAAGACGTTCGGCCGCATAGCAGGACGACCTTCTGGAGGGAATTGAAATGGTAGGTGAAACGGTATCGCACTACAGGATTCTCAGCAAGCTGGGTGAAGGCGGGATGGGTGTGGTATACAAAGCGGAGGATACTGTACTCAAGCGGGCCGTGGCTTTGAAATTTCTCCCGGCAGATTTGACTTTAGACGCGGCAGCGAAGGCGAGCTTTGTACACGAGGCACAGGCGGCATCCGCGCTGGATCATCCTAATATAGGTGCCGTACACGAGGTGGATGAAAGCGAGGATGGGCGGTCGTTCATCTGCATGGCGCTGTACGACGGGGAGACTCTAAAGCAGAAGATAGCACACGGCCCTCTCGATATTGATGAAGCACTGGGAATTATCGAGCAAGTCGCAACAGGATTAAAGAAAGCGCACGAATCAGGGATAATCCACCGTGACATAAAACCGGCCAACATAATAGTGACGGCCGACGGCCTCGTCAAGATAGTCGACTTCGGGCTTGCGAAGCTGAATGCAGAAACGCGAGGTGCGACGGAAGCTTCACGCGCAGGTACGGCCGCTTACATGGCTCCCGAACAGATACAGAACGGAATTACAGACGCGCGCAGCGATCTTTTTTCGGTCGGGATGGTGATGTATGAAATGCTGACCGGTGTGAGACCTTTCGCGGGTGAACATGAAGCGTCTTTATTCTACTCCATAGTCTATAATGAACCTGATCTTCCGACAGCGCTCCGTCCGGAATTGAGCGACGATATCGGCAGGATCGTGATGACGCTTCTCCAGAAGGATCCGGAAAAGAGATTTCAATCATGCGGCGAACTAATCGGAGCGCTGGAAAGCGTGCGGACTGGAACACAAATGTGGAGGCCGCGACTTCTTGCGAACCGAATGAGTCGCCAGGTCCGCCGGCACAAGCTTGCAGTCGTTCTTGGAACATCGCTAGTTGCCATAGTGATCGTGGTCCTGTTTTCCGGCCGTGATTTCATGGCCGGCCTGATAAGCAGGGTATGGATTCCTTCAGAGAAGCATATTGCCGTCCTGCCTTTCAAGTGTATCACCGGGGGAGCAAGCGAGACCGTTCTGGCCGACGGCCTGATGGAAATGCTGACGAGCAAACTGACCCAGTTCAGACGGACCGAGGGGACTTTGTGGGTCGTCGACGCCAGCGAGATTAGGACCCAGAGAGTGGCGAGCCCGAGCCAAGCGATGCGGACCTTCGGTGTTACGCTCGCCGTGACGGGAAGCATCCAGAGGATCGACAACGGGATCCGGTTAACCCTGAACCTTGTAGATACTAAGACATCCAGGGTTCTCGGCTCGCGCATCATAGACGAACCTGATGGGGACTTTGCCGGACTTCAAGACGATGTCCTGGAGTCCCTGACTTCGTTGCTCGATATAAAGCTGCATCCCGGAGATTACAGGCGTATGACCGCCGGCGGGACGCTTGTGTCTGATGCGTATGAAAAATATTTGTCGGGCCGCGGCTACATCTACAGATACGATTTCTCCTCGGCGATACAAATGTTCCGAAAGGCCGTACAGGCCGATTCCACCTACACGCTGGCATACGTCGGCCTCGGGGAGGCATACTGGCTCTACTACAAGGAAAATTCCGATCCGAGGATGGCAGACAGCGCGATTGTTTTCTCCTTAAAGGCAACGAAGCTTGAGGACCAACTGGCTCCTGTGCGTGCGGCGCTCGGAAACGTTTATGCAGGTACCGGACATTTTGCAGACGCGATTCATGAGTTCTCAGTGGCCATGACTTTCGATTCGTTAGACATTCGAACAATGATCGGACTTGCGGGAGCATATAGCGCGGTGGGAGATGCGAGGAACGCGGAACTGATGTACAAGAAAGCGATCTCGGTGGACACGACCTTTTACGGCGGTTACAACGAGCTCGGGAAGTTCTACTACCTCCATGGCCGGACGGCGGCGGCACTCGAAGAGTATAAGAAGGTGGTACGGCTGATGCCGCATGTCACTCTCGGATATAACAATCTCGGGGCGATGTACTTCTATTTGAATCGCTGGGCGGATGCCCGCAAAGAGTTCGACAGATCGCTGGAAATACAACCCAACTACCCGGGATATTCCAATTTGGGTACGCTTCTCTATTACCAGGGACATTACTCCGAGGCCGCCCGGGCATACGAGAGCGCACTGAAGATCGACGATCACAATCAGCAGGTTTGGTCTAATCTTGCCGAAGCATACAGGCAAGCCGGAGATACACTTCGGTCCAGGCAAGCGTCAGATATGGCGTTGAAACGCGCCGAGGATAACCTGAGACTGAACCCGAATGATCCGGCGCTGCTTGTTTCACTTGCGGGCAAGTATGCGGGACGGGGTGATAAGGGAAAAGCAAAGACCATGATCGAAAGGGCCATATCTATCTCGCCGGACAATGTCGTTCTGATGGGAAGGGCGGCGATGGTCTACGAGCAGGCAGGCGACCGTCATGAAGCACTTATGCTTCTCGCCAGAGCATTCAGGAACGGCTATTCACCCGCAGAGATAGAGAACTCGCCCGAAATGAAAGGAATTCGGAGTGACCCGCTTTACAGGAAGATACTGAAAGAGAGGGGAGGGAAGAATCGCCGTTGATATTTCGATGAGCAGGCTAGACGCTGCGCATCGCAGCCTTGCGGGCTTCGATGGACGCGGCAATTCAATAATTGCTTCAACAGAAAGGAGAATCCTATGACATCGAACAGACAGTGTACGATTACAAAGGCCAGTGGAGTCTATAATGCGCCGCAGTTTGAGGCCGGTCCCGGCGATTCCGTGATGTGGCAGACGGCGGACCTTACCGAATTCACAATCTGGTTTCATCCGGGACGGTGCCCTCTTGAAGGAGAAAACATTCTGAATAGCGCCGGGGGAAGTATTAGCGCGAGACTTCGCACAGGCGTTGAGAAGGGGGTGTACGAGTACACGATACATTGCCATGGAAACAACCTGCTGGCGAGGGGAGGTAGTCCGCCGACAATGATAGTCATATAGAAAATGAGTTCGGGTGCGGCAGGAACCAAGCAGAGATATGCGGGACCTGGAGCTATCCTGGTCTGCTTGAAAGGAGCAGTTCGCAGATTCTAGGAAGGAACCGGGGGAATGAAAACAAGCCGGGGCCGTCGGAGCACTCCGCCCACGCAGAGGAGGAGACTGAGCGACTCAGGTCTGCTGTGCGCGAGCTGGCGCTGCTCAACGACCTGGCGGTTTCTGTTGCGACGGAACAGGACCTGGATAAGGCGCTGGATGCCGTCGTCCGCGGAGCAACCAAGGCCGTCAAAGCGGAACAAGGAACCGTTTCCCTTATAACCGACGACCCATCATTACCTCTTAAGACTCTCGTCAGGCAGGACGAGAACAGTAAACTGAGGAAAAGATGCAGGATCGGGGACTATGTAACCGGGTGGGTGCTCCTGAACCGTGAGTCCGTCAGAATAGATGATCTCTCGAAAGACAAAAGATTCCGCTCCTCGAAGGAGGAAGAAGAGCTTATCAGATCCCTGCTGTGCATACCCGTCGTCGTCAAGGGTGAGATGGTCGGTGTCCTCCAGGTGATCAACAAAGCCGGAGGAGGCATCTTTACCGACGGGGACTTGAGATTTCTGAATATCGTCGCGTCGCAGTCCGGGCAGCTGATTAGGATCAAACAACTCCAGGAGGAAACTTATGCGAAACGGCTGGAGGCCGAGAGGGCGAGAGCCGAATCGGAGAAGCTGCAGGAGCTGAACGAGCTGAAATCGAGGTTCACCGCTAACATTTCTCATGATCTGAGAACGCCGCTCACGCTTATGATCGGGCCGCTGAGAGACATGCTGGCCGGATCTTCAGGCGAGTCGAGAGAAGAGCTTGGACTCATTTACAGGAATGCCGAACGGCTTATGAAGCTGGTAGATGAGCTCCTCGATCTATCCAGGCTCGACGAGGGCAATATGAGGCTCTCGGTAACTCGCCGCGACATTGTGAAGTTCGTATCGGACATCCTGGATAGCTTTCGGCCAATGGCGGAGCGGCTGAGGTTATCACTTCGTTTAAGCGAGTCGCTGACTGAGCCGGAAGTCTGTTTTGATTGTGAAAAATTGGAGAAGGTTCTCAGTAATCTTCTTTCGAATGCGTTCAAATTCACGCCCGCAGGAGGAGAAGTTTCCGTTTCACTTTCGTCCGTCGCGGATACGAGGAAGCTTCCCGCCGTCGCCGGAACATCCCCTCCGGTCCCGAGAAGTTTCGTTGAAATAGTTGTCTCAGACAACGGCATCGGAATACCTCAGGACCAGATCGGCAAGATATTCGACAGGTTCTACCGGGCCAACAATGTCTTGAGGTCTGGCGACGGCTGCGGGATCGGGCTGTCGCTTGTGAAGGAGCTGGTTGAACTTCATCATGGAGATGTAAAAGTCACAAGCATGTCCGGGAAGGGAACGTCGTTCGCGGTTCGGCTTCCCGCAGAACCGGAAGCGTATGAAAAGGATGAGCTTGCCGAAGGGGTAATCGCGGATTTGCACCCGCGCTCAATTTTACCCGAGTCAATATTTCAAGAAAACGAAGAGAAATATTCTTCGGCTTCTTCTGATGATGGGGAAAGGAAAGATAAACCTTCCGTTCTAATCATCGATGATAACAGTGACGTGCTGCGTTTTATCAGGAAATGCATCTCGCATCGCTACAGGATCCTTTCAGCATACGACGGAGAAGACGGATTGCATGCTGCGATGGAGAAGATACCGGACCTCGTATTAAGCGATGTGATGATGCCGGGGATGGATGGATTCGAGCTGTGCAGAAGACTGAAAACCGACGAGAGAACGAGTCACATACCGGTCGTCCTTCTTACCGCAAGGGCAGCTGCCGGCGATAAGATAGTCGGGCTTGAGACGGGGGCGGATGACTACATTACCAAACCTTTTGATCGGCAGGAGCTTCTTGCCCGTATTGGCAATCTTATCGAGCAGCGAAGGAGATTGAGAGAGAAGTTTGCGCAGCAGATGGTGCTGGAGCCAAGCGACCTTGCAGTTACGCCGGTCGATGCGAATTTCCTCGAAAAGCTTGTGAATCTCGTCGATAAGAACATTGCAGACATTCACTTCGGTGTCGAGCGTCTCAGCAGTGAAATGGGTATGAGCCGCGTACAATTGTACAGGAAAATAAGAGCTCTGACGGACCAGTCCGTGAACGAGTTCATACAAACGATGCGGCTCAAGAGAGCTGCAAAGCTTCTCGTAAGGCGCGGCGGAAACGTGGCGGAGATTTCCTATTCGGTTGGTTTCGACAACCCTTCGTATTTCGCAAAGTGTTTCAGGGGGTTATACGGTAAATCCCCTTCCGAATACATGAATAGTTCCGGCGGTTAGACTCCTCTTTCGGGCAGACATATCCTTCGATGTAACATTTGTTGCATTAAATGATACAATTTTGCTACCTATCGCCTCTCCGTTCTTTATAATTTTGTATCGGAACCTGCGGCTAGCAATTCCACATTAAGATTGCAGCGAGTCGACAAACTATTTCGGCAGGAACGAACAAAAAGGAGGTTAGGGCGATGAAGAAGAAGGTCTGGATTATCGCGGCGTGTACGCTCGCCGGAGCGGCACTGATAGCCTATCGCATATGGAGGTGAGCTACCGTCCGGGGGTAAGTGCGATGTGAAAGGGAGCGAAAAGACTGTTGAGGGTCGGTGCACGGGTTGATTGACGTCCACCGGTTTAAGCGATACGGAATGCCGGGACCGGCTGGGTTTACAAACGGGGGGTAAGATCGCATGCCGGGCTAGAGGGGGGTCCGGTGGCTCCACGACAGAAGGGCACGCTTTTTCAGATGCGTGCCTTTTTTTTCCTTATTAGCATCAGTTATGTTCTTCACCTGATCCGACGGATGAAAATTCACGACCCTACATTTCGGAGCGGGTCATGGAATTTATGCCTTACGTTGGTATGTTGAATATTAGCAAGTAAAAGGTGATCGATGGAAGACTTGAGTTATCCTATAGGACGCTTCACCCCTGAATCGGAATTGACAGAAGGTAAGCGCATCACACTGATAAACGAAATAACGGCCGCACCCGCAGCTCTACGGGAGGCGGTGCATGGAATGACCAAGGCGCAGCTTGACACACCGTATCGTCCCGGCGGATGGACGGTACGCCAGGTGGTCCACCATCTTCCCGACAGCCACATGAACGCGTACATGAGGTTCCGGCTGGCACTGACCGAAGACGAACCGACAATCAAACCTTACGATCAGGCCGGGTGGGCCAATCTCCCCGATGCGACATCTGCGGATGTGGAGATCTCCCTGAAACTCTTCGAGAACCTCCATCACAGGTGGGTCTTTCTATTGAGGAGCATGAAGCCGGAAGAGTTCATGCGCTCATTTCGTCATCCGGAAAGCGGTGTTCAGAAGCTCGACACTACGCTGCAGATGTACGCCTGGCATGGGAAGCACCACATAGCGCACATTACTTCGTTGCGGAAGCGGATGGGGTGGTAGTCTGTCGCGGCTGCCGCCGGACCCTACACGATTCTTTCGAGCGGCACCTGGAAGAGCCTGATGTGATCGTCCGGACGAGGGATCTCTTTGTTGGCGGTGTTGATTTCCTGTACCAGCACTTCCAGTTTCGCCTCCTCCTCGAACGCTATCATGAACACCGCGTTTGTCCCGGGAAAGCTTCGCGTGTCAAGGTGCGGATCTGTACCATGGCCTTTGCCCTTGACGTGTTCCCACCGGGTGTAGTAATCGATGCCCGCCTCTTCGAGGAGCTTCATCACCCGCGGCGAAACGACATCGTTGCAGACGACGAACACTATTTTCATTTAGCCTCCCATCTCGGGAATTGAACACGCGTTCATTTCTCAGCCTTTTTGCTGCTGTTGCCGCGGCGAAGGAAGCCGAATGCTCTCCTGAAGGAGAGATCGTCGAGGACGGAATACACCACGGGGACCACAAACAGTGTCAGGAGAGTCGAAGTGATAAGCCCGCCGATGACCGCCTGTCCCATCGGCGCACGGAACTCGCTCCCTTCGCTCACGGCAAACGCAACCGGCATCATTCCGAATATCATCGCGAAAGTGGTCATGAGTATGGGACGAAGCCGCGTCGCCCCCGCGTTGATAAGCGCCTCTGTCCGTTCCTGCCCCCGGTCCCGAAGCACGTTGGCGTAATCGACGAGCAGAATGCCGTTCTTTGTGACAAGGCCCATCAGCATTATTATCCCGATCATCGACATCATGGAAATAGCGCTGTTGAAGACAAGCAGGCCGAGCACCGCACCGATGAGCGACATCGGAAGAGCCAGCATGATCGCGAATGGATAAGTGAAACTCTCAAACTGAGCGGCGAGCACGATGTATACGAAAATGACTGCGAGCGCGAGCGAAAGAAGAATGTTCATGAACGACTCTGACTGCATTTGTCCCTGCCCGACGACCGCGACATTGTAACCCGGCGGCAGAGCGAGCCTGTTGGTCCTGTTCTGAATGTCCGTGAGAACTTCGCCGAGCAGTCTGCCGGAGAGGTTCGCGTCGATACGGATCTCTCGCTGGCGGTCGAACCGGTTGATCTGCGACGGACCGGAGCTCTGGCGGATTTCCGCCACGTAGCTTACCGGTATCAGGAGATTCTCACCGTTCCCTGCCGTCTTGTTGCTCTTGATGGAGAGGTTGTTCACGTTTTCAAACGAAGTCCTGTCTTCCTTGCGGAGCTGAACCCGTACGTCATACTGTTCGTCGCCTTCCTGATATTTCGTGGCAACATATCCGTCCACAAGGGCTCTTGCCGTCGTGGCAATCTGAGCGACGTTCACTCCGAGATCCGACGCCTTCTCGCGGTCTATCCTGATCCTGACCTCCGGCTTGGATGTTTCCAGGCTGTTCTCAATGTCGACGGCACCCGGGGTCGACCTGACGATGTTCTCGACCCTGTCGGCAATAGTCTTCAGCGTCGTCATGTTATCGCCGCGGACGCTCATCACTACGGGTTTCTGATTCCCGCCGGGGCCGCCCTGAGTCCCGTAGGAGATGTTCACCCCGGGCGTATTCCGAAGATTTTCCCGGAGATAGTTCATGATTTGCCAGATGCTCCGCGTGCGCTCGTTCTTCTTCACGAGTTTCACCAGGATATTCCCTGTGGTAACCGGGTCGTTTCCCGCTCCAATCGTCAGAAGTGTGGTGGTGACTTCCGGTTGTTTCTCCAGGACGTTTTCAATATATGACCCGATTGCGGCAGTCTGTTCCAGTGAGCTTCCTGGAGCCGCGTGTATGCCGATGTTGAATTCGCTTTCGTCAGTGTCGGGAAAGAAGGATGTCCCGAGAAGTCCCATCAGGAAAAAGCTCGAAAAGAATACCGCGATTGAACCGAAGATAACGGTCTTCCGATGACGCAGCGACCACGTGATAGCCTTCCTGTATTTCTGGCTTAAGATCTGGAAGAAGTAGTTGAAGTAGTAGAGTCCACGCCGGAGAGGAGAGCCTTTGTTTTCGAGCTCCTCATCGGCCGCCGTGAGCCAGCGCGAGGAGAGCATGGGGGTGAGTGTGAATGCCACGAAGAGCGAGACCAGCACTGCGACGGACACGGTGAGTCCGAACTGGTAAAAGAAGCGGCCGACTATTCCGGGCGTGAAAGCTATCGGAACGAACACCGCTACAATTGTGAAGGTCGTAGCCATCACCGCCAACCCGATCTCCGCAGTTGCCGCCTTCGCGGCCTCCATTGGCGACTCGCCCTGCTGCATGTGCCTGAATATGTTTTCGATGACCACTATCGCATCGTCGATCAGGAGACCGACGGCCAGCGAGAGTGCGAGAAGCGAGACCATGTTCAGGGTGAAGTTGAGCGCGTACATTATGATAAAGCTCGCGATGATGGATGTGGGAAGAGCGATGGCGCTTATTATCGTAGATCTCATGTTTGCGAGAAAGAGGAACACAACTATGACAGCCAGCAGGCCTCCGTAGAAGATGTCGAACAGGACGTCGTTTACCTCTTCGACTATAAAGGTGCTGTTGTCCTGCGCCACCGTGATCTTGAGGTCCGGTGGAATTTCTTTCTCCAACGCGGCGAGCTGCTGCTGAATCCCCTCCGCGACGCGAACCGTGTTGCTGCCCGACTGCTTCAATATGCTGAGACCGACCGCAGGTTTGCCGTTCACGCGCGTGAGACTTGTCTGCTCCTTCACCCCATCGACGACCTGTGCCACGTCGGACAAATATACGGGTTTGCCGCCAGGAGTCGCGACTATCACCCGGTTGAAGTCGCTGACGTTGGTGTATTTCCCCATGGTGCGGAGGAGGATCTGGCGCGGTCCCTGAGTAAGGTTACCTGCGGGTACTTCCATGTTCGATGCTGCGACCGCCTGTATGACGTCGTTTATGGAAAGGTTGTACGCCTTCAGTCTCGAAGCGTCCGCCGATATCCGTATCTCCCTTTCGGCGCCGCCGACGAGGTCCACACGTCCAACGCCGGGTACATTCTCGAGTCTTTTCCTGATTACGTTCTTCGCGAAGGTCGTGATTTCCTTGTCTGGCCGCGGCCCGGAAACCGTAAGCGTGAACATCGGAATACTCGCGGGGTCGATGCGCTGGACTACAGGCTCCTCCAGGTCGGTCGGCAGATCTGCCCGCACCGCGGCGATCTTTTCGCGGACCTCCTGTGCTGCCTGTCTTCCCTCCACCTCGAGCTTGAACTGGACTATCACGAACGATACGCCCTCGCGGGATATCGACGTGATGTGTTCGATGCCGCCGATCGTGTTCACCGCGTCTTCGATCTTCTTCGTCACGTCTGTCTCCATCTGCTCGGGCCCCGCGCCGGGAAGAACGCTCGTGACTGTGACGTACGGAAAATCGATGTCGGGGAACTGATCGATGTTCAGTTTCATGAATGAGAACAGCCCGAGGACGATGAGAGCGAGTATCATCATCGTCGCGAATACGGGACGTTCGATCGAAGTATCGGCAAGTTTCATGTTTAGCTTCTCCTCCGCGCCGAATAGGAAATGTTCATCTCCTTTACCTGGAAACCGATCGAGATCTTCGGTTCTTCGGGCGGCCTTAGTATTTCGGGAAGTGCATCAATTTCAACATTTGTTGATTCGAAAAATCTGTTTGAACCTATACCGCCAAGGCATGCCGGGTTCATTTTCATCGAGGTGCCTTATGGCTTATTACGAACGTTTCGACCAGGGATAAAGAGGATCGAATTCTCGATCCGGTCCGCAGGGATTGGCATGCCCTCAGTTGTCTTTTTCATTTTCCAAATTGGCGATGCTGACGTAGCCGCTGTCGCGTGCGTTCGTAGCGCCGGTTGTCACTACCGTGTCCTTATCTTCGAGACCGTCGAGCACTTCGAACATATTCCCGTCTGTCAAACCTGTCTGCACAACTCGCTGGAATGACCGGCCATTCCTCACGATGAAGACCCGGCTCGTGACACCGTCGCTCTGTATCGCGGTCGCGGGGACGACGATGGGCGTGTCGCGCGACGAGACGGGCACGTTGACCCTGCAGAACATCCCGGGCCTGAACCAGTTGTCGGGCGTGTTGTCGAAGAGCGCCTTGATCTGGAACGTACGCGATCGAACGTCTGCCGATTTGGAAAGCTGGACGATCTCTCCGGTTATCTTCACGTCGGGCCTCACCTCGGAGTATACTTGCACCTTTTGGCCTGTGGACAGGCTGCCGAGATCGGTCTCATTCACATCGAAGTCGACTTTCATTTTTCCGATCCTGGCGACAGTCATGAGTACTCCTCCCGGCGAAGTAAGATCCCCGACGCTGACGTTGACTGCGGTTACCACACCCGGAATCGGGGTGGTGAGCTCAACTGCGCTTTTGGCGGCGTCGAAATTCGCCCTGGCGACTTCGTATGCTGTCTGGGCGCCATCGAGCGATTGCCGGGAAATTGCTCCCTCGCCAAACAGGGCTTTCATGCGCTCATAAGTCTTCTCAGCGTTTTTGAAGGCCGCCTGTGCCTGATAGTATTGAGACGTCGCACCGCTCCTGTCTAGCACAACGAGCACCTGGCCTGCCTTCACCGTCTGTCCGACCTGTGCATTGATGGAAGTTACGCGTTCCGGTATTTTCGCGACTATGTTAGCCTGCTCTTGTCCCTCGAGCGTACCCGAGAATTGTCTGGTGACCGAAAGCTTCTGTCTGTGTGCGATTGCTATCTCGACGGGGACGCGGGAGAATGTCAAATTCCCCGCTTTCTTTTCGGCGTTAGGAGTTCTTCCGCAGCCGCTGAAGAAAGTGGCGGCCAGGGTGGTCGAGATGATTATTTGCATCGGAAGTAATTTGTTCCTCAATTTCAGCCTCATCTTAGTCTCCATCTCTTATATCGCGGAGCCGGCGGTTCAAAATCTTGGACAACCGGCCGCGGGAATTCCTTTGGTTACTTCTCTCTTCCTATGGCGTACTCCCAGTCGGCTTTGGCGACCAGGTAATCGTAGATGGCCTGGGCGTAGTTCGTCTGTGCGAGAGTCATCGCCACCTGTGCGTCGAGCAATTCGAGCTGGGTGCCTACGCCGCTTTTGAATCTCGTCTCAGAAATTGCCACCGCTCTCTTCGCCTGCTCTATGTTTTTCTCCTGTCCCTGGACGCGCTGTTCGGCTTCGTTCATCTTAAGCCGCGCCGATTGGATCTGTATTGTTAATCCCTCTTCCGCCTTCAGCCGCGTCAGTTTCGTTTTCCTGAGATCTATCCTTGCCTCCTCCACCCGGGCAGGAGTGCGCAGTCCGTCGAACAGATTCCAGGAAAGGGTCACGCCGACGTTCAGTATCTTCGCCCAGTAGTAGTTGCTGAATTGAAACGTGTTGTCCTGTGTCTGCCACTGGTACGCTCCGAACGCATAGACGGAAGGGAAGTAGCCGGATTGCTCTATGTTGATGTTTTTTTCGAGCATCGATTCCTGGAAGGCAAGCTGCTGCAGACCGGGGTTTGTCTCGATCGCGTTGACGGAACCGGCGTCCAGAACCGACTGAGGCACCTCTGTGAATGTGAAATCTCCTTCGAGGTCGATTTCTCTGTCGAGCGGAATCGCGAGAAGCGACTTGAGTCCGTTCTTGGCGAGGGCCAGGCTATTTTCGACCGAGATGAGGACGGGCTCTGTGTTTGCAACCTGTACCTCGGCGCGTAGCAAATCGAACTCCGCTGCGTTGCCGTGTTTATAAAGCGACTGCACGTTAGTTAGGTTTGCCTTCACGACTTCGAGCCCCTGTCGGTTTGCCTCTACGAGCTTTTTCATGAGAAGAACGCCGTAGAACGCCTTCTTCACTTGAAGAATTACACCCGATTTCGTCGCAGCCAGTCCCGCTTCGGAAAAATCTCTATAGGTGTTTGCGATTTCGAGCGCGACTCCCACCTGCCTGCTATACAAAGCCTGAGTGAGCTGGCCGCCCCACTGGTATGAATTGTTCGAACCGATCGGAAACGTCTGTACGTTCGGAGTCGGGTTGAACGCAGAATTTGCCGGGAGGAACAGTACGGGAAGTTGAATGTTCCTCATATACTGACCAGAGAATGAGAGTTGCGGGAAGGCTCCCGACCTTGCTTCGGCGATCTGAGCATCCGCCCTCAATCGATCCTGACCGGATATGAGGACGTCTCTGTTTTGAGCCAGCGCTATCGATATCGCTTTGTCGAGCGATAGATGCAAAGTGTCTTGCGCCGAGGCTCTGCCGGAAAAGAAGATGACAGCCGCAAGTGCGGCGACAATTCTCCTACCGTTACATAATATCATAGTTCGCATGCCCTGGAATTTTGATATGATTATATAACGTATTGTGAAAACCGGGACTTAAGCCACCTGACAATGACTGATTAGCCGCCCTGAAAACGAAAACAACAGTCTTTTATACGGAAGCACGATTTCCGTGTTACGACTATCGATATATAAGCTAAACGGGGGAGAAGTGAGATTCAAGGAGGGCGTGGTGTAATTAGTTTGCACTTCCGCCGCCGGCGGAATATCTTCGAATATCAACATTCACAGCGGAGGAGAGGACAGATATGAAAACGCTCGGACTTATCGGCGGGACAGGCTGGGTTTCGACGGTGGAATATTACAGGATTATCAACAGAGAAGTAAACGCGCGTCTCGGTGGACTCAATTCCGCGAAGATGATTCTGTACTCCGTCAACCAGCATGAACTAAGGCCGGCGACCGACGAACCGGGGTTGAGCGAATTCGCCTCTTACATAAAGGGCATTGCGAAACGCCTTGAAAACGCGGAGGCCGATTGTCTGGTTTTCTGTGCGAACACCGTACACCTTGTAGCCGGCATTGTCCAGAAGAACATCGGCATTCCCATAATCCATATAGCCGATGCTACAGGGAAGGCGATTCTCGATCAGAACATGAAAACCGTCGGACTCCTCGGCACCAAGATTACCATGGAACAGGCATTCTATAAGGACAGGTTGAAGAAGTCCGGGATCACTACACTCGTTCCGGATCAGTCTCAGCGTGAATACATAAACAGGACCATCATGACCGAGCTCGAGCTTGCTGTGCTCAAGGACGAAACACGAAAGAAGTACCTGGAGATAATCGACAGCCTTGTTGCTCGCGGCGCGGAAGGGATTATACTCGGCTGCACGGAGATCCCGCTGCTCATCAAGCAATCGGATTGTAAATTCCCCGTATTCGATACGACGACGCTGCATGCCATGGCGGCTGTGGAGTTCGCCCTGTCCGATGAGAATCCGGCAAACGGATCGCGTTGAGGCCGCGGATTTCCGGGGCGATTTCCTCTTCTAAAAAGTGTCTTGCCAAAAGCTATTTTCGAATCGCAGCAACTCCGAGAACACTGGCAATCCTGTCGTCTTATCGATGAGACGGTCAAATCAGCCTACCCCTTCATCTGTTTGCACTTGCGGGATATGGCCGATAAATTTCGGGACTTAAGCTTCAGAAGATTCTACCGGAGGCCTTTTTTTGATGTTGCCGTTCGTTCACCTCGAAGCACGATTCGTCGGAACATCCACTGAAGTAATTAAAAATGTTGGAGGAATAGATGGATCACCCAGTTCGTTACAACTTCAAGGCGGCTACTGCCGCGCTGCTTATTTCGATATTACTCGGTGCCGGGTCGCTGTCGGCCCAGACCCAGGCCGAAAGTCATCACGGATGGAAGCATCTCAAGTATGCGATTTTTTTCACCTCATACGATATGGAGAACCTTCTCGCCGATCCCGCCCAGTTCAAAAAGACTATGGAGTACTTTGGTCCGGTCATGCCGGACAGAGTCTACATTGACGGAGTGGGCCGCGGGGGTAAAGTAGACGTTCCGCTTCTCAAGGAGATAGCCGCGAGGTTCCGCGCGATGGGAATAGAAGCGGACGGTGCCATGGTCGCGACTTCACTCCGCGGCGGACCTTCAGCGTACAACAATCCGGAGGACCTTGCATCCCTCAAAGAAAGGATGCAGGGGCTGGCGCAGGTTTTCAACAGGATCATACTCGACGACTGGCTTTTTACAAATGCGACAGACCCGAAGAGCGTTGCCGACAGAGGCAACATGACCTGGGCGGAGTACCGGACAAAATTGATCCTGGAACAATCGAAGAAATATATCATCGACGCCGCGAAGGAGGTCAATCCGAAAGTCCAGGTCGTTATAAAATTCCCCAACTGGTACGAAGGATTTGCCGAGAACGGCTACGATGTGAAGGATGAGGTCAAGCAATTCGACAAGATGGCGATAGGAATTGAGACCCGTGTGCCCGAGACGCAGCACCAGCACATCCCGATATACACCGGTTACTTTCTTCAGAAATGGGAATCGAGCGCCGATCCCGCGAAGTGGGTCGGATCGTGGCTCGACAACTACGGGATGGAAGGGCAGTCGAACGACTACAACGCGCAGGTGTGGCAGGCAGTCCTCGCACGAACGCCCGAGATCATACTCTGGTGCGCAGGCCAGCTCTGGCCGACAAATCCATCAAGCAACGTCTACCCCGATTTCGTGGCAAAACTTCCGGAGTTCAACCGTGTTGCAGGACTGTTGAACGGCAAAGCCCGCGGCGTGCCGATGTACATGCCGTTCGGATCTACCGGGGAGTACAACATAGCCGGCTATTTCGGCATGGCCGGGATACCGCTCGATCCGGTGACGACGTTTCCGAAAGAGAGCCCGATTTCCATATTCTGTTTGAACTCCGCGAAAGACCCCAACCTGGCTTCCGAACTCCTTGGACAACTTACCGACGGCAAAAACATATTCATCACTTACGGACTTTGGAAGAAGCTTGCCGAAGAGGGAACGGAGTTCAAGAATGTCCTCAGTCTCCTTCCATACAGCGGCCAGGTGAGCGGCTCGACGTTCGGGTTGCTCCAGGGATACCGCGAAACAACTGTCAAGGCGGACAGGAAATTCACTTTCCCCGGCATCGAGGTGACCACCTGGCCGGAGACACGCGACGTCACGCTGTCACGGGAGGATTTCGATTTCCCCGTGCTCATGCGGGTGCACTACCTCAACGGTACGATTTTCATACTCAACATGCCGAGCAATTTCTACGATCTTCTCCGGCTCCCGGTGCCAGTTCTGGACGCCATCCGTCAGCCTTTCGAGAAGGAGCTCGGCGTGCAGCTCGATGGGTCCGGACATATAGCTATGTACCTTTTCGGCGAAAAGCAGTATGTCCTGTACAACATGAGCAACAGGATAGAGCCGGTCTCCCTGAGATTCGACACGACGATTCAGACTCAAGGATGGAAAGAACTTGTCCGCAACGAGCAGGTGAAGGCGACTGTCGATTCTTCCTTCGCGCATTTCCCCGGCTACCCTCATTTTCACGGGCCGGTTTTCAGCAACGTCTCGTTGACACTGCAGCCTTACGAGATCACAGTAGTTCAAGCGCCGTAACAGGGCTTGCCGGGTAGTCCGGAATTCTCTCCGGACTACCCGTTCGGTTTTTCGGGCTCTCCCCAAACGCCGTCCGGCGCACATTACATTTCCGCAAAGCAGCAGTCGGGGCCATGACGGCAGCTTTTCTTGCAGGACGAAATCATTCTTCGTAGTATTTCATAGATCACAGCACAGGAGGAGGAACAATGAGCGATGCAGCTATACCCGTGAATCAACCCGCCGACATACCGGAAATAAAATGGCGAAACATTATTTGGGCGCTGATTGCGATCGGCATCATGGTAGTGGTAATTCTCATAAGAGATTTCCGTCTGCTGAATTTCGTACACGTGCTTGCAGGCCTTCTTTGGACGGGCACGGATTTGTTCATGGGGTTCGTGATCGGTCCAATAATGCGAAGGCTCGACTTGCAGGCACGCAGGGGCATGATCCTGCGCCTGATGCCGAAGATGATTTTCTACATGCCGACGCTCGCGATCATCACTCCGACGGCGGGATTCTATCTCGCGTCCATGATGGGTTATCTCAATGTCGGCTATCCGCAGTACTGGTGGATGATCGCGGTATATTTCATTCTTGCAGTGCTGACGATACAAGGTCTCGGCATCCTTCTCCCGACGAACCTCAGGGTGTATTTCGAGATGAGGAAGGAAAGACCGGACGGCGAGAAGATACAGAGGCTGATGAAGAGCTATTTCCGTACCGTGGCAATCCAGGGTGCCATGCAGATAGCAATCATATTTGTGATGTCGCACCTCGCTACCGGGATTTAATTTACATGGCGGCAGTTTTTTCAGTGAACGAGGATCTCGCGGATGGGTTATCACGGATCGCCAGGGAGTTCGTTTAAAGACACGCGACCGGACCGCGGGGAGGCGTCTACTTGCGCGCGCTCCCTGTTCGGACCCGGGAACGATTGCATTTGAACGAAGATGCGGATAATTTAGCCAAGTCAGGCGGCTGTGACGAAATCCGCGGTTCAAGGCGATCCGCCATCCCGGATTCTTCTCCAGCCGGGAAAACCGTCAGGAGGATTTGTCATGGAAAAGATCAAAGTCGAAAATTCCAGCTTCGGAATTATCTGGGTAATCGGTTGGCTGTTTACAATCGGATTCCTCAAGCTGTTGTTTTGGCAGGGAGTATTGGCGATCATAATCTGGCCGTACTATCTTGGTTCTGCGCTCAGCGGGCTGTTGAAATAGCGAGCTAATCCATCCCGGTTCCACTGTGGCATCCCTCTCGGAACACACCGTAAAATCCGTGGCCGTTTTCGCAGCCGTGTGCGCACTCTCTCTGCCCACACCCTTACCGGCTCAGATGGACTCATGCGATATCTGTGTCAACATAATCCATCTTAGAAACGACCGTGGTGCGGTCGAAGTCGCCCTTTACAATTCCAGGGATACTTTTCTCGGCGATTCTTCTAAAGTCTTTCGTACCGCGGAGGGGCGATCGAAAGCGGGGATGTCTAAGGTCTTCTTCAGGCGTGTCCCATTCGGAACATACGCTATCGCGGTGTTTCACGATGAGAACCTGAACATGAAGATGGACAAGGGAATGTTCGGAATACCGAAAGAAGGATACGGCTTTTCGAACGACGCCACGGGCTTTATGGGAGCACCGGATTTCGATCAGGCGAAATTTGTTTGCGACCGGGATTCGATTCCGGTGACCATCAAAATGAGATACTAGGCTTGTTGACGGGCGATCCCGCGGGAGATACCCACACGTTTTGGGAAGGGCCTTAAGCCTGCAGTCGGTCTCCGATTCTTACCGTTTCCCTGACGAACTCGTCGAAATCCTCCTTCCTGCTCCTGTGGTTCGTGTTGGCGACACGTATCGCGTATTTACCTCCGAGTATTGTCGAAGAGGGTGAAGCGATTCCGGCCTCTTGAAGAGACATCACGATCTCTTTGTTCAGGCTGTTGAGGCGTTCGTCTGAGAAATCCTTCCTTCTATATCTGAAGCAAACCACGTTCATGCTTACAGGCGTCAGTAGTTCGAGACGCTCTTCCCGTTCAATGAGTTTTCCCAGATAGAAAGCCTGGGCAATGTTCTGACGTATGGCAGCGGCATATTTCTGAATGCCGTGCTCTTTCAGGGACATCCACACCTTGAGTGCCTTGAATCCCCGCGACAGCTCGAGTCCGTAATTTCCCATAGGGTCGGGACCGGCGGCGAGTCCTCTTTCATGGTTCATCAGGTAGTTCGGCTCGCTCGAAAAAGCGTCTCTATGTGCAGTCGCATCTCTAATCAGCACACATCCGACCTCGAACGGCATGTACATCCACTTGTGGAGGTCGAAAGCCACGCTGTCGGCTTCTTCAATCGCGCTCAGTCTGTTCGCGTATTCCGGGACCATCTTAGCCAGGGCTCCGAACGCCCCGTCGATGTGAAACCACAATCCGTGTTTCCTGGCAACAGAGAGAAGCTCTTCGAGCGGATCTATCGCGCCTGTGTTCACGGTTCCGGCGTTTCCTATCACGCAGAATGGTGAATTGCCGGATGCGAGATCCGATTCGATGGCCCGTTTCAGCTCATCTGTATTTATCCGGTAGTTTTCGTCGACTGAAATCTTTCTCAATGAATTCGATCCGATGCCCATGACCTCCACGGCCTTTTCGACGCAGCTATGAGTCTCGGTTGAACAATAGAGAGTGAGGTTGCCCTTCACCGCCCGAACGCCATCTTTTCGGATGTTCTTTCCGGTTTGATGATTTCTCGCCACCATGAGCGCGGTGATGTTTGCCATGGAACCGCCGCTGACTAGAATGCCGGAAGATGATTGCGGATAATTCATCATCTCTTTGCACCAGTTCAGGACTTGCTGCTCGACGTACATCGCTGCGTGTTCGCCCAGCGCCGTGTTCGGGTTCATCGCAGCCGCCAGCATCTCTGCGAGCATCCCGAACGGTGTTCCCGTTCCCTGCACCCAAGCCCAGAAACGCGGATGGATGTTCCCGCTCGGATAGGGAAGGATGTGTCGCCTGAATTCGCCATAGATCTTCTCGATCTCCTGCGGCGATTGCGGAATGTTCGTTTTCAGGAATTCTTTTGTCTCGTCGGGAATTTTTCGCCAGGAGGGTTCGTGTCGGACCTTTTGCAGACGGTCCATCATGTCGTCGACCATTCTATGACCGAGCCTGCGCATCGCTTCCCAGTCGATCGGGTCGAGAGAGACCTCATCGGAAAGGAGTTTGTGATAATCCTTCATTTCTTTCTTCATCTGGTTTTAGCCGATTGCTGCGGGGAGACGGTTCACTTGTGTCTTATTTTCATTCCCAGTATTGCTACCGTGAGAATGAAGGTAATTCCATTCGCAAGGATGATAGGCAGCGATCTGAGCCGGACACCGAAGACAAGCCACAGGAAAACTCCCGAGCACATCATCAGGTACATTCTAAGGCTTATGTCTTTAGCCGAGCGCGTCTTCCATACCTTCAGGAATTGGGGAATGTATGCGGCCGTGGTCAGTACCGCGGCCAGGTAACCTATCGTTTCAGTCAGTGTCATGGGTGTCTGATCTATTTTACCTTCCTTATTTGCGACATCTTTGCTGCCACCATCTTTGCGTTGTAATTTTCCAGCTTCTCGAGCTCCGCTATGATATTCCTGTAATCTTCATCATCCCTGTTCTGGCTCATCTTCCAGGAGGCCTCGACCTTCTCGATATCTATTTCGAATCCGACAATTCCCCCTATCTGTTTCTCGATTTCGCTTTGCAGGACACCCTGTGTCAGCGGATGTGAAGAGACCCGCTCATGGAGACGTGTCATCTTCTCGAGAGAGTTACGCAAACGCTCCCCTTCGACGACCCTCAGGCGGCCGTAGACATGAACGCTCATGTAGTTCCAGGTGGGAACGTTCGGATGATTGTACCATGAAGATGAAATATAATGCTGGACCGGTGAAAGGAAAATCGCCAGGACTTCCGGCTGTGATTCGAAAAGTTTCCATTGTGCGTTTGCTTTTGCGACGTGGCCGGACAAAACCGTTTCACCGTGCGCGTTCTCTTCCAATTCCAGCGGACAATGGGTCGCGACCGGGTACTCGTTTCCCCGGCTGACGAGCGACGCGAGCGGGTTCTCCTTTATGAACCGCGCTGTCTCCGGCCAGTCCTTTGTCTCGAAAAATCTCGGAACGTACATTTCCAACGTATCCTTTCCTGTATTCGCTAAACGGCGGTCTCTTCCATGACTAAAAATAGTCACGAATCTCCCTCCCATTCAAATGCCAGCGCCCGGACAACGGCATGGATTCAAATTGCTTCGGTGACAAGGTGAGGGATGCGATGCTTGTCGTTTGCAGCGAAGGGGCTTCCTCAAATCCCTTGGATAGATTTTTGTCATTTCGTAAGTTTTGACATGTCGGGCAGCAGAAGGGCAATGCGGGCACGAACGGTGCTGTGGGCGATAATATTGCTGGTGGTAAACCTGGCGTGTCGTATTGAGATCGCAGTCGGCCAGGGCCTTAATCCCGGGAAACGGCTGACGCAGTACATCCACGATTCATGGGAGGGCAAGGACGGTCTGCCGCAGAATTCCGTCCAGGCCATCTGCCAGACTCGCGACGGCTATCTGTGGCTGGGGACTTATGAAGGGCTCGCGAGATTCGACGGGTTTACGTTCAAGGTGTATGACAGGAACAACACGCCTGAGCTTCTCAGCAACAGGATCATGTCTCTCACCGAAGACCATGAGGGACATTTATGGATAGGGACTTACGGCGGGGGGCTCACCGAAATGATTCCAGGGGCGTTCGGCGCCCACGATTCTTTCAGGACATACACCAGGGGTGACGGACTCGAAAGCATGTTTTTCGCCGTCAACGAGATGGCCTGCGACTCGATGGACAACATTTGGTTCCTGACCGATCGGGAAGAAATTACAAGATTCAATCACAAGACTTTTGAGAATTATCGCCCGTGGAGGAGATCGGCAAATCCGAACTACGCGTGGCGTGCCATCACGGTGGATCGCGGCGGGAAGTTGTGGTGCCTGTGTGAAGGGGATATTTATGTGTACCAGGAAGGTGTCTTCAGGAGGTTGCCTGGAATCACCGCCTTCAGGAAAGTCGTGACAATCGGTCCGGGGGCTGTCGAGGGAATCTGGGCCGCCGGCGCCGCGAAAGACGGCACTCTTCGGCTCGTGCATATTGTCGGAGACAGCCTGAGGGTCGCGCCACCCCTGAACCTTCACTTCCCTTCAGAATACGCGGGCCCTTTCGTACGGATATTCGAAGACAAGAACGGGGCCGTCTGGGTCGGAATGCCGGTCGGGAAGCTCGTCCGAAATTATGGGAATCGCGCGGAATTGATGACGGTTCGTGATGGGCTTACGAGCCAGTACATCCAGGCACTGTTCCAGGATCGCGAAGGCTCGCTCTGGATCGGCGCGGACGGTGGAGGCCTTAACCGTCTCCGTGACGCGCCGTTCGCTACCATCGGGAAACCCGAAGGGCTGATTCATGAGAATATTGAAATGCTCTTCGCGGACAGCAAGGAAAATGTCTGGGTAGGAGCGCTCGATCATTCTCTCTATTCCATCGACGCGGGGCGGTCCCGGAACCCGGCAGCTGCGCCCGTCTCCAACGCGCCGGTTGGGAAGTACACGTGTGCCGCTGAAGACGGCAGCGGTAACATTTTCTTTTCGGGTACTGCGATCCTTACGCACGACGGGAGAATGAAGAAAGACACGATGTTTGGCAATCCCAATCTTCTCGTGACACAAGTCGATCGTCGAAACGTCTTCTGGGCGGGCGGGCAGGGAGAGGGGCTCTACAGGTTTGAGAACGGGGTGCGCGAACACTTCGAAATGTCGGATGGACTGGTCGGCAACGACGTGCGCTCACTGCTTGTCGACGACCAGAATATCCTGTATGTCGGAACACAGGAAGGCTTGTCGGTCTTTGACGGAAAATCTTTCAGAAACTACACGACGAAGGACGGCCTTCCGAACGATTGGATACGATCCATGTACATGGACGCCGAAGGAAGTCTCTGGCTTGCTACCGACGGCGGGCTTGGCAGATTGAAAGGAAATCGGTTCAGGTCATACGGAAAAGCAAGCAGAGAATTGTCAGGCATCATTCATGTCGTTCTCGAGGACGATTCGAGCCGGCTGTGGATGAGCAGCAACAAAGGTGTCTTTCTGGTTTCGAAGCGCGACCTCGATGGGTTCGATGCAGGCAGAGTTTCCAGCGTGGCCGTCCGGGTGTACGACGAATCCGACGGGATGCGCAGCGCGGAAGGGAACGGGACATTTCCTGAAGGAGGATGCCGCACTGCTGACGGGCAGCTGTGGTTCGCAACAGTGAAGGGAGTCGTCGAGGTCAATCCCAACGATATTCCCGCGAACGATGTCGTCCCGCCGGTGGTGATCGAGCGGGTGATCGCGCAGGATCATGAAGTCTCCCTGTCTGAGCACCCGGCCTTCCCTTACGGTACTAAGAAAATGGAGTTCGATTTTGCGGCCCTGAGCTACCGCAACGTCAACCGCAATACTTACCGTTATCGGCTGGACGGTTACGATAGAGGATGGACGGAGGAGAAACACCGGACGCGAGTTACATATCTCGGGCTGTCCCCGGGCACCTATACTTTTCGCGTAACGGGCGCAAACGACGACGGATTATGGAATCCTCAGGGAGCGAAGGTCACATTTACGATAGCTGCACCGTTTTGGATGACGTGGTGGTTCAGGGGAATGATGCTTTTCTTCGCCCTGAGTGTCATTGCCTGGATCATTAAGCACGTTGAAGTGCGCCGGATCAAGCTTCAGCTTCGTCGCATGGAGCATGAACACGCGCTGGAACGGGAACGCAGCAGAATTTCGAAAGACTTGCATGACGATGTCGGGTCTATGTTAACCAAGATTCTTTTCCTGAGCACGGCCGCCTGCAAATCTTCGGCGGACGGGACGCGGTCCATGGAAAAGATTTCGACCACAGCCGAAGAAGCCGTGAAGAAAATGGACGAGATCGTGTGGGCGGTTAATCCGCGCAACGATAATCTGAAAAATCTCTGGGCATATATAACCGAATATGCCGCAGAACTCTTCGATTCGACGCCGGTTGCCCCGCGTTTCGAATTCCCGGCCGAGATTCCCGACATGGTGCTCGCTTCAGACCTCCGGCATAACGTGTTCCTCGTAGTCAAGGAGTCCCTGTCGAACGTCTTGAAGCATTCACGGGCAGAGACCGTCCGTCTAAGACTCGATGTGATGAAAGGCCTGATAAGAATCGTAGTCTCCGACAACGGCGTCGGGATCGATCACCGCGCGAAAAACGGGTTGGGAAACGGGCTGAAGAACATGGCGGAAAGAATTGAAAAGATCGGCGGAGGTCTGCAGATTCGACAGGCAGAACCTTCGGGAACAGAGATAGCCGTGGAATTCAAGGCGAATTCCTGGAAAGGATAGCATCTTTGTGCTATTGAACCACATTGTCTCGAGAGACAGCTTGTTACAAATGCCTATCAGGGTCGCGCTGGTCGAAGACAATGTTGAGATTAGAGAGAGTCTAACCAACTTGCTGAACGATGCCGACGGGTTCGACTGCGTGGGGGGCTTCTCAAGTCCCAGGAAAGCCATCGTCGAAGTCCCGAAGTGCAATGTGGACGTGGTATTGATGGATATCAATCTGAATCTTGCCGACACCGACGGGATCGAGTGTACCAGGAAATTGAAGGAGATCGAACCGGCAATACAGATTCTCATGCTCACGGTTTACGAAGACAGCGAGAAAATCTTCGAATCGTTGAAGGCGGGAGCAAGCGGCTACATGTTGAAGAGGACCGCTCCATCGAGACTTCTTGACGCGATCCGAGAGGTCCACGAAGGCGGTGCGCCCATGACGAGCCACATTGCAAGGATGGTTGTCGAATCATTTAGAACTCCACCGGCGGTCCAGGGCGGCGATCGGTTACTTTCGAGGAGAGAAGCCGAAATACTCGACCTTCTCGCGAGCGGATACAGGTACAAAGAAATATCGGAAACACTCAGCATAAGTCTCGATACAGTCCGGAGCCACATCAGGAATATATATGACAAGCTCCATGTCCGGTCCCGCACGGAAGCCGTCGTCAAGTTCCTGAAAAAATAGCAGCTTCTTCCCGCCCCATAAAATCACACAAAGATGCTATTGAAGCTTCGGCCGCCGACCTGCACTTTGACGCGGGAAACCAGCCGGCCAAAAGCGTCAGAGGGTCTGGAAACACGGTTGGCATGATTTCCTGAGAGCTTCCCCCGGTCTTAAATCAGGGTTCGTATTTCACGGAGAGTGTCAAATCCAGAGTCAGGGATGAACTGATCCCAACAAACCAATAAGTCAAAAAGAGGGCTGATATGTCTAAGCGGTTAACAAAAGTGTTACTGATGTCATTGTTATTGATGACTCTTTCCGGCGGGCGTGTCTTTGCGCAGGACAACACGGGAAGCAGTGATCTTCAATCAACGTTAGGGAAGCTCGCTTCGTCTGCGGCAAAGGGATACGTGGCACCTATCGTTTCCGGTTTCGGCGCCGATTTGAATTCCGGGTGGGTTCACCGGACGCCTTCCGCTGTCAAACTTTCGTTCGATCTCGAGATAGGGGTTGTCGCGATGGGGTCATTCTTCACCAATCCGAATAAGAGCTTCAATGTGAGTGCGCCTTACAACTTCGACTATAATTCTGCCGACCGTATCCTGCCGGCGAGCTACACCGGGGCGTTCAGGGATTCAGTGAGACAGCAGATAATGAACATCCCGTTCACGGTCTCGATCTCCGGTCCGACAATCGTCGGCACCAAAACAGATTCAATAAGTGTCAGCTTCTCCGGCGGAACCGCGACGGTGAACTATCAGGGCCGGCAGCAGAGCGTGACTGTCAACCCAATCGTGATAAATACGGGCGTTTCCGGCTATCTCGAAAACCTTCCGGCTCTTCCGATGGGCGCGCCTCAGATTACACTCGGAACGGTGTTCGGAACTTCGCTCGCGTTCAGGTTCCTTCCGAGCGTCGCTCTCGACAGCAAGCTGGGAAGACTCTCCTACTTCGGTTTTGGCTTGCAGCACAACCCCGCGATTTGGTTCAACACCGCACTTCCGGTCGATCTCTCGGCATCCTTCTTCACTCAGACTCTGAAAGTCGGTTCGATATTCAAGAGCACTGCCAGCGATTTTGGAATCTTCGCCAGCAAAAGGTTCGGCCCGGGCGCTGTCAACGTCACCCCATACGTCGGCCTATCTTTGGAGACTTCGAAGATGACCGTTTCTTACAATTTTGAGACAACCGGACCGGATGGCCGGCCGATCACTACGCCGGTATCGTTCGATCTTAAGGGAGAGAATTCGACGAGGCTCACCGCGGGGCTGTCCATAAAACTCCTGTTCATAGATTTGAGCGCGGACTACTCTTTCGCGAAGTACAGCACGGCAAGCCTCGGTGTGGGAATAATAATCTGATGGCGTGTGCCATGATGCCTGGAGGGCATTCTTCTCTCGGGCGTCATCGGCGCCGTAAATAGACCAAACGAAACAAGGAAATTGCAATGAAAATTATGAAACTCTCCCTTGTCCTCGCCGTCTGCGCAGGTATGTTGGCCGGATCCCCAAAGGCAGCACTCTCGCAGATTACGATAGGGAATAACGATCTTGAAAATTACTTCGGTGTAGGAAAGTCCTGGATGCTTTATGAGAATAGCGGAGGCGCAAAGGGAATCTACGTCGGCGTCCCTTCAACTTCGGCAGCTCAAACGTGGACCGTGCCCGCCATGACCTTCACAGATTCTTCCAGGAGCGACAATGTGTCTCTTTCATCTTGTGCATACTCCGCCAATTTCCCTGGAGCCACTTATGTGCAGAAAACCATCAGCGGTTTGACCGGCGGGACCAGGGAAGTCTTCCGGTTCGTTAGAGTGTCGAACGACACTCTCTACACGTTGGGAGGCGCGGAACACCTGTTCGGGACTCACAACGGGCTGCCGGTGGACACATCTCTTGTCGATCACTCATCGGATATAATGGACGTTCTTCCCTGGAAGCTGGGCCAGAGCAGAATCTCGTCGCTTGATACGACGGAGGAAGCGGGCGGGATGACGAAGATCGAAAAGGTCATTAAAGCCTGCGATGCCTTCGGGACATTGAACCTCCCGAGAGGATCGTTCCAGGCACTGAGAATGAAATCCACCGACATTAATTACTATTACTCCGGTTCCACGTTGGTGTCTGTCGATACAAGCTACTATTTCGAGTTCATGACCCGCGAAGGGCAAAGAGTCGAAGTGGACGGGGTCAGCGAGAATTCAGAGACGGTGGATGCGGGCTCGATAACGATTACATATGTCGTCAATACTCCTACCGCCGTCACTCACCGGCGTCCAACCCCCGCGACATTTTCGCTCGGACAGAATTATCCCAACCCGTTCAATCCGACTACGTCCGTCAGTTTTGAAATACCGGCGACTTCCCATGTCACGCTGCGGGTTTACGATGCCCTGGGCAGAGAGGTGAGGACACTCGTGAATGAGGTAAAGCAGCCCGGTAAATACCGCGTAAGGTTCGACGCTGCCGGGTTGCCGAGCGGGATGTATTTGTACCGTCTCGTTGCGGGCACGTACTCGGCGACAAAGAAACTCATGCTGACGAAGTAACACCATTCTGCAATGCTCGCCGGCGTGATTAGGATTCACGCCGGCGAAGATGTGCTGTTGTTCCGCCCGAGTTGTCCCTTCATATCAGCTTAACCGACTTCACAAGGTATCGTCCGGGCCGAGGCCGGACTCCAACTTGGCCGCCTCCCATCCGATGATCGCAGCCTTCCGCTCGTCTCCCCAATGGTATTCTCCAAGGATACCCGTGGACCGGATGATTCTGTGGCAAGGGATCAGGTAGGCGACAGGGTTTCTTCCGATCGCTGCACCGACGGCTCGTAATGCAGTTGGTCGGCCGATCGAGTCGGCAATTTCTGTGTATGATGAGATTCGTCCGAACGGCACCTTCAACAGCGCCTCCCACACCTTTATCTGGAACGGTGTGCCTTTCAGATGAAGCCTGATCTTCGAAAGGTCGCTCCAATCGTCCTCGAATATTCCCGTGGCCGCGCGTTGAACCGGATCGCGTTTCTCTTCGATTACCGCGTTCGGGAATCTCTCCCTCAACCGACGGAGGGCGCGTCTCTCGTTGTCCGCAAACATCAGGTGACAAATCCCTTTGGCGGTGGATGCCGAGATTATATCTCCGAAAGGCGTGGCTGAAAAACTGTAATTGATATGAAGGTTTTCGCCTCCGTTCTTGAATTCACCCGGCGTCATTCCTTCTATCTTGATGAAGAGATCGTGAAGTCGGCCGGTTCCGGAGAGTCCGGCCTCGAAACCGGCCTCCGACAAAGAAGCCTGTTCCTTCAGCAGCACCTTCGCACGCTCGATGCTGGTGTATTCGAGGAACTTCTTGGGGCTTACCCCGGCCCATTTCCTGAAGAGCCGCTGGAAATGATAAGGGCTGAGATGGATTTCTCTTGCGATTCGTTCAAGGTCGGGCTGCTCCCTGTAATGTTCCCTGATGTATGAAATAGCTTTCGCTACGCGCTCGTAATCACTCATCGTTTCCTCCTTGTGTAAATTAACCGGCGGCATGGATTCGGGGAAACCCGATTCTTGCTGAATTGAAGAAGGTCCCATACGGTCGGAAGTTTAGGGACGAAATATTAAATTCTACTGCCTGAGCCGGTATTTCAGGTTCCGATGTTTTTCGGTTTCATCCTTTTTCAATTGCGATTCGCAGGAAACGGGCGGACGATGCGAAACATGGTCGCCGCGGATTCCGTTAACGATTCAAGAAAAGAGGAGCACGAATGGGACTATCACGGAACATCCTTCTGTGGGCTTCGGAAAATCAATATCTGCTCAAACATGTTCCCAACTACCGGTTTGTCCGCAGCGCGCTGAATAGGTTCATGCCGGGGGAGGAGCTTGACGACGCCGTCGGGGCTGCGAGAACTTTCCAGGGTAATGGCATCCCCACTGTCTTTACTTTTCTCGGTGAAAGCATTACCGACCTCTCAGAAGCCGTAAAGGTTCGCGATCATTACATCGCTCTGCTGGAACGTATCGCGAGAGAGAAACTGGACATCGAAGTGTCAGTGAAGCTCACCCAGCTCGGGCTCGATCTTTCAGCCGACCATGCCTATGAAAACTTCAAGGCTCTCGCGATCAAGGCAAAGGAGCTTAACAATGTGGTTTGGATAGACATGGAGCGGAGCAACTATGTGGACGCAACTCTCGATCTGTACCGGAAAGCAAGGAAGGACTATTCGAACGCGGGTGTCTGCCTGCAATCGTATCTTCGGCGAACGAAGAAGGATGTCGAAAGTCTCATAGGCGGCTCACCTATGATCCGTCTCGTGAAAGGGGCGTACAACGAACCGGCTGACATCGCGTTCCCTGACAAGGAGGATGTGGACAAGAACTACTTCGAGCTCTCGACGATTCTCCTGAAGGCGATACGCGATCACGGTGCGAGAGCGGCGTTCGGGACCCATGACACCGATCTGCTCGGCAAGATCATGAAAGTAGCCGGCGACCTGGGCGTGCCGAAAGAGAATGTCGAGCTGCAGATGCTCTACGGGATCAAGGCAAATGAGCAGAAGAGGCTTGCAGGCGAAGGCTACAATGTTCGTGTCCTCATCAGCTACGGCAAGGCGTGGTACAAGTGGTACGTCCGCCGTCTCGCCGAAAGACCGGCCAATGTGGGATTTGTGATCAGGAATGTCTTTTCTAAGTGAGTGACATTTTGCTTATCAGCGAGGATTGGTTAAATACTAAATTCGAAACTCCAAATCCCAAACAAATTTAAATTACCAAAACTCGAAACTATCGAACACGGCAATTGTGATTTTGAGTTTTCGGCATTGTTTAGAGTTTAGGATTTAGAATTTAGAACTTCGTCCTATTGACGTAAGGAAATCAAACGATGATTAAAGGTATAATGCCTCCCGTTACCACCCCTTTCATTAAAGGCGAGGTGGCTTACGATAAACTCGCGGACAACATCCAGCGCTGGAACAAGACCGGGCTTCGCGGCTACGTGGTCATGGGTTCAAACGGTGAGAGCGCGTACCTGACGCGGGAAGAGAAGCTGAAATTGGTCGAGACGGCGAAGAAATACCTTTCGCCCGGGATGCTGCTCCTTGCCGGAACAGGATCGGACTCGATCAGGGAGACCGTCGCGTTGTCTGATGATGCGGCGGACCGCGGTGCCGATTATGCGCTCGTTCTGACTCCGTCTTTCTACAAAGGTCAGATGAACGGTGCCGCATTCGTGAGGTATTTCACTGAAGTCGCCGACGGGATAAAAATTCCGCTTGTCATATATAACGTGCCGAAGTTTACCGGCGTCGATATCCAGGCGGATGCAGTATCCGAACTTGCCAATCACGGTAACATTGTCGGACTGAAGAACAGCTCGGAAAACGCGGCGCAGACTGCCGAGATTATCGCTTCTGTTCCTAAAGAATTCTCAGTCCTTGTCGGGACCGCGTCCGTGCTGTATCCCGGGCTCGCATCGGGTGCGACCGGAGGCATACTCGCGCTGGCGAACATCGCACCTGAGGAATGCGTGGAGCTTCAGCGGCTGCACGATGCCGGAAAGCACGCGGAGGCGTCGGCTCTGCAGAAAAAGTTGATTCCGGTCAACAAGGCTGTGACCTCCAGGTACGGAGTCCCCGGGTTGAAGGTCGCCATGGACATGCTCAGCTATTTCGGTGGCGAGCCGAGAAGCCCGCTTGAACCGCTCGGCGAAACGGAACGGGACAACATGAAAAAGATTCTGAAGACTGCTGAAATACTGAAATGACTATATCATATAAGCTCCAAGTTCCAAACATCAAGCTCCAAACAAGAGCTAAAACACAAATGTCAAATCAAAAGGCTTATTTCCGGCACTTATCCCTGGGATTTTGTCTTTTGAGCTTAGTTCTTGCTTGGAACTTGGAAGTTGGTGTTTGGAGCTTTCCAACATCCAGGAGATTCAAATGAAAATCAATTCCTTTCATCCGCCCGACAGGATCCTTATGGGTCCCGGACCTTCCAACGTTCATCCGCGAGTTCTCGGAGCGATGGCGCGGCCCACCGTGGGACACCTCGATCCAGAATTCATCAGGATGATGGACGAACTCAAAACACTCCTGCGAGACACGTTTCTTACGAAGAACGACGTCACTTTCCCGATTTCCGGACCGGGCTCGCTCGGGATGGAGACCGCCGTCGTTAATATGGTCGAACCAGGCATGAAGGTCGCGGTTTGCGTGAACGGCGCTTTCGGCGGACGCATTAGAGAGATGGTGGAGCGTTACGGCGGCGTACCGGTCGTCGTCGATGCGCCATGGGGACGGCCGATCGATCCGGCTAAACTTGAGGACACGCTGTCCAAAAACAAAGATGTGAAAGTTGTCGCTTTCGTTCACGCCGAGACTTCGACAGGTGCCCGGTCAGACATTGCGGCCCTGTCCAAAGTCGCGCACAAGTACGGCTGTCTCACGATTGCCGACACCGTCACTTCGCTCGGCGGAATTCCGGTCAGGGTCGACGACTGGGAGCTCGATGTCGTTTATTCCGGGAGCCAGAAGTGCCTGTCGTGCCCGCCGGGCCTTTCCCCGATCACGTTCAATGACCGGGCGGTTGATTTTGTGAAGAAAAGAAAAAGCAAAGTCAGCAGCTGGTTCATGGACATCAGCCTCGTGGTGAGTTACTGGAGCGGTGCGAAGCGGACGTACCATCATACCGCGCCGATCAACGCGCTTTACGGCCTGCATGAAGCTCTCCTTCTCGTGCAGGAAGAGGGTCTTGAAAAAGCATGGGCGCGTCACGTGAAAAACTCCGAAATGTTCCGCGCCGGGCTTGATAAGATCGGCCTGAAGACTTTTGTATCGGGTGAGTCCAGTCTGCCGGAACTTGTAATAGTCAGCGTCCCCGACGGAGTGAACGAAGCGGCGGTGCGGGATCATTTGTTGAACAAGTTCAATATCGAGGTAGGCGCGGGACTCGGCCAGCTCGCCGGAAAAATATGGAGGATCGGCCTGATGGGATACACTTCGAACGAGAAGAATATTAAATTGTGTCTTGAAGCACTTCAGGCTGCAATAGAGAAGAATTCTTAAGAAATACCGAGGAGGCAAATTCTAAATTCGAGACTCTAAATCCTAAACAAACTCTAAAACTGAAATTCTAAAATCTAAAATACCGGAGTTGCTCTTTGGGGATTTAGAGGTTTTGAACATTGTTTAGGATTTCGAATTTAGGATTTAGAGTTTCACTTCGGCTTTGTTTAGAAAACCCACAAGGAGACAATCAGAAATGCCAAACGCAAAGTACGAAATACCGCTTCCGCCGAACGAGCCGACAAAAAGCTATCTTCCCGGTTCACCGGAGCGCGCATCTCTGAAAGCAAAACTCGAAGAGATGCAGAGCAAGCAAATCGAGATACCGCTGATAATCGGGGGCGAAGAAATCAAGACGGGCAAACTCGGAAAGTGCGTTCTCCCTCACGATCACAAAACCGTGATCGCTACTTACCACCAGGCGGGTGAAAAGGAAGTCGAGATGGCTATCAAGGCGGCGCTTGCCGCGCGGACGGCATGGGCGGCTCTCGACTGGGAAGAACGCCTGTCTATATTCATGAAAGCCGCGGCACTTCTCTCAGGACCGTGGCGGGATACTTTGAACGCGTCGACGATGCTCGGTCAAAGCAAGAACGCCTTTCAAGCCGAGATCGATTCTGCGGCGGAGCTGACCGACTTCTTCAGGTTCAACGCATACTACGCGATGCAACTCTTCGAGCAGCAGCCTCCGCATTCTCCGATGGACGTCCGCAACAAGATGGAGTACCGCCCACTCGAAGGTTTTGTTTTTGCGGTCTCGCCTTTCAACTTCACGTCGATAGCAGGCAATCTGCCGACGGCACCGGCGATGGTCGGCAATGTGGTTCTCGATAAGCCGGCATCCAGCGCCGTTTATTCGGCGTATCATATAATGAAGCTGCTCCAGGAGGCGGGAGTTCCTCCCGGCGTCATCAACTTCGTTCCCGGTCCCGGCGGAGCGGTTGGGCGCCCCGCGATGACATCTCCCCATCTTGCGGGGATCCACTTTACCGGCAGCACGGCGGTGTTCCAGGATATGTGGAAGACCGTCGGTACTAACATCGCCAATTACAAATCATATCCGAGAATTGTCGGCGAAACGGGTGGAAAGGATTTCATATTCGCACACAAGAGTGCGGATGTCGAAGAGCTCGGTGCTGCGATAATACGCGGCGCGTTCGAGTACCAGGGCCAGAAGTGCTCCGCCGCCTCGCGCTCGTACATTCCTAAGTCGATGTGGGCCGATCTCAAGGACTATCTTGTCAGGGAAGTAAAGACCATCAGGATGGGCGACCCGCGCGACTTCAGTAACTTCATGAACGCCGTCATAGACAAGGGCGCGTTCGCAACTATTACCGGCTACATCGATTTCGCGAAGAAGTCGGGCGACGCGGAGATCGTGTCCGGCGGCAACTACGACGACTCAAAGGGCTACTTCATCGAGCCGACCGTGATACTCGCGAAGACCCCGCATTTCAAAACGATGGAAGAGGAAATCTTTGGACCTGTCATGACGGTCTACATTTTCGACGACGACAAGTACGAAGAGACTCTTCACCTCTGCGACGAGACTTCGCCTTACGCATTGACGGGGGCAATCTTCGCGCACGACCGTTACGCTGTGGCGACCGCGAACAAGATACTCGTGAATTCATCCGGCAACTTCTACATCAACGACAAGCCGACCGGCGCTGTCGTCGGGCAGCAGCCTTTCGGCGGTGCGCGCGCGAGCGGCACGAACGACAAGGCCGGCAGCTTCCTCAACATGGTACGCTGGATGTCGCCCCGAAGCACGAAGGAAAACCTGGTTCCGCCGAAGAATTACAGGTATCCGTTTATGAGTGAAAAATAGGCGTTTGACATATCCATACCGCATCAAAAGGGGGACTCAGCCGGTCCCCCTTTTTTAGTTGTGTCCTGAATCAACTTGCTTTTTTAAGTTATCCCCCTAATTTGTTAAAACAAAAACCGGTTCAAATTTTCAAATTTATTGCACAATTCTTGGGTTTTTTTTCTTAACTTATTGAAAACGGACCGCAAAACTCCATTAGAAGGTTGTGAATGTTTACACTAGGATTTGATGTAGGAAGCTCGTCTATCAAAGCAGCGCTCTTCGATGCTGGGAAGGGGGTGACGGTCGCGCAGAGTACCTTTCCGAAAAACGAGATGCCAATTACCGCTGCGAAGGCAGGATGGGCGGAACAGGATCCCGCAATGTGGTGGGACGCGGCGAAGAGTGCGACGCGCGAAATACTTTCCTCATCACGAGTGAATCCTTCCGACGTCAAAGCAATCGGAATTTCCTACCAGATGCACGGGCTCGTCGTGGTTGACAAAAAGCAGAACGTGCTCAGACCTTCGATCATCTGGTGCGACAGCAGGGCGGTAGAGATCGGGGAGAAGGCTTTCGATTCGATAGGTCACAGGAAATGCCTCGAGCGGATGCTGAACTCTCCTGGCAACTTCACCGCGTCGAAACTGAGATGGGTGAAGGAGAACGAGCCGGAGCTCTTCGCGAAGATCGATAAGTTCATGCTCCCGGGAGATTACCTCGCGATGAAGTTGACAGGCGAAGCCGGGACTACTATGTCGGGACTGTCGGAGGGAATATTGTGGGACTTTGTCTCCAACACGGTCTCGGACTCTGTGCTTTCCCAATACCAGATCGGAAAGAATCTCGTATCGGATATCGTGCCGACTTTCGGCGATCAGGGTGAACTTACCGCTGCCGCTGCCGCAGAGCTCGGACTGAAAGCGGGGACTAAAGTCACTTATCGCGCAGGCGACCAACCGAACAACGCTTTCTCCCTCAACGTGCTCGATCCGGGACAGGTCGCTTCGACGGCGGGGACATCGGGTGTAGTCTACGGGATCAGTGAAGCGATCAAGTACGATCCCGAGACGAGGGTAAACACGTTCGCTCATGTGAACCATTCGAAAGAGAAAAACCGGTTCGGAATACTCCTTTGCATCAACGGGACCGGAATTTCTTACAGCTGGATACGAAGGCTTGCCGGCAATTCTGTCTCATACCCGGAGTTAAACGAGATTGCCGGTGAGTCTCCGGTCGGCTCGAAGGGACTTCGCTTCATCAACTTCGGAAACGGCGCGGAGAGGATGCTCGTCAACAAGGATCCGGGCGCATCGCTCGAGGGCTTGAACTTCAACATTCACGGGAGAGCCGAGACGGTCCGTGCCGTCATCGAGGGTGTCGCGTTCTCGTTCAAGTACGGCATCGATATCATGGAACAGCTCGAGATGAAAGCGGCTGAGATAAACGCCGGACATGCCAACATGTTCCTGAGTCCGGTGTTCACGAAGACTCTGGCAACACTTTCCGGTGCGACGATAAGCCTTTACGACACAGACGGCTCGGTAGGTGCGGCGAGAGCGGCAGCAATGGGAGCGGGTATCTATAAGAGTTTCAAGGAAGCATTCACGAATTTAAAGAAGATCATGACAGTGGAGCCGGACAAGCCAAATCAAGACACTTATTTGTCCGCCTACTCGGACTGGCTGGGTTTACTGAATTCAAAACTAAAATCAAAGGGTTAAGAGAAAATGGCAGTGAAGGTAACGACAGGAGACAAGGAGTTTTTTCCCGGGATCGGGAAGATAAATTTCGAGGGCAAAGATTCGAAAAATCCGCTTGCCTTCAAGTATTACGATCCGGAAAAGGTTGTCGCAGGCAAGAAGATGCAGGATCATTTCCGGTTCGCAGTAGCGTACTGGCACTCTTTCGGCGAGAGCGGGGCCGACCCGTTCGGACCGAGTGCGCGCGAGCTTCCCTGGCTGAAGCATGAAAACCCGATCGGCCGCGCGAAAGAGAAGATGGATGCCGCCTTCGAGTTCATCACGAAGCTGGGCGCTCCGTTTTACTGCTTCCACGATTTCGACCTCGTGCAGGAAGGGGAGACGGTTGCCGAGTCGGAGAAGAGGCTAGCCGAGATTGTGGATTATGCAAAGGCGAAGCAAAAAGCCTCGGGCGTGAAGCTTCTATGGGGAACCTCAAATCTCTTCTCGAACATCCGCTACATGAACGGCGCAGGCACCAACCCCGATTTTTCGGTCGTCGCCTACGCGGGCGCGCAATTGAAGAACGCCATCGATGCCACGATAGCATTGGGCGGAGCGAACTATGTCTTCTGGGGCGGCCGCGAAGGATACATGTCGCTCCTCAATACCGACATGAGGCGCGAGCTCGAGCATTTCGCCACTTTCCTTCGTATGGCGAGGGATTACGCGCGGAAGCAAGGCTTCAAGGGACCGTTCCTCATCGAGCCGAAGCCGATGGAGCCGATGAAGCATCAGTATGACTTCGACGCCGCAACCGTGATAGGTTTCCTGCGCCAGTTCGACCTGACTAAAGACTTCAAACTGAACATCGAAGTTAACCACGCTACTCTCGCATCGCACACGTTCCAGCACGAGCTGCAGTTCGCAGCGAACGCAGGCCTGCTCGGAAGCATCGACGCGAACCGCGGCGACTACCAGAACGGCTGGGATACCGACCAGTTCCCGACGAACATATATGAGCTTACCGAAGCTCTCCTCACCATCATCGACATGGGCGGCTTCACAACGGGCGGCACGAACTTCGACGCGAAAGTCAGAAGGAATTCGACCGACCTCGAAGATATGTTCATCGCGCATATCACCGGCATGGACAACTTCGCCCGCGCGCTGATCACGGCCGACAAGGTCCTGAAGGAGACCGACTACGTGAAGCTTCGCAAGCAGAGATACGCCTCGTTCGATTCCGGCAAGGGCGCCGATTTCGAGAAGGGGAAGATGAAGCTCGAGGACCTGCACGCTTACGCATCGAAGAACGGCGAGCCGAAGAAGACAAGCGGCAAGCAGGAGCTCTTCGAGTCGTTCATAAACCAGGTGCTGTAGCCGCCCGCCATAATTTTCACCGCTGAGACGCGGAGGCGCAAGGAGATTTTCGTCCCTTTCCCTCCGCGTTTCTGTGTATTGGCAGCTATATCTGGTGGAGAGGACTTGAAGTGGAGACATTCACATATAGCGAGGCGAGGCAGAAACTGGCCAAGTTGCTGGACAAGGCAAAGAAGGAAGGAAGCGTCCTCATCAAGAGGCGGGATGGATCTGTCTTCGAGCTGAGGCCCGTCAACGGGAAAAAGTCGCCTCTTGACGTAAAGGGGGTGGACCTAGGCCTGAACAGCAAGGAGATTTCTGAGATACTTAGAGAGATAAGGGAGAGATAACGGCTCACCCTCCGCCGTATGTTTAACCGGCACGTTTCGAGGAACGCTGGGCCGAAGAAGACGAGCGGCAAGCAGGAGCTCTTTGAGTCGCTAATAAACCAGGTGCTATAGACAGCCGGTCCTTCGGACTTCTCAGTCCGATCCTTGAACTATCCTCACCGCCTGCCGCGCGTTCTTTCGCTCAGACTACTACAAGGGGCTTGAGGTAACAGCTCGCCGAGATTTGCACGTTATTTGATGAAAAGCTTCAAGGCAATGTATGTTACAAAAACCGTAACAAACCACCGAACGAACTCTCTCAGATAAGGGGATTTAATCCGGTACATCTTGCTAATTCCTTTCTTAAATCAAATCACCGCCATCATCCGGCTCACTCAAGCGCATGCGTTAGGTTTGGCGACAAAAGGGGTAGCTATTGACCTCCCCGATCCCAATCGGTAGAAGAGGCCTTTGCTATCGGTCACTTAACCAAGAAGTTGATGGTCAATTACATCCCCAGTGGTTATAGGAATTCTTACAAACTCTCTGAGATAAGGTGATTTTATGCGATACATAGAAGTTCTCCTTCTCAGTCCGCGAGTCCAGTTTGACTCTTCGTTTTGATCAACTCGTCGATACTCCACCTGTGAGTTCTTATCGTCGACAGCCGCATCCCAATGGAAAGCAAGACTAGATCTATGGCGGCCGAGGTGAGGCCAATATTTTCGCGGACGACGGACCCGAAGCATCCGCAAGCAACGTTGTTCCCTCGTATGATCTCGACTATCACGGCGAGCAGGAAGATCAGAGAAAGAAATGACAGCACGGCGGCCGAGAGTCTACTGAAGAAGCCTGCGGCGAGGGAGAGCCCAAAAGAGATTTCTGATGAGACGACTGCAACTGCGAAAGCGGGCACGAGACGTATCGGCAGGATATTGTACGCATTGACGGTTAGAATGAAACCGTGCATTGAGGCGGCTTTCAATATTCCGGCGGCGGCGAATATGGCGCCGAGCAGTACTCTCGCCGCAAAGGCGATGGCATCCCGTCTTGAATCTCCGCCGGGCAAATGGCGACCGTCAGTTCATCGGATGTAAAGGAGAGCCGCTCGATACGGCGCTTATCACCATCTGGAAAGCAACGCCGAGAAGCCAGGCTCCTGTGACAATCAAAGTGGATTTAATCTTTCGGAAGCCGGTTACGACACTAATGCCGATAGCCAGCGTGGTCACATACCAGATTGTAAAGACATTGATGCTGTTCAGGAATATGAAAAGCGGGAGATTCGACATTTTGTTCTTCATCAAGAAATCCAGGCCGATGATGGCCTGCAAATCCGTCGCGCGGTGTATGGATCCGGTTCCTTTAATGTATAAAACAAGCAGGTTCACCAAGCTCATTAAGAGGAGTATCATCTCTGAATACGCCACTATTGAAAAGACCGTTCTGTAATTCAATTTCGGAGGCGCATCGAGAAGGATGCATGTAAAATAAAGGAGGGCGGCAAGGAATCCCCATTTGATCAGCACGACAATCGGGACAAGGAGCAATCCTACGTACTCGAATCGTTCCGAAAGTGCCAGCGCTCTGCCGGCCTCCTGGGCACTCAACTTGCTCAAAAGCATTTGGCCGGCAATTTCGTTTGAGAACGGCAGCGTGAACCACGCGACAACTATTGAGATCATTGATATTGTCGCAAAGGCAAGGACCCACCGAGGTTGTTCTTTTAAATTTTCAAAGACGTCCGTGGGAGTTGCAAAAACGTTTACAAGGTTCGACAGCTTCAGAGCCATGACAACTTCTTCTTTTCCTTTTGCTCGCCGTCTTTCGAGACAACGTCGATGAAGATCTCTTCCAGGGACTGATACGTTTCCTGGCTCACCTCATCTTTAATTTTCTTCCTAATATCTTCGGTCCTGGACTGGAAGACCAACTTGCCTTTATTGATAATTGCGACCTCGTCACAGAGCTTTTCGACAGTGTCAAGATTATGAGAACTCAAAAGAATGGAGGTTCCACCACGGGACATTTCGCCAAGCATGTCTTTGATCTGCCTGGCAGCCACAGGGTCGGTCCCTTCAAGTGGTTCATCCAAGATCAAGAGCTTTGGTCTATGGATGACTGCAGCCGCAAGAGAGAGTTTCTTCTTCATACCTGCAGAATAGGTTTCGATGAAATCACGCCCCTTGTCTTCCAATTCGAAGAATTCTATAAGATCATTTGAGCGTTCTTCGATCTCTTGCCTTTCGAGTCGATACATCATACCAACGAACGTCAAATATTCTTTTGCCGTTAATTTCTCTATGTAGACAGGTTGATCAAGAACAAAACCGGCATTGCGTTTATATCTGTAGTCGGATTTGGTCACGCTCTTGCCAAAAAAGCGAATCTCTCCTGATTCGGGCTTGAGCAGCCCCGCCAATATGTTGATGGTTGTACTCTTTCCGGCGCCATTTGGGCCCAAGAACCCCATTAACGCGCCCTCCTTCACTTCGAGAGCCAGGCCCGTCAAGGCGTGCGTCCGGGACTTGTAAATTTTACGCAGCCCGTCTATTTCCAATACGTTCATGAAACACCATCCATAAGTTCAAACCTTTTGTCAAGCAGCAAAGTGGTCCACCTCGGAATCAGAAGGATGTGAAAAACTAAGATCGCTGAAACAAGCAATGCGAGACATACGAGAGGCTGAATGATCGCCGAGATGACGAATGCAAATGTAAAGAGACCGATGATAATACCTGAAAACAGGAAAGTGAGAATGTCATACTCTTCGGGAGCGGTCCATTCTAAGACGAACAGATTGCGCGTGAAGATTGCAGCGAACGAAATATAGACAGAATACATCAAACTCCTGATAAGAACGATGAAAGGAAGTCTGAACCAGATGAACGAGAACCATGAAATCACAATGGTGAACAGCAGGACGACAATTATCCCAGAGTAGTTCTTAACTATCACAAATTCTCTATAGTCAATTGGAAGCGGAGAGACTTCTCTAAGGGTTATTCCCAGAGACCGATAGTGTTGTCTTAGTGTAGAACTCAATACGATTGCGGTCACGAAGCTCAGCGAAATCGGGTTTCGTATTGCGATTTGGGTTACGTTTCGGGAGTGTGTATAGTGGGCTAACAGGGCCACAGCTACCGGAATGAGGGCGGCTGCCAATAGTATTCGATCTTGCCGGTTCAGCAGACGCACGTCAAGAAGGATTGGCTGAAAAATCAACACCGGATCAATATCCTATCTTAAGAAGGTTCAGTGCCAAAGAGTACATCGACTTAATCACAGAGGAGATAATTCCGATTCGTAAAAACAGGAACACCATGATAAGGAACAACATGGGGAGTGTTTGACTGACAATTTTGCCAAACTTCTCTGCTGTCCTGGTAATTACAATTAGCAGGTAAGAGATAAGTGTGTTTTCCATGAGAAGCATCAGCGAGAACAGCAATGTCAATCTGAGAAGTGAATCGGTGTTATTACAGATGGTGTATACAGCAATTACAAAAAAGGGAAGGAGATAGACCAGTATCCTGGAATCCGTAAGCAACACAAAGAACACAGTGCCGAAATATCTTGGTTTGGACAGTGGGTACAACTTCATTCTTCTGGGCGATATCACAGTGTCAAAGCTCGCCCTTGCGGTAGTGTTGATTACCCAAGCTCCAAAGAAAATGACGAGGAGCAAATCCATGCTGTACGCGATGTTTCTCTCGAGCAGGTTAGCCGGAGACAACAGAAAAGCCATTGCGACCAGCGTTGCATTTAAGACCCCTAATAACAAATTTATTATTACTATGCTTCCGCGATTTCTTTTCAGAACGGCTACATATAGACCTCGCAAAACAACCAGGTTGTTGCGATGAGTTATTTCACTCGGTATAGAAGGCATTTTGCTCTTTAGGGTTAGATCAAACTCACTTATTACATCGGAGTTCAAGCAAACCAAATCTATGCTTGAACTCCTGCAACGGCAGATGCTACCAGATTACTTCAGAGCGGTTGCGGAATACACGCGGCCGCTATTCCCGTACCTGCTTGGGCTACTATGACTCCAAATAGAACCCATCCAACAGGGCCTGAAAGTCCTGCTGCTATCAATCCTAGCCCTTCACCGGCTAGTCCAAGTGCGCATGCGAGGGTTCCTCCAGTCACAGCTGCCAAAGTGGCGCTGGATAGCACATGCGAGTCTAATGTGGTTTGCGCTGATCTTGCTGGCGTAAGAGGTGTGGCCGACGCCAAGACTGTAAGTGCCAGCGACAAAAGCAGTGTTAGGCTGATTACCTTTCTCATATTTACCTCAACGTTCATGGTGTTTTTGTTTGGTTAATTAATTCTTGCTCACTGCGGCCTGCCTGTCTTTCGCAGACCTGGAAAGCACGGTGCGGCGGCCGAACCGCATCATACTTCCCGCATCCGCAATCGACAGTCCAGTGAGCGAGTTGTGTGCACACAAAACTCATCGCTTCTACTTTATCCTCGTGATCTTGAAAATCAAAGTCTGTCCGTTCCATATCTTTCTGAAATCGGCGAGGCTCATTTCTATCCTCCCGAGAGAGGGGTCCGATAGTATGACATTCCCGTCCTTCGTGACACTGTCCGCCACCACGAAATGATCGCCATGGACGAATACGATTGCCGGCATCGGCGCCTTGACGAAGTCGGCTAAAGTATACGTCCAACCCTCTGCGCCGAGCCCCCTGGTCTCAGCCATCTCTTTGAGTGAGAGCATGCTTGATCCTTTTGCTGTAAGCCCGACATGTCTGTCGATCCCGGATAGGGTTGAACGTATGCCGAAGTGGTCGAAAATCATCTTCAGCGATGCCGGCCCGCAATTGTTTGACATCGTCTGCATGGTCACCCCTTTTGTGCCGAGGTATTTCGCGCCCATCCACCACGTCTCTGCCCTTCTGAGTGCGGCAGGTGAACTCGTGATGTATACCGTACCGACCAGGCCCGCGGCAAGGAAGAGCAATAGCGTCAAACCCGCAAAGGCGATGACTTTTCTACTTTTCGAAGATGCGAGCCTTTCCGACATTACGGCAAAAAACTCCTCTTTAGGTTTTTCATCGCACCCAGCTTTCAATTCGCATAATGCTTTGTAAATGATTCTATGGACCGATCCAGAATCTCCGTCTTTACCTCCCCGAATACTTCGTTCCTGAGGATGAGATTGCTGTCTGCGAAAAGCGTAACCGGGACGAGGGTAATTCTGAATGCCTTTTCAATTTCCGCGCTGTTTCCCACGTATACCGGGAACGACACGCCGCTCGCCGCAACTAGAGCTTCCGTCGTATCCGGTCGGCTCACCGATATCCCGACAAAGCGAAGTGCATCTTCGTACTTCAGCTTCATTCGGTTGAATTCCGACAGCATAGCGATGCAGTGAGGACACCTCGCGCTGAAGACTAAGACGACAGTGGCATTGTCCCGTAGACTTCGGGTAGTGGTTGGCTTTCCGGCAAGATTTCTAAGACCGATTAACGGGATGCGTGTTCCGATCCGTAGGGGTGTGGCATCTACGCTATTGTGGAGATAAGTCAGGAGAATGACTGGTATCGTGATTATTACGACTAACCCAGCCAGCGCGATCCACTTTTTTATGAGCCTTTTTTTCACGTCGGCTCCGCACGCATGTTCAGCCAGCATCACTATGCCTTCCTTCGCAGCTAAGTCTAGCCTGATTCTACGTTCGGATGGCGGTTACCCTGCTTAAATGTCTTCCCTGTCTTCTTGTACTACCGCCAGCACTTTGCTGTACTATCTCTTTTCAGGATTATAGCTCGTTCGTTTTAATATGTCAAGAGGCCAGGGCAAATTTCTTACGGTGAAACTTAAGATCCCCTTGATGAGGTGATTGTGCCATGATGTCATGAGGATAGTAGGCTTGCAAGCTCAGATTGTTTTTGCAAAGCAATCTAATTATCATGGTTCAGATGAACCGGGAATGCCTCCCGTTCAGCGATTCGTCTTTTGTTTCTTAAGCACAAATAGAATCCGAAGGAACACGAAACTCCCTGCCGAACCTTCGGGAAAGGAATTGGCTTCATGAAAAAGTCTCTTACCCTGCTTTTATCATTTCTTATGCTGGGCGGAATCGCATTTGCCGAAATGTCTGCACCGGCTTCATTCCCCACGATACAGCAAAAAACCGCCGGGATGAAAAAGTACTCCGGCTTTTTCACGTTCTACTGGGACGCGAAGGAAGGAAAGATCTGGCTGCAGATAGACAGGCTCGACAGCGAGTTCCTCTTCGTCAACGAGCTCGCGCACGGCGTCGGCTCCAACGACATCGGCCTCGACCGCGGCCAGATTGGAAACGAAAGGATCGTCAAGTTCATCAGGAGCGGACCGAAGATCCTCATGCTCGAACCCAATCTCAACTTCAGGGCGACAAAAGGCGACGAAGCGGCGAAGGCCGCTGTCCGCGACGCGTTCGCGCAGTCTGTCCTTTGGGGATTCAAGGTCGCTGCCGAGAACGGAGATACGATTCTCGTCGACGCGACGGATTTCTTCCTCCACGACTGGCATCACGTCGACCGCACCCTTCGCGAGGAGAGCCAGGGCGACTACCGGATCGATCTCAGCCGGTCCGCAATGTTTCTCCCGCGGACGAAGGATTTTCCGGACAATTCTGAGTTCGAGGCAGTTCTCACCTATAAAGGCACGAACCCCGGCAAGTATGTTATGGAAGTTGTACCGAGCCCGAACTTCATGACCGTCCACGAACATTATTCCTTCGTGAGACTTCCGAACGATGGCTACCAGCCGCGCGCTTTCGATCCTCGGGCAGGATACTTCGACGTCGAGTACATGGATTTTTCCGCGCCGCTCGGCTCGACATTACACAAGAGGCTGATCATTCGTCACTGGCTTCAGAAGAAAGATCCCAACGCCGCCGTCAGCGAGCCGGTCAGGCCGCTCGTCTACTACGTCGACAACGGCGCGCCGAAGGACGTCCGCGATGCGCTCATCGAAGGTGCAAGCTGGTGGAGCAAGGCGTTCGAGGCGGCCGGTTTCAAGAACGCGTTCATCGTGAAGGTACTCCCAGACAGCGTCGACCCGATGGATATAAGATATAACGTCATACAGTGGGTCGATCGCTACACCAGAGGCTGGTCTTACGGTGCTTCCATCGTCGACCCGCGCACCGGCGAAATCATAAAAGGTCAGGTTACGCTCGGCGCGCTGAGAGTCAGGCAGGATTATCTCATCGCGGAAGGGCTCCTCGCCCCGTATGCGAAGGGAAAACATCTTAAGGAGTTGATACACCAGTTCGTACTCGCGAGGATACGCCAGCTCGCCGCGCACGAAACGGGACACACGCTCGGTCTCTGCCACAACTTCGCCGCGAGTTCGGATCACCGCGCCTCGGTCATGGATTATCCGTATCCGAAGGTCGAGATCAAGGATGGTAAACTCGATCTGTCCGACGCGTACGCCGTGGGTATCGGCAAATGGGACATCGACGCGATCAAGTACGGTTACGAGGAATTCCCGAACGGTACAAACGAGAAAGAAGCGCTGGATAAGATTATCGAGGAGCGGATAAAGAGCGGAATTCCCTTCCTGTCCGATGAAGCCGCTCGTCCTGCCGGGAGCGCGAGTCCGATAGCGCATCTCTGGGACAACGGCTCGAACGCGGTGACGGAGCTCGATCATGTCATGCAGGTCCGCGCGATCGCGCTGAAGAATTTCGGCGAGGACAACATACAGACCGGCCGCCCGCTCGCACATCTCGAGGACGTGCTCGTGCCGATATATATGTTTCAGCGATACCAGGTCGTCGCGGCTTCCAAGGTTCTCGGCGGTCTTACATACACATACGCGGTTAGAGGCGACGGACAAACTCCGACTACCATGGTACCGCCCGCGGAACAGAGGAGCGCGCTCACGGCATTGTTGAACACGATAAAGCCGGACGTACTCGCGCTGCCGGAGAGCCTGCTGAAGATCATTCCGCCTCAGCCCGACGGCTACATGCGTACCAGAGAGGACTTCAAGGGAAAGACCGGAGTGACATTCGACGCGCTTGCGCCGGCGAGAGCCGCGGCACAGCTGACGGTCAGCCAGATACTCAACCCTGAGCGTGACCTGCGCCTTATCGAGTATCACTCGGAGAATCCGGAATACCCCGGCTTGAATGAAGTCATAAGCGATCTTCTCAGTTCCACCTGGAAGTCGGATCCCGGAACCGGCTATCTTGCTGCGATACATCGAACGGTCGACAACGTCGTCCTCTACAATCTCATGCGGCTGGCCGAAAACCCGGAGGCGCCGGAACAGGTGAGAGGAATCGCATACTACTATGTCAACGGGCTGAAAGAGTGGATTCAAACTCAGGTGAACGACGTCAAAGACCAGGATCTGAAGGACCAGTACGTGTACGCGCTCTGGCAGATCGGTCAATTCCAGGAACATCCGGAAAAATTCAAGGTGCCTGCGCCCGTGGTTCTGCCGCCCGGCGATCCGATAGGAGAGAAATGACAGAATCAGCCCCGGCTTTTACGCCGGGGCAAGCCGCAACACGTGTAATCCCTCGAAGGTTTGCACGTGTTATTCTTTCGGCGTAATTTTCTTCCGAGAGAAGGATGAACAGGAAGGGCAACATGAATACGAAACTCACGCTGACTATCGAGAAATCGACCATAAGAAAGGCAAAACTGTACGCGAGGAAGAAAGGCAAAAGCCTTTCGGGCATCGTTCAGAATTACCTGGAGATAGTCGCAAGAGATTCCAACGAGACAGATATAGAGCTCACTCCAATTGTGCGTTCCTTGAAGGGCGCTTTCACCGCGCCGGCGGATTTCGATTACAGGAAAGCGTTGTCGGGAGAGTTGTCCAAGAAGTACCGCCGATGATTAACGTCCTGATAGATACGGACGTCATTCTGGATTTCTTTTTCGATCGAAAGCCGTTTTCGGAAGACGCCGCAAAGATTCTTACTCTGTGCGAGTCGAAGAACGTGCACGGGTACGTTACACCGGTGAGCTGCAGCAACATCTATTACCTGCTTCGACGTACAGCGCCGCACGGAAAAGTATTGGAGAAGATAAAGCAGCTGCTGATGATAACGGATGTGCTGCAGATGGACAGAAACGTGGTAATCCACGCGCTCAATTCGGGATTCTCTGATTTTGAAGACGGCCTCCAGTATGCTGCAGCAGTTGACAACGGCGGTGTGAGCGCTATTATCACCCGCAATGTGTCTGATTACAAGAAGAGCAAGATACCGGTGATGACACCTGACAGCTTTGTCAGGTCCAGAGGAGAATACTAGGACGGGTTGTTGACCGACGAAAACTTTCAATACTAAAGGAGCCAGTCGATTACTTCGGGATCGTCGTTACTATCTTTTCTGGTAATATTCACGAATATCTCCTCCAGCGAACCGTAAGTCTCTTTCGTGATTTCATCTTTGATTCTGGTCCGTAGTTCTGCCGTTTTCGAACGGAAGACCACGCGTCCCCTGTCGATGATCGCCACCTCATCAGTCAGGTCTTCGATGAACGAAAGTATGTGAGAGGTGATCAGTATCGTCTTCCCGCTCTCCTGCATTTTCATCAGGATTTTCTTCACCTTCACCGCTGAGAGCGCATCCAGCCCGTCGAACGGCTCGTCCAGAACGATCAGCTTCGGGTTGTGAATCAGGATGGAGGCGAGCGCGAGCTTCTTCCGCATTCCCTTCGAGTATTCCTCGATCAGCATCCACCTGTGAGATTCCAGCCCGAAGTATTCGAAGAGTATGTCCATCCTTTCCTCTATCGCGGCGCGGTCGAGGCCGTAAATCTCTCCGACGAACCGAAGATGTTCCTCGCCGCTCAGGTACACGAAGAGGTCCGCCGTGTTCTCGAAGAGGACTCCCATGTCTTTCTTTATCGCGATCCCGTCGAGTTTCAGATCCTTCCCGAATACCCTTATGGATCCGCTGTCCGGCACGAGGAGGTCGGCGATGCAGTTTATCGTGGTCGTTTTTCCCGCCCCGTTCGGACCGATCAGCCCGAAGATCGTCCCTTCCGGGATTTTCAGATTCAGATTGTCGAGAGCCACCAGGTTTCCAAAGGTCCTGTCGACAGAATCGATCTCGATAATATCTACCGGCATTTTGCTATCACCCTTTCTTTCCGGTTAAAAAGAATATGCCCGATGCTGTTTTCGAATCTTGCCCGAAATCGAAGAAAGAGTAAACCCAGAATTACCTCGGCGAACATGCCCGCAATTTGTGCCGGAAGGTTCCGGTTCAGATTCATCATCAGAAACATCGCAGCTCCGAAAGCTCCGGCGACAGGAAGGGAGACTATTAATGAATATGCCGAGGCGTCGATTTGCCCCACCGCCGCCGAGAAACGGAAAGGGACAGGCTTTACGAAATAGACCGATAGAAGAAGTCCTGTTTCGATCAGAGCAAACCCGGCAAGGAGCATCATCGTGCCGAGGACGATGGATGAAATCGCGTCGTCCTTCAGCAGCATTGCCAGCGCGAAGAACATGATTCCACCGAGCAATGCCATGTATCCCGCCACGGTTCTCTTCGAACTGAGAATTGCCGCGGTGCCGACCGGCCGGATGAAGTAATTAACGATCCCGTGATAATCATTGCTGAAGACGGAGCCCGAATACGATATCAAAACGACTGTTTGTATCCAGTACACCAGGAGGAGAACGGCGCCACCGTGGAACGCGCTGAACCCGGTTCGATGAGAATTCAGGAGAAAGTACGCCGGAAGATAGACCCAGAAGAAAAGCAGTATCGGTGTCCGGACCATGTTACGCGAAGAACGCAGGGCGTATATGATGTTCTTCTTCGCGAGAGGACTTAACCGCAGCGGCGCTACCCAGCCGGGAAAAGGGCGGCGTCCGTTCCTGCTTTCCGGGGAAGAGCGGGAGAACATTCGCCTCTTCAACGCCGGCGCTGTTCGGACACTCAACCAGGCCGCCACGAGATTGGCCCAGACAAGATAAACAATGGCGAGCGACAGGTAACGGACTTCATGGGAGGAACCGATCGCAAAAATTCCATTTACAAATGCGCCGGACGGAAAGTAATCCAGGACACCACTCACCGCCAGGATGTGTCCCCTCGTTGGGATGTATCGACCGAACAGCCTGACAGAGACTAACGCGACCGAGGTAAGCGCGAACATGAAAGGAGCGAATAATCTTCTCATTCTCCTGGAAGAGGCAATCGCCGTCAGGGTGATTCTTGCGATTAACGAAATGCCGCTCACAAACATGAAGAAGAGGAAAACAAGAAGGAGAGTTCCGAGCACTGTGGCGGGAGTGAACGGGTTCTTCGGAAGGAAGCATGCGGCGAAGTAAAGAGGAAGAAAGACCAGGTTGAGCGGTTCCAGCATGCCGGTTGTGATTTCCATCGAAACCCCTTTCCACGTCTCGATCGGATAATACACAAGCTTGTCGAAGAGGAGAACCCTCGATCCGCCGATGAACACGACCGCGAGCACGTTCGAAATGAAGATGAAAAAGAGTACGAGGTCTGTGAGAGGCAGCAGAAGCGACGGGTCGCGTCGCGCCATGAGATTAAGCGCGGCGAACAGGCCGCTCCCCGCGAGAGCGGAGTACATGGAAATAATGAGCACAAGAACGGCGACGGCAACTTTTCCGACGAAGCTCACGTCGCGGATGGCGTTCATGAAGATGCTCTTCTTCAGCCGTACCAGGATCGCAGTGGAGCGCGCAAAATCGCCGGTTGTCCGGGTAAATACCCTTAACGAGTCAGCTATCCTTAATTCAGGCATTCTGTGGTCCCGATAAATTGCATCACCGTCGATTCCACGATAGTGGAAAATTGATCTGCTGGGATTATAATTGTGGAAATAGATATCAATGTCAAGTAAGTTTTCCCCGGCATAAATGCCGGGGAAATTATGATTGTATGCAGTTATAATTTCTGCAAAAAGCATTAGTGACAGCTGGTTTTGCCCCGACATTTATGTCGGGGTAAATGAATCTCCAGGTATTTCCGGGCTTAAGCCCGGCTAACATGGCTGCATCAGGAGGTTGGGCATGAGTAAGGGCATATTCACCGACAAGACGAGGAAACCTGCCGCGAAGGAGATCGAGACGGCGGTCGGCCGCGCGGGGAAAAACTGGAAAGAGCTGAATGATTACTTCGGCTCAACCCTGAAACTCAGGGGAGAACTGAGATTCTACGGCGTGAACTACGGCTGGGCTATCCGGTTCGCAAAATCGGGAAGGTCAGTCGTTGCGCTTTATCCTGACAGGGACGGTTTTACCGCCCAGGTGATTCTGAAACGCGATCAGATCGAAGCGGCATACGAACATGGCGTCTCGGCCGCCACAAAAGAGGCCGTCGATCGCGCGACCGAGTTCAAAGAAGGGCGATGGGTCTTCATTCATGTCGATGCGAAAAGCGGTATCGGGGATGCCGTGACACTCGTGAAAGCGAGACTCAACATCGGGTAATGTTGGCCAGGCGGCAAGCTCCAATTTCCGGACTTCAAGCTCCAAACAAGCTCTAATACGTAGGAACAAATCTCAAACCCCGGTTTTTTGTGGCTCTTGATCGTTGGAGATTTGTTTTTGTTTGGAATTTGGAACTTGGTGTTTGGAGCTTTCTACTGTTGGTTGCTTTTCTCTCCCGTTCGGAATAGCTTTCCCTTGTCGGAGGCTGATCATGGACCTATCCCTGTCAATTTATCGGGCATATACCCTATCTTCCCACGCATTTTACCCTCGTAGATTCCGATCGCACACCCAACGCCTCCGTCAGGAGGGACGATAAATGTACAAGCCTACCTATGAAGAACTCGAAGAGCGTGTCTCGGATCTCGAGAAAGAGAAGACGCAGCTCCGCGTTCAGGCGATTTACCTGGAAAGACTCTTCAACAGTGCGCCGGAGGCTATCATCTGGCATGACAACGACGATGTCGTGATCAACGTTAACGATGAGTTCACAAGGATGTTTGGATACTCGCGCGAAGAGTCGATCGGCAAACGAATAAACGATCTTGTCGCTCCGAAGGAATACCGCGACCACGCGGAGATGTTCTCCGATATGGTTCTGCACGGACAAAGGATAGAGGGAGACTCCAGGCGCCGGCGGAAGGACGGGACGGTCTTCGACGTCTCGATACTCGGCGCGCCGATCATCCACGAAGGAAAACAGATGGGCGTTTTCGCGATTTACCGCGACATCACGGAACGAAAAAGAACCGAGGAGGAGATTCTGCTTCAGAAGATATATCTCGAGAGGCTCTTCAATAGCGCGCCCGAGGCGATCGTCTGGCATGACAAGACTGACTGCATCGTCAACGTAAACGACGAATTTGTGAGAATGTTCGGTTACACGAGAGATGAAGCGGTTGGAAAACCGATTAACGATCTGCTCGTACCCTGTGAGTTATTGGATGAAGGAAAAGAGTTCTCACGAAAAGTGATCGACGGAGAAAGGATCGAGGCCGATACCAGGAGAAGGCGCAAGGACGGTACTCTCATGGATGTGTGGGTCATCGGCTCGCCGATCATGCACGGCGGGAAGCCGATAGGAGACTACGCGATCTACCGGGACATCACCGAGAGAAAGAAGGCCGAGGAAGAAATCCTCCTGCAGAAGTCTTATTTGGAAAATTTGTTCAACAGCGCTCCCGAGGCGATAATATGGCACGACAACCATGATATCGTCGTGAATGTGAATGAAGAGTTCACAAGGATGTTCGGCTACTTGCGCGAAGAAGCCGTCGGGAGAAAGATAAACGATCTCGTCGCGCCTGAAGAGCTCAGGAACGAAGCGGCTATGTTCTCACACATGGTAAATAACGGGGACAGAGTCGCCGCCGATTCGAGAAGAAGAAGAAAAGACGGAACGGTCTTCGACGTCTCGATACTCGGCGCGCCGATCTTTCAGGAGGGAAGACAAATCGGTGTCTATGCCATTTACAGGGATATTACGGAACGAAAGAAGGCCGAGGAGGAAATACTCCTGCAGAAGACCTATCTCGAGAGGCTCTTCAACAGCGCGCCGGAAGCGATCGTGCTCCACGATAACGAAGACCGCATCCTGAACGTGAACGACGAGTTCACGAGAATGTTCGGATATGAAAGACAGGAGGCGATCGGGAAGCAAATAAACGACCTTGTGACTTCCGACGAGCTGCGGCAGGAAGCCGCGGCAGTATCGGCCAGGATCAGGAACGGCGAGTGGGTGGAGACGGAATCGAAGCGGAACAGGAAGGACGGCAGGCTGTTCGACGTCTCGATCCTCTGCGCGCCGATCATCTACAACAACAAACAGGTCGGCGATTACGCGATATACCGTGACATAACCGAGAAAAAGAAGGCGGAGGAGGCGCGCATACGCGCGGAGGCGGAGGCGCGAACCGCGAGAGAGATTCAGATGAATTTCCTTCCGGATTCCGATCCCGTTATCGCCGGGTATTCCATTGCAGGCAGAAGTATCCCCGCCCTTAACGTCGGCGGCGATTACTACGACTTCATCCGCCTCGACGATCACAGGCTCGCGATCGGACTCGGCGACGTAAGCGGTCACGGCCTTCCTTCGGCGCTGGTCATGGCCAACCTTCAGGCCACGATCCGCAGCCAGGCCGCATTCGATCCGGATCCCGCGAGATGCCTCGAGAGAGCCAACAGGCTGCTGTACCACAGTACCGATGCGCACACATTCGTCTCGCTCTTCTACGGCATACTCGATGACCGAAATCACTCGTTGATATACGCCAATGCCGGTCAGAACTGGCCGATTCTCTTCCCTTCCGTAGGAGAACCGAGGACATTGATGAGCCACGGACTGGTATTAGGCGTCCGGGAAAACATCGAATATGAGAACGAAGAGATCAATGTGAATGAAGGCGACCGTCTGGTTCTCTACTCCGATGGCGTAACGGAAGCGATGAACGCGGAAAGGGAACAGTTCGGAGATGAAAGACTCGTCGAGGCGGTCATGCATGCGCCGCAGGCACTGTCTCGATCTCTAATCGATCATATTGTCGGGACGGTCGGTGCTCATGTGGGAAGGATTCCTCAGGCCGATGATATGACTCTGATCGTTGCTGCGCGGAAGCCGATCACATGGACCGGGCCTCGAAGCGCGCTTTGACGGGAGTGACGTTCCTGCTCTTTTTCAGTTCGAATGACAGGCACCATCATAATGTTGCACGGCAAAATCGAGGGGCAATAAACGTTCATGTTTGTTAAATTTCTATCTGGTTGAAATACATAGGTCGATTGTGCGATGAAGAAAGTAACGATACATACCGACGGCGGCTGCCGCGGAAACCCCGGACCCGGCGGATGGGCTGCTACACTGGATTACGGCGGACATCATCGGGAGATAAGCGGCGGCAACCCCGCTACGACAAACAACCGTATGGAGCTGCAAGCCGCCATCGAGGCACTCGGGGCGTTGAAGGAAGAGTGCGAAATAGATTTCTATACAGATTCCATATATTTGAAAAGCGGAATGACGACCTGGCTTGCGACATGGAAGCGCAATGGCTGGAAAACCAAATCGAAGAAGCCGGTGAAGAACGAAGACCTCTGGCGAAGACTCGACTCGCTGGCTTCGAAACACATTGTAAACTGGCACTGGCTCAAGGGTCATAACGGGCACGCAGGCAACGAGCGCTGCGATGTCCTTGCGAATATGGAGATGTCGAAGATGGAAAAGGAGTTCACTCCCGCCGAGCTAAGGAAAAAACTTGCGGAGTTCGCGGCGGGGAATCAGTGAATTAATGCCCGTTGATCTCCCTGCGGAGCCATTGTGTTCGGGACGATCTGATCGCATTTCACATCAAAAAGACGACGAAAGGAATTTATGAACGACGCATCATTCAATAATCTCGGGCCCTTGAAGACGCTTGCAGGGACATGGGAAGGCGCGACGGGCGACGATACTGCGCCGTCGGACAATCGCGAAACCGAGAACAACAAGTTCAGGGAACTTATGATTATTGAGCCGACCGGCCTCATCGAAAATCATGAGCAGTATCTGTACGGTCTTCGGTACCGGATGCAGGCCTGGAGGTTCGGCGAGACTGATCCTTTTCACGATGAGACAGGCTACTGGCTGTGGGATGCCGGAGCGAAACAGGTCATGAAATGCGTGACGATACCGAGAGGAGTGGCTTTGATCGCCGGTGGTCACGCCGAACCCGACTCGAAACATTTCAAACTTACAGCCAAGCTGGGCGACTCCGATTTCGGGATCTGTTCCAATCCGTTTCTGGATAGAGAATTCAAAACGGTGAGGTTCGATTTTGAAATGACGTTCAATGACGACGGAAGCTTTACCTACGACGAAGTGACCGTAATTCAAATCAAGGGTCAGAAGAATCTTTTCGAACACAGAGACAGGAATACTCTAAAACGCGTCAAATAGATCTTTGATGAAGGAATTGAGGAAGTAATCGCCGGATCCAATTCTCGCGGAAACTGACAAAGAGTCGCACATAAAGACGGGGTGCTGTTTCCGGCGAAGTGCGGGTCAGGAACAAGCGCGAGACTCTTTTCGTTCTGAAGGTGCAATGAGAACGATGCTTGTTTTGCTTGCTGTCTCGGCTGCCGTCCTGTTGAGTTCGTGCAGCCAGCCTCCCCCGACAGCCCCGAGATCGCCTTCTCCCCCATCGCATACACAGTCCCCGTCTTCATTCGCCTTTACCGGATATGGCGAAGTTCTAGATTCAACCTACTACAAAGTGTGGTCGGACAGCTCGTGGGAAGAGTTCTACATGGACACTACCATAAACGGAACCGAGTACAGAGTCCTGCTGGATAACACGGGCTACGAATACTTCTATGGTCCGAACGGCTATGACGGGATCTGGCCTTACGGCGGAAGTCTTATATTGTTCGATTCCACTCTGGCCTCTTTGCCGGACACGATGGTGGAAGGCAAGTCTTATACGATAAAGACAACCTTCTCGACACAAGGCATAGGATATACGCTGACCGACCAGGTCGTCCTCCTGGACACCGGATCAGTCATGGTTTCCTTCGGGACATTTTACGATTGCCTGCATCTTCAGTCGACGACCGCGGTTTCCGGCGGGGGCCAGTCACAGACTCAGACGACGCAATACTGGTACGCGAAAGGTCCGTCGGACATAAAACGAATCTATGAAAGTACCGGAGCGACCGTGCTTATGGCATACGGAGTGGTTAACGGAGTGGGGTGGGGCACGTCGGCAGGCAAAGAATTGCCGGGGATCGTTCCGCTAATCAAGTCCTCAGCCGGACCGGCGAGTGAAAATAATCCGCTGTTCAGCATGATGTCGATGGCTCCACAAATAATGAAAGGCCTGTTAAGATGACCAGTGTAACGGAGATAGCACCCGACATATTCCGGATCTCGACATTCATACCGGAAAACAACATACAGATGAACCAGTTCCTGGTAAGAGACGATGAACCGCTGTTATGGCACACCGGGCACAGGTATCTTTTCGAAGAGGTGCGGCAGGCGGTGGCGGGTCTTATCGATATCGACGCACTCAGGTGGATAGGCTTCAGCCACTTCGAGCCCGACGAATGCGGATCGCTCAACGAATGGTTTCGAATAGCTCCATCGGCGGAAGCATTCTGCAGCGTCGTCGGTGCAAGGGTGAATATGACAGACTTCGCGTCGCGGAAAGCGAAGGGGCTGCAGCACGATGAGATCATAAAAACCGGGAGATACAGTTTCCGGTTCCAATCCACGCCTCATCTCCCTCACGGATGGGACGCGGGATTGCTTTTCGAGGAGACAAACAAGACTCTCTTCTGTTCAGATGTTCTTCACCAGAACGGGAATGTTACGGCCCTTACTTCTTCAGATGTGATAGCGGGTGCCCGGGAGAATCTCAAGGCGACACAGTCGGGGCCGATGAAGAATTATATCCCTTATACTTCAAACACCGAGAGTCAGTTGAATATGCTGGCCGGTCTGAAGCCGAAGACACTGGCGATCATGCACGGATCGAGTTTCAACGGGGACTGTGCGAAGACTCTTCACGAATTTGCGAAAGAGCTGAAAGAAACGGCAAGTGCATTTTGATTTCATTCGCATCTGAAGTCACGGAAAGCTCTTTTCAACGAGGACCGGTCATTCCCATCACGCACCGCATCGGACCGATTCAATGGCGTATGCTATTGAATCGAAATCGCCGGTAATCTGCCGTTGCACAATGAAGAAGCAATATCATGCATAGTAAATATTTCGTCTGGGACTTCTCTCCAACTTTCTTAAGGTCCGGCAGGATTCATCTCCCCATACCGGTCAGTGTCGTCGGGTTGATATTATCTGCGGTCATTTATTACGCCGGGTATCGATACACTGCGGGAAAGGCAAGCGGAACCGAATCTGCCGAGGGGATGCAAAGTTCGGAAGGATCGGGCGTCACGGAAGATTCTTATCAGGCGGCCGCCGGTTCATCTGGGTCCCCTTCCCGCAGTGTGTCCGGCTTCAGGGCGGGCGCGCTGATCGTCGCGAGTCTTATCGTGGGACAGCTGCTTACCGTTCCTCTTAGCCTGGGAATCATCCGTGCATTCGGCCCGCTCACGATACGATGGTACGGACTGATGTGGGATATCGCATTCCTGCTCGGGTATCTTCTGGGGCTCAAGATGTTTCGCGATGCAGGCAAGCCGGTGCAACGGCTGGATTCGCTGCTCCTCTACGTGATGATAGGAACCGTTTTAGGCGCGCGCCTGGGTCAGGTGTTGTTCTACACGCCGGATTTCTATTTTGCTCACCCGATCCAGATACTGGAGATTTGGAACGGAGGACTGGCCAGCCACGGCGCGGCGGCGGGCGCGCTTATCGCGGTATGGCTTTATGTCCGTAAATATCCGGACATGAAATACCTGTGGGTGCTGGACCGGATAGTGATACCGGCGGCCATAGGCGGTGCATTCGTGCGGATCGGAAATTTCTTCAACTCCGAGATCCTGGGACATGTGTCTCACCTGCCGTGGGCAATAATATTCGAACGTGTCGATTTGCTTCCGCGCCAGCCGTCCATGTTGTATGAAGCGGGCTGGTACTTCATAGGATTCTTTATTCTCTGGCGGCTTTACAGTCGATATAAGGGAGCGCCTCCGGACGGACTGATCTTCGGCGTTTTTCTCGTTTACGTATTCAGCGGCCGAATCCTGATCGAGTTCACGAAGACACACCAGGCGGATTTCACGGCTGGCTGGCCGATAAAGATGGGACAGCTCTTAAGCATTCCGTTCATACTTTGCGGTATATGGCTCCTTGCAAGGAAGGTCAAATACAAAGAGTCGGCCGGAGTCTAAATGTCAGTGATTGGGAACCCGCGATATTTGCGGGTGGAACGGCTGTACCATAACATCGGAAGGTGTATCGCGAATCTAAGACGATCGGCGTTGAGGGTATGCTCTATCAGGAAACGGGAAAGGAGTGGTTTGCCCGAACACGTTTCTCCGGCATGTTTCGGGAGATCCGGTCAATGGGATGCCGGGCGGCTGAGAGCGGTCCGATTTTCCTCTTGACAATCCGGCCGGGAAGGCTTATCTTGACTTTGTCCTGCAAAGTACTTTAACAAAGGAGGAGACATGGACCAGCAGAGTGCGATCGAAGAAATCGCCCTTATCAGGAGGGTGATGGAGGAAAGCAGGCGGTTCACTTTTGACAATGGAAAGTACTATCTGACTTGGGGTGTTCTGATAACCGCCGCTATCTTCGCAGAATACGGAGCCATTTTGACCGGCAAGGAGTCCTTCTCGGTATGGATCTGGGTAATTTCCATAGGATTAGGGTGGCTCATCTCTATGATAATGGGGATGAGAGAGCCCTCCAAGCCCGACGGCTGGCCCATCGGGGCGAAGTTGATCGGGCTGATCTGGGTTTCATCCGGAGTCTCGATGACCATCATAGGTTTCGTAGCGCCATACTCGGGTGCCCTGCACGCGTGGGCCATTTGTCCCGCCATAGCCACGGTTATGGGCGGCGCGTACACCATAAGCTCGCTCGTCTACAGGATGAAATGGGTGACGATGGTCGGCGTTGCGTGGTGGGTCGGCGGGCTTGTGATGTTCGAAGTGAGAGGAATCGAGACTCTTCCGATCTTCGGAGGGATGATGATCTTTTTTCAGATCGTCCCGGCAATAGCGTTCTACACGATATGGAAGAGGGAGCTTGCGAAGGCGAACTCACGATGACGGACTTCGATTACCAACAGATAGACGACACTCTTCATTCGAGAATACGACTCGCGATCGTTGCGGCCCTGGTGAGCGTGGATCAGGCAGACTTCAATTTTCTCAAGGAGAAGGTGAAGACCACCGACGGAAACCTGAGCACACACCTGAAGAAACTCGAAGAAGTCGGCTACATGTCTTCGAAGAAACGCTTCGTCGATAGGAAACCGCAGACGACCTACAGGATCACCGAGAAGGGCCGCAGGGCACTCGAAGAATACGTCAACACACTTGAGAAATTCCTGTCGCCAGGATCCTCCGGAAAGAAATAACCCCAGTCCCTTTTTTTTGACCTATGACTTTGAAAAGCAAAGTACTTTACCACCATTGAGGAGAGAGGGAGATGAAAACCAGCTGTGTCTCGATTGCGTTTTACGGCCTGAGTTTCTGCTTCACGAAAACATCGTACTTCGATGAAGGAAACATTCCCCGAACCAACGAAAGGAAAACCAGAATGAAAAAGACAACTCTAACATTGGCGATACTTGGGTTCGGCCTTTTCCTCTCGAGTATCGCAATAGCCCGCCCCGGAAACGATGCGGTCGATTCAGTCCTCATCCGGGCAAGGACTATGGCCGATTCGGGATATGTGACATGGAAGAAAGACACAATGCTTCAAGCTTATGGCCTGCTGCAACTGGCAGCTGCCGATTCGCCAGGCAACAAGTATGTCGAATATTACCAGTCGTACACGGCTTACCGGCTCATGACATACGGAGTAGTCATGAAGGACGACCAGGTGTATAAGGAGTTCTCGGATCGCGCGGAGAAGACCGCCGCCAGTCTCAGCCGGCGATATCCCGACTGGGCCGAGGCGAAGATACTCCTCGCATCGATTTACGGAATAGAGATCGCGCATAACTGGATCAATGCGCCGACACTCGGACCGAAGAGCAACGATCTTGCCGAGAAAGCTGTATCGCTCGATTCCACGAACCCGCGTGCTTACCTAATACTCGGAACAGACAAACTAAACACCCCTGCAATATTCGGCGGCAGTGTGGATAAGGCGGTCGAGTGCTTCCGCAAGTCGATTTCCCTTTTCCGGAGCGAACCGGCTTCGGCGGCAACTGCCCTGGAGCCATCCTGGGGATACATCGATGCACTTACGTGGCTCGGCCTCGCATACGAGAAGCAGGGCCGGTATAACGAGGCCCTTGCCGAATACCGGGAAGCGCTCGCGGTCGCGCCCGATTACGGGCGTGCCAGATACGTGCTGATCCCCGGCGTTGAAAAGGAGATAGATTCGAAATACGGAAAGTAGGGACAGTTTAAGACGGCAATAAGAGGCCGCTTCACAACACTCGTTGCCGTCCAATGTGAAATATCGGAATGCCTTTTCGGGGTCGAAGTACTTGAAAATGAAATTAGGACCTTCCCGGCTCGGACACTGTCACGAATCTCGACGACAGCGGACACGCGCGCGGAATCGGTCAAATTCTATAGGACGTACTTCCCTGCTGTCTCGGCGGCCGGGTCTCTAACGAATACATCGGGAGGAAACGCATGTGGTATGGAGCGATGCACTCGCCCCGAACCTATGCGATATCGCAAATGGTCACACGTTCACTGCTGCAGTAATTTCTGACCGGTCATACTGCGGAATAGTAGGTCAATCCGGACATTTCATGTTTTAATCCGGGTGGCCAGAGCCGGTTGAGGGGCAGACGTATGCGGGAGCAGGCGGACCAAGACCAGCCGTGGAATGATCGGATTCTGATACGGGTGGGACCGGTCGGTGTGTGTAGATGCCGGAGATGCGCGGACCCGCCGCGTTTGTAGCTTGGCAACCGTCCGTATATTAATTTCAACAAAAGGGAGGCTATGATGAAGGGCATAGTTTGCATCGCGGCTCTCGCTGCTTTCGCCGTCGCATCGTGCGATGTGAATTCGGGAAGTACCGTTGTCGGTTCGCCGACCGATACTCAAATCAGCGGCGTTACCGTCACGGTCGATTCGACATACGTGGACGCCAGCGGCTCCGGGCGGCTGGTGGCCCAGGGAATGATAAAGACTACCGTCAACGTAACTGCACCCTGGTACGTAGAGGGACAGTTTTATACGGACAGTACGATGCAGGTCAAGCTCGGTGGCAACGATACGCAATTTTCATATCCGCTTTCACCCGGAGAGTCGACTTACTGGACGATTTATTTCTATACTTCTTCGGTCGATGTCAGGCAATTTCCCGATTTTCGGATCGGGAATCTCAGGGCCATCTACAAGAATTGAAGATGCCAGGAGCTGAAAGCCTGCCGGCAGCGATGATGCCTGCCAGGACTTATCTGGAGGGAGGATGTCACATGAAAATTAAGCTTCTGATGCCGGCGATATTATCACTGGCACTTGTCTCCTGCGAAGTCACCATGCACGATAGTCCGGTGGGCCCGCCGCCGGGCACTGGGATTGCAGGCGTCTCTTTCACTGTCGACACGACTTATATGCTCGTGAATCCGGCGACGCTTGTAGCCAAGGGGACGGTGAAGAACACGGGAACAGGAAATATCAGTTCCCCGTGGTATGTGACGTGTTTCTTTTATTCGGACTCCACGATGAGCGCGATACTCGGCAACAATGACAACCAGATCGGCGTGCCGCTCTCGCCCGGGCAGTCGACGTTTTGGATGATCACGCTTTCGAGCACCAACGTGGATGTTCGCCGCTTCCCCGACTTCAAGGTTGGCGACTTCAGCGCGGTGTACAAGAAGTGAGTCGTCGCGGGACAGCCGGCAGTTTACAGGCAGATCCTGAAGCGATGAGAGCAGCACCGGAGGGTCGGCCGTCATCTCCGAATGGCGGAACGAAATGCGGAGGTTGCATCGTTCAATATTTATCGGGGTGCGAGCCAGGAATAAAAGGTGATGTAGCATGGAGATGAAGAGCTATCTACTGGATACATTCTCGTATAACGATCATGCCAACAGGCTGGTCCTCAAGAAGATCGGGGAGATGCGCGATCGGTCCGGTGCAGTGAGGTTCTTCAGTCATCTTATCAATTCACAATACAAATGGATGTCGAGGATAATCCGGGATCCGAAAGCGCCCGCGATGGACTGGTGGGAGCCGGTTTACGTCTTTGCGGATCTTGAAGGAAAGTGGAGCGACAGCCTCGGGCTCTGGCTGGCATATATCGGAGAGAGAAGCGAGGAGCAGATGTTTGAAGAGAAGGGGTTTGTCGGTTTCGACGGAGGCGAGTGGACGGCCCCTCTCAAAGACATCGCTCTCCAGCTGAATTATCATTCCATCCACCACAGGGCTCAGATCCAGTCGCTTATCAGGGCACAGGGAATCGAGCCGGACTTCGTAGACTACATCGGTACTGTTTACAGGAAACTCTCATGAACGATCCACTAAATCTCGGAGCATTTATATGCCTGTCACTATATCAGATTTCGGTTTCATCGTCGGCAAATGGGAAGGAACAGGAATCGCAGAATACCCGACAATAAAACCTGTAGATTACGATGAGGGTTTGGTCTTCACCAGGAATGACAAGGACCCATTGATTCATTACGAGCAGCGAACATGGATAAAGTCTTCGGGCGAAGACAACGGCCAGCCGGTGTTTTGGGAATCGGGGTTCATCATAGACAAGGGTGAAGGAGTATTTGAGCTGGTGTGCGCTCAGAAAAGCGGCAGGATGGAATTGCTCAGAGGGCAGGCGAAGGGATCGGATGGTAGCGGAATCGAGCTCGAGTTATCAAGTGTAATCATATCGAACGATCCGCGCATGCAAAAATCCGGGCGTAAATTCCGATTTCTCGAGAACATGATAGATTATGAATTGCAGATGGCGACCGCGGAGAACCCGGGATACGAAAGGCATTTGAGAGCACGATTAAGGAGACCGGGTCTTTAGTGGTCCGAGTTGTGGTCGTTTGTGTCTCAACCGAAGGCGGATTAATTTCTTAGGTGTTTAGGGCTGTCGATGAAACACGGTGCCGGTCAAGGGTGGATCGGCATTAAATCAAGTCAGTCGGGATGGTTTGGCAAGGACCTGATAGCGATGCCGCATCTGGCGCGCGGCATTTCCATATAGAATGTCAGGTTTCCAGCTGAACATTTGATGGAGGTCTGGGATGAAGAAGCTATTTCGCGTGTTGCCGGGCGTCGTCACTTTCTTGTGTCTGTCTTCCACATCGTTCGCGCAGGGGCTCACCCTGAAGGACAGATCAGTCGTCGAATTGGACCTGGGCATGTGGGGCGGAACAAGTGTCTCGAATACCATCGGGGTCAGCGGCATCCAGTCTACTGCTAACGCCAGCTCATTCGTCGGGAGCCTTCTGTATGCCTATGGGATAAGGGAAGACATGTCCGTTACCGTGAGCGCCGGAGTCCTGGCGGCCGGAGCAAGTGCAACCGTCGGCCTGTCCGGGGTGAGTCAGGAGTCAGGAAGCGTGGTCCCTTTGCTTCTCGGCGTGCGTTATTATGTCCCGCCGCCCCAGGAGGGGGCAAAAGTTCGTCCGTTTGTATCAGTGGGCGTCGGCACGTATCTCGCTACTGAGTCGAGCAATTCGGTTGGCCTAACGGTCGTACAGGAGAGCCATACCGAGAGCGCGTTCGGCGGCAGGATCGGCGCTGGAATCGATTTCTACATTGACAATAACCTCAAGTTAGTGGCGAACGCCGGGTACAACGTCATGTCCGATTTCTCTTCGCCGGTTACCGGGAGGATGAACTTCAACGGTGGTGACCTTTCGGTCGGTGTCGGTTATGCCTTCTGAGCAGAAGGAGAAGATGGGCGATCGGCTCTCGAGGAACGAACTCTACCGGGAAATAATAGAGGGTTTCATCGGGGCTTATAACCGCTTCGACATCGAAGGGATGCTGCTGAATGTCAGTCCTGATGTGATTTTCGAAAACAGATCCGGAGATAGAGTAGACCTGCGTACGGAGGGGATCGGAGAATTAAGAAGGCAGGCCGAAGACTCCAGACGTTCCTTCACCCGAAGGAAGCAGGTGATAGCCGGCATGAAGTTCGGCGACGATGAGGTCGAGATCGAGATAAACTTCACCGGAACCCTGGCGATAGACCTACCGGGCGGGATGAAGGCAGGAGACAGGATAGAGCTGAAGGGGAAGAGCATTTTCAAGTTCAGGGGCGACAGGATTATCGGGTTGACGGATATTTCCTGACCGGGAACAGGGTGGCGGACCAGGTGAGGGATCGAATTTAAGGAGCCGGTTTCCAAAAGCGCGCGGGTCTTGCCAGCTTCAGGGACGGCGTGGGGGGCTGGATTTTTGCCGGGTCAAACCTGGCCCGTCATTTCCTTTTTTCTCAGAGAGATTACTTCCTTGAGCGTATAGATGAATGCCGGGATCGCGATGACGATCATGAACATTCCGATGAGCAGGTATCCGGTATCGACTGGAAGGTGGCGGTCCAAACCGATGAAGGTCACGATCCCGAAGGCGGCGAAGAGGATTCCGCCGAAGAAGAGGGTTCTTCCACCCGTCTGTGCCCCGATTTGTTTCACTTCCTGTTCGCTTAACAGGTGGGTCCACCTCATCGACGCGCCGAAGAGATAGCCTACAATAACGAGCATAAGCATGGTACCGACGCCGAAGGCCAGACCCGGAACGAACCCGAGCCACGGGCTGCGCATAGCAGGTGCGGCGACGGTGTTGACGAAAAGTGAGAACCCTCCGAACCCGAAGCCGGCGATGAAGCCGTGGATGATGGTCCACTTCGCAGGGAGCGGACCTGAGCCCGGCACGGCGGATTCCTTGTGATGTTTTGAGAGAACAGACATGGATGTGCCCATGTCTCGTGCTTGGTCGTGGTGATGACCGAAGATATGAAGATGAGGGTACCGGTTCTTGCCCAAGACCATTGCGCCGGCGGCGGACATCGCTGCTCCGACGATCATATATACGATGCCGTTTATTGTGGGAGACAGGAGAAAGGGGGCGAGGGCGAGATATGCAGCTTCGGCAAGAAGCATACGCTGAACCGTGAAGGCAGCCGAGAAGTAGAGACCGGCTTTCATCCCTTCCCTGCCGCTCGCTCCGCCGATCGCGTAGCTGAAAGTAATCGGCCAAGTATGCTCGTCCGGCAAAATGCCGTGCAACAGTCCGAACAGGAGCGAATATATCACAGCTGTCAAAGGAGTCATGCTACTTTCCTCAGATGGTCAAAGTAGCGCTCCGGGTGGAGGTTGCTCATGTTTACGGCCTTATGTATGACCACCCCTCTGCTTCTTTCCTTGCAAGTTCCCCCACGCCGGAGGGAACAGCCTCCACATGCTCCAGCAGAGCATCTTTTGCGAGATGGAATTGGCGAAGAGAGTTTTCACACGCGGTGAACCTTACACCTTTCGCGGCAAGCCGCTCGACCATCGCCCCGTGGAGATCGGGCGTCTTCAAAAGCGCGGTTACACCCTCCGAATTGGATACCAATTCCACTTCCACATTTTCCTGGCCCAGGTCTGTTATAAGATTCTCTATATTGTGCAGAACGAGGTCCACTCTGCCCTTCGCACCTTCATCAAGGTGAAATAGAACTCTATATTTTGCCACTTCTTTATCCAGTTGATGGTTGTCGTTTCAGAAAACAGCAGGCTCTCCTCGACGGCGCGGATCCGGCTCAAGTCAATATAAAATGAACTGCTCGGAAATCGGACGGGGCGTTCGTCAGTTTGTCGGTCGGATGACCATGAAGCCGTCAGCCGTGACATCCCGATCTGCTGGGAGATTCTTGCTTTATTTGATTTGATGCGTTTGCAGCGGCGCGGATTCATTCATGCTGTCCCCGGATAGAAGGCGATACAATTTGATCGGGAAATGCTCTCCTCGTTCTCCGGAAAGTCGATTCGAAAGAATATCGGTCAGCAACACCGCTTGTCCACACTGGTGTACGATAGTTCAAGCCATCTCGAGCAATCTGCCGAATATCAGATCGAACTTGAAACTTTTGGAATTAACCCGCGACTCGATGAATTCCGCCACCTTCTGAAGTCGCGCCGGTATAGACATGATCTTGTCCTGGGCTTTGGCTCCGATGTCGTTGAGCTGGGTCAGGAAGCCGATGTTCCAAGAGCTTATCAGCTGTTCCACTATCTTCTGATAGTCCCTCGGCCCGTAGATGCCGCAGCGGCGAACGACGTCCGAATACTCATTGAAATTGGCCATCGATATTCCCGGCATATCGATGCTCGGCATGACGGTCGCGGCACAATCCAGGGCGACGTTTGGATCGCGCGCGATGACTTCCCTGAACACGTTAAGATAAAACGCGTAGTGGCGCGCTTCATCCTGCGCGATTTTCTGGGTGATGGTGAAGAGGAGTGGTTCTTGCTGTCCGACCAGCTTCCCTGTGTTCGTGTGTGAGATGAACGTCGCTTTTTCCTGGGCGCTGGTATAAACGAAAATCTTGTAGGGATCGCCTTTCCAGGGAGGATGGAAGCCGGATCTAACGTAATCGAACTGCAGCCTTTCTAGCGCGGAAAACTTCAGCAACCTCGAGTCTCTTATGTAATCACGGAGCACATTTCCATGTCTGTCCTCTTCGGCTGTCCAGAGGCCGTTCCATTCTTTCCAGGTCGGGTCTTCGCCGAGGGCGTGGAAAATCAGCCTGTGAAAGTGAGGGAGACCTTCTTCCGTGAGTATGTTCAGCGAAAGGGCGACTCGTGCGACGTCGCTTATTCCTTCGGCTCGCTTGCGGAGCTCGCAGATTTGCTTGTCGTCGCTGGTCCCGTAGTCGGCCGGGAGAAATTCGGACGGAAACCAGAGCTCACGCTTCGCCACGTGACGGGCGATCAGCCCTTGCACTGCACCGTCAAGGTCGCGCAACACCTCGTACTTCTTACGAAGCACCTCGTCCTGTAGTTCGTGCATTCTCTGCATCGCTCACTTTTCTTGAATTATGGGAAATATCGGCGAATCTGCCTCGTTGGTGAACCTCTAGGGTTCAGGTACTCGATATTATATGACAGTTGGAAAGCATAAACAAGGAGGGTCGAGTGAGACAGGAGTCCGCCGCTGCCAACCGGGCGGCGGGCTCCAATCTGACCAAAAGAAGAGATCCGGGACTCAGTGTCCGGCTGCCGACATCGCTTCTTCGATATCGATCCCGAGCCCTGCTGCTACACCGGCTCCGAGTTTCTCGTCAGCCCGGAAGAAGTGACAGATCTGGTGTTTGATAATCTCATCCTTCTTCGGACCTGTAATCCCCTTCATCGAGCATACTATGTTGCTTATCGTGTTCTTCTTGTCGTGGTCGCTCATCAGACGGAAGAGGTTTCCCGGCTGTGTGAAATGGTCGTCTTCTCCTTCCGCGTTCCGGTTGTACCAGTCCGCGAAGGCGGCGTCGAGCTGCATCCCCGGCTCCTTATACGACTGATCGATGTAGATTCCATCGAAGCTGTTCGGCCAGTAATTCGGCTCGCTTGCGCCGTTGCCGTCGACGCGCATGTAGCCATCCCGCTGGTGGTTGGCGACCGCATACGGACACCTGTTGACCGGGATCTGCTCGTAATTTGCCCCGAGCCTGTACCTGTGGGCATCGGGGTAGGACAGAATCCTTCCCTGGAGCATCTTGTCGGGAGAATAGCCGATGCCGTTGACGACGTGTGCCGGTGCAAATGCGGATTGCTCCACCTCCGCGAAGTAATTGGCCGGTATCTCGTTCAGTTCCATAATTCCGACGTCAATAAGGGGGAATTCATGGTGCGGCCAGATCTTTGTAAGGTCGAATGGATTCCACCTGAAGGCCTTAGCCTGCTCGTCGGTCATGATCTGGATCTTAAGCGTCCATTTCGGAAAGTCGTGCCTGTCGATCGCGTCCAGCATGTCGCGCTGCGCCCAGTCCGGATCCTTCCCTCTCATCTCGGCAGCTTCCTGGTCCGTGAAGTTCCTTATCCCTTGCTGTGTCTTGAAATGGAATTTGACCCAGGAGCGCTTGTTGTCCTTGTTGATGAATGAGAATGTGTGGCTCCCGTAACCGTTCATGTGCCGGTAGGAATAAGGGGTCCCCCGGTCGCTCATGAGAATCACGACCTGGTGGAGACTCTCCGGATTGAGGCTCCAGAAATCCCACATCATCGTCGGACTCTTGCAGTTGGTCCTGGGATCGCGTTTTTGCGTGTGAATGAAATCGTCGAACTTCTTCGCGTCCTTGATGAAGAAGACCGGCGTGTTGTTGCCTACCAGGTCCCAGTTCCCGTCTTCGGTGTAGAACTTGACGGCGAAGCCGCGCGGATCGCGCTCGGTATCCGCACTTCCCTTTTCACCGCCGACAGTGCTGAAACGCACGAACACGCGCGTCTGCTTGCCGACCTTGTCGAACAGTTTGGCACGAGTGTATTTCGCGATGTCGTTCGTGACGGTGAACGTGCCGTAAGCCCCCGTGCCTTTTGCGTGCACGACCCTTTCCGGAATCCTCTCGCGGTTGAAGTGCGCCATCTTCTCGTGGAGGATGTAATCCTGCAGAAGCACGGGGCCGCGCGGCCCGGCGGTCATAGAGTTTTCATTCTCCGTGTACGGCCTCCCGGAGGCCGTGGTCAGCTTCCTCTTCTCCTCGCTCATCGTTTCTCCTTTCTTAGTGTCGTTTACTCCGGTTTCTCTCGGAAATGAGTCCGGCTTCCCGGCGGAATTCAGGATCCCGCCGGCGATCTGCCTTTCATCTTCTTGAGTCTCGCGGAGCCGTCGTCGGTAAGGTAGTATAGAGTGTCTCTCTCCACGGCGAGCCCCGCATTGATGAGGTCTCTCGCGGTTGCCCTGACGAGGTAGAGCGGTACGCCGCTGACGCCGGCCACCTCTTCGAGCGAATGATGGTCTTCGATCACCGTCATCATGCTCACGGCGGCTTCAGTCAGTGTTCCGTCCGGGTTGATACAGGCCATGGTTAGATCGCCTTCTTGCTGAGGTACCAGTCGACGACTTCGAGGCTCTTGTCTTTCACCCGCTGTTCTGCCGTCGCAGTCGTATTCGGTGCGGGGACCACGACCTTGTCGCCCGGTTTCCAGTTTGCTGGCGTCGCGACCTGGTTCTTGTCGGTCATCTGGAGGGCATCTATCACTCTCAGGATCTCCTGCATGTTCCTGCCGGTTGTCAGAGGATAGTATATCATCGCACGCAGTTTGCCGTTCGGATCTATAATGAACACGCAGCGGGTCGTCTCCGTCTTGCTTTCGCCCGGCATTATCATGCCGTACTTCATCGCGACTTCCTTGTTAAGATCGGCGATGATCGGGAACGGGATTTTCACTCCCAACTTTTCTTCGATATTCCGTATCCACGCGATGTGCGATGAGACTGAGTCGACGCTCAGTCCGAGGAGTTGAGTATTCTTCTTCTGTAGTTCGGGATAGATTTGCGCGAACGCCACGAACTCCGTCGTGCAGACCGGTGTGAAGTCTGCCGGGTGGGAGAAGAGGACTAGCCAGCTCCCTTTAAAGTCGGGAAGCCTCAGCACGCCTTGTGTCGTCACTGCCTCGAAGTCCGGCGCCATTTCGCCGAGCCGCGGAAGGCTGTGAATCGTCTGATTTCCGTTTGATTCTGCCATTTTTCATCTCTCCTTTTTATCGGAATAGTAATGATAAGCGCTCTCGATACGGGTCGTCATTCGGCTGTTCCCAATTGAGATCGCCTTTTTCCCTGTGTATGTCGCAATACTTCCGGATTACCCGGTCGGTGAAATGATGAAGGGCCGCTTCGACCGGATGTCTATGGGCCAATGTGTGGAATGGTACGTTTACTGAGAAGGATGTGCTTTGGACGGGTGATTTGGTGCTCGCTTGAAGGTATCCTCCCGCTGCGTGAATGTCAATACGCCATTATCGCAGATGTTTGTATAACGGATCGTTTCATCCGTTAGATCTTACGAAGGCTGGTCCGGCATCCTGTGCTTTTTATGAGATTCGTTTTGACGTATTCCTGGTCTTTGTTAAAATGAATTCTCAGACGGTATCGGCGTCAAGGTCTCGTTCCAAAATAAAGCTTCATTCCTTAGAACGGAGGATCAGGTGAGATGGATAAAATAAATCTGGTCGAAAAACTCTCGTTGATCTCAGAATACTGGAACCCGAAGATTGTGGGTGAGATCAACGATTCATATGTCAAGCTGGTGAAGCTGAAAGGCGAGTTCATCTGGCATCTGCATGAAGGCGAGGACGAAATGTTTCTCGTTCTAAAGGGAAAACTTCGCATCGGGCTCCGAAGCGGCGACGTGATTTTGAACGAGGGGGAATTTTTCATAGTACCGAAGGGAACCGAACACATGCCTATCGCCGACGAAGAAGTGCATGTCCTGCTTCTGGAGCCGAAGACAACTCTAAACACGGGCAATGTCACAAACGAGAAAACAGTAGAAGCTGAATGGATCTGAATTATGTTTAACGTCATAATACTTGGCCTTACATCCTTCTTCACCGATATCGCCAGCGAGATGGTGTATCCTCTCATCCCCTTCTTCCTGACTTCGGTACTCGGAGCGAGTCCGGCAGTTCTCGGTCTCATCGAAGGAGTTGCCGAAAGTGTCGCAAGCATACTGAAAGTGTTCTCGGGATACATCTCCGACAGGTTTAAGAAAAGAAAATTCCTTGCGATCAGCGGTTATTCGTCCTCCGCGTTAGGCAAAGCGCTTCTCTATGTTGCGAACAGCTGGGGCTTCGTCTTTGCCGGACGCATCGTTGACAGGCTCGGCAAAGGTATCCGGACCGCACCGCGTGACGCACTCATTGCCGACAGCATCGACCCGGCGAAGAAAGGGACGGCGTTCGGACTTCACCGGGCGATGGACACCAGCGGTGCCGTAATCGGGGTCCTGCTTGCATATTTCTTTCTAACCCGTTATGCCGGAGAATATTCGGAAGTCTTTTTGTGGTCTTTGGTGCCCGCGGCTATAGGAGTCGCTCTTCTCTTTCTTTCGCGCGAGAAGAAGGTGGAAGCGGCCGCAAGAAAGGCGCCTTCGTTCAAGTGGAAAGTCCTTCCCAGGAAGCTGCAGCTCTTTTTGATTGTGTCGTTCATATTCACGCTCGGTAATTCCTCGAATACTTTTCTTCTTCTCCGCTCGAAGGATATCGGTTTCACGCCGGCTACCGCAATTCTGCTTTATCTCGTCTACAACATAGTGTACGGGGCGGTTTCCTATCCGGCAGGGAGATTGTCCGATAAGATAGGGCGGAAGCAACTTCTCGTGGCGGGTTTTGTTTTCTACGCGCTCGTCTACCTGGGCTTCGCTTTCGTTTCGGGACCGCAGCATGCCTGGTTCCTGTGGACTCTCTTCGGGGTCTACGGGCTTTACAGCGGTTTCACGGAGGGTGTTGAGAAGGCGCTCGTTGTCGACTTGGCGCCGGCCGAAGTCCGTGCCACGGCGATCGGGCTTCACGCCATGATTCTCGGGATCGGCCTCTTCCCCGCTTCGTTCATTGCGGGCGAACTCTGGCAGCACCTGGGCCCGTCCGCGGCATTTTACTTCGGAAGCGGAATGGGGATCATTGCAGCCGTCGGCCTCATCCTCGTCCTCTGATTTCTGCGGCGGAATTCTCTCTTTTTCTTTCCGGTTCATATCCTGAATGGCGGATCTGGAATATGGGCTGTCGTTTGAATTGCACGGCCCGTGATGCTATGTTATCGGGGACATGGAGGCACAATGAGTCTCAATACAATCCTCGGAGCGGGCGGAGTCGTCGCCGACGGGCTGGCGAAGCGTCTCCTCTCCGCGGGTGAAAGTGTAAGGCTGGTATCGAGGAGCGGACGCGGCATGGAAGGAGCGGCCTCCGTCAAGGCTGATGTGTCTTCGGCGGAGCAGGTCCTGTCCGCCGTCGAAGGGTCTTCGGTTGTATTCCTTTGTATCGGCCTGAAATACGACAGGAGAGTGTGGTCTGAGCTCTGGCCTCCGATCATGTCGAACACGTTGGAGGCCTGCAAGCGAAGCGGCTCGAAGCTGGTTTTCTTTGACAACGTTTACGCATACGGGAAAGTCGAGGGCCCGATGACTGAGTCGACAGGGTACAATCCATCGAGCAGGAAGGGCGAGATCCGAGCTTCGATTGCCAGGACACTGATGGAGGAAGTCAAACGTGGAAACATTCGCGCTCTCATCGCGAGGGCGGCGGACTTCTACGGACCTTTCGCCGACAAGGTGGGCATTCCAAACGCCCTCGTATTCAACCGTCTGGCCGCAGGTAAGAAACCCAATGTGCTCGCGCGGGCAGACAGGAAGCACTCGTACACCTTCACTCTCGATATGGCCGAAGCTCTTTACACACTGTCGAAGTCCGACGATGCATACGGACAAGTCTGGCACTTGCCCACCGCTCCGGACCCGCCGACGGGACAGGAGTTTGCTGCTCTCGCGGCGGAGGCGTTCGGTGCGAACCCCGGGTGCACCGTCCTTTCGGGATGGATGCTGAAGGCTGCCGGCATATTTGACAGAACTATATATGAAATCTCCGAAATGCTGTACCAGAACGAGTGTGATTATATTTTTGATTCTTCAAAAATTCAGAACGCATTCGGATTGAGTGCCACTTCTTACGCAGATGGCATTCGACAAACCGCGACTTTCTACAGACAATCTGGAAGAAATCAAAAGGGAGTGAAATGAAGAAAGACAAGATTATTGAATTCCTGCTGGACGCGCTTCTCGCGGCGGTCGGCGCAATCCTGGTGGGCCTCATATTCTTTGGGCGGGGGATATTCGATTCAAACCGGGTCGGCTACCAGTTCCTGTCGTTCGGTATCATCGGAGGAGTTCTCTTCTCGAGTTTCCGCTTTCTGAAGTTGTGGATAGCCGCGATCATCTTCGTCGTTTTTCTCGTTTTGAACGAGGCCGTACTGCATCTCGGGAATTGGGATTTCATCTGGCAGGACGTTCTTTACTTCCTGGCAATGGCTTCATCCATTTTCCTTTTTGCGAAATATTACATGCCGAGACTTTCGGGTACGATACTGAGCAGGTTGTTTGCGGTCAGCGGAATGTTTGCGATAGGATTTACCATTGTAACCATCATATTCTTTTTTATTTTCTCCGCGAACCCGAACATACCGCGTTTCAATCTGGCCCAAATGATTTACTATGATCTAGCACAGGGATTTTTGTTAGGGTTCGGAATCGGGGCGGGCATCGAGGGTGCCGAGTTTGTGACGAAGAGAACCCTGAGGAACGCGGCGCAGAGTTAGGATTACCTCCGTTTGTACCTCAAAATGGTCGAATCCGTGACGAATTTACGGGTGTGCCGAGGAGTCTTTTGGAGCGGACTTTCACGGCGCTCTCGAATATCGGAGAAGTTTAAGTCTCTTTCTGTCAGGTCTGCCGGCCCGTTGTTTCGATTGAATTGAATGAAACAAGATTTCTTTCAAACCGTTGTATCCTGTAAGAATTTTGGACAAAGAAATCTAGCGTAAAGGCGTTTGGACGATGATTGAGGACAGGTCGACAAGAAGCGAATCCAGAAGGAAGGATCACGTCCTTAGGGAGACGATAGTGAACGATTTCAAGAAAGGGGAAATCGGAGAATCGCTCAGGAGGGACTTCAAAGAGTTATACAAGTTCTACATCGATCCCGACACGCAGCATCGTCTCGAATCATACAGCCGCGTCAAACGATTTATCTTCGCATCATGGTACCTGCTGAAGAGTCTAATCCTTCATCTCAATCCCGCCCGCAGGTTTCTACTGCTCCTGAGCATCATTTTTTTCTTCTGGGGAAATGTGACATGGACGGGGCGTAACTATAACATAACTATTGATGCGAGTGGGTTCAGTTACCTTCTGGTGCTGCTTGTCCTCATGCTCGAATTGAAGGACAAGCTCCTTGCACACGACGAACTGAGGATCGGCCGGACGGTGCAGAAGGCGCTTCTGCCGGAAGAGAACCCGACGATCGCGGGCTGGTCGGTCTGGATGTTCACCCGCCCGGCAAACGACGTCGGCGGCGACCTTGTAGACTACATCAACCTTGAAGATAATCGTCTTGGCGTGGCGCTGGGCGACGTTGCCGGGAAGGGACTGGGCGCGGCGCTGCTGATGTCCAAACTGCAATCGACGCTCCGCGCCATCGCGCCGGAGTACACTTCCCTTTCCGAGCTCGGCCTGCGTCTAAACATGATTTTCTGCCGCGACAGCCTTCCAAGCAAATTCGCGACGCTGGTTTACCTTGAGCTGGCCGAGAATTCAGGCAAGATCCGGCTTCTCAACGCCGGCCATCTGCCGCCGCTCGTGCTTCGAGGGGCGAACGTCGAAGAGCTTCCTCACGGCGCGCCGGCGCTGGGGCTGATGAAGACTTCGAAGTTCGACGAACAGGAACTCGATCTCGGTCCCGACGATCTTTTCGTGGCTTACTCCGACGGGGTTACCGAGGCACGCAACGAGAGAGACGAATTCTTCGGCGACCAGCGCCTGAAGTCGCTTCTCTCGAAATCAGCCGGCATTTCTGCCGACAGGGTGGGAGAAAAAATACTCTCGTCGGTCGACAACTTTGTCGGAGAGGCTCCCCGCAGTGACGACCTGTCGCTTGTGGTAATCAAGAGATGGAGCTGAGCGAACAAAACTCTAAGCACTAAATTCTAAATCCTAAACAAATCCCAAACGGTGAAATCCAAAAAAATCGAAACGCTGCTTCAGGTTTGAAGATTCGTCTCTTGGAGTTTGTTTAGAGTCTGGAATTTCGTATTTAGGATTTTCACCGAAGCTGCTTCACCTTGAAAATTCCATAAATGTCGTGCTCGAAATGGTACACTTTTGCAACTTCCACTTCGAAGCGTTTGAGCCAGCTGAGCCTGTGTATAGATAAGCCAACCGCCATTCCGATAAGCGGTCCGACGAAGTAGATCCACCATCCCGTCCAGATCCCCGAGACCACCGAGGGGCCGAAGCTTCTGGCAGGATTGGTGCTTGTGCCGGATAGCGGTGCTTCGAGGTATACCATGACGGCATAAAGGAAAGGGAATAGGAGCGGCGTGTATTTTCTTAATTTCTTGTGACCGAGAAAAACGAACAGGCCTACTATCAGCCCGATCGTCGTGACCACTTCACCGAGCATCGCTTCCCAGACAGTATAGCCGTGTCCGGGCGTCGTGCTGCCGAAGCCGACGCTCTTCCCTGCCGATCCCCAGAGGAGGAGCGGGATGCAGCCGATGATCGCACCCGCGAACTGAGCCACGATATATCCGGTGGTGTCGCGTACAGAGAGCTTCTTCTTGATATAGAAGGAGAGCGTGACGACGGGGTTGATGTGCGCGCCGCTCACCTTGCCCACTCGTGAGTAGGCAATTGCTGCCCCGGTCGATCCGAATAGGAAGCCGGTGATCAACCGGCGGAGCCCGGCATCGGGGATCGCGTTCACCACGAAGCTTCCCTTTCCGAAATCGAGAATGACGAACGAAAGGCCGAAGAGGAGGAGCAGCGCCGTCCCAATGAGCTCGGACATGTAAAGGCCCCATGGAATATTGTTTTTCATACCTGATAATTTAAGAAGAGAGACGGGCTGTGTCCATGCTTCGATCGGGCGCATTATGGCTTCGTCCGTTCATTTCGTTGGAATTCCCTTTCGATTGAGTTATAATTTCAGCGATGTGTTTGGCGGCGTCCGGTTACGAGGCCCGGACGCTTCGGAGTACATGATAGTTTAACCACCAGAGGAAATCTGAAATGAAAGCCACCGTTAGAATCCTACTTCTGTCTATTATTCTTTCGGGAGTTCTCTCCGCCACCTCACGCGCGCAAGGCACGCCGGGGGACACGGGGAAAACGGAACCCGCTTACATGGATACAAGCCTTACTTTCCGGCAGCGAGCTGCCGATCTGGTTTCGATGATGACGCTCAAAGAGAAAATCTCGCAGATGCAGAACAGCGCACCCGCAATTCCAAGACTCGGAATTCCGGCGTACAATTGGTGGAGCGAGGGCCTGCACGGTGTAGCCAGGAACGGAATCGCGACAGTGTTCCCGCAGGCTATCGGGATGGCTGCGACGTGGGATCCGAGGCTCATACACGAAGAGGGTAGCGTGGTATCCACCGAAGCGCGTGCGAAGTACAATTACGCAATCAGCCTTGGTCAGCACCGTCAGTATGCCGGGTTGACATTCTGGTCCCCGAACATAAATATCTTTCGCGATCCGCGCTGGGGAAGAGGACAGGAGACATACGGCGAAGATCCGTTCCTGACTTCGCAGATGGCCATCGCATATATCACGGGATTGCAGGGGAACAACCCGAAGTATTTCAAGGTCATCGCCACCGCGAAACATTTCGACGCTTACAGCGGCCCCGAGCCGCTCAGGCACCAGTTCAGTGCCGAAGTCGACAAGACCGACCTTTACGATACATATCTTGCCGCTTTCAGGGCGGCCGTCAAGAAAGCCAAAGTATATTCCATAATGGCCGCCTACAACAGCCTCAACGGAGTCCCCTGCAGCGCCAATAAGTTCCTCCTCACGGATATCCTGAGAAAGGATTGGGGTTTCAAGGGATACGTCGTTTCGGACTGCGGCGCAATCTGGGACATCTATTACGGCCACAAGTACGCTCCGAGCGTAATGGCGGCCTCGGCGCTTGCCGTCAAGGCGGGCTGCGATCTTACCTGCGGGAGCGAGTATTCGACCCTCGACGAGGCCGTCAAGAAAGGTCTCATCTCGGAGGCGGCAATCGACACGGCAGTGACGAGACTGATGCTCGCCAGGTTCAAGCTGGGGATGTTCGATCCCCCGGGTGCGGTCCCGTATTCTAAAATCACGATCGCGGATAACAACACTCCTGCGCATCGGGAGCTCGCGAGGAAGGTGGCCGATGAGAGCATCGTCCTTCTCAAAAATGCACACAACACCCTTCCTTTGAGCAAGAAGCTGAAATCTGTCGCCGTTGTCGGACTGTATGCTCAGGACATAAAAGTTCTTCTCGGGAATTACCATGGTACACCATCCAATCCGATCACGATCCTCCAGGGAATAAAGGACAAGCTCGGACCTTCGGTGAGGGTGCGTTTTGCCGCCGGTTACAACCTCCTTGAAGACAAGATCGTCAATCCTACTCCGGTCCCGCTGGAGTGCGTAAGCCCGTCGAACGGATTTTCCGGGCATGGGCTTTACGCAGAATACTTCGACAATCCGAATTTGTCGGGGAAGCCGGTGCTCACACGCGTGGACAATGCGACGCATTTGTATTGGGGATTCAATTCGCCGGGGAAAGGCGTGCCCCCCCACGATTTCTCCGTGAGGTGGACCGGCACGCTCACGCCGACGGTTACAGGCACGTACAAGCTCGGCATAGTCACCGATCAGAAAGGACGTCTTTTCCTCGACGGGAAACTTATCGCGGACAACTGGGAGCATTTCAAGATCAACGTTTTCAAATCCAGGACGGTACATCTGGTGGCGGGAAAGAAATACAGCATCAGGATCGAGTACGCGGACGACGGCGATTTTGCAGGGATGAGGTTCGAATGGTTTAGGTTTATGAGCGAGCCGCCCTCGGCGAAGCTTGTCAGGGACGCTGTGGAAATCGCAAAGAAATCAGACGTAGTCATAGCCGTCGCAGGAATTTCCCCTCAGCTTGAAAGCGAAGAGAACGACAATATTAACCTTCCCGGTTTCAAAGGCGGCGACAGGACGTGGTTAAGGCTTCCCGCCGGAGAAGAGAACATGCTGCAGGCAATTCACAAGACGGGGAAGCCGATCGTTCTCGTGCTTGTCGGTGGAAGCGCACTTGCCGTCGATTGGGCACAAAAAAATATACCCGCGATCATGGATGCATGGTATCCAGGTGAAGAAGGTGGAGCGGCGGTAGCCGATGTCATTTTCGGAGACTATGATCCCGCGGGAAGACTTCCTGTGACATTCTACAAATCGGTCAAGCAGCTTCCTCCTTTCACGGACTACAGCATGAAAGGAAGAACGTACAGGTATTTCACAGGGACACCGCTTTATCCATTCGGTTACGGACTGAGCTACACGACGTTCGAGTACTCGGAAATGAAAGTCAGCGGGAGCAAGGTGAATCCGTCAGATACTGTCGCCGTTTCAGTGAATGTTAAGAATACCGGCGATCGTGACGGCGACGAGGTGGTTGAGCTCTACGTAAAGGATCTCACCGCGAGAATTCCGTATCCGGTCGAGGCGTTGAAGGGGTTCGACCGCGTATCGATTCCTAAAGGGGAAACCAGAACCGTTACGATATCGCTCCCGGTGAAGTCGCTGGAAGCGTATAGTCCCAAGGCGGGGAAGCTGGTTGTCGCACCTGGCAGTTACGAGCTTAGGATCGGTTCGTCTTCGAAGGATATAAAATTCAGGAAGACCATAACTGTGGAATGATATGAGGACTACCGGTCAACGCCGGTCGAGGAGCTATGAGTGGCCGCGGTCTCTCCTGAAGAAGTGAGGCACGGCCACTTCTTTTATTGGACAATATCGGGGTAACCGCATCACGATCGTAAAACCAACCTTATCTGTACTATCGGAACTTTTCTTCAAAACTTTACTTGCAAGTTACCTGCTGTGGCATGAAATTATAGCCGTTGAGCGAGCGTCCTGAGGTACAGCAACTCGCCTGCGGATCCCCTCCGCAGTATTGTTGTGGTAACACGGGATTTTTGACCTGGCAGCTATCGGTCGGACATCCCTCCCATATACAGAAGCGTTGGCAAATAACAGGACGGGAAAATGCGTGTATTCACGGCAGTATTCTACTTGTTGTTTTTTACTCTGACGGCCTGGGGGCAGACCCGTCGGGTAGAGGATCAAAAGGCTTCACATTCTCATGTGTGCGCGGGAGGTCTTTCGCTGAAAGGGGAGAACATCGGTATCCATTTCGAGTACCAGACCGTTGCGGCTTCCTCTCTTCAAGTATCTTTGAGGTAATGGAGTAAAGGCCCGGAATCATGGGCTAAATCGGAAGGTGCGCTCACGCGGGTGAATGTGCCCATCCGTCGTCGCGAAATTGGATTATCGCCGTTTTGAATGTGATGATGTGTCATGGATTGATCGGAGCTTTATTCACTTAAAAAGATTTGAGCAAACCGCTTGAAGTATTCGTGAGCTGTTGAACCGGTGGCGACAAATTTCCATGGTACGGCAAAAGTTCAGCGACCGGAAATTCTGCTTGACAATTGCAAGCTCCCTTCTCAAATTACGGGTGATAGAAATTCGGACAGTGATGGTTCGGATTGAATAATAGGTGGCATGTTTACGAATCCCGTTCGTAGCACGATGCCGGTAAATTTCTGTTAGATTCTTAAGCAACTTATTCACGCGTAGACATACCTCCTCATTTTGAGATTCAAGAAAATTGGAGGGAAAGATGCGTGCAGTTATGACTCTGTTTTGTCTCGTTCAACTCTCCGTTGTTGCATACGGCCAGATTGAACTCTCAGGAATTGGGAAAACTTACTTTCAAGATTTCAACACGCTCGCGTTAAGTGACACTAGCAATCTCGTGCCGTCAGGATGGGCATTCTATGAGAGCGGTGACAACGCGGACACAACCTACGTTGCCGGTACCGGAAGCGGTAATAAGGGCAATACCTACAGTTTTGGTTTGTCAGGTTCGGCTGATAGGGCTCTCGGCTCCTTGCGGAGCGGCTCGTTAATACCGGTTTTCGGTGCGAGCTTTCTAAATAAGACCGGTTTCGGAGTCAACTCGCTGAGAATCTCATATGCGGGGGAGCAATGGCGTTGTGGTACCACTGGCCGCCTGGATAGGCTGGACTTTCAATACAGCACGAACGCGACAAGCCTGACGGATGGGACTTGGATCGATTTCGATCTGCTGGATTTTTCGAGTCCACGCACTACATCCACTGGTGCTTTGAATGGGAACGATTCTGCAAATAGAGATTCGATTAGTTCGACGATTTCCGGCATAAGTATAGCAGAAGGTTCGACGTTCTGGATCCGGTGGACTGACTTTGATGCCTCTAATTCCGATGACGGTTTAGCTGTGGACAACTTTTCGCTGACTCCGCTCACCAATGACATACCGCTTCGTGCTGTGATGCGCAGTACTTCCGCGAAGGTCGAGCCGGGAAAGATCGTACTTACGTTTTCCACTTCGAGCGAGGTCGACATCGCGGGATTCAATATTCTGCGTGCTATTGAAAAGGAAGGGACTTTCGATCTGATCTCCGGTTATCTTTCGAACCCTGCGCTGCGTGCTTGCGGAGAAGACAACTTCGGAGCTGTATATACTTTCACCGATCTTAAGATCTCGCCCGGACATACATATTATTACAAAATTGAAAGCGTAAGCAAGACAGGGAAGTCGGAACAGGCCGGCGACATACTTTCCGTGTCGGTAGACATGCCGGATGACTTCGTGCTCTCTCAGAATTTTCCAAACCCATTCAATCCGGTGACTGCCATCGAGTACCGGCTCTCCGTTGCAAGCCGCGTGACGCTGAGAGTTTATGATGCGTCGGGTAGAGAGGTCGCGGTTCTTGTCGATGCTCTGCAGTCGGCGGGGGCTCACAGTGCCGCTTTCGACGGAACGGGGTACGCGAGCGGAGTTTATATCTGCAGGCTGGAGTCGGAATCGCCCGACGGGCAGAGGAATTGGGCAGTGAAGAAGATGATGCTCGTGAAATGAGTGCCAAGGTAAACTGTCTTGTTTCTATTCGGATGAAAAGTTCCGAACACAGTAAGACTCTGCAGCTGTGTAGTGAGGAGTCGGTGTATGGCTGGA
>JAJZNW010000114.1 GCA_021811615.1 Bacteroidota bacterium
CAATTAACTAAGTGAAATCATAAAGGAGGTATTTTCATGCCGAGTTATGTGAACCCTGATAAATGCGATGGGTGTAAGGCATTGGACAAGACAGCGTGCCAGTATATTTGTCCGAATGACCTGATGACCCTGAACAGAGACATAATGAAGGCTTACAACCGGGAGCCGGAAATGTGCTGGGAATGTTACAACTGCGTCAAGATATGCCCGACACAAGCCATCGAAATCCGTGGGTACGCGGACTTCGTCCCGCTCGGCGCCACGGTAACCCCGATGCGGAGTACCGACTCCATCATGTGGACCGTCAAGTTCCGCAACGGAACGCTTAAGAGATTCAAGTTCCCGATCCGGACGACGGAGGAAGGGAAGGTTGTCCCCGACGGCGGATGGAAAACAAAAGATGCCGACCTCAAGAGTCCGGTGCTGTTTACGGAGCCAGAGTCTTTGGGTCTTCCACAAGTAGTCTCAATAAAGCATTAGGGAGGTTGGAATAACAATGGCAAATATGAAAACTCAAGTTGTGGAGACCGATCTCTTAATTGTCGGAGGCGGGATGGCCGCATGCGGCGCAGCGGTCGAAGCGGCGTATTGGGCAAAACAACATGGCCTCAAAGTCACACTCGTAGACAAGGCTGCCGTCGATAGAAGCGGCGCCGTCGCGATGGGACTGTCCGCGATCAATCAGTACGTCGGCATCAAAGACGGGAAAAACACCGTTGAGGATTATGTGAAGTACGTCCGAAGCGACCTGATGGGCATAACCCGCGAAGATTTGGTTTACAATATCGCCCGCCACGTCGATTCCACAGTCCACCTTTTCGAGAAGTGGGGACTTCCGATCTGGAAAGATGCCGAAGGCAACTATGTCCATGAAGGAAGATGGCAGCTGATGATCAACGGCGAATCGTACAAGGTCGTCGTCGCTGAAGCCGCGAAGAATGCACTTGGCGCAGAGAACATCTACGAGCGAGTATTCATCGTCGGACCGATCATGCAGAATGGCGTATGCGTAGGCGCGGTCGGCTTCAGCGTTCGCGAAGAGAAGTTTTATGTGTTCAAGGCAAAAGCCGTGCTGGTGGCGATGGGCGGAGCGGTCCACGTGTTCAAGCCGAGATCGTCGGGCGAAGGTTTCGGCCGCGCGTGGTATCCGCCGTGGAATTCCGGCTCGAGCGCGTACTTCACGCTGAAGGCCGGTGCCGAGATGACATGCCAGGAAGTGCGTTTCATCCCCGTTAGGTTCAAGGATGCGTACGGACCTGTCGGCGCATGGTTCCTCCTTTTCAAGTCGAGAGCCACGAACGGCATGGGCGGCGATTACATGCAGGAGCGCAAGGACGAGCTGGAGAAATGGGTCCCTTACGGCAAAGTGAAGCCGGTGCCGGCGAACCTGCGCAACTGGCTTATGATGCTCGATGTAATGGACGGGAAGGGCCCGATTTACATGAGAACCGAAGAGGCCATCACGAAGATCGCGTCCGAGTCCGGCGACGAAAAGGCTGCAAAGAAGAAGCTGAAAGAACTCGAAGCCGAAGCATGGGAAGACTTCCTCGATATGACGATCTCTCAGGCGATCCTCTGGGCGGGTACCGATACCGCTCCCGAAGAGAAGCCGTCGGAGATCGCGGCTGCCGAACCTTACTTCATCGGCTCGCATTCCGGCGCGTCGGGCGCCTGGGTCAGCGGCCCGAAGGATATTGCCCCGAATGAATACTTCTGGGGCTATCCGAACATGTCGACTGTCGAAGGCATCTTCTGCGCGGGCGATGCCTCAGGCGCATCGAGCCACAAGTTCTCATCGGGCTCACACGCCGAAGGAAGAATAGCCGCAAAGGCTGCCATCGACTACATCGTCGACCATCCCGCAGCTCCTGCGTACGACCAGGCACAGATTGACGCGTTGAAAGCCGAGATACTGAAACCTCTCGACGTCTACGGCCAGTTCAGCAAGACTTCGAGCGATCCTGAAATTAACCCGAACTACATCAGGCCTAAGATGTTCATGTTCAGGCTTCAGAAGATCATGGACGAGTACGCAGGCGGTGTCTCATCTCAGTTCAAGACCAGCAAGGCACTCCTCGAGAAAGGTCTCGACCTGCTTCAGTATCTCAAGGTCGATTCGGAGAAACTCGCCGCGTCCGACCTCCACGAACTCATGAGATCCTGGGAAAACGTCCACAGGATGTGGCAGGCAGAGGCGCATGTGCGTGCTATTCTCTTCAGGGAAGAAACACGCTGGCCCGGCTACTACTTCCGGTCAGATAAACCGGCGATGAACGAGAAGGACTGGAAAGTGTTCGTGAACATGAAGTGGATTCCCAAAGATAATAAGTGGGAAGTCTTCACAAGACCGATCATCTCTATCGTCAGCTGATGATATCTCCTCGTGGGGAGCGGAACCGTCCGCTCCCCGCTCTTGTGAGGCACTGCCCCGGCGAGAATGAGCCGGTTTGACACTCGGGTTTCGGATTTGTTTAGTGTTTAGAACTTAGAGCTTAGAATTTCGTACGACGATCCTTCAGAGTAATTGGGATTTCTTTTTCTATGGGACTTGAAGAACTAAAAAGCTGTCCTCACTGCAATCAGCCCATGAAGAAGTGGCGCTGCCCTGAGGGCTCTTCCTGGGACGCGGAGTTTCTCCTCGTATGTTTCAACGACGAGTGCTCTTACTTCCTGCGCGGATGGGAGTGGATGAAAACCCACTATAACCAGAACATTTCATACCGGTACTCGTTCAACCCGGCCAACGGTTCGACGGCCCCTCTGCCGGTTTGGTCGAAAGATGCGCTTAAGAACTCGGTAACTGAATAGAACGAAGCGAGAGAGATTAGCATGAAAGAGCTTGAGAATTTGAAAGAGGCGGTGCTGAGAGATTACCCCCGGATGGATAGGGGAAGCAAGTTCAATTTCAGGTGCCACAAAGGCATCAGTTGTTTCAATAAGTGCTGCACGGACGTCAACATCTTTCTGACGCCATACGACGTGATTCGGCTGAAGAACAGGCTCGGGATATCTTCGCAGGAATTCCTTGACAACTACACCTTGCTTCCGATAGACGAGAGCCAGAACCACCCGGTCGTCATGCTTAAGATGAACGGCGACGAGAATAAGTCATGCCCTTTTGTGCGGGAGGAAGGATGCTCGGTTTACAACGACAGACCGTGGTCATGCAGAATGTTTCCGCTCGGCGTTGCCTCTCCGAAGGAGAGCAGGCATGACGACGGCGGAGAATTCTACTTCATGATCGAAGAACCGGTCTGCAAGGGATATTCGGAACAAAAGGAACAGGCCGTCGGAGATTGGATCGAAGAGCAGGGTATCGAAGAGTACGCGGAGATGGGGGATCAGTTCAAGGAAATATCCTTGCACGATTATTTCAAAGAGAAAAAACAGCTCACTCCGGCAAAACTTGAAATGTTCTATACGGTTTGCTACAACATCGATAAGTTCAGGGAATTTGTTCTTGACAGCACCTTTTTGAAAAGGTTTGAAGTCGACGAGGACATCGTAAACGAGATTCGGAAAGACGATGAAGAGCTTCTGAAGTTCGGATTCACCTGGCTGAAATACTGTCTCTTCGGCGAGAAGACCATGCGGGTGAAGGCAGGGAGTGTAGATCAAGCTTCTCGATCGGGTGCCGGGTCGAAAATCAGGTAGATAACCATCCGAGAATTACAGAATATGAACGACAGGAATTTCGTCAACCCCGATGTGAATCTCATTGAGGAGCTCAGAAAATACGGCGGGCAAAGTCTGAAGAAGTGCTTTCAGTGTGCCACTTGCACATCGACCTGCCCGCTCTCGACAGAGGAGAACGGCTTCCCTCGCAAGCAGATGCTCCTCGCGGAGTGGGGCCTGAAGGACCGGCTTCTCGAAGACCCGGGACCGTGGCTTTGCTTCTATTGCGGCGACTGTTCCGAGAGATGCCCGAGAGACGCCGACCCGGGCGAGACGATGATGGCAATGCGCAGGTACCTGACGTCTCAGTATGACTGGACCGGCCTTTCCAGGCTGATGTACGGGTCGGTGTACTGGGAGATCGGCATACTGGCTGCGGTCGCAGCCGTGGTAGTCCTGCTGTTCACGCTTCCGCACAATTTCGGCTTTGGGCTGCTGAACCGCTCCGGCGCGGCCCCGCTGTCCACTGTAATGCTAAATCAGTTTGCTCCTGTCGGTATCGTGGATTGGGGCGACAGGATAATGGCTGCGGTCCTTGGGGTGCTCCTCCTCTCAAACGCAGCGCGTATGTTTTCAGGACTTACTCGTGGCGAGAAGTTGCCGCTGACAACTTACATCGCCCAATTTCCTCACTTTGTGTTCCAGGGCATTACCCAGATAAGATGGAAGGATTGTGGCAGCAGAACCGGAATTAAGAATTGGCTGCGTCACCTCTTCCTGGTCAGCGGTTACGCCATCATGTTCACGCTGGTCGTGGTTTTCCTTTCATGGTTCCAGGTGTCGAACAGCAGCATCCACTGGACGAGTTTCCTCGGCTACTACGCGACGGCGGTGCTTCTGGGATCCACGGTATGGATCGTCGTCGACAGGCTTAAGAAGAAAAAGGGGATGCACCGTTTCAGCCATTTTTCCGATTGGCTGTTCCCGATCCTCCTCTTCCTCGCGGCTCTCACCGGTATCCTCCTCCATGTGTTTCGCGTCGCAGATATGCCGATGCCGACCTACATCATCTACATGGTTCATATGGCGATAGTGGTCCCGATGCTCGTCGTCGAGGTGCCGTTCGGCAAATGGGGGCATCTCCTTTACCGACCTCTGGCTATTTACGTCTCTGCGGTCAGAACCCGCTCGAAAGAATTGGCTGCCCATGAGGCGCGAGCAGCTGGAAGAGTCTTCCAACAGATATAGATATCTCCGCCGGCTAACTGCCGCAACTCTCTCCTGACGCCGGCATCGATAGAGACAATGATGGTCTGAAAAGCAACACACGAGACAAACCGTGTCTCGGAGCTTGAGCACTAACGATGCGGCCGCATTTGTCGGCCGCGAGCGAGGAAAAGGAAGCGTATGGCGTTCATACCGTTGATCTCAGGCGATTACGAGGTCAAGCTGATCATGGGCTTCTTGCTTGGAACAGGCTTACTTATAGTGATCATGTTCGTACTTGTCGGGCTCGCGTTTCTGCAGGGAGCTAACGACGGCTTCGGTGCAATGCAAGACAGAGCCGCGGCCTCTCACTCCGGAAGACTCCTTCATCGCCTGCATGGGATATTCAGGGAGAGATGTGTCCGGAAAGGCACACTTCTCTTGCTTGCGGTTGGAGCGACAAGCGTTCTGATTGTTCTGTTACTGCTTGCACTCGCTGTCTCTTCTGTCTGTCTTTCAAGTGCGAAAGAAGTCACATACGTGATCGTCGGAATTGCTGCGGTTGTGTTTCTCGGAGGGAGTTTCGTGTGCCGGTTAGGCGCGCGAAGGCGGCTCGGATGAATTGCATTCCCGGAAGACGCTCGTGAGCATGCGGTTGATGAACTGACAATTCAAAAACGAATCGATGATCAAACTGCAGAGGAGTGCAGCCGTCTTATCGTTTCGCAGCATCTCGCATTAGAGTGAGGAGGACCTTTGGCAATAATCACCATCTCAAGGGGATCTTTCAGCGGAGGAAAGAGCCTCGCGGAGTGCACGGCGGCGAAACTTGGCTACAAATGCATTTCGAGAGAGGAGCTTGTGGATGCTGCAGTGCGAAGGTATCGCGTCCCCGAGCAGAAACTGCAGGATGCCTTGACCGGGAAACCGGGACTCCTCGACCGTCTCATCAATGAAAAATCACATTACCTCCTCTGCCTCAGAGCCGCTTTGGTCCGAATGGTGAAGGATGAGAAGTCTATTTACCACGGTCATGCGGGGCACCTGCTGTTGAAAGGAGTTCCTCATTTAATAAGGGTGAGAGTAATAGCGAGCATGGCTTTTCGCACGGAAGCTGTCATGAAGAGCCGCCATTTGGACAGCAGAAGTGCCGTCGAATACATCGAGAAGGTCGATGCGGAAAGGAACGAGTGGACGCGGTTCCTCTACCACATCGATTGGAACGATCCCTCGCAGTACGATCTTGTGCTGAACATCGACCGGCTCGGGATTTCTGACGCATGCGAGGTCGTCTCCCGCGTGGCCAGCCTCGAGCAATACAGGCCGAATCGTGAATCCCGACTGGAGTTGGAAAATGCGTCATTGAGTACCGAAGTGCGTGCAGTCATTGCCTGCGATGCGGCCCGAAAAGGTGTGGCGGACGCTGGCGTCGAAGTTGGAGCAGAGAACGGTATAGTTACGGTGAAAGGAACGGTTGCCTCACTCGAGGATGCCGAACGTATGCGCGAATTGATACGCGCTGTCCCCGGCGTCATTGCCGTCGACTCGCGTATCGAGGTGTGGCCCCATTGGTGACTCCGGTCTCAAGAGTTGGCACCGACAGCCGATGCGCTTCTTCGTTCCATCGACCCACAAATCGATTTATCCGTGAATCCATTAGTTCCGGGACGCCACTTTTTGAAATGCTCTCCTCCTATATCGCCTCGGCATTGGAGCTGCGTGGGGGCCCAAACTGATGTTTAGCGTCCCCGTCCTCATTCTGATTTCAGTTCTCGTCGGCGTGCTCGGCTCCTTGACGGGGCTCGGTGGCGCGAGCATTCTCGTCCCGATACTCGTTATTTTCGGCATTCCGATGAAGGAGGCGGTGGCGTCGACAATGGCGACAATCATTGCCACGTCGGCCAGCTCGAGCGTATTTAACCTGAGAAACAAAATTGCGAACGTGAGGATTGCTCTCTACCTGGAAATATTCACCGTGACAGGAGCAATCCTCGGCGCGACAATAACGAAAATCATTTCTCCGGTTTACCTGTATTTCTTCTTCGCTGCTTTTCTCCTTACCTCGTTCATGAGGGTCGGCATCTTCCGGAGGATACTTCTTGAGAAAATGCTCTCTCCCTCTGCCGGGCTGGACAGGTTCTCCCGCTTCCTTAATCTCAACGGTGGATACATCGATGCTGTGAGGAACCGTCTGATCGAGTACAGGGCGAGAAATGCCCTCCTCGGAGGGATCGGGATGTTTATTGCCGGCCTTGCCGCAGGAATGCTCGGCATCGGGGCCGGCGCCTTCAAGGTTACTGTCCAGGAAAACGTCCTCGGCTTGCCGCCGAAAGTTTCCAGCGCCACCAGCAACCTCATCATCGGAATGACTGCGCTTGCGGCTACTAGCGTATACCTGTCGTGCGGCTTCCTCAACCTGATGCTCATGGCACCTATGGTCGTGGGCACCGCGGCGGGGGGAATTATCGGCGGAAGAATCCTGAACAGAGTTACCGATTCCTTCCTTAGAATTCTCTTCTTCACCGTTGTCTCGGTGCTCATTGTTCAAATGTTGAGCAAAGGAATAATGTCGATATGGCATTGACGTCGTGCGTCAAAAGTGAGTCCCGGCTCGAGACGGTAATGAGCTGCATATTCGCACTCGGCGTGACGCTGGCATCGCTTTTCGTCATCGTCGGTATCATCCTCTCGCACCGCTCCGGAACGGGTCTCGATCTGCTGACCGAACGTGTCGACTTCATTCACAAGTCGAATTTCTTCAGGCTGATCTGGTCCCTGGTAAGAGGAGCAAACATGCCGCACGGTCCGCTCCTTTTCGTGACCCTTGGAATGATATGTCTCGTGCTCACGCCGCTGCTCGCAGTGGCTGCCGCATTCGTCCATTTCATTCTTACAAGGAACTTGAAATTCGCCGTGATCACTCTGGTTGTTATGGTAATCCTTCTAACAAGTCTGGCTATCCATTAGAATAAGGGACCTCAGGATGCGAATTCAGGCGGCGGTTCGAACGGATGAAGTCTTCGCAACAGCTCCCGAAGAAGCGATGGGAAGTCTCAATCGGCCGATACTGTATCTTGTGCTTGCGGCGGTCTTGTCGATGCCGGGAATATCGGGCGCAGGTCCTGCCTTCATACAATCCGGTCCGTCGTTGCCGGTTCAGGACTCCTCCATCGGCCGGACTGATTCATCGTCGGCTGACTCCGTAACCCATGTTGCGGATACGGCAAAGACCGCCTGTCGCCTCCTTTCCGGAAGCGGCCTGTGCCTGAGTGGTTACACACAATTCCGAATCCAGCTCTTTCAGCCCGGGGAAGGGAAGTCCGGCGGTGCCGACCTCAGGCGGATCAGATTCAGTCTCAACGGGGATCCCGTCGACAAATGGAGATATGCCTTCCAGGCGGAGTTCGCCAATACTCCAAAGGCTCTCGATGCCTCGATTACTTATTCTCCTTTCACGAATCTCAGCTTGACTGCCGGTCAATTCAAGATTCCTTTCTCGCGAGAGAACCTCGAGTCTGCAAGCCGGCTCGTATTCATTGACCGCCCGCAGGCCGTCGAGGCTTTTGCCGCCAGGAACGCCGATGTGATCGGGAACCAATACGGCCGCGACATCGGCGTGCAGGTCAGCGGCAGTCTGACGGAAAGGGACGGCACTCTTCTTCTTGAATACGCCGCGGGTGTTTTCAATGGCGCGGGGATTAACACTGCGGACAACAACAACGCGAAGGACTTCTCAGGCAGGGCGGTAATCCATCCTCTCGGCGGATTACAACTAGGAGGATCGTATTACAACGGATTCGATAAGTGGGGAACACCTGCCGTCAGCCGCGCCAGGCAGCGCGCCGGCCTGGAATTCGGTTATGAGTATCGGTCATTGAACTTATCCGGCGAATATATAGCTGGCACCGATGGATCCGTATCTCGGGCCGGTTGGTATGCCCAGGCGGGCTGGTTCCTTGTCCGAAGGGTCTTACAGGTTGCCGCGAGGTATGATGCCTTCAATTCCGAAACGGCGTCGGTCGGGATGACAAACATCAACTATGTCTTTGGAGCTAACTATTTCTTTCCCCCAGCAATTAAGGTCCAGGCCAATTACCTGGTCAGACGGGAGCAAAAAGTACAAGTGAAGAACAACCTGTTTGAGATGCAGCTGCAGCTGGCTATGTGAGTCGTCCCATGAAAGCATTTATTTCTTGTCAGAACCCGTCGTAGGGAAAAATGCAGGTCCAAATCGCCGAATATCGAACAAGGAACGCTTCACCGCCGGTGGGTAGGACGCCTCTCTTCTCGTCACATCCGAATTGGCGCTGGTTCATTTTGACTACCGTCCTGATCGGCGCGGCTATGTCGGCCCTTGATGTAAGTATAGAAAATATCGCGCTGCCGACGCTGCGGAACTACTACCACGTCTCGCTCTCGCTCGACGAGTGGGTTGCAATGGCATACATGCTTACCCTCACTATTTTCCTGCCGCTTTTCGGAAGACTTGCAGACATGTTCGGGCGTACCAGGATGTATAACCTCGGGTTCGTGATCTTCACTATCGGCTCCGCTCTGTGCGGTCTCGCGCCGACAATGGAATTCATGATCATCTCCCGCGTAATCCAGGCCACCGGCGGGGGACTTCTCCAGGCGAACTCCGTAGCCATCATAACCCAGAGCTTCCCAAGATGTGAACTCGGGAAAGCGATAGGCATTCAGGGAGCCGTCCAGGCAATCTCAATGGCCATCGGACCCTTCCTGGGCGGACTTCTTATCGGCTTGAATTTATTCGGAATGCAGTGGCGCTCTATCTTCTATGTAAATGTTCCTATAGGTATTCTCGGCACGATAGCGGCCTACTACATACTCCCTGTCGATAAGAAAAGGACATCGAGGGAGAAGATGGATTACGTAGGCTGCATGACCTTCGCAGCTGCATTGCTCTTTCTTGTGCTGGCTCTTAATGAGGGGAGGAAACTCGGCTGGGAGTCTGACACGATTGTCACGTACTTCTTCCTCTCAGTGATTTTCTTTGTCGTCTTCGTCGTCACCGAGAAGAGATTCAGCTGCCCGATGATGGATTTTCAGCTCTATAGGATCTACGACTTCTCGGCGGGGAACATAACGGGGTTCTTCTCCTATTACGTACTGTTCGGGATACTTTTCATAATGCCTTTCTATCTGGAAAACATCGCACACTTCTCGGCTTTCGCAGCGGGTGCTATGCTAACTCCGATACCTATAACAATGTCGCTCGTCGCGCCGATAGCCGGGACTCTGTCCGATAGATACGGACCTGCTTTAATGACTTCGATCGGTATGTTCGTGTGTGCAGCCGCGTCATTTGCCCTGATTTTTTGCGGAAGGAGTCCGGATATTACTCTGCTTATCGTGGAGTTTACAGCACTCGGACTCGGGATGGGACTGTTCACGCCGCCGAATAACAGCGCGGTGATGAGCTGCGTACCTGAAGAGCGGCTGGGAAGCGCGGGGGGAATTTTGAACATGATGAGATCAAGCGGAAGGGTATTCGGAATCGATATATCCGGGCTTATTGTGACGACGATGACAGCGGCTTATGTCGGTTCCGCAGGATATCGGCATATCAACTTCTCGCCGGTTCCTCGCGAAATCAGGGAAAACGGTTTCATGCGGGGCTATGTCGCGGTGCTGATTACGTTCACGGTACTAAATCTGATCTCGGCGCTGCTTTCGGTCACGAAGAAGGGAAGGACAAAGATCGCAGTAGAGCATTTTCTCTCAGAGTAATTCAGTACGGTGAGAGAATCATATTATCACGTCATCGTTCAAGTAGTAATCGACGCAGCTACAATCGAGGCGTTCAACCCCGGGCAGATCTGAGACGATAGCTTCTATTCTCCGAGCGTGCTCGGCGTTCTTGACCCTTCCGGCAATTCTTACGTGTCCATTCCGGGCATCGACCTTGAGCATGTAATCTCTCGTGATCTTGTCCGATGCCAATCTAGCCTTTATTTGGCTCTCGAGCGAAAGATCGGCTATTGCTTTCTTAGCTTCCTCGGTCAGTTGAAATTCCGGTGACTTTGTCATCTCGCTAATCATATTGCAGGCGGTCTCCACACTCGTGTCTTTGAGATTCACAACGACGTCATACAGGGAAGGATCGTTCCAATCTATACCGTACAGGAACTTTGTCCATTTCTGCCTGTATTTATCCATTTTCTTGATGTAGAGGACCGCTTCGTCACGATCCATGCTGTTCCGCTCCATAGCAAAGGCTATTCGCTGCTCCATAGTCGCAATGACCTTGACCTTGATCACCCGACAAGCGTCTTTCAGGAGCAAGTGACCCGCGTGGCCATAATAAACCACGTGATCATTCTTCATATGGTCGCAGAGAGTGGCCTGTATGAAGGAAAGGTATCGGACCCTGTCGATATTCAGAGAAAGCCGCTCCGCGATTGCAGGCTTGGACTTCACGGCCTGTGTGAGCTCGTTCTCCGAGATCCCGTACTTTTCGGCGGCCTCGACGAGAATTTCCCTGCTTAACGATTCGTATCCGAGTTTAGCTGAGAGGCATTCGGCGAGCTTCTGACCGCCGCTGAATGTTCCTCTTGATATGGTTATGATAGCCATCGCCTTGCATCTCCTTCAGGTAGACTTATAAGTCCTTCAACGTCCTGGCGTGAATCTCAACGCGGGCGCAGGATCTCCGCCGAGAAATGCTGCAACGAATTGCTCAATGTTGTCGTCGTTTATCAACGTCACGTCCGCGTTCCTTACTGCACCCATCAGCCTGCCGATCATGTTCAGAAGGCCAAGGATGTCCGCTTCCGGAATTTTCCTTATCGTCGCAAGGACGTTGTCATTTTGTAGAGTAACTGTGAAATCCGAAAGCTCAAGTATCCTGGCCACCACTTTCGCTCTTCGTACCCTGCGAAGCGCGTCGGCAGCGCCCCCGCGAAAATCGAAATTTATGTAGTTGTTGTTGATCTCGTCGCTGGCATAAGCATCCAGCCGCGAGAAGTGATAACCGAGCCTCGACGAGAAATTCAGGTAGCAATCTGAAACGATGGCATAGCTCCTTCCTCCCAGCGCTCTGCTGCTCCTCTCCGCATCGATGATGTTCGACATCAGGAGGTTCGTGAACCCTTTCAGGTCGATCGGCAGGGGGCCCGCCCATCTTACACCGGGAGCTGTCATGCCGGCTATCAAAGAGAGGAATGGTCTCGATATAATATCCTCGGGTGTTATGGCCCGTCTGTTCGCGACTGCGCCGACACCGTTTCCGAGATCGATCACGTATACGTCCAGCGGGACGGGGAACTTCAACGGATAAGCGCGCCCGTCTTCGTATTCCGCTCCTTCATAAAGCGAGAACATCTCTCGCATCGCGTATTCGTGTGCGAAACGCGTGATGTCGTGGAGCGTTTTGCAGTTGTCCGGCGTAAAATCCGAAGCATCGGGGTCCGTTAAGTTGAGAGGGATGACCAATTGAGACACACAGTTCCAAAGCCGATGCATTGGACTCTTCAGAAAAATGTTCCTGGTTATCGGAACTGAACCTGTCTGCCGTTCTATTCCCGGCGCCAATCCGAGGTAGACTTTGCCGGCACCCGCGTCTATCGTGACGGTCATGTCGGTCGACAAACGCTTCGTCGCATCGCCTGTATTCACGAGAACGGGTATCCGGAGCTCTCGGGCTATGATTGCAAGATGGCCCGTCGTATTTCCTACGTCCGCTATGAGTCCCGATGCTTTGTGAAGTACTCGTATCAACTCCGGTGATGTCTTCTTTACAACGAGTACGCCGCCCGAAGGAAAATTGACGAGATCTTTCAACCTGTCCGGCATGAATACTTTACCGGATCCGATCCCGGCACTCGCGCATTCTCCCCGGTCGAGCAGGATGGGGTTGCAGGTATCGAGGCGAACCGGTTCGATTTCGTCCAAGGGCGAAAAGACCGCTGTTTCTGAAACGGCAAGCGGCCTGCACTGCAGGATGTAGACTTCCCCATCTTTATCGATAGCCCACTCGATGTCCTGTGGCGACTCGAAGTATTGCTCAATCTTAAGCGCGTATTCGATTATCTTCCTGATCTTATCTTCTCCGAGGCATGGCGAATTCTTAAGATCCTCAGATAGTCTTTCGTCCTGCAAACCGTCGGCCGATCGCGGCACGGCGCGGGAATCCTGATTACCTGACTTATAAGAAAGCACTCTGTGATCGCCAGAACGCTCCACAACGTATTCCTGCGCCTCCACACTCCCGTCCACGACCTTGGTCCCGAGCCCTCTTACCGCCTGAATGATTATCTCATTCCTGTTTCTCATCGGGTCGATCGTGAACAGAACACCGCTCACTTCAGAATCGATCATCTGCATACAGCCGATGCTCATCGGCATGTCGGCGTCCCGCAGCCCCGTCATATATCTGTACACGAGCGACTGGGGAAGGTATTTCGAGATGAGAACCTCGAAACAGGCATCCACGAGATTTGCCCTGCTGACATTCAGTGCGGTGTAATGTAGACCGGCGAATGAAAAATGTAAATCGTCCTCTCCGATCGCGCTCGACCTGACCGATACCGAGACCTCACCATTCCTGCGTGCAAGTTTGTCGTATTCATTGAGAATTGTCTTCTCAATCAGGTCCGGGATAGGGGAGGCGATGATGAGGGCCTGGATCACGCGGCTCGCCTGTTGGACCTGTTCGATATCGTTGAAATCTATGGATGAGATCGCTTCCTCGATCCTTGAATACAAATTCGCCTGAGAGAGAAACTCTTCGAAACATCTCGACGTGAGGCAGAAACCGTCGGGTATCGGGATGCCGAGACGGTTGTGGATCTCACAGAGACGGCTCATCTTCGCGCCGACCTCTCGCGTATGGTTTGTGAATATGTCCTGAACACCGTATGCGTAGGGCATTTCCGTCGAAGCAGTGCCGCTCTTCTCGCAATTGTTGCAATCTGATTTGTCGCAGTCCCATCGTTCCGTGCAAAACGGCAACGGGGCGAGCCGCTTTTCACATTCCTTTTTGATCTCTTCGAAACGGCCCGCGAGAGATTTGTATTTCCCACCGCACATTATCGAAAGATGTTCGGTCACTTCCCGCGTATTCATCAGAATGCTGGAGTATATCGGGTGTATCTCTCCCCTTGAGAAAGGTCTTCCCGAAACGATCAGGTCGCTGAGACTTCCCATGAGCTTGAGGGCTTCGTCGTTCGAATACAGCAGCCTCTGGAAATGCTGCAGCTTCTCCTTGAAGGATACCTTCTCCTGATGAGGGCGATTGAGCATTTTTCCGAAGAGTGCCACGGGCTTATCCTCGCAAATAATCTGCCGGGAAAGCAATCACGGTCTCTCTATCTTTCCTTTCCCCTGCGCTCTACCAATATACGTGAAACCAACGAGGTAATCTCGTCCGTCGTGAAGGGCTTCGAGAGAATGGCATCGACATATCCCGATATTTCCCCGGGTATTGATGTCCCCGATATATATCCGGACATCAGGATCAAGGCCGTAGAGGGCGAGGTGGTCCTTATTCTTCTCAGCGTCTCCGAAGTATTCATCCCGGGAAGCGCCGCGTCGACCAATACCAGGTCGAACGAGCTGTTGCGGATCGACCTCAATCCTTCCATTGCAGTTGGTACGGTCGTAATTGAATACATGACGTCTCCGCAGCTCGTGAGAGCCTTTCTGATCGAACTCAGAATTATATCTTGCTCATCTATGGCGAGTATTTTCACATCCGTAGCCATGTCAGGAGGGGAGTGCTATCGTAATCGATGCACCGTTCCCGGGTTCGGAATTGAAATAGATCTGCCCGTTGTGGAGTGCCATGATGTCTTTGCATACCGAAAGACTGATCGTCGTCCTCGCGCTTCCCGTCGCCTCCGGGGGCATCGCGCGCTCCGAAAGAGCTTGCACGATGCTTTCGGGTATCGTCCCCTGCCTGTCGGTGAACCGAATCTCAATGGTCCGGTCTGTCTCGGAATGTGCCGCCGAAATGATGAGTATCCCACCGGCTTGCATGCTGTCTGAGAAAACAAGAAGCAGGTTGAGGACTACCTGTTCGAGTAATCCGGCATCTGCACGTGCCTTCGGAAAATCTGCCGGAATGGCCTTCACGATCCGGATATTCCTGAAATTCGAAAGCTTCCTGACGATCAATACCGCGTGATCCGTCAGCGCCTCGATGTCGACCGGCGCAAAGTTGAGTTTCTCTTTCTTTGCCATCGAAAGGATATTTCTTATGCCCTCGCGAATTTTCAGACCTTCCTGGAGAATCGTCTCGTAATCTGCTCTAACCGGTGCTTCCGGCTCTGCGTGGCTGAGCAGGCCCTCCGCGTATATGATGATCCCCGTCAGGGGATTGCTTATCTCGTTGGCGATCTCGTCCGCAATCTTGCCCAGCGATGCTAGTCTCTCGGATTCGATCAACTGTGACTGGGTGAACAGCAGCTGTTTCTGCATCCGGTTGAAGGAATCCGCTAGGACCCCGAGTTCGGCTTTTCCCGAAACGATCTCCCCGCTGAAATCGCCCCGGGCTACCCTTAGCGTCCCATCGACCAGTCTGTTCACCGGGCTCCCCACAAGATACCGGATCGAAAAATACACGACAGCCATCGCCGCAAGCGCGATCAGGATCGTGAGCACTATAAGCTGCGAGCGGCTCCTGGCTAAACTTGTCATAATGTGTTTTGCAGTCACTTCGATCTCTATGAACCCCAGAATAGTCTCCGATGAGTCGTGAACGGAATGTCCCACTTCCCGCAACGTCGACCCGCGATTACCGGAGGCGGTGCCGGTCGACGCGGACGTGTGACAATCGCCATTGTAGCAGCTGGGTGAATTGTATATCGGTAGTGAGCTGTAGATGATCCCGGTTCGCTGGTCGAGATGATAGCTGTAGAAACTGCTTACCGTGTGAACCGCCCCGCTGTCCGCATGCGTATGACAATTTGCGCACAGATGATTCTCCCGCGAAATGTGCCTGTCAATCTCAGACGGGCGGGAAGAGAACTTGATTATTCCTTCGTGATTCAAAATCCTCACCGAGCGTATTCCCTCGCTTCCGACGATATCCCTGATCGCCGTGGAAATGTCGTCTCGTTTGTTCTTAACCATGCTCAGTCTCAGGATCTTCTCCGTCGTCTGGCCGAGCAGGAGAGTACTCCGGTTCAACGTATCGACAGCGTCTTTCTCCTGCCGTATCAGGCTGATTGCAGAAAAGATACCCATGGTGACGAGTATGATTACGCCCAACAAAATGGAAATCCGCGTGGAGATACTGACATACTTCAGTTTCCCGGGCAGACCCATCATTCCCTGTGAGAGATTCTAGAGACTTCCAGACCGAGTGCTTTCAGGACGAGATCTGTGAGAAACGCGAGAACGGTTCCCAGTACAGCCATTACGATCGTCACCATCGCGGCGTATAACACCCTGTCCTCGTTGTACATCCTCGCTATGACAAGATTGATACCCGACAGCTTCTTCGTGTCGATTGTCATCGAAAGAGCCGTCTCCTGCTTCTCGCTCGCGATCGCAGTCCTCGCGGCTTGATCGACGACGGGTATGGTACAGACAAGCACGATGGAAAGCAATGCTGTCGAAAGAATTCTCTTCAACGACATATTTCCCTCCTTGGTTCTAACTAGATCCGCTCCTTGAGGTGCGGACGAGAATTACATCTTCATTATCTGTTCTCTTCTGAAACCTGCCATCAGCCTGATGACAATTATGAGAGTCATTGTCACGGCGGTCCCCATGAGCACGATCCCCGCGGCACCCTGGTACGCCTCGTTCCCGGTAATCTTGTAAATCTGTTCGAGTGCTATCGAACATCCCGCAAATGCTATCATCAGCGCAAATAGCAGGCGTATTCCGTAACCTTTTATATACTTGACTGCCGTCGCTCCGATCTGGGCTCCGATCGAAGCCCCGATCAACATGATGAAAGCCGCAATTATCTCAACGCGCCCTTTCAAAGAATAAGTCAGGCATCCGTAGGCCCCGGAGAAGAGAACGCTCATTAGATCGGTGCCGACGGCGATGGACGTCGGTACGCCGATTAGGTACACCAACGCAGGCATCCTGATGAATCCTCCTCCGACTCCGAGGAATCCCGATAGAAAACCGGTGAAGGCGAAGATAGCTAAGACTATCCACAGCGAAACCGACTTGATCCCGGAATCCGGGAAGGAAATCATCGGGGGAATATTGATCCTGTGCAACCTGTCTGCGATGGTCGCCTTCTCTCTTTGGGGGATCTGACCTGCCAGCTTCGACTGATCGTGGATGCCCGCCGCCTTTTTCGGATTTCGCGAAAAATAATCGTAGAACATCAGCGAGCTGAGACCGATCATGAGGAAGAGGTAACACCATCTCACGATCGACCCTATGTCGCCCGCTTTCTCGAGAAGTAAAACCACCTGCGAACCTCCCTCGAGGCCGGCGATTGACGCTACGATGGAAATCGTGCCGAGCTTCCAGTCTATGTTGCCCATCTTATGATGCTTTTTTGTTGCTCCGATCGACTGACCGAAAATATTCGCCAGGTCGGTGCCGATTGCAAACGCCATGTGAAATCCGAAAATGTTGAGCGCAGGGGTAACGATCCATCCTCCGCCGACTCCGAAGAAGCCGCCGAGTACACCCACGCAGAAACCGATCAGCACCAATAGCAGCGCATTGAACTCAATTCCGGCCACGGGTAAGTAGATGTTGAAGAAATCCATTTCCTTGCTCGCTCCCGAGTTATTCTAGCTTATCGACGCCCTCTCTCTTTTCGGGCATCCGCAATGAGTTTGCCGATGATTATCACCGACATCGATATTGCTGTCCCTATCAGTACTACGCCGGCATATGTTTGGAATACATGGTGGTTCGTGATCTTGTAAGCTTGTTCGAGCGCAACCGAAAACCCTGCGAGGACTATCATTACAGAAAACAATAGCCTGATTCCGTAACCTTTTATGTACTTCACGGCCGTCGACCCTACCTGCGCGCCTATCGAAGCGCCTATAAGCATTATTATAGCGGCTACCACCTCAACCCGGCCCTTGAGCGCATAAGAAAGGCATCCGTATGCGCCGCTGAAAAGTACGGTCACCAGACTTGTCCCGACCGCAACCGCAGTCGGCAAACCTATAAGGTAAACGAGTGCCGGCATTATGATGAACCCGCCACCTACTCCCAGGAACCCGGACATGAAACCTGTGAACAGGAAAATACCGAGGATGATCCAAACCGATACTCCTTCAATGCCCGATGCCGGGAATGAAACCAGCGGGGGAATGGTTATCCTGTGGAGCCGTTCGGATATCCCGGGACTTACTTTCCCGGTTCTCTTATCACCCTCCCCGATGCTCGGCGCGGAAGCCTTCTGGCGTGAGCCGAAATAATCGTGAAGCATGTAGCTGCCAAGTCCCCACAGCAGCAGCATGTAACACCATCTTACTATGATCCCTACATCGCCGGCCTTTTCAAGCGCGATGATTACGTCGCTGCCGATTTCCAGCCCGACCACTGAAGTGAAAATGGAAATGAGTCCGAGCTTCCAATCGATATTCCCCATCTTATGATGCTTCCTGACAGCACCAATAGTTTGCCCGAATATGTTGGAAAGATCGGTACCTATCGCAAACGCCATGTGGAATCCGAAAATGTTCAGCGCTGGAGTCACTATCCAGCCTCCCCCCACACCGAAGAAGCCGCTGAGAACTCCCACACAGAAGCCGATCGATACCAGCAATATAGCGTTGAACTCGATGCCGGCGACCGGGAGATAGATGTTGAAGGAATTCATTTTACCACCGTTCCGGGATGAGGCGTAGCATGGATGTCATCTCCCCATTCTTCGATTATTGCGTTCCTCGATCACCAGCTTTCCGATTATCAGCGAGCTCATCGCGATCGCCGTTCCCATGAGGACGATTCCCGCGAATGTCTGGAACAACGGCTTCCCGGTGGCCTTGTAGAATTGTTCCGTCAGGACGGAGAAGCCTGCAAATATGATCATGACTGCGAAGAGCAGCCGAATGCCGTAGCCCTTTATATACTTAACCGCGGTTGCACCGATCTGCGCACCTATGGAGGCACCTGCCAGCATTATGACTGCGGCCACCATCTCTACCCGCCCTTTCAGTGAGTATGTGAAGCAACCATAAGCAGCCGTGAAAAGCACTGTCACAAGGCTCGTCCCAACGGCAATGGTCGTCGGCAATCCTATGAGATACACAAGGACCGGCAGTATCACGAAACCTCCTCCGACTCCCATGAAGCCGGAAAGGAACCCTGTGAGGAGGAACACCAGGAGCAAGATCCAGAGCGAGACGCCGTCTATCCCGGAGGCCGGGAATGAAATCATCGGTGGAATGTTCAACTTATGCAGCTTGTCCGAGAGTTTTGGCACTGCGGAGCCATTGCCGCCTGAACTGTTTGAAGCCTGTTCATCCATCAACTTCATCACTCTCGGATGAACCACGAAATAATCGTACATCATGTATGCGCCGAGGAACGCAAGCAGGAAGAAGTAACACCACCTGACTATCACGCCGACATCGCCTGCTTGTTCCATCGCAAGAATCACGCGCGAGCCGATCTCCACCCCGATAACTGAAGTGATTATCGATATAAGTCCGAGCTTCCAGTCGATGTTGCCCATCCTGTTATGTTTGCGGACCGCTCCGATCGACTGACCGAATATGTTCGCGAGCGGAGTCCCGATCGCGAAAGCCATGTGAAACCCGAAAATGTTCAGTGCTGGAGTAATCATCCAGCCTCCTCCGACTCCGAAGAAGCCGCCCAGCACTCCGACACAGAATCCTATCAATACCAGGAGTACCGCGCTGAATTCGATTCCTGCAACCGGCAGATGTATGTTGATGAAGTCCATTTCAACGCCCGGAAGGGAAGTATACCCTCTGTTGTCTCTATGAGGATTACAGCCCCCGCTGTCTTATTTCATGAGAATATGTTGAGAACCAGATCGCGAATCTGTTCGAGAGACCCGGCCGTGAAGATACCGGTACTCCTGACGCTTTTGCACGCAAGACAATCGGCCGCTTCGCGAGTCGTCGCAATCGAAACACCGCGTCCAAGCAACCCGAGGGCCGATTCATGTCCTAGGGTATCCCAGAACTTTTCAACCGAAGCCTGGGTGGAAAATATGAAGACGTCCGCCCCTTTCTCTCTTATTTCTTCGGCCCAATCTCGTACCGGTGCCGGCGCAACCACCGTGAACACACTCCTCCAACGCGTCATGGATGACACTTCGAGTAATAAGTCCTTTCGTCCGAAGCCGCCGACAATCGAGTTTCCATCGACATGATCGATCTCTTCGGCACGGGAAACGTACGTGGCCTCGCTATCAGGATGTACTGGAATGAGTATCTCCTCGCCGCCAAGATCGCTTACAATCGACCGCAGACTGTCGAGCGCATCCGGCTCAGCCGATATAACAATCCTCTTTCCGAATAACGGCCTGGTTTCGAACCACGACAGCTGATCGCGCATCGATACCGTCGGGCTTATGAATATGATCGCAGGCGCGTGGAAGCCCATTGCCTTGAACTGACCGGCGATGGTATCTAGCCTGCCGGTAATGGTACGCTGCTTCGGCAGCGTCCCGTTTTCAATTACTGCCGCCGGAGTGGATCGATCCATCCCGTATCTGACGAGTTCGCCGCAAATGTTCCCTATTCGTGACGCACCCATATATATGATCAGACTGGTGTTCTTCAATTTTGCGAGCTTGTCCCAGTCTACCTGTGTCCCTTCTTTTTCGGGCGACTCATGGGCGGTGATGAGAACGCACTGGGTGATGAGTCCTCGATGGGTTATGGGTATCCCGCTGTATATCGGCGCCGAAAGCCCGGAAGTGATCCCCGGAACGATCTCGAAATCTATTCCAGCTTCCTTCAGCCCGATCGCTTCTTCAGATCCGCGCCCGAATACGAATGGATTTCCCCCTTTTAGTCTTACGACCGTCAGTCCCTGTCGCGCCTTCCGAATAAGTATCTCGGTGATTTCCGCCTGCTCGATGGGATGGAACCCGCTCTCCTTCCCGACGAAAATCTTCTCGCAGGCGCCGCTGCAATATGACAGAAGTTCATCATTGATAAGCCTGTCATACACCACGGCGTCCGCCTGACGAAGCCGTTCAAGCCCTTTAATGGTCATCAGTCCGGGATCGCCAGGTCCCGCACCTACAATGAATACCTTGCCGCTTCGATTGTCCCGGTTCATAAACTCCTTAGAACGTTAATCACAAGGAACGATGTGGTGCCGATGAATACGACGGAAAAAACTATAATGAGCAGGTCGGCCCTGGAATTCATCTTCTCGGAAATCCTGCCTCCTCTTTCAAGTGCGGCATCGATAATCTGAAGGGACCTCTGACCGATCGCCTTGAACTCGGCATCGTAACGGGCAGACCTGGATTCGGTTATCTGACCCGACTTGATATCTTCGAAAAACTCGCTGTAAGTCTCCGACATGGCGGAATTGCTCGACCTGAGTTCTTTAACCTCATTCTCATCGAACGCGTTCTGCCCGGTCAACTCTCCCAGCTTCTGGTAGAAATCTTCTTTGGCTTGCTCCCATCGGTGAAATCTCTCAACCGAGTAACCTCGTATCAGCAGGTTCTTTTCCTCACGCCTCAGCTGGAGTTCAGCCTCTTTGAACAGGTGAATCGTCTCGTTTGTCCTGTCTATGGCCTCGATATCCCTCGTAAGCTCCCAGCCCAGCGCGCCGCTGCAGAGTATTAGAACAATGATTATCGAGAAGGACAAAATGATCTTTCTCTTCAACTCCTGCGTCGGATTTTTCATGTCAATTCATGGAGTGTCCGGTTTCTTTTCGATTTCATCCAGTATCAAATCCAAATACTTATGCGCCTTCTGCCTTCCTTGCTTCCGCAAAATCTTGTCCCAATCCACTGCCAGAAACGCACCGTATGCCTTCTTCTTCTCTGACTCCGATATAACAGCTCCATTCGACAAGATTCGTCGTCTGAACTCTCCGGCTAACTTTGCTATATCCGACAATGATGGAGAGAGAAGGCCTTCGAGCTTCCTTCTGGTGTCTTTGGCAAGGAACGGCGCCTTTCCCTGTGAGGAAACCGATACGATCAGGTCGCCGCGTTTCAAAGATGCAGGCAAGATGAAATCGCACCACGACGGTCCATCGGCAACATTGAGGAGTATCCCTCTTTGCCTGCAGTCACGGGACACGATGCGGTTGACCTCCGGGTTGTCCGTCGTGCTGAAAACAATCTTCTGTCCCTTTAAGAAGCCTGCGGCGTATGGCTTGGCGATTGCTGAGATCCTTCCGCTCTTCGAGAGCCTTGTCAGCCCCGCGCACAACTTCGGAGAGATGACGGTTATACTGGCATTGAATTCGAGGAGCGAGCGGATCTTCCTGAGTGCCACTGTGCCGCCGCCGACAACGAGGCAGGGAAGTCTCCGCACGTCTATGAGGATAGGGAAGTATGTATATGTGCCGGTCTTTTTCACGCAAATGATTCCATTTCATAATGACCATCGGATCGAAATCAAACAAAGAAGAGAGTTGGTTCTGTATTCCTCGTGTTGACGATCCTAATGCGGCGACCCGCTCACATCATCGTTCTTATGCCACGTGTGTACGGAATGTCTGCGCCACAAAGTCATGACTCCCGATTTGTCTCTATTCGTCGTCCTTGTTGCCAATGGTGGACAGGATGACTAACTTCATAATTGAATTCCGATCGCTGACGGATCGGTTAATACTCCTGAGATCGATTCGGACTTGCGTGGAACCATGATTGTACTCGCTGCGACGTAGGCAATGCGAGTTCCATCCTCCGGAATAAAATGATGCCGAGGCACAATGAATAGACTCTCTTCAATAATTGCGTTTACAACTTTCTCCCTCATTCTGATGATCGCCGGACGACTTGATGCCGACGCAAGATACACGAAGCATGGCTCTACCGTCGTGTCCGGACACGTGCGGATAGAATTTCTTACGCCCACTCTTGTCCGGATGGAGTATTCATCGCTTTCGAAATTTACCGACGACCCGACGGTCGTAATCGTGAAAAGAAGTTGGAAGCATGTTCATGTCGGCGTTGCGCGGAAGGACGGCTGGCTTGTCGTCTCTTCCTGTGATCTATCGGTCCGGTATCTGGTAGGAGCGGGACGGTTTGACAGAAGGAATCTGAAAGTATCCTGGAACTACGGAGGCTTATCGGGGGTGTGGACGCCGGGCGACCATGACAGCCTGAATCTTGGCGGCACTACGTCCCTTGACGGAGTCGACGGAAACCACCTGCCTCCGCCGCACAAGGGGGTCCTCAGCCGAAGCGGCTACTTCCGTCTAAACGACAGCGAGAGCCCGGTCATAAATCCGCAAACTAAGTGGCTCGCCCGTCGTCCGGATCCCGGCGAGCAGGACTGGTACTTCCTCGCCTATGGCCGCGACTATTCTCACGGTCTGAAGGAGTTCTCCGAGTTGTGCGGGAAGATACCTATGATCCCCCGTTATTGCTTCGGGATTTGGATGACGGACCTGAATTACCAGTATGTGAAGCACTCTGATCTCGTGACAAACTATCATTACACCTCAAAAAACCTAATGGATGAGATGAACCGCTTCAGGAATGAAGGGTTGCCGCTCGATGTATTGGTCATGGACTTCGGCTGGCATAAATTCGGATGGCAGGGGGGATACGACTGGAGTCCTATTTTCAAGAATCCCGGGGAGTTCCTGAAGACCGTTCATGAAGAAGGTATCCACGTCGGCGTGAACGATCACCCCAAGACATTGGGAGAATCGGCTATTTCGGACAACGATTCTCATGTGGGCAAATTGAGAAGGCTCCTCTCCAATGGACCTGAGAAGAAGCCTGCTTTCCTGATGAAAATCTCGGGCGAATGGAAGTTCATGCCTGATACGGCGGGTACAGGCATGCAGGAACATTGGGAGTCGCCGGATTATCAGGACGGGAATTGGAGGACGATAACGGCCGGCAAACCGTGGGAAGAACAGGGCTATCCGCATTTTCACGACGTAGGCTGGTACAGGAAATGGGTCGAGATACCAGCCGATGCCCCGAAGCGGCTGTACGTAGTCTTCGGCGGTGTCACAAACCAGTACGGATTGTTCGTGAACGGCAAAGAAGCGGCGCAGCGCGTTTCCGGAGGAGAGGAATCGTATGTCGACATCAGCCGTTTTGCGCAGAGAGGCAAAAGAAACCTTATTGCTTTGGAGGTGAACGACTGGGGGAATTGGGGAGGGATCACAAACCCTGAAGTCGAAATCAGCGACCGGATACCTTCAGGTATGATTCAGTTCGACATGGCCGATAAACACCAGGCAGATCTCTTTATGAATGTACTGCACGCTCCGCTCATGAGAGAAGGGATTGACTTCTGGTGGATAGACGGTGCCGGCTCAGCTCCTGTAGATGGGCTTGGTGGCCAGCTGTGGACCAACAAGGTTTACTATGATTTTACCCGAAGCTTTACGGGGAAGCGTGCCCTGATCCTAAGCAGATACGGTGGATGGGGAAATGAGAGATATCCCATACTCTTTACGGGCGACACATTTTCAGAGTGGCGTATGCTCGCCTTTCAGGTCGGGTTCACCGCACGCGGCGGGAATACCCTGACTCCATATATCTCGAACGACATCGGCGGGTTCCACGGCGCAAAACTCAGCACGAAACTGTATTGCAGGTGGCTTGAGTTCGGTGCGTTCAGCCCGATCCTCAGGCTCCATAGCTCGTATGAGAACCCCGCTAACGGTAACATGAGAATGCCGTGGGTCTATGGCGATACCGGAATAGCCGTCGCCCGGAAATACTTCAATCTCCGCGAAGAACTCATCCCATACATCTATACATATTCCAGATTGGCCTACGAAAACGCACTGCCGATTCTCCGCCCGCTCTATCTCGAATATCCCGATCTCTCCCAGGCCTATGCTTTCCCAGATGAATATTTCTTCGGGAGCGAACTCCTCGTTTCACCCGTAGTCGATTCTCAGGATAGTGCAACTACTTTTCTCCCGCCTGGTAATTGGGTCGATTATTTCACGGGGAAAGTGTACGAGGGAAACCGGTTAATCAGAGCGAGCTATCCGATTGATGCTCTGCCGCTTTTCGTGAAACAAGGCTCCATTATCCCCTTCCAGAATCGGATGGCCTATGCCGGACAGCGGCCTCTTGACACCCTGTCCCTGAAGGTCTACGGACCAGCGCCGGCCTCCTTCAGGCTGTATGAGGATGACGGATCTTCTCTCGGTTACACTAAGGGACAATATTCATGGTGCCCGATGACTTTCCGCGCGTCAGATGATGGCACACATATTCTGTCGATTGGTCCGACAACCGGAAAATTCAAAGGACAGGTCAGCCGGAGGGCGTACAAGATCGAGATCTACGGATTGGCAAAACCCGGCAGGCTCGAGTTGGTGACTCATCTGCGTGGCATCACAACCGATACCCATTTGAATTGGGTGTGGGACAATGCTACTTCCACCGTCGTCGTGGCTTTGCCGCCGGAGAGCATACGAAGCAGGATCGAACTGAAGATCGAGTAGTCGATCTTGTACTCAGAAACATAACGGCCGGGAAGGCTCCAATCGCTCGATGCTCTGAAACACCGACGGTGCCGTATGACATGGTGTGGGCAGACGAAAATCGGCACCGGATGGGGAAGGGCCTTACAGAAAATGAAACGTCCGGGCCGCCCGGCAAGCCGGGTAAGGAATGAGAAAAAAGTGAGAGCCAGGCATAGACCGGCTGATGACCCGGCATAGACCATGTACGAGCCGACTGACGATCATGAAAAGACCGGGCGAAAACGGGAAGTGTCCGATCTGAATGTCGCTCTCTCGCCCCCAAATGTATCAATCCCCCTCCGGCGCCTGCCGCAAGCGGAGCAACGGCCATCTCTGTGCAACCATATTTGGACGAGAAAGAAAATCCGCTATTATCCATGATACGCCTGAGATTGCAAACGTCTCGACAAGTTCCGACCAGTTGGATACATTCCCGGGATCCGCGATGGACGGCCAAACCCACACAAGCAGACCGAAGAGTATCATCATCGCTGTCAGCAGACGCATTGAAGGAAGAGCAAATCTCCCAAAAAACATTCCGACGGCAGCCATGCCAAACGCAACCGTAGTCGCTGCCGCCCAGAACATCTGACCGGGCGGTATCCACCTGGGTACCAGCTCCGCCGTGTACTTCAGGTAAAAGAGCTGGTACATCGCGAATGAAATGACGCAAATCGCGAAGAGAACGTATGCGGTGCTCGCTATCTTCGAAGATGTCTCGCTATGTCCTTCGATGGTGGGGGTCAGAACAAATATCCCGCCGATCACGATGGAAAACAGCTCAAAGAAATTTCCCCAGTAGCCGAAAACCAGCGGCGACTTGACAATTTCCGGTATCCAGCGAATCGAAAATATGAAAAAGATTGCGCTGAAAACTGCCGCTCCGGAAGAAGCAGACTTGTCCCACTGCATCGCGATGCCGCTCGCGAGCTCGCAGATGCCGAGTATGTATATTGCTGACAAAGGGGGTGCGACTACCCCGAACCAATGAACCTGATGCCAGACCAGAGTTATGACTCCGTAACCGATTGCTCCCAGTCCAAAGAAATGTCTCCCGGCTTGGAGTTTCATTGTTTATCCTTTCAGATTGGCAATTGAGAGTTTCGTCCTGCTCGATGAAATATTTTCCCAAAATGGTCAAGATGAGGATCAAATGCCAATCGTTTCTGAATGCACAAGGTGGTCTCGTGTAACGATCGAAACGCTGGCGGCATACCGTAATGATGCTGACCGGGACTGGCAGACTTCGAAGAGTATATCGATTCAAATTTGTCCTTTCGTGTACTCCGCACCATCTTTGCGAACTCCGGGGTATGAAAATCAGACACAACCGGCGCGGATTCATTTGTTCTGTAGTTTCGCCTGGAGACTCTTGGCTGGCTCGTATGTCAGCGGTCAAGAAAGGACCTCGAATGGACGCGAGGTTTTAGACAACGGTTTCTCCGTCCGGCTGGTTGACTTTTGGGACGTTTCTTTGTAAAGTAACCTTTGATCGAAGACGGAAAGGGGAGAGACATGAAAAGATCGACTATCTTTCTGACGCTCGCTTTCGCGGTTTTGCTTGGCGGGTGTTCGATTTTCGCCATCAGGGGGAATGAAATGGTCATGCCGGTCGCAATTGAAAAATCTGTTCTTCCGCAGGCACCCGCATACGCTCCCAATGGAAGCTTATTCCTAAAAACCAGACTCCTGATAACGAAGCGGGGAGAGGTCAAGCGGGTTCAATTGATTAACTCGAGCGGCGACCCGACCTGGGATTCGGCAGCTGCGGTTGCAATCACACATTGGAAATACTCGCCGGGCCTGGATGGTGGCAAACCTGTCGAGATGTCCGTTATCCAGGTGGTGCACGTTATCTCGACTCCTCCGCTCCGCGTACATCTTAGGCAGATGTGGTTCTCATCGGAGTCCGAGGCCGATTCTGTTCTCGCGATGTTGAGGGGTGGATCCAGCTTTGACTCGCTCGCCGAAATTCACTTCATTCCAAATTCAGTCTTACACAGCGGCGACATGGGATTGGTTAACATTTACCTCTTTCCTCGCAACGTCCGGCGCCAACTCGCCAATCTGAAACCACGAACCTTCACTTCTGTGTTGCCGATCGGTCCATACTACGTGATCTTCGAAAGGGTGACGTAGGGCAACTTTCTTCATCGACAATTTGCGAGGGGGAAGGACGATCATGGTATGCTGACCGAATATCTCAAGACCAGTCCGCTTAGGATTCACAATGAAAAGAAATTCTCTCCCGTCGGATTAGTCCGGCTTGCAATTACAATCGTCATGATCATTGCCGTGGTTCTTTACCTGAAGCTCGAGCTAAGTTACGACAGTTTTGACGGGAAGGAAGACAGGATATACCGTGTAATTGTCGAGGGTAACTTGAACGGGAAGACGTCTCAGACCGCGCTGACTCCGGCGACACTCGGACCTTTCCTCGAACGCCGGTCGCCCCAGGTCGAGCGCGTCGCCAGGTTGTACGCGCCTGCCGCTCTCACATCGATGGGAAGACCGGACCTGAGATTCGGAAGGAACTCCCTGCGGGCCGGACGATTCATCTTTGTCGACCCGACCTTCCTGGAAATGTTCTCGCTCGAAATGACCGCAGGCAACTTGAAGACCGCTCTTGATTCACCCTTTGCTGCAGTTCTTAGCGTCAGCGCGGCAGAGAAGCTGTTCGGGAGCCGGGATCCGCTCGGCAAGACTCTCATCTACGGCAATAGATTCCATTTCACTGTGACAGGTGTAGTGAAAGATCCGAGCGTTTATGCGACCATCGGTTTCGACTGCCTCGGTTCGATGAGCTCGTTGCCCGATCTCACCGGTGACTCTGATGTGGTGACGAGCGGCCGTAAATTCAACTTCTACACGTTCACGCTCTTAAAGACAAACGCAGGCTTCGACGAGACTCAGGAGCGAATTCGGGATGAAGTCTCGGGATTCTGGGATCCCGCCGTCCGCGATATGGCAGGCAATCCCACTATTGATCTCGAACCGTTCAGAGACCATCATTGAGAGTTGAGATGAACGCCGCGGTGCCTTAGCACTTCCAATCCTCGCCCGCCTGAAGCAGAAATCTAGGCTTTTCCTGGCACGACCAGCTCTGAACTACCCGGTTGGCTACATATTCTGTGTCGATCAAAGCGACTCGAAGAGTGAGCGCGATAACCGAGGTGGAACGCGTCTCCCGGAGGGATACCTCGCAGAAGAGCGGCATCCACACTCATTGTGAGATGCGCGAAAGGGCATCATGAATAGAATAGCAGGATGTCCGGGCTCCGAGAAAGGCCGTCAGAGCCGAATGGAATTCCCGGACGATTTCATCTGCCGTTCGTCATTCCACCGTAATGGTTTGTTTTAGCCTGATATCTTTCGATGAAGATCCTATCTGCAACTCGTACTTCCCTGGTTCGACTATTACTTTCCCTTCCTTGACGTTGTAAGTTGCGAGCGACTTGACAGGAAGCGAGATATCTACGGTCCTTGATTCGCCTTTATTGATCCAGACGCGGTCGAAGCCTTTGAGAGATTTGATCGCGTGGAACCCCTTCACATCGAGATGCCTAACATACAGCTCGACCACTTCGTCCCCGTCCATCCTGCCGGTGTTCCTGACATCGACAGCCACGTTCACTGTATCTTTCGGAGATGCTGTTCTTCTGTTCACTCTCATGTTCGAGTAGTCAAAAGTCGTGTAGCTTAAGCCGTAGCCGAAGGGATAGAGCGGAGTTCCTTTGAAGTAGCGGTACGTTCTCCCTCTCATGCTGTAATCGGTAAACGGAGGAAGCTGCTTCACGGATTTATAGAATGTTACGGGGAGCCTCCCGGCTGGATTGTATTTTCCGAAAATCACATCTGCAACGGCATTCCCGCCCTCTTCGCCCGGATACCACGCATCCATGATCGCGGGGATGTTCTTCTTCGCCCAGTTTATGCCGAGCGCGCTCCCTCCGACAAGCACAAGTACTATCGGCTTTCCGGTCTTATGAATCGCCTTTAGCATCGCCTCTTCCTCGGCAGGGAGCCTGAGCCACGTGCGGTCGCCGCCTTTGAACCCGGGAAGGTTGATCCGTGGATTCTCTTCGCTCTCGAGCTGCGGCGAAATCCCTGCCACTGCAATAACCACATCTGACTTCCTTGCAGCATTCATCGCATCCCCGAGTAATCTCTTCTCGCTGAGTTGCGGCAGCTTCCTGTGCCAGACTAATCCGAGGTAGGGGCTCATCCCGCTGTCGGCAAATTCTACCTTCAGGCCGTATGCATTTCCTTTCACGAGATGGACCGCTTTCGCTTTGAAACCCATACCTTTGGTTTTGTTCCATCTGTCTACAAGCAGCTTTCCGTCCAGGTATAATCTCCCTTTCTGAGGACAGAAGATTCCGAGCTCGTAATCCCCGGTCGCGGGAGGGGTCAGGGTCGCTGTCCATCTCATGGAAAAATCGGTGGCGGGCACGCCTTTCCCGGGCGAGCTCGAGCCCCAGAACTGGCTCGCCAGGGTATCCACTCTCGTGAGCACAGGCTTTCCCTCCAGATTGGAGTTGTCAAAATACTCGGCATACAAACCGTGTCCGGCGAGCCCGTGTCCCGGGTTGAGATATTGCGTCTCAATCGGATTTGGCCGCATGATCTTGTCTTCAAGCAGATTGTATCCTGCCGAAAAATGGACTTTTACGCCAGGGCCGAGCGCGTTCTTTATACCCTGATAAATTGTAACGGGATCGGATGGTGTACCATTATAGTCGCCGAGCAATATGTCTATGTCCTGTGCATAAAGCCCGATGACGGCTACCGACTTCAGGTTCTTTTTCAGCGGCAGGATGTTGCCGGCGTTCTTCAGAAGTACCATGCTTTCGTCCGCCACTTTTCTTGCCAGCGCCATATGGGCAGGCGTGTTGTTGTCGGCTATCGTAATCTTCGAATAAGGCACCGCAGACGGCGGGTCGAACATGCCGAGCTTGAATCTTGCCAGCATCAGCCTGGTAACCGCCGTATCGATAGTCGAGACGGAAATAAGACCCTTATTGACGGCCTCGTCGAGTGTGGAGAATTCAGTTCCGCATGAAAGGTCGCACCCCGCGTTCACGGCATCGGCTGATGCAGCCGCCATACTCGGCGCATAGTGGTGACCGAGGAATATGTCGCCGATCGCTCCACAGTCGGAGACAACATAACCCTTGAATCCCCATTTGTCTCTCAGGAGATAAGTCATCAGAAATGTATCCGCGTTGCATGGCACGCCGTTAACTGCATTATATGCTCCCATAACGGAAAAAGCGTGTGCCTTCATGATCGCCGCCTTGAACGCTGGTAGATAAGTATCGTAGAGATCCCTCATCGAGACGATCGCATTGAACTTATGTCTGAGCAGCTCGGGCCCGCTGTACGCATCGAAGTGTTTCGGAGTGGCCACGACCTTCAGATATCTGGGGTTATTCCCTTGCAGCCCGGTTATGTACGCCACTGCCATCTTCGAAGTCAGGAACGGGTCTTCGCCGTAAGTCTCCTGGCCGCGTCCCCACCGCGGGTCGCGGAAGATATTTATGTTGGGCGCCCAGAAGGTGAGACCTCCGAAAATCTTGCCGTACTCGCCTTTGCTGATTTCATAGTTGTACTTCGCCCTCGCTTCCGTGGAGACTACGCTTCCTTCTTCATGTATAAGTCTCGGATTCCAGGTCGCGGCCATGCCGATCGCCTGCGGAAAGACCGTAGCAATTCCGTCGTAGGCTACACCGTGCAGGCACTCGCTCCACCAATTGTATGCGGGTACGCCAAGCCTTGGAATTGCGGGCGCACCGTTCTGCATCTGGGATATCTTTTCTTTCAATGTCATCATGGATACAAGGTCGGTGGCGCGCTGCTGAAAGCTCAGACTGGTGTCGAGGTACGCAGGCACGCTCTTCTCGGGAGTTGCTGCGTTGTCCTGTGCCATGGCCGTGGGAGCGACCGTCCCTGCAAAAGCAAAACAAATGAGAAAGAGGTACCACAATGTCTTCATGTCCGTCATCCTCTCGGCAGTTACTTCTCTGACTTGTGAACCGGCCCGAATATTCCCGGCGGGATACTTGTATCGGTGACTTTTAGATGAAGTCCGATACGTTGTTTGAATTATAGACAAATTGGGGGATAAATCCAATCGGCCGATATTTCCTGAAATCCGACATAGGGGCATGGAAATTGAGGGGTAGAGACATGAGCTGATCCGTTAAGTGTCTGACATAGCGATAGACGCTGGGTTGGCGAGAGAAAATCGGGACACACTGGATTTTTCACCAT
>JAJZNW010000144.1 GCA_021811615.1 Bacteroidota bacterium
AAGCAGCATGCGCTGGCGGGGAAGGCGACCGCCGTCAACCTGTCCGGCTTTCTTTCGATGAGCAACAGCGCTCAACAGACCATCGAGAGGGGATACGAGACGATTATCTCGGATGCGTTCGAGGCGGTAGTCGCGGCGATTTACCTCGATGGCGGGCTTGGCGCCGCCAAGAGTTTTGTGATAGACAAGGTCATGCCGGGCGAATTCAAGATCGACCGCGAGATGTTCAAGGCGCTGGACAGAAACTTCAAGAGCGCACTCCTTGAACTGTCGCAAGGGCTGGGGCTGGGTGCTCCACATTATAACCTTGTGAAGGAAGAGGGACCCGACCATGACCGGACTTTCACAGTGGAGGTCGTCGTGAACGAGAAAAATTACGGGATGGGTTCGGGTAAGACCAAGAAAGCCGCCGAGCAGGCTGCGGCAGAACAAGCTTACGATCGGTTGAAGAACGAAAAGGGAACAGACTGATCTCTGTCGGTTAGCCTGCCGTATTCCTGAGCCTCATTCTTTTACATGCGGAGGAAGGAAGCTTGTGCGGCAAAATTCTCCCGGTTACCAGAGGTGCATTTTTTTTGGAGGAATAGGTACTTGAACAGAAGGGAATTTGCAAGACTTATCGGATTTACAGGAGCCGGCTTCGCAGCCAGAAAACTGGTCCCGGATTCTGTTCCGCTTTATTCGTCTTCGAAGATGAAGCGAAGGATGGATTGGGTTTGGATCGGAACGGATACGCATACGACCGCTGATGAATGGAAAAAAAGATTCGAAGTAATGAGAGATGCTGGCATCGGTGCCATCCTGCCGGAAATATACAACAGCCGTGAAGCTTTTTTCGGGAGCAAGCATCTTCCTGTAGGCCAGCCATGGCTCGAGACGATACTGCCTCTTGCCAGGGACGCCGGACTGGATGTCCATGCCTGGATGTGGACGATGCCGTGTAATGTTCCCTCCATCGTCGAGAAACATCCGGAATGGTTCGTGGTCAACAGGCTCGGAGAATCTTCAACGGTGAAACCTGCATATGTGGGTTACTACAAGTTCCTCTGTCCTTCACGCGCGGAGGTGTGGGAGTTTGTCGGTGAAACGGTCTCGGAGCTTTCTCAGATTTCGGAACTCGACGGGGTTCATCTCGATTACATACGCTATCCGGATGTGATACTGCCGGTCGGCCTTCAACCGAAATATCATATCGTCCAGGATAAGGAATATCCCCAATACGATTATTGTTACTGCGACGTGTGCCGCAGCGAATTCAGGAAAGAAACCGGCATTGACCCGATCAAGCTCGAAGATCCTTCTTCGAACGCAGACTGGAATCGCTTTCGCTACGACCGGATCACTCACATCGTCAACGATATTCTGCGGCCCATTGTCCACAAGAGAGAGAAGCTCCTGACGGCCGCAGTCTTCCCAAACTGGAAGAACGTTCGCCAGCAATGGTCGCATTGGAAGCTCGATGGGGCAATGCCGATGTTGTATTCGCGATTCTATGACGAAGGCGTGACATGGATTGGAGAGCAGACTAAAGAGGAAGTGGATTCACAGAAGTACGGTGCTCCCGTGTACAGCGGCCTCTCGGTCGGGCAGCTTAGCGCAGATGAGCTTGCCAGTGCGGTTCGGGTCTCTTCTGACTCGGGCGGCAGCGGTGTCTCTCTCTTCTCCGCCGGAAGCATGACTCCTGAGAAATGGCAAAGCTTGAAGAAAGCCTTGACCACAAAATGAAAGCTCTCAGATTCTCTTCGCTTGGTTCTCTCGAGTCGCTGAAACTCGAAGACATGCCGACGCCGGTCGCTCAGACAGGCGAGGTCCTGGTTGAAATTAAAGCAGCGGGACTGAATCCCAGCGACTTGAGGAATGTACTCGGAAGTTTTCCGTACACCACGCTTCCCCGGACACCGGGCCGCGACTTTGCCGGCGTCGTTGTCAGCGGCCCCCAAAACATGATCGGCCTCGAAGTCTGGGGAACCGGAAATGAGCTCGGCTTTACCAGGGACGGCAGCCACGCGGAGTACTTGTCGGTGGACGCGGCAGGCGTTTCACCTAAACCGAAATCGCTCTCGTTCGGCGAGGCGGCAAGCTGTGGCGTCCCGTATGTCACGGCCTGGCTTGCCATGGAACGGACCAGCGTTGTCGCCGGTACGAATATCCTAGTGATCGGGGCGGCAGGCTCCGTCGGATCTGCTGCCGTGCGCCTTGCACGACTACGCGGCGCAAATGTGGTCGGTGCCGTCCGCCGCGAAGAGCAGGCGAAGCAGCTCGTGTCGATTGACGTGCAACCGATTTTACTGAATGACGGTGGCGGCCTGTCCGAACTGGCCCACAACTTTTTCAGGGATGGACCGGATGTCATTTTTGACACGACCGGATTCTGGCTGTCACCATCCGTCGGCGCTCTGGCCAAGTATGGCCGCGTTGCGGTAATCGCCGCGCCGAAGGATGGAATGGTCGATGTCCCGGTTAGAATGCTATACAGGCGAGGAGGATCGATAGTAGGAGTGGACTCAATGCTTCACGATTCGCGCTCCTGTGCTGCGATGCTTACTCGGATTGGCAGGTTCTTTGATGACTCGCTCCTTCCTCCACCGTCCGGGTTCGAAGCACGCCCACTCATCGATGCTCTGAAGGCATACCGCGATCTCGAGCGGGGAAGTTCAGCAAAAGTTGTCTTCGTATGAGACGGCCTCACATCGGGGCTCGGTTCGATGCCGCTGCATCCCGGGTCTTGCGGATATCTGCTGCAAAATAAGTGTACGGGATTGCGCCGCTCAAAGAACAAGCCGGTCTTCCTGAGTTTGTCGTTTGTATTGTTACTCTTTAACTTCTTACGCATCATCCAGCCGTTGCCGCTACGATAACTCAACGTCTTTTGTCGGACGGAGGGACGTCGGTAACGGTCTGGGCCTTGACCCGAAATGCAGAACATCAAACCTGAGGAGAGTATGAAACCTGCGTCTTGGTACAAACTCACTTCCGTTTTCTTCCCGCCATTTCTAGACCGCGTCCTTATGGCCTTGTTATTCATATCAGTCACCGCCGGCGTTTCCGCGGCACAGAAGTATAACCTCGGGGTCGGAGTGTATCCTGGAGACCCTTCCGAAAACTTCTCTCCCTCGATGAGAATCGACAATTCCACTTACAGGAACCTTGCGTTGCTGAGGCCGGCATATCAGTCGAGCGCCTACAACTATAACCTGACGGCGCAGCTCGTGACTGACGGTATCATCGACACGACGATGCCCGGCTGGATTGTCACTACTACAAACACCGGCACCGTCTCAAAACAGGAAAGAGAATGGGTGCTGGACCGTCACTCGACTTCCCAGGTGACTCTCGACTCGTCGAATGCCTGGCTGCAAATCGAGATGGCCGGCGATTACGATATACCGGCGGTCGACAGCGTAAGCGTCCTCGGTTCCGCTATAGTCGACACGCTCACACCCGGCGAGTGGAACGTGACCGTGAGCGGATCTCAGAATGGAACGATGTGGACAAGACTCGGAAGCGTCGGAGGCAACGGCTTTCCAGGAGATACGCTCACGGGGTGGGCAAGGAGCTATTACCAGAGAGATACGCGGGCCTTCGATTATAAGTTCAAACTCGACTCGACAGTTCACTTCAGGTACTACCGGTTGAATGTCCAATCGAATGGCGCGAAATCATGGAAAGTTGGGATATTCGGACTGTACGACGGAGGACACTTTGCAAAGATCGGCGGCCCGTACCACTTTACCAGCGCCTGGAAGAGCGCCGGTTCGGACACCGAGTGGGTCTATGTCGACCTCGGTGCTGTCTGCAGGTTCAACGACGTGAGACTCTTCTGGATTCGTCCGGCCGTCGCGGGCTCAGTCCAGGTCTCGGACGATGCAAAGGACTGGACCGATATTGCCTCCCTTCCTGCAAATGCCAACGATAGGGAAGATGTGAAGTTGGAAAGGGAGGTCGAGGGTAGGTACGTCCGCGTCCTGATGACGAAGCCGGCCGATACAGCCGGCGGATATATCATGAGCGAGATGGAAGTCTTCGGCACAGGCGGTCCTGTCCCCGTTCAGCACGCGCTCGAACCGATGGGAAGACACGGGAAAATGGAACTCTCCGGCGGCTCGTGGCGACTTCAGCGCTCGACTATGGTCAACGGTGATGGAAAGACTTTGTCCCAGGCAGGCTTCAATGATGACGGCTGGATGATAGCGACTGTTCCCGGGACTATTCTTACGAGCTACCTGAACGACGGTGCCATACCTGACCCGAATTACGGCGACAACCAGGTCCTGATCTCCGATTCATATTTCTATTCCGACTGGTGGTACCGCGACGTCTTCAGAGCTCCTTCGTCGTACCGCGGTAAGAAAACATATCTCAACTTCGATGGGATAAACTGGCTGGCGAAAGTCTACCTGAACGGTCAATACCTTGGTAATATCAAGGGCGCTTTCATAAGAGGGAGATTTGACGTTACTGGAATTCTGAAGCCGGGAGAAGAAAACGTCCTGGCAGTAAAGATTATGAAAAACTCGACCCCGGGTTTCCCGACAGAACAGGACAGGTACACAACCGATGCGAACGGCGGCCAGCTTGGTGCAGACAATCCTACTTTCCACGCTTCCGTCGGCTGGGACTGGATTCCGACAATCCGCGGAAGAAACACAGGCATTTGGAGCGATGTCTATCTTTCCGAAAGCGGGCCCGTGACAATCAGGAATCCGTACGTGACTACGACGCTTCCTCTCCCCGACACGACAACTGCCGACGTCCGCGTACAGGTTACTCTTCATAATCATGCGAGCCATGAAGTGAAAGGGATCCTTCGCGGGGATTTTGGAAACATCAGATTCAGCAAGGAAGTTATGCTCGCCTCGCTTGAGACCAGGACGATCACTCTGGATCCTTCGACGAACCGCCGGCTCAAGCTGCGCCATCCGAAGCTCTGGTGGCCTAACGGTTACGGCGCGCAGAACTTATACAAGGTAAGTCTTGAGTTCGTGACCGGAGGAAAGGTGTCTGATTACAAATCTTTCAAAACCGGCGTGAGGCAGATGACTTATTCCACAGAAGGTGGACCTCTGAGGATATGGGTTAACGGGAGAAGGCTTATCCCTAGAGGAGGGAATTGGGGACTCTCGGAGGATATGCTGCGATACCGGGCGAGGGAATACGACATCGCCGTTCGATATCACAAGGAAATGAATTTTACGATGATAAGAAACTGGGTCGGTCAGACAGGCGACGATGCTTTCTTCAACGCCTGCGATAAGTACGGGATAATGGTGTGGGAAGACTTCTGGCTCGCCAACCCGCTCGACGGTCCCAATCCAAGACACGACAACATGTTTCTCGATAACGCGAAAGATTTCATCGAGCGCATGCGCAACCATCCTTCGATCGCTCTCTGGGTCGGAAGAAATGAAGGCGACCCGCCGCACGTCATCGAGACCGGTCTCACGAAGCTTATCGGTGCGCTCGATCCCGATATCAAATACATTCCGAATTCTGCCGACGGTCCCGTAAGCGGGCACGGCCCCTACAATCTCATGCCTCTCAAATTCTATTTCGAGTACAGGGCTACGAAGCGGCTTCACAGCGAGATGGGAATGCCTGCCACCGTTTCTTACTCGAGCCTCAGGCGGATGATGCCGGTAAAGGACATGTGGCCGCAATCGAATATGTGGGGCGTCCACGACTTCACTCTCGGGGGCGCGCAGAGAGGTGAGACGTTCAATAAGGCGATCGACGAGACGTTCGGTACCGCGGACAGCCTGAGAGAGTGGCTATGGTTTGCGGACTATATGGACTACACCGGCTACCGCGCGATGTTCGAGGCACAGGCGAAGAACCGTATGGGACTCCTTCTCTGGATGACCCACCCCTCGTGGCCGTCGATGGTCTGGCAAACATACGATTACTATTTCGATCCGACCGCGGCTTACTTCGGCTGCAAGGAGGCGTGCCAGCCTCTTCACATACAGTGGAACGCGTACACCGACAGCATCGAGGTCGTAAACTACAGCGTCCCGAACGGCTCCGGCCTCACAGCGGAAATGGAGATACTGAATCTGAACGGTGCCGTCATGTTGAAGCGTGTCGCCCGCGTGAGCGTGCCGGAAGACAGCATGGTGCCCGTCTTTTCCGTCGGCCGTCCGAAGGGTCTTAGCAGCGTGTACTTCATAAGCCTCAAACTAAGACGGGGAAACAAAATCATCTCCCGCAACTTCTACTGGCGCGGCCTGCACAAAGGCTCTTCGCAGGAAGGGGGCGGCATGAAGGCGATCACGAGCGTGCCGCAGATTAAGCTCGCCGCTACGACGAAGATGTACCGGAAGGACGGACGCTGGTACATGAGGACGGCGCTCGTCAACCGCACCAAGTATCCCGCGCTTCTCGTGAAGCTCAAGGTCGTCGGGAGCAAAGACGGCAGGAGGATTTTGCCCGCGATCTACAGCGACAACTTCATAACGCTAATGCCGGGGCATCGCCGGACAATCGACATACAGGTTCAGAACGCCGATACCCGCGGGCAGAAACCGAAGCTCGTCGTGGAAGGATTCAATGTCCGATAGACTCGGTTCGGCTTGCGAGCGGCATTCGGGTGAGTTGCGAAGAGCGGTAGGCCTGATACAAAACATGTTGGCCCTTTTTGTCTTCGCGTTCGTCTTGAGCGGTTGCGCCACGTACTACATCCCCGTTGCCAGCTTCGAGAGTCAGTTTGCCGGTGTGGACTCGGCAAGCATGCGAACGAGAGAGCTGGACGGACCTCTCGGTCCAATGTATTCCTACAAGGCCAATCCGATCGACACCATCAGCTGCTTCGATAAATCGGGAAAACCTCATGAGCTCGCGAACAGCCCGCAGATAGAAGTCAGGTTCACCGAGAGAAACGGGAAGCGGGTGATTTTCTTTTTCGATACGGTTGTCCTTCAGGACTCCATGATAATCGGCTCCGAATCGAGATTGATACCTTCGATAAAGGACGCGATTTCGGTGAAAGATGTCCCCCTGATCGAAGTTCAGAACGGAGGAAAGGACTTTCACTATGACAAGAGGGCATTGAAACTAGGAAAGTGATGCGGCAGGCACTTTCGTGTCTCTTGGTAGTGACTCATTTTAATCCCGAAGGGATGGAATTATTGTAGAAATGTCAAGACGTAAAATCTGTGAACCCGGTACGGGTGACATTTCCCATGAGACACCGTTATTTCATATGATAATGTCATCCCTT
>JAJZNW010000090.1 GCA_021811615.1 Bacteroidota bacterium
TGCCCGGACCTTGCTTTCTATTCACCAGCGTTCTTACTTCCCTCCCGAGCACATCATATACTTTCAGACTGACATTGCTGACTTCTGATATCTGATATCTGATTTCTGTCGTAGGGTTGAAAGGGTTTGGGTAGTTTTGCATTAATGAGTATACAGTTGGTAACTGCGGCCGCGGTGCCACTCCGGTTACCGCCAGCTTCATCGAATCTGTCCAGAAGGTGTATCCATTGATGGCCAGCTTGAATTTCAGATTAAAATACCCGGGAAAGGTCGAGCTGTCATAATTGACTATGAAGGGACTGGATGGACATGCTTTTGTACCTGGCGATATTTCGGGCAGCGAGAACGTACCGACATTGATTCTCTTCATCCATGGATCATTGCATTCGCAGGTTATCGAAGCCCCTTTGACGGCCGCTGTGAGTCCATCGCTTCTCACGTATGTCCTGGCGCTGCAATATTGGTAGGCAGGTTGATTCTTAAATGCAACGCTGTCCAGGGCGAGTGGTCCGCAGGTAGCAAATGCAGCCACGCTCGGAAGTCGTCTGAATGTGCCTTGTGTCGCATCGTCAGTCCTGAGCGCAATGTCGAAGAAATTTTCATCAGGCGGGACTTGAACGTAACGTCCCCAAACGCTGTCGCCGGCACTTCCGTCTCCGTGGAGTCCGTCATTGTACAACGGTACACTGTCACGGACAACACCGGCAAGGTCGGTAACTATCGAACTCACCGAGGCCGAGTGGCCCAACGGATTTGTCAGCACAGCGGTGACGAGAACGCTGTCCTGCCCAGGCGGGACATATCCGCGGTTGAGCGCGACATCGTGAGCATAAGTGAGAGTGTTGATCCATTCCACCGCGCGCTTCACAACATCGTCTTCTCCTTTCGCTACGCCGTCGCGCGTCAGCCATACTTCCTCGTCAACAGGTATCGATTTGCGGTAAAGTTTCGCTGAGGTATCAGGAGGGGTGTAACCAACGGCGACCGTCCGCCCCCTGAACCAACCGACAGGAGGATCGCTTAAATCCGTCATGCCAAATGCACCCGCCGATGGAAGTCCGAACGTGCGGGCCATTGGATGCTTCCCCAGGAGATGAACACTCATATCTCCACCGGAAAAAGACCATGGACCGGAGAGAACAGCGATCGGGCGATCATACAAATGCCCTCCGCTGCCTGAAAGCGAACCAAAGGCATTCCATTGAGTGGACACACGCAGCGAACGATGCTCGGTGGCAGTCGCCCGTACAAGAAAACCCATCGCATTCAGATTTTGACTGAACAATGTGCTGAAGCCGCTTGTCCATCGCGCAGCATCGGCCCCCTCGTTCGTCCTGAGGTCGATGATGATACCTTCCGAACTTCTGTCGGCAAGAATGGTGTCGACTGCTGCGAGGAAAGCGGGAGCGATCGGATTAACATGAACCGGCACATTCTCATCCCATCCCAGAACGTAAATGTAACCGATCCTTGTCCCTTCAACGTAGCCCCAACTCACTCGTTCTCCCTTCGAAACATCTGGGAACGGTACTCCCTTAACCGGCAGTTGTTCTGTCGCGTGAATACCCGGCATCGGACCAGTAATAAGGCTGGTCGGAAGATGAACAGTGTCACCAGTCGAGTACTTCACGACATCTATGGTGTCAAAAAGATGCCAGTTCATACCGGCGGCCCCCAGCCATTGATGCATAGCGGCACTTTTTGAACATTGCATGATGAGGTAGAAAGACATCGGGAATTGTACTTTGAACAGATCTTTGTAGAGATCCTTCCAAAGCCGACCGTCATAGCCCAAAATGATATCACCGGGCACTAATCCGAGCGGATGATTGAGCACGGCAGCGTAGACCAATAGCGTCGAATCGGGCAAGGGGGTCAGCGCCGCCCCGAAGTGATCTGTCTGCCCCCAGTTCCACGAAGGCAATTCATTTCCAACCGGAACAACAAGCGGCAGATCTCTCTGCAGAGGCGTGAACGCCACGGCATTCTCGGTCATAAAAACGTGACCATCGTGGAGCTGCCGAACCATGTCAGTGAGGATACCTGACAGCCTTCCTCTACTTACACCGAGGGCTATAGTATCTCTGTAGCTTCTCAGCTGCTGCCAGTTGTCGTCGATCCCTTCAAAAGCGGCGTAGTTCTGATCGATCATGTCCCAGAAGCCATCAAACAATTGGAGCTTTTCAGAAGTTGTTTGTCCTTGTCCCCACGTCGAGTCAATAAGATGACGCCATTCGGGAAGCGTGTGCCTGCCGACGCGCATGGAAGGATCAAGCGTGCTTCTGATTGCGGCCGAGCTCCGGGCCTGCGAATCCTGTGCAATCGACAACGATCCGGGGACGACAACACTGAGCATACCTAATAGGATCAGCGTGCAAAGATCGTGTGACTTCTTTGTGACATTCATGGGGCCTCCACCTGTCTTCAATTATTTATGAAAGAATGGACAAGGGTATCATTTGATTCTCATTTCACCAGCATGAGCTTCATTGTCTTTGTGAAGTTGCCTGCTTTGATTCTATAGAAATACACTCCGCTCGCCAGTCCGCTTGCGTCGAACTGGACTTCGTAACTACCAATCTTCTTAACTTCACTCACGAGCGTCTTCACCTCCCGGCCGAGAATGTCATAGACTTTTACGCTGACGAAGCAGTTAGCTGATAGCTCATAGCGAATGGTCGTTGTAGGATTGAAGGGGTTGGGATAATTTTGGCTCAGCGCAAAATGCCGGGGCAGACTTTGCTCCTGTGGCGTAGGCGGGCGAACAGCGACTATGCCTCCTTCATTGAAAACGGCGAGGCCGTTGTTTGTTCCTATCCATTTATTCCCTTTGGAATCAAAAGCAATGCAAAAGGCACTATTATCAGGCAATCCCGAATTCGACGTGGTGTAGGAAGTCCATTTCCCGCCGTTGAAAGCCAACAGGCCGTTACTGTAATCTGTCAGCCATACCGACCCTTTCCCATCAATGGCAAGAGACGTAATATACCACGAGTAGGGGCCTTCAGGGCTCGGTAGCTCCTCCACAGCCCATTTTGAGCCATCGAACTTTACGAGGCTGGCCCCTGTAACAATCCACAGGTTACCGCCCGAGTCAACTGCAAGATGATCAATGCTGTTCGCCGGCAAACCGGAATTTGAGGTCGTGTAATCCGCCCAGCCAGTTGCGTCGTATTTCACCAGGCCATGGAAAGTGCCGATCCACAGCCCACCCTCTGGATCGGCAGCCAGGCTTTGAACAGAATTCAACGGGAACCCGGAATCTGTACTGGTGTATTTCCTCCAATGTGTTCCGTCAAATCGTCTCAGGCAATCGCTATCCGGCCCAGCCACCTCGCCGGCCCATAAGTCTCCCTTCGAATCAATTGCAAGGGAAGTGACTTGAGCCATCTCAGTTCCACTGTCATCCACGGCGATCTCTGTTATATTGACGCCATCATATTTCATAAGACCAGAAGAAGACGATGCGAGCCATTTTGTCCCGCGATCATCAACGGCGATACTCCGGTAGTGAGCGTTGGGAAGGCCGGTCTGTTGGACTTCCGTCCAGCCTGTGTCTGTCACTTCCTGAAGAGCACCAGCTGGGAATCCAAATCCAAATCCATTTCCATTGTCAAATTGCCTCGTTCCAAGCCACATTGTATCTGAGCCTTCGAAAGCAATGCACGAGACGCCGGAGTAGTGGAGCCCAGAATTCGACGTGTTGAACCTGGTGCAGTTGCTTCCATCAAACCTGATCAGGCCTCGATAGCCCTCGTATGTCGTCAGCCATACAAAGCCTTCTTTGTCACACAGAAGCGGGTTCAATCCGCGGGTATCATCATAGACTATCCAACTGCTTCCATCGAACCTCGCAAGACCTTCATCGGTTGTTATCCATATTTGTCCGGCGTTATCAATCTGAAGAGAACGAGAATTTGTGCAATGTGGTGTCTGGTAATGGCTCCATGATGTACCGTCAAACTTAGTGAGCCCATCGTCCTCCCATTTGCCTGCTGTCTGATTATAGGACTGGGTTCTTAGCCATGCGTTCCCGGTCAAGTCAATTTTCAGGCAAGTGATTACGTTAGATGGCAACCCGGAGTTCGAAGGCGTGTAGTGGGCAAAGTCAGTTCCATCAAACCTTAAGAGCCCTTCCGTCGTCGCCGCCCATACGTTATCAATGTAATCGACAGAAATGAGATAGGAGGGGCACCAATCGGAGGAATCGAATTGGGAGATATCGTATGTAGTCCAATCCTCCCCGTCGAACTTGGCCAGTGCACCGTTACCTCCGGCCCATAAGAATCCTTTATTGTCCATCACGAATCGGCTAAGCGAGATAAGCGGCCCGTCTACCAAGTCAAGGGTTGTCCATACAGCTCCGTCGAACCTAACAAAAGCCGGAGAACCGAGAGTGTAGGACGAAATCCACTTGTTAGCATGACCGTCTACCCCGATGGCATTAACATAGTTATAGATCAAACCTGAGTTGGCATTGTTAAAGAAAGTCGTTTCGCCAGTTAGTTTATTCAGCTTGACCAGTCCACCAGTAGTCCCTACCCAAAGGAAATCACCTTCTTCTGCCAATGCGGTTATGTCGTCTCCGCATGTGTAGACTTCCCATTCTGGATTTTGGGCACCGAGAGGTTCCCATCCCACACAGTAAATCAGAAACAAAGCAATGAAATGGAATACCTTCTTTGTTTTCATGACGAATCTCCTTTCATGAATTCTTCTCACAAGTCAAATCATGCCTCAATTCTAGCGACCGGCAAAGTGCCATTACTTCAGCACCAGCATTTTCTTCATCGAAACAAACGTCCCTGCTTTGATTCTGAAGAAATACACTCCGCTAGCCAACCCGCTCGCGTCGAATTGGACTTCATGTCTTCCGATCTTCTTAACTTCATTGACAAGAGTCTTCACTTCCCTGCCTAATACATCGTAGACTTTCAAGCTCACAAATCCGTTGGCAGATAGCTCATAGCTGATCGTCGTCGCCGGGTTGAATGGGTTGGGGTAGTTCTGGGAAAGAATGAATTTTCCCGGGAGATCGGATTTGTTTTGGTCGACATCGGTCGCCACCAGCTGACTGATCGGTCGCTTCCATATGCCACCACCACCTGCCAGAACATAAACGTTGGATCCGCAGGTCACGATTGACGACATCGGACTACTTGACCAGCTTGAGTCCGCGAATCCCCAACTCGCACCATAATCGGTCGACAAGAATATCCCGCTTGGGGTCGCTGCCAGGACGTAGCATTCCTGCCCCTCTGAGGAAAAGGCGGCGAGCGCCTTCACGTATGTATCAGTCAAACCCTCATTCGCTCTGTTCCAGCTGCTGCCATGATTCGTCGTACGATACACCCCGTATTCGCCTCCAACAAAAACAAAATCAGTGCCCTCGGGGCCGCGGGCAGATGCAAGGGAAGTGAATAAGTAATAGTATCGAGCGCCGTTGTAATCGTAATAGTAGGCCGGCAGACCGTTATTAACCGCGGTCCATCCTGAACCGCCTTCTGTTGACAGGTACATTCCGATGTTCGTTCCCGCATAGATTTGTGAGCTGTCTGTCCCACCGTTGGCGATAGCAATTGCATAAATACCAACGGTTCCATCCAGCCAATTCGAATTCATGACGCTCCAGCTTTCGCCGTTGTCGCTCGAATGGAACACACCACGGGTCCCGGTCCCGGCGTAAAGATCTACCCCACCGCCCTTGTTCGGGCTTACTGCAAGACAGGTTACAAGGGTATCTAGTTGACCGTTATTAACGGGGATCCAGCTTGCACCGTCGTCGCTCGAGGACAGGATGCCTGCATCCCAAGTTCCTACAAAGAGAAGTGTGCTATCCTGACCGACTTGGGCCGCAGCTAGAGAAGTGATGTAAGTATTTGGAATGCCGTTGTCTCGTTTGACCCAAGTGTCTCCGCAGTCGGTTGAAAGGAACACGCCTCGCTGAAGAATACCGACAAAGAAAAGGGAATCGCACACACCCATAGAAAACACCAGATTATCGTGCGGCAAATCGGAATTTAAAGTGCTCCAGCTTCTACCCGTGTCGATTGAAACAAACACGCTCCCTCCGATACCGGCAAAAAGGCTGGTTCCACCGGCATCGTTGGGGACACCCGCAAGAGTCCGCACAAAAGTGTGACCCTCCGGATTAGTACTTACCGGCAAGCCCTCACTCTTCTTCTCCCAGCTCCAACCACAGTCGGTCGACAGATAGACCCCGTAATCGGTCCCGACAAAGACGTTTGTGTCGACCGAAACAAAACCTGCAAATGAAGCAGCCGGCCCGGAGGGTGAAGCTTCCCAGGTTAGACCTTCATCCATGGATCGGTAGATACCGCTCCAAGTTCCAGCCACGATTGCGGTATCCCCGGCGCTATTTGAACAAAGCCCCAAAGAGGTCACCTCAATGTATTGTGGCAGTCCTTCAGTAACGCGCGACCAGTTCGTTCCTAAATCAGTTGACCGATAAATACCTCCACCACCATAACCAAATGCCACAAACAAGATGGTTTTACCGGTTTGATCTCGGACTGAAGTTAGAGAGTAAATAAAACGCCTGCTAGGCAGCCCGGCACTTGCGGGTGTCCAACTCAATCCGCCGTCAGTGGATCGGAAGACTCCTTCGTCGAAAACCACCGCAAACAGGCACGCACCGCCCGCATCTCCCGGAACAGCGAGCAGAGCCGTGACCCACCCGTAGGCAGACAGGCCGAAGTTTGCACTTTGCCAGTTCGCTCCGTTGTCTGTCGATCGGTAGACTCCCCTGTCGGTGCCGGCGAAGATGGCAGTCCCACCGGATCCATCTTGAGTAAACACAAAACACGAGACGTTCCCGCCTCCTGGACCACCCGTATAAACCCACTGTGCCTGCAACGAGCTGCAGCCGAAAGTTATCAGCTGCAAAAAGAAAACGCGTAGCAGATTTTTCATAAATCCTCCTTGACACCTTATTTTCGCAGAATTAGACTGCTCACCTGCGAGCCCGCGATGCGGGACTTACTTCATCAGCAGCATTTTCTTCGCGGCTGCGTATTCACCTGCTTTTATTTTATAGAAATACGCTCCGCTCGCCAAGCCGCTCGCGTCAAACCGGACTTCATAGGTGCCCGGACCTTGCTTTCTATTCACCAGCGTTCTTACTTCCCTCCCGAGCACATCATATACTTTCAGACTGACATTGCTGACTTCTGATATCTGATATCTGA
>JAJZNW010000117.1 GCA_021811615.1 Bacteroidota bacterium
CCGCAAAGCGGGATCTCCGATCACATCTCACTTCGCGAGCTGGATCGTCGACAATTCCGCCATCTCGGCTTGCGTGAAAATATAACATTTTAAGGGATTACAGGAAAGTTCTTTCCTCTTTCAGTCGCATTTTCGGGCTCGAGTGACCAAAACATAACTATATCTTTGTCATTTTTGAAGAGATCTATCGCGTTCTTCATTGTGGCAAGCCGAACTTTGGCAGAGATCATGGTCGTGTTGATGTCGGAGTGTCCGAGCATCTTGCCAACTGTCAGAACGTCGACCCCGGCGGAGGTTAGGTCCGTTGCGAACGTGTGTCTCAGACTGTGAAGCTTGAAACCTTCAAGTCCTGCCTTGTTATATATTCTCTTAATCTGGTGGTCACATCCATGGGCTTGAGATCCTGAAAGAGACAGGCCGACACGGTCGAAAGACTTCGACGGCACAGGGTTATAATTGTTGAACCAGTTGTGTATGCTTGGAATAAACAGGGGACTTTGTCGGATATACATCGGTGATCGGAAAGTGAGAGCCGGTGGAGAACTTAGAGGTATCTTGAAGATAATTTCATTTGATCGGAAGAATCACAGGAGCGAATCAATGACTACGGGAACGCAAGTTCCAAGCGCTGTCATATACATGTTGATGATCCTGTCAGTCTACCCGGTTCACGCGTTTGGGCGAACGAAAATGACGCCTCGAGTGGTCGACAGACTGACGCTATTCAATCGGTACGGCGAAGAATGGGTAGCGGAAGGAGTGAAGCTGAACGACAAGCCTGACTTCGGGGGATACCAGCGTATCGAACTCGTCACTTACAGCTCTCGGGATTTGCGCAAGACCAGGTATCAGATTAAAGGACTCCTTGGCTTGAAGTTGATTCGAGCCGAAGTGGTCGTGAATCTCGGTTTTCCGGGCTACGCAATCCTGCTGGAATACAGTTGGACGGATTCACCGGCAACTCCGAGAGACTATTTCAAAACCGATGAGATCCTTCGTGTTGAAGGTAACCTCGTTACCAGAGTCTGGAAATACAATACTGAGGAAGACTTGAGTCAAGAAGGCAAATATGTCTCAGCCCACCTCGATTTTCTGAGCACTACTCCCGGCGGGACCCGGGATATCGTAGTCAATCGAATCCAATGCTCCGGCAGAAATTTGGCCGGCAGTAAAACGACGAGACTTGTCTATCGCTACGGCCAAGACGGAAGGTTTCGTTTGATGCAGACTGAGTCTGCAAACGTTAGGAACCGTTAAACACGATCATGTAAGTAGCTGGTTCCCATCCCTGGTGCTGTTACGTGAGATCCTGCCAGGCCAGGTACTAAATATGGTGTGGATCACGTGGGCGTCCTGGCTTTTTTTGTTTTCGGAAAATAGAAGGCCACACTGAGTGGGAAGCTGTGGGTCTATCCGGTTCGTGGGCAGGGACAGCCTCTTAATTTCTTACCTTCTCCGGAACTCATGTGAATCTTACCAATCGAGAATTGCTGCGCATTCTAAATTTGAGTCGATCTGATTGTCAGAGTATCAAAGTAGTATGCTAAGGATTTCAACGGAAGAATTCACATCGGACGCGGATCTGATTATCCCAATACCATATCCATTCGAAGGATGAAACTTCGAGCTTCGCTTCCGTGTTGGAGTAACTAAAACCGGAATGCACGTGATTGTAATCTTTGTCTATTAAGATGAAACGCCGTTGGGATGGTGCATGCCGCCGCCTGAGAGGACATCCATCCTCCTCAATGAAAGGCCGCCTGCAAAAGAATTAGAATTCCCTGGCGATCATGTCAATCCTGTGATAAGGTAATTGAAGACTCTTCAACATCGAGAATTTATTTTGCGAGAAGTGATCCCGGATATAGTTTTGAAGCTAACTTGTGCTGTAGGACAGCCCTGACTTAGATCTGGATCACAAACCGCAACATAACCAAATGGAGGTTAGCATGATAGGAGAACAAGTCCGCCAATATCAAGGCAAGAACATCGATCTTGGTACACTCAAGAGCAAAATTGAAGACTATTTAAAGAATGATGGGTTCAATGTGCAGTCATCAAGTCCAAGCGCGCACGGCACTCTGATTCAAGCTGACAAAGGGGGCTTCTTGCGAAGCGTCGTCGCGGCGGACCGAGCCTTCAACATTCTTCTTGACGGAGAGCCGGGTAACTTCACGGTGAGGGTCGGTATCGGCAAGTGGATGAAGAACCTGGAAATCGCCGCTGTCGAGACCCTGCTCTTTAGCGGGCTCTTCTTCTTTGTCGATGTGCCAGAGATGGCATGGAACTTAGAAGTTGAGGACAAAATACTTAAGCAGATTGATGCCTTTGTAGGCTAAGGGAAACAAAACAACTGCATCCCTGGGGCCGGAATTTTACTAAATGGTTCCTTTCCCAATAACCGGTATGTGAGTCTACTAACCCGGCAGGCTCTCTTCATACCCTGGGTCACGTCTCACCAGGATTTTTTGTTCCGGAGAAATATGGGCCTGCGCTGGGCTCGGGCGAGTTGCAAGTTCTCCCCTAATTAGCTATCATCATCGGTGGAGGAAAAGAGGGATGTGGCGGAACAGGTAAGGAACATGATCTTCCGATCATGTTTGTTGTTGTATAACCACATCCATCCATGACCGCGTTAACCTACCGTTTTGCAGGATATGCACCGAATCATCCCCCGCCTTTAGCAAGACTCCGCCGTCCTGAGGAATTGCCCCGGGGATCAACTTGAAGCGGAATTTACGCGTAGGCATTATCGACCTGGTGACAAAAGGACCTACGAGGGCCTTGTGGGCACGCGTTATGAACGCCAACTTCGCGAGCATCATGCCGCAGGTTCTGGCAGCGTGGTGTGAGGAGCTTGGGCATGACGTAACGCTGATCTGTTACACCGGATTTGAGAATCTGGTCGAGGAACTCCCCCAAAATTTGGATATCGTATTCATCGGCGCTTTCAGCGAGGCCGGGCAAACGGCGTATGCGTTGAGTAGCCTATTTAGGTCGCGGGGAGCGATCACCGTACTGGGTGGTCCGCACGCGCGATGCTACCCTCAGGACGCCCAGAAGTATTTCGATTACGTGTTGGGTCTTACGGACAAGCAAATCATTCGTAGCGTCCTCGACGATTGCGCGGAACACAGGCCGTACGGACTGCATATTACAGCAAGTCAGCATCCCACTTCCATTCCCGGTGTACAAGAGCGGTGGAAGTTCATCGAAATGACGTTAAGGAAAGCACCGTTGATAAAGGTCGTTCCTATGATCGGCAGCCTCGGATGTCCTTACACGTGCAGCTTCTGCATAGATTCGGTGATACCTTATCAGACCCTCGATTTCGGTTTGTTGAAAGAAGACCTCTCATTCCTCATGAAGAAATTCAGACGTCCACTTGTCGCCTGGCACGATCCGAACTTCGGAGTACGATTCGACGATTACATGAATGCGATTGAAGATGCCGTACCACCCGACAGCATCGATTTCATCGCAGAGAGCAGTCTTTCCCTGTTAACAGAGCCGCATTTGAAGAGGCTGAAACGGAATGGCTTCAAAGCGATACTTCCGGGTATTGAGTCCTGGTACGATCTCGGCGGCAAATCAAGGACGAATAATTTATCAGGCATGACAAAGGTAAAACAAGTCTCCGAACACGTAAACATGATCCTGAGCTATATCCCGTACGTACAGACCAACTTCGTACTTGGGCTCGACACCGATGAAGGGAAGGAACCGTTCGAGCTTACGAAAAGATTCCTGGATATGACGCCGGGCGCATTTCCGGGTTATTCGCTCCTTTCAGCTTTCGGGCAGGCGGCTCCGGTGAACCTGGAGTATCAGCGTGCGAATCAAGTCCTGCCGTTTCCGTTTCATTTCCTCGATAACAACAAAGCGATGAACGTGAAGCCCAGGAACTATTCCTGGTCCGAATTCTACGATAATGTCATCGATCTTACCAAATACACTTTTAGCGGGCGCTCAATTGTAAAACGGTTTGGCGCCACAGGTGCGTTTATCCCTCGCTTGTTGAACGTGCTGCGTGCCGTATCTACTGAGGGCTTCGGCAGGATCAGGTATTACACTGATGTGAGACGGCTCCTGGAAACCGATCTGCAATTCAAGCGTTACTTTGAGCGGGAGACGACTGAACTTCCCTCGTTCTATTCGGATCTGATACGGGAGGACTTGGGGCCGTTGTGGAAATGGCTTCCGGCCGGGGGGATGTACCATGATCCCAATGCCTACCTGAAAGCTGAAAACAGCCGGACCGCAGCCGTCGTCCGGGACATCTAGCTTTGGTATCGCGTCGTCGTCTTTAATCCGGACCTTTGCAGATTCTCAACTTCCGGAGTGGCAAATCGGACAAGCTGCGCGAGGAACAGCTTTTGGAAAAACCGTTAAGCTCGGCAGCGTGTTCGTTCTTCCAATCGTGATTTCGGATGCGCGAGAGACTCCAGAGAAGGGCGGTCGCCCCGAGACCGAGCTCAATTTCCAATTCTATCACCAGGCTCAGCATTCAAATCGGGAGATTCGGTATTGGCAATGTACTGCGTCAGGCGCTTAAGATAATAAGAGAAAACTTCAGGGCGTATCTGGCACTCAACCTGTTCTTCTACGGATTGATGGCGTTATCGATCGTATACGTATCGGGCCACCCGGAGGTCGGGAAGGCTTGTCATTTGGCGCTGAAGAAGTCTGTGGAAGAAGGCCTCCTTTCTCTCAGTTACAGAGCCTATTATGTGGAGCGCAGCATTCCGCTGGCTTTCGTCTTGACATTCTTCATCAACTTGATCCTCGGCTCCGCAGTTTATCTTACACTCCCCTCATTTGTGATTCCCTTCAGCGGCATTGCGGTTTTGGCATACCGTTTCATCGTATGGGGGCTCATTACTGGGCCGGAAGGAATCAGCCGCTTCGTTAATCTGGGTACGCTCGTTCTGGAGGGGCAAGGATACATAATCGCCGCACTCGCGATATTCCTGCAGGGATCCCGATATGTAAGGTGGAGGCATTACGGCTTCCCTTCCGCAGATGCGGCCTTCAGGGCGGGCTTCACGTGTACTCTCCGCCTCTATTCGGTTGTGACTGTTGTCCTGCTGGCGGCGGCACTCTTCGAATCGATACTTACAATATCTGCGTATAGGTAGGGCCTAAGCACAACCGGAGGCTATTTCCCGATTCCCGGAATCGCCCTCGTCCTAACGGAGAGTCGCGGTCCGCATCCAGAGCTCTCTGATTTGATGTGGTCCTGCATCCCAGTTAATCCGACCCAAAATATGTCCTGACGGAATAATCTCATCATCGCACTTACAGTAAGATTCCCGGAGCACAGATGCTTACTTCTTTTCCCAGAAGGCATTCCAATTTTCGATTTCGTGTTTGTAATCTATGGACTTCAAAATCTTCGGGAAGTATTCGCTGAAAGTCATTCCCGAGCGTTCGTACTTTCCAAGTTTATGATAGATTGTCGGGCAAAGTATGAAACCGTATCTGTACTCGGTCATGATGGATGATTGAACCGTGGAGTCATCCAGGTCGTATAACCTCTTTTGCAATCGTATGTCCATCGCTTCGGAGAAGCTCTCTGCGACAAGCCTGTTCCACTTACCGTCTTTCATATCGATCTTCGACCTTACCGCATCGAAAAGGCCCGCGAGCCGCTGCACGTTCTCGGAATCTTTCCTGACGAGCGGAAAAGTAACGCGGTTCAACAGAAGGTAGTAGAATATCGACTGGTCGGGCTTCGTCTCCTGCGGACCGACGATGAAGTAGACCTGACCGTTTATCCACGCAGTCATAGAAGTGAAATAGGGAATGAGCGGCATGTATTCGAAATGGATCAGTCTGCTGTCCGAGTAAAAGTAGTTCGAATCGAGTCGGCAGTAGGAAAGGACATCATCCATCGCCTTGTCGGCGAACGGTTTGTATTCGTTGTTCTCGGCCTGGATAAGCGGGCGATACTCGTTCCAGAGCTGAGCCACGTTTGCCTTTTTGTAGAACTCCGCGAGAAGATTCGGGAGAGCCGAGTCTGCTGAAACGATCTCCGCTATTTCACCGGTGTTCTTCGGGTTATAATCCCACCGGAAATCGGGCGGCCCGGAGGTCAGAAGAGCCGCTTCGTAAGTCTCCAGTATCTGCCCGTGACTCCGGTTGAAGGCTCTTATCTTCGCCTGGAAGGAAGTGTCGATCCGGCCTGCGAGATCGGTGCGAAGCTGGACCCTGATGGGATCCATACCGGCCCACCGCCATTCGGTTCCATTTCCCGAAGCGTTCATCATGGCGTATGCGGTGAAGAGTCTGACGTCTTCGGAAAAATGGAAGAAGCCTTCGGCGCTTTGACCGAAAGCCGATGCAGATGTAGTGATAAGAGACAGGAAGAGTATGAGGAGAATTCTCTCTGTCTTTGGGGTCTTCTGTCGTTTTGTCATTGGAATGTCCTGTCGAAATTAACGATAAAATATGGCCGGCTCATGCCGGATGCAACAATCGCGAATCTCAGCCCCTTCCGATCATCCTGCGAATGGTTCGGGCAGCCGGATAAATGCGATCTGCAATGGACTGGCGACGATTGGTGGCTTTGCGATTGATGCTAATGCCTTGTCCTCGGTGGCGGCGCATTCTGAGGTGCGGTTGAATTAACCGGCGACGCTCCGAAATTCCGCGGCAGTCGAGCGGGAGGCGTGTAAGCCGGCTGCTGTGGCGGAGTCACGTAACCCGGTACCGTCTGCGTGACAACCGGCTGCTGGTAATAGTTAGGATAAGATGGTACATATGTCTGCCCATATGGCTGACCATACGGTTGCGCATACGGTTGAGGTGCAGGTGCGTAGCCCGGCGTCTGGTAACGGAAATTATAGTATCGGCCATTTCGATAGTACCTTCGATAGCGACGATACCTCTGGTTCGATGCCGGCGGACGGGCAGGGGGAGTGGGGTAACTAACAAATCTTGTGTAACAACTGGATAAGCCGAACGCCGATAGTATCAAGAGTGAAAAAGCAAATGCTTTTGACTTCAATGTAATCACCTTCTTTCTTCCTCTATGTTGCAACGGCCACGAGTGCCGAAAAGTTCACCGTCCTCGGATGTCGATGAAGCAGACTCTGATTATTTTATTGTTCCATGTTATTCAATCGAAGCGTTAAAAGTGGGGCACGTCCATCTCTTTTTACCGTCCGTTACCGGACAGCACTGTCCCAAATCGGACAATCAGATTTCCGACGTGGCTTAAAATAGACTCTCTTGGAGCTTCTTGCAGGCACGATTATTGAAGTTTGATTACGAGTCAGGTAAATCGTGCAGTAGTGGAGCGCAGCAGGGCATGCTTGTGAACTATTTGAAAATCGCTTTCCGAAACATACTTCGGAACAAGACTCATTCGATCATAAATATTGCCGGACTGGCGGTAGGAATCGCGTGCTGTGTTATTATCATGCTGTATGTCGGCCACGAACTAAGTTATGACAGGTTCTACGACAATGCCGAATGCATTTATCGAGTGTATGTAAACTCGTCGATCAATGGACAGCAAAGCTGCAATTGCAAAACGGCGGCGCCTCTCGGGAAGACGCTCGTCCGCAATTTCCCGGAAGTAGTAACATGCACAAGAATAGGATTCTTCGGGAATCATGTCATAAGGTATGAAGACAAAATCTATCGTGAACGCCGCATCTATACCGCGGATTCGAATTTCTTTTCAGTCTTTTCACTTCCTCTGATAGCAGGCAATCCACGGTCCGTCCTGAGTCGGCCCAACAGCATCGTCATGACTCAGTCTATCGCTTACAAATATTTCGGCGAAGAGAATCCCGTCGGGAAAGTCGTGAGGGCGGATTCAGGGACCCCATACATGGTCACAGGCGTCATGAAAGACTTTCCGGAGAATTCCAGTTTCCGGTGCGACATGCTGTTATCCATGTCTACATATCCCGACGCGGAAAACAATTCCTGGCTTGACATGTCCTACACCACGTTTGTCGTCCTGAGGCGCGGGACAGATCCTGGAGCCTTTCAAGGGAAGTTGAAGAAGATTGTCGACGAAGAGGTGGGGCCGCAGGCGGAGACGGCTCTTGGAATTCCATTCCGTGAATTCATGAGCCGCGGGAACAGGTGGGACCTTTGTCTTCAGCCGCTTGCGTCGATCTATTTGTTTTCGCAAAGGGATTATGGAATCGATCCCAACTCCGAGTGGGGAGACCGGCTCCGAAGCGATATCGGATATGTGTACATGTTCACAGCGGTAGCAGTTATTATTCTCCTTCTGGCGATCATAAACTTCGTCAACCTGACCACCGCCAGGTCCGAGAGCAGATTGAAGGAAGTGGGAATAAAAAAGACGCTCGGTTCGGACAGGGCGAAGCTTGTAGGCCAGTTTCTCACCGAATCCACAGTGATTGCGCTCCTTTCGGTTCTCATTTCAATCGCATTGATAGAAAGCCTCCTTCCCTTTTTTAACCAGTTGGCCGGGAAAAATCTCCGGCTTGAGATACTGAGTAATGCCTATTCCATCCCCGGTTTGATCCTCTTTGCGGTCATCGTAGGGATGCTCGCGGGGAGTTATCCTGCTTTTTATCTTTCATCTTTCGGGCCTGCTCATTTGTTCAAGTCAACCTACGAAAAGAGAATGACGAGGCGCACGCTGAGAAGTGTGCTTGTCGTTTTTCAGTTCACGATCTCCATCGCCCTGATTATCGGGACGCTCGTTATCAGGGAGCAGCTGCGGTATGTCCAAAATAAAGACAGCGGTTTCAAGAAGGACCTGCTTTACGCAGTCATAAATTTCGGAGTGCCCGGCACAACTTTGCGTGTCTTTGAGCAGGAGGTGCTTGCGCGTCCGGACGTGGTTTCGGTCACAAATTCCTCCATCATGTTCTTCCCCGGTATTCCCGGCAGTGGTTATTTGTACAATACAAGAAGGGCGTCGAGTACGATTTCCAGTCAATACCTGGACGTCGATTACGCATTCCTGAAAACATTCTCGATACCGTTGCTCCGCGGTCGTTTCTTCTCCGAGAGATTTCCGTCGGACACTGCATCCGTCGTAATAAACGAAGCGATGGTGAAGGAGTGCGGTGCGGAAGACCCGGTCGGCAGGGAACTCCTTCAGATTGGAGGAGAGCCGAAGGCTTACAGGATTATCGGCGTGGTCAAAGACTTTCATTACCAGTCTTTGCACGAACGCATCAAGCCGCTTGCCCTCTTCCTGAGCCCGGTGACACAAGCGGCGAGCATCGTCACGGTTCGCATAGCTCCCGGCAATGTGCGGGAGACGACGGCATACATCGACCGCACATGGAAGAAGGTCACGGGTGGAGAGGATATCTTCGCTTCATTCGTCCGCCAGGATTTAGAGCGCCTGTACAAATCAGATGAGAGAGCGGGTACGGTTGCCGCGGTGTTTTCAGGACTGGCGATATTCATAGCATGCCTCGGATTGTTCGGGCTGGCCTCCTTTGTTACGGAACAGAGGACGAAGGAAATCGGGATCAGGAAAGTTCTGGGGGCTTCGGTCGCAGAGATCGTCGCGCTTCTCTCGAAAGAGTTCGTCAAATGGGTGCTGGTGGCAAATGTCGTCGCATGGCCGGCGGCTTACTATATCATGAACAACTGGTTGAAGAGTTTTGCCTACCGGGCGGACATGAGTCCGTGGGTCTTCATTGCGGCCGGCATACTGGCACTTGCAGTCGCTATTTTGACGGTAAGCTCATTCACGATAAAAGCTGCGACAGCCAACCCATCCGACTCATTGCGATACGAGTGAATCGGCGGAAGAGAAGAAGGAGAGGGGAATTTCTTCTTAACACTTACAAGCTCTCCCACGACTGAAATATCTGCCGCCGACTGTCTTTTCATAACGGCGAAGCGTTCATGGGCGCACCGTTGTAATTGTTGAATTGGTTGATTAAGCTTGGAGTGACCCAGGAGATGCAGATGGACCACTCGGATACTTGCCGATCTGACCCGCACAAGAGTTCACTCTAATCAAAAGGGATCAACAATGACCGAACAGGAAATACGGGCTCATATCCTGCTTTTCCTTGCGGATTTATACGAGAACCCGATTTCTCGAACACAATGGAAGCGGTTTACTTTTGATGACACAAACGATCAGCAGATAGCGCTGAGCATCCTGCGCAAGTTGAGTGCTACCCTTATTGTGCAGCAAAAAGAACCGAGTGTAGTCCGTCTTAACAGCATCGGCTACAGAGTAATTGAGCGCGAGCTGGCGAGACTCCGTGCAAAGAATGCCGATACTGTAATCGCCGAGGATATGATATTGCCGCCGCCTACCCCTGATGAGATTCGAGAGATCTCCAACGAACTGGGTCAGCATCCGGATTACATTACCGCGTCCAGTATAGTTGAAGGCCAGTCTAAAATTTTCTGGGCGACCGGCAGCTTCGAGCGGTTGACCGGTTATACGGTCGAAGAAATAAATGATTCGGGTGGTGCCGTAATGCTGCCCAACAACTCCGAAATGGAAAAGCTCGCCGAACTGGTAGAGGCTCTGTTCAATGGCAACAAGGTAAGCGGTGACTTCAGAATCAAAACCAAGAGAGGTCATCTCATCACTCTGCAATTTGTGGCGTGGCCGCTGTCAGACACAGAAGGTCATGTCGTAGGTTCGTTGACCGCAGCCAGGCAGATAAAAGACGGCGGGACGTTAAGCAGCCGGGCGAGGCGGTAGCATTTGGAATACAACAACTTAATTGTCGTCCCCCGCCATAGGAAGACAATTCCAGATAGAGAGACCACAATGGACAAGGACAAAACTCAGAACGGATCGAAACAACCCGCTCAAAAGCCATTCTGTCAGACCTTCTTCCACGGAACAAAGGCCGGTCTAAAAATCGGCGACTTCATCGAGACCGGCCTTAACTCGAACTATGGACAAAAGAAGAAGGCGAAATATATCTATCTGACCGCCACACTGGATGCGGCAATCTGGGGAGCCGAACTCGCTGCAGGCGAAGGACGTGAAAGGATTTATTTGGTGGAGCCGACGGGTCCGATCGAGGATGATCCCAACTTAACGGATAAAAAATTCCCGGGTAATCCGACAATGTCTTACCGGTCGCAGCATCCGTTCAAGGTCGTCGGAGAGATTACTGTTTGGCAAAGCCATTCACCGGAACAAGTCAAAGCGATGAGGGAAGGAGTGGCAGCACTTAATGACCGGGGTATTGAGGCAACAGAAGATTGACGCGGTTTTAATTCATGGAAATAGCGAACCGCCTGCAAATCAAAAGTAGACGCACGACATCGTAAGTGCGGCAGGCGGGGTGAGTCGACATGGCGAGGAGCTGCAGGAAGATGAAGATGCTGCGCGAGGAATGCAAATGGTATCCGGTATGTCCGATGAAAAGATTTTATGACGATGGGCAATTGGACAAGAGCTGGGTGGAATCATATTGTCATGGAGATTGGCGTGCTTGTGTTCGTTACCGGATGGAAGAAAGAGGAGAGCCGCATCCCGATTGGATGCTTCCGGATGGAAGAATAGATGAAAGACTGCATGAACGTCGGGGGAATAGTTGAGATTCCCTCCGCATTGAATCGGCTCCTCCTTTCATAGCCGTTATATAGATGACCGGCAATGATATGCCGGATGGCGCAGGGCAGCATATGAGGTGAAATGTTCCCGGATAGCGGGAGCAAACTAATGTTTGCCAATGCGTGACAGGATCGCTAACTTAGTATGGGGTAACAGTCCGGGCGCGGGTCGCAAAGAATCAGACCGTTAAGGACGTCTAACATGAAAAAAAAGTTAATTCTCCTCGCAAGTGCGCTTCTCATCATAGCTCTTCTGATGTTTCTCTCCCGCTTCGTCGACTACTACGGAGACTGGCTGTGGTTTCGGAGCCTGGGCTATGGCTCAGTGTATACCACAATCCTGTGGGCAAAGATCGCGTTGTTCTTTGTCTTCTTCCTGGTGTTTGGAGCTTTTGCATGGCTGAACATTGCCGCTGCAAGGAAACGCGGAGGCTATACCCGCACGTTGAAAGTTCCTTTCGCCGATCGCCCCGTCAGAACTTCCGACATCATCTTCAGCGACAGGTACGCGAAGTACACATGGGCGGCGATCATCCTGTTCCTCTCGTTCATCATGGGTTCACAGGCATCCGGCATGTGGGAAACGTTTTTGAAATTCATTCACGCGTCTAAATTCGGGATCGCAGATCCGATCTTTTCGAAGGACGCGGGCTTCTATGTGTTCCGGCTGCCTCTCTATAATTTCTTGCAGGGATGGTATTTGTTTTCCGTAGTCATCGTCTCCCTGGCGGTCCTGACTTCGTATTTCATGGACCAGGCAATCGGTGTCCAGGGAAACCGCTTCATCATCGCCCAGAAAGCCAGGTCTCACCTGGCGGTACTGGGTGGTCTCATCTTCCTGGGGATCGCCCTGGTATTCAGGCTCAACCTCTACGGTCTGATGTATTCGACTTCTGGTGTGGCATATGGCGCCTCATACGCAGACGTTCATGCACAGATTCCCGCCTACTGGGCCGTAACGATCACCGCCCTCATCGTCGCGATCCTTTTATTCCTCGTGCCCTACTTCAAGAAATGGAAATTCGTTCTCTATTCCATCGGGCTCTTCTTCGCCGTTCTGATAGGTTTCTCATGGATTTATCCCAGCGTGATCGAACAGTACGTAGTCAAGCCAAACCAGCTGACGATGGAGACGCCGTACATTCTCAACAACATAAAGTTTACCCGCCTGGGCTTTGGGTTGAATAAGGTCGAAGAGAAGCCTTTCCCCGTGGGTAAGCCGATGACCTATGCCGACCTGGAGGCGAACGACTCCACGATCCACAACATAAGGCTCTGGGATACAAGGCCGCTGCTGGATACTTACAGACAATTGCAGGAAATCCGGCTCTACTACAATTTCAAAAATGTGCAGGTGGACCGGTATCACCTGGACGGGAAGTATACTGAGGTTGCCGTTGCTGCCAGAGAGTTGCCCGTCTCGCAGCTTCCCGCACGCGCACAAACATGGATCAACCTCCATCTTAAGTACACGCACGGTTACGGCCTGGTGATGAGCCCGGTCAACGAGATCACGAAAAACGGCATGCCCAATCTCATAGTTAAAAACATTCCCCCCACTTCGGGCGTCCTGAAAATTACCAGGCCCCAGATTTACTATGGAGAGCAGACCAGCCAGTATGTGCTTGTCAACACGAAAACCAAGGAGTTCGATTACCCGAAGGGGAATGAGGACGTCTACACGCACTATCATGGAACGGGCGGCGTCCGGCTCTCCAGCCTGTTTCGAAGGCTGGTTTACGCGTGGAAATTCTCGGACATTAACATACTGTTGACCGGCTATGCGACAAGCGAGAGCCGCATCATGTTCCACAGAGACATCACCGACCGCGACAGGACGATCGCACCGTTTCTCAAATATGATTCGAATCCTTACCTCGTAGTCGGCAACGACGGTAGACTCTACTGGATTAACGACGCGTATACGACTTCGAGCATGTTTCCTTACTCGCAGCCTTTTTACGGGTCGCAAAACTTCTACGGAATCAACTACATAAGGAATTCCGTGAAGGTAGTCATCGACGCGTACAATGGAAGCGTCACGTATTATGTTATCGACCCTTCGGACCCGGTGATCCGTACATACGAGAAGATCTTCCCCACGTTGTTTAAGCCGATCAGCGAGATGCCGGATTTTCTGAGAAGGCATATACGTTACCCCATGGATTTATTCCAGGTCCAGGCGGACATGTTCAGGACGTTTCACATGACGAACCCTGAGGTGTTCTATAACCAGGAGGATCTGTGGAGCATCCCGAAGGAGGTTTACAACCAGCAGGAGCAGCCGATGCTCCCTTATTACATCATCATGAGACTGCCCGATACCAAATCCGAGGAGTTCATCCTGATGATTCCGTTTACGCCGTCCAACAAGAACAACATGGTGTCCTGGCTCTGCGCGCGGTGTGACGGCGACAATTACGGGCAATTGCTGGAATACAGTCTCTCGAAGGAGAAGCTGATTTACGGCCCGCTGCAGATCGATGCGCGTATAAACCAGAAACCCGATATTTCTTCCGCGTTGACTCTATGGAATCAAATGGGGTCGAGCGTGATTCGCGGGAACCTGCTCGTCATCCCCATCGAGCATTCTTTCCTGTATGTGGAGCCTGTTTACCTGCAGTCCGAGCAGAGCAAGATGCCGCAGTTAAAGCGTGTCATCGTCGCGCTTCAGGATAATCTGCAGATGCGCGACAACCTGGATGATGCCCTTCGGGCCGTGTTTTCCGCAGATACTGTCTCTGCCGTCCAGACGCAGGAAGCGCTCAGCGGAGTTCCGACGGGACCGCTCTCCGGCATGGCACAGGATGCTCTGAACCATTACAACAGGGCGCTCGGTTACATGAAGAACGGCGACTGGGCGAACTACGGTATGGAATTGAACAAGCTCAGGGATATTTTGCAGCGCATGACGAAAAAGAAATGACGCGGCAGCTGCGGCTCGTCCTCCAGACCAGTCGTTGCGGGGAGTCGGTCCGTTCTGTCTGACCGGACCGACGACGCGGCAATCCCATGCTGGAAACCAGTGAGCCTGCATTTCGACGGCGCCCTGTGGTTGCAGCAGGTAAGGGATTGCTGCTCCTCCATCACGTAGCATCGGCGGATCGAGCGGACAACGCTATCTGCCTGCGCGTCGCAGGCACGAATTAGGTCGAATCACAATTACTTCAATTGTGTACTTCTCAGCCGGAGGCTGATGGGCCTCCGGCTCAGCGGCAGTTTATTTGTTTTTACATCTTCGCCGCAGACCCAATCTAGACTTGACATTTCCTTACCTCCGTCATACCTTCAATCGGGCAAAGGCGGCAAGGTCGTGCGAAAGAGTCTATCTCGTGATGGTGAGTCCCCGGCGCGGGACGTTCAAAATGATGGCGGCGTTATCTCCTGTTCCATTATGCCCAAGCCGCAACGAACTATCCCCCCTTCTCTCATTATGTGCTGCTTTCTCCTGAGCGCTCCTATTTTACTCCCGCCGTGGATTCCGGTTTCGCATTGTCAGACTAGGGAAGACTGCCTGGAGACGGCAAAGGAAGCGGCGGCATGGATCAAGTCGGTTGCCGTCCCGTCTGTACAGGGGCTGGCGTGGCCGCGCTCAAGCGCCTCCGGCATGTGGATGACCGGCCTGGACGAGGGAAGCGCCGGGATCGGAGAATTCCTCCTCAGGCTGTACCAGGATACGCAGGACATGCAGTATCTCGACATGGCGGAGAAGGCATCGAACTACGTTTACACCGAATATCAGAAGGGGAACTACTACGGCCCGGACTGGCTTGCCGGCGCCGCCGGCGGCGGAACGTACTTCCTGGATCTCTTTCGCGTAACCGGCGATCATCGCTACCTTGACAGAGCGAAGTCGGTTGCAGGGTGGCTTATCGACAACGTTTATACGGACAGTGCCGGTTACTACTGGCGCCACTCTCCGGCATTGCCGAACATTTATACCGGCGTGGCACACGGTGCGGCGGGCATAGGGCTGTTCTTCCTCGGATTGTTCACCGAAACGGGCGACTCGCTTTATCTCCGCTATGCCGAAGGTGCGCTCACCTGGACGCGGCAGTTCACGGTTAACCTTGGAGACTCGGCAATTGGCTGGAAGCGGCTGAGCACAGACAAGGTACCTTACCATCTCTGGTGCGGCGGCTCGACGGGGATGGTGTTCTTTCTCGACAGCCTCTACCGGGTCACGCACAATAACCTGTACAGGACTCTTCTCAGGGAGACTGCCGCCGGGCTGAAGAATGCCGCAGTGCCGGACAATGGCGGCGTGGCCTGGCATTATGCCACGGACGATTATTCGTTCCCGGTTATCTATTGTCATGGTACGGCCAGTACCGCGCATGCTCTCTACCTGGCAGGCTCCGAGCTCGCCGATGAGACACTGGCAGCAACCGCCAGGCGCGGAGCGGAGTGGCTGAAGAAAGCCAAGAGGCCGTCCGGAGCAGCCGCCGACAGCTGGCCGCACATACTTGGCTGGGACCAGTACGACACGGGGCTCTTTACCGGCACAGCCTCGGTCGGTCATGCGTTCATAAACTTCTTCCGTTACGATCCCGACTCCTCGTACCTGACGGAGGCGAAGGAAGCTGCCGCATACCTTCTATCGGTTGCCGATCTCCCGGCGAAAGGCCAGCTCCGCTGGATAAATTATACGAGCCCGGACAATCCCGGCTACGACGTGAAAGCGTATTACACCGGCCTGTACAGCGGCACTGCGGGAGTGGCTGCATTCTTCCTCGAGCTGTACCAGCTTATGGGCAGCCTTGAAAGCACGATCGCAAAACCGCCTGCGCAGATACCTGATCGTGCTGCCGTCTCGAGCTATCCGAATCCTTTCAACCTGTCGACGAGGGTCGTGATCGATCTGCCGGGCGACGAATCCGTAAAACTGGAACTCTTCGATATCCTGGGAAGGAAAATCAGAACCTTGATCGGACCGTCGTACATGAAGGCCGGGCAGCACACCGTAACGTGGGACGGCACCGACGGATCCGCCCGCGAAATTCCAAGCGGCGTCTATTTCGCAGTGCTCGAACACGAGAACGGGATTGTCTGCCATAAACTGCTTCTGTTGAAGTGAAGGGGGAATCGGACATGAAGAAGGCTTCGTTTGCCATCCTGGCTGCCGCAATTATACCGGCGCTCCTCGTTGAAGGATGCAAAAACGGCGGACCGGTTTCAGCCGGACCGGAAACGCAGAAAAGCATTTACGTGACTCCGCCGCCTCCGGGTAAACTTCCGTGGCCGCAGCACGATCCCGCATTCTCATCGGCAATGTACAATGCGATGATGGACAGCCTTTTCATCATCAACGACTTCGGGCAATACCAGGCGGGAACCACGAAAGAGTCGGTTTACTTTCATGACGGGCTTGATGTCGTACTGTGGAACGGGACGAAGATATTCGCCGTTGATTCCGGATATGTGAAGGCGATAATGACGCAATGGGGTGAATATTACCAGTTGTTGATAATCGGCAACACACCGGGGTCGGCTCCCGGCTATGCATGGTCATACGCCCACATCAACAATTTTCAGGTGAAGGTCGGCGACAAGGTCAGGCAGGGCGACTACATAGCCGACATTCACTTCCAGGGAGTGCCGCACGTACATCTCAGCAGGGTATACCTGACTTCGGGTTCATGGAGCAATCTTTACGACACCCGGTCGGTCCAGCCGGACAGTTACTTTTTCTATCCCGACGATAAGGCGCCGTTAATAGAGCAGGGATTCCACTACTACCGCAACGGAACCGATTCACTCCTCGGGACGGGAAGCACGGCGGTAATTTCCGGGGCGGCCGATATCGTCGTGGGAATGCGTGAGCAGGGAGAGTATGCACATTCGGAGGGAGGAGTGATGTATTCAGGGTACGGCGATCGGCTTTGTGTGTCGAAGATCGAATATGAGATCAAAGGAGAAGACGGCAAGGTATCACATTACTCATCGTTCGATTTTTCAAAAATGGTGCTGGGACAATTTGCGGACGCGGTCGACCGCGTGTACACGGTCTACAAATTCTACCCCACCGTCCATCCAGGCACAGTGCAGAGCTGGGACAAGATTTATTCGTACTACGTAATTACAAATACGAGCGGCGAGCCCGAACAAGGCGAGGTAAAAGTATCCGACCAGAAGTATTCATGGCGGACCGACGAGAAGAATACGGATGGAGCTCCGAAATGGCCCGACGGCACATACACTGTGACGGTATTCGCGTGGGATTACACCGGGAACGAAGCGAAATTATCGGAGTCTGTGAAGGTGAACAACTCATCCGCCGGCGTGATCGCGGCCAGGTATTCGACAAGGTAAGCGGGCTTCGAAGACAAGCGGGGATGCCTGAGGTCGGACAGAATCCCGCTCTCGGCACGATCCCGGGTAAGAAACCTGATCCATGATTTTATTTCCCCCATGTCAAGATAATGCCACCCTTTCAGGGTTCGAAGGGCTTGGGAACGCCGTTGCTACAATAATGTCATCGCTTCTCGATTGGAAATGGAGGTAACAGGAGAGCATTGAATCCCAAAGGGATGAAATCATTGTAGAAGACCAAAATCAAAAGGTGATAACCCCGGTAGGGGTGACATAATCTGCGACGCCTTGGTATCTGCCCACGCAAGCCTGCCTGTCATCGCTAGTGACGCCGAAGGCGTCACGTGACGATCCCCAAAACGAAAATTCCATCCAGGCTTCCCTTGCGAACGGAACCGCTCGTGGCAGTCCCATCAGGGACGGCCTGTTTGTGGAAATCATAAACGATACGATGACCAGCCCCGGTAGGAGCGGCCTGTACCGATGAGGGCATGTTCTTGATGATGTCGGTTGAACGGGGACGGGACGCCGTTTTCGCGAAGGGGGTATGAAGGGGCGTGATAACTTCTGTTTGCAGGCGGGACGATCCCCAACATGAAGATTCCATCTCGGTGACTTTGGAACCCGCGCCGCGCGAAGTCTCCGACGTCATTTTCACAAGGTCGTTGCCTGAGGCCGTCACCCGTGGAGATCCCCCACATATCATACATGCATCTTCAAAGAGGAACCTTATCGCTCTAAACAATAACCTTAGTAACATCACCACTCCTCCCATATCATGACCTTATTACCTTTTCAAAACCGACTGCGACAAAGTCCACTGCGGAGCAACCTTGTCAAGGCTTGCCTATGAGTTAAGGAGAGCTTTGAAAGGACACCTTGACAAGGTCGCTATCGCGGGGGACCGCGTCCGCTTTTTCTTCTTGACATTGACTTTCATCCTCCTTAAAATAACGACGATAGGCGTTCGATTGTCAGTCCGGCGCGAGGGGCAGTAGTACAATCCGAAATAACTCTTTAGTGACGGTGTCCGGCTGTCGAGCGCATATCACGGCTTAGTGATGCGGGGTGTCCTGCAGGGTATAATAACGGCGGGACAAGCGACCAATATGACGGGAAAAATTCGACTGTAAAAAAGCGGGCCGCAGCCGCGCGGTGCCGATTATGATCAACTATCTTCGGAGAGCGCGATGACTGCGGATGAATCGCGGAATCTGGGAGGTGCCCAGTTCTCACGGACTCCCGTGATGGGAAAACCGTGCATACGAATTGGGGAAAGGGCCTTGTTGAATCGTAATTGCCGCCATTCCAGCCCAAATTCGACGGATCCCCCTCGGAAGCCGCAAGTTGGCCCTGCGACGGGCACAGATGAGTTCACAAAACATCCGAATGAGATTACAATCGTTCCAAATGAAGTTACAATCGTCCCCAATGGGATTGCGATTGTTCCAAATGGAGTTGCGGTCAATCCGGAAGGAGTTTCAATGGCTCCAAACGCGATTTCGATGCGCCAGAATGGCAACTCGATGGCTCCAAACGAAGTTGCGATTGAAGAAAATGGGGTTTCAAAAGTTCCAAAAGACATTTCAATCGATCCGAATGAAAATCCGGGAGTTCCGGACAGGGTCACGAAACGTCCAAATGGGTTTGCGATGAATCCGGGTGCATCCTGCAGGGAAATAAATGGGGTTGCGATGGTTTCAAATGAGAATTCTATGGATTCAAATGGAGATCAGACGGTTCCAAACGGGTATCGAAGAACAACGAACGGATCGGCGGTTTGCAAAAATGGCAATGCCAATTGTTCCAACGCACATCTGATGTCGTCAAATGCACTTCGAACGGAAAACAATAGGAGTCGTGGAACAGCGGAGAGGCACCGTACAGTAGCGTACGGAATTCTAACGGATGAAAACAGAGCTTCGGCCGGCATGAATGACCGGGTGAATGAAATCAATCTAAAGAAAGAAAGGAATGATGATGGACAACTATCATGAGGACTTGAACAGCGGCTTCCATTCGATGGATGAATTCTTCCTCGAGAGGCCGGATCAACTGAAACTTGTCCCGGCAATGGAACGGAAGGCCGGGGTGTTTCATATGAACTTCGTGTCGCTTTCCGGCGAGATCGAGGATATCGAGAAGACCAAGGGAATCACGGACGCGAAGAATTTGGCGGAGGACGGGCTGCTGGAGTACCTGCTGCCGGTAAGGGCGAGCCAGAGGTCGGTCTTCAAGGACAAGGGGGATCTGGAGTCGCTGGCCGCGGTCGATCTCTCCGATTCGGATATACGCGGCATGAGGGACACGGAACTTGTGGCATTCGCCGGGAAGGTGATCAAGCTGGCGACGGCGAACCTGGAGCCGTTAGGCGAACATAAGGTAAACGAAGCCACCATCGCCGAACTGAAGGCCAGGCTCGACGATTATTCAAAGAAGATTGGGAAGAGCATTGGGAATCCGCAGCAGAAGGGCGAGATGCGAAAGGCAGTATTCGTGCACATGTCGAAGATGCGCGAGATGCTTGAAGACATGGACGACGTGGTCGAAGCGTACCAGAGACTCGACAAAGGGTTTTACGATCAGTATTGCGCGCTGAGGCCTGTGAAGAGAGCCGGCATCCGACACAGGAAGCCGGGCAATGACACACCCGAGCCGCCGAAGGCGGAGTAGTAGGAGGAAAGAGGATGAGGCCGCATGAATGCCCAACCCTGCGTTCGGCGGCCGCACAAGTCCGCCCTTGCGGCCGGCAGAAGAGCCTTCCCGGCGGTTTCGGGGAGGCCCCCGTCAAAGGAACTGCCGGACCCGCGGGGCGGGCGAATGTATGGGGAATGGTGGAATCATGGAGCATGGGATTGGTGGATTTTGGGATTATTGGATTGATGAGAAGGGTTGGGGAATTTTGAATTCTAAATGTTGAATGTTGAATTGTGAATCTGGCTTTGCGCAGGCAGCGCTCTTTTCATAATCAGATTTGCTTTTGTTCACTTTGCAGCATCGCGGTGAAAACAAACTCGTGCGTGTCCGCGTCCCGGTGCTGCCTCAACCAGCAGTCAGGGTCTCACAGCAACGTGTTCGTTGTTGAGATTCAATGATCCCGGGATTAAATTTTCCTCGTCAGGGAAAGGGGCCCGTTAAGATTTGAATCCGGCGCGACCATTTCCATGCGGGCTCCGTTCGGCTAACATATGAAGCGGGAGGTTGGCATGTCAAGAGAGCGTGGGAAGCACAGGGCTCCGAACCATAACGGCTATAATCCGGAAAAAAACAAGGCGCGTTATTTCGACAACATCAGGGAAATAATATCGGCCGCGGGAGGAGAGGGCCTGTTCGAGTCGATTCCCAGGAAGGGGCTGAGGTTGCTTTACTGGTTGCGGTTTCTGCCGATCAACATCGTAGCCGCTCCCGGGGAGAACATACCGGACGACGTGCTCAGAGATATGAGGAGAGAACTGCCGGATGCAATGGACTGGATCAAAGTGAGCGTCCTGAAGGACGGCACGGAAATACCGCTGCGGATCTTTCAACCTGCGGGGCTTCCTTTCTTGTATTACCTGCGGGAGCTTGAAGGGAATGGATACCGCGGAGCCCACGAATTGGAGGGACTCCTCGATCGGTTCCTGCCGATGAAGGAAGCGCTGGAACAGGTCAACCTGCGGCTGGCGGCAGTGATGATATTCCTGGGGCTTATCGCGAGCGACCTCGGTTCCCGCATATACTGGCTCGAGTTCAGGGTTCTGAGTAACGGGAAAAACGTCGGCAAGGGGACCGGAAGCATAATGAGAATTCACGTAAGTCAGCCGAACAGAATCCGGATGATGCTGGGGGGAGGAGGAGTCCGGAATGTAATCAGGCTCATCATGCCGCTGCCGTACGGCATCGGACTGAAAGGGCATACGGTGGAGGCAAAAAGGATCGGCCTGGAGGGAACGCAGTTGGAGACTTATATCGAGGAACACGCGCTCAGAAGGCTGGCCGAACGGCTGGATTGCATCGATCGATGGCGCAGCTACCTTCACCTGTTCGAGGCGCTCAGCAATCCCCGGGCACTTGCATCGGACGGCGGGACGATCATGCTGGAGTACCGGTGCATGGGGCTCAAGGTAGGATACCTGGTTGGAGAGGTACATTCGCACAAGCTGGTCATAAGGACTTTTCTATTTGTCACCAATGACGGAACGCCCGAAGGGAAGCAACTCGAGAAGATGTGGGGACTGGCGAGGCTCGACAAGAAGACACTCGCCATCGACAAGCTGAGCACGTTTGTTTCTCTCGACATCGGCAGCGATGCCCGCCTCGCCTCCATTTTCAGCGAGGCCGGATGCGGAGACTTGATGAAAGTCCGTGATGAACTTGGGAAGGATGGAGATGAGGGGAGTGCGTCGCGATCTATGGAATTCATGGTGAAGTATTTGTCGGGGACGGGCTTCTTCGAGGCGGAGGAAGTTGAGGGCTTTGAGTCTTGAATACGCCGGATTCTTTCTCCAGGTCAGAAAGCTGCGTCATCTTTTCATAGGGAAGGTCGCCTTTGCGTCTCGCGCTGAAGACTATCGGGGGCATCCTAAGTTGTTTGGTTGCTGTCCGAATCCTATAATCCATGAAAACCGAAGGAGCGAAAATCATGAATAGCCGGAAGTGGGCCATCATATCGATTACAGGTGCGGTCGTCTATATCGTACTCGACGCCGTATTGCAGACGCTCCAGCCGCAGAACAACTTGTTCAGAGACGCGGAGAGCCTGCTGGCGATCGGGCCATACGGATTCCTGATGAACATAAACTTCTTCGTGAGGGGAATCCTCTCGCTCTCCATCATCATGGCACTCCGGGACATTGCCCGGGAGCCGTCGGTAAAAATAAACGGATTGCCGTTCTTCACTGTATGGGGAGCCGGCTCGTTCCTGCTCGGCATCTTCAACACCGACAAGCCGAACCGGGTGGCGATGCACGTCACTTTTCACGGCATCATGCATCTGTTCCTGGCGGCGGCCGCGTTCCTCTGCGCACCGGTCGGGGCGATAATGATTTCGAGCTCCCTGCGGAAAATCGGGCGGCTGGCCGCGGTCAGGGTGCCGGCCATGGCGGTGGGGATCATTTCGGCGGTTTTTCTTGTCGCAATGTTTCTTTTCGGCCGCGGGACTCACCTCGGTCTTTTCGAGCGGCTGTTCATCGGATCGGTGCTGGTGTGGGTGGTGATTGTAGCTTCAGGGGTGTTGAGGGGAACGAGGAGAATTTTAAATTCTCAATTTTGAATTTTTAATTGGGCAGCTGGATATGTCGGCGCTGGGACTTTGAGGGGCACTTGCTTCTGCGTCCGAGTATCGCTGGATTCGGACAAAACAGGGGAGCTGTTCTGAGGGATGAACCGACGAACGAGGAGAATTCTAAATTCTCAATTTTGAATTTTTAATTGGCCGGTTGGATATGTTCGCGGTGAAACTATGAGGGAACCTTGCTTCTGCGCCCGAGTATCGCTGGATTCGGACAAAACAGGGGAGCTGTTCTGAGGGATGAACCGACGAACGAGGAGAATTTTAAATTCTCAATTTTGAATTTTTAATTGGGCGGTTGGATATGTTCGCGGTGAAACTATGAGGGAACCTTGCTTCTGCGTCCTCGCGGCGTTGCGGTGAAAACTATGGATCGGGGCCGGGACGCCGTTTTCGCGAAGGGGGTATGAAGGAGCGTGATAATTTCTTTTTGCAGGCGGGGCAACCCCCAACATGAAGATTCCACGTCGGTGGCTTTGGAACCCGCGCCGCTCGAAGTTCCCGGTGTCATTTTCACAAGGTCGTTCACGGCTTCGTTTGTGGAACTGTAATTGTGTCATCGCTCATAGATTCAAAACGAGGGGAGAAAAAGGGAGAGCATTTAATCCCGAAGGGATGGGATTATTGTAGATAGGTAAAGTCTTAAGTCAGCGAACCCTGAAAGGGTGACATAGTGTGCGGGGCTTAGGACTCGCCCGTACCCGCGGGCCGCCTGCCCGCCCTTCCTGCCGGTAGGCAGCCTCTGCCAGGCTTTAAGCATTACACAGAGCTCCACAGAGAAAAGAAAGAGTTCCACGGAGAATTATCTTTGTGTCTCTCTGTGCTCCTCTGTGGGACTCTGTGAAATGTTAAAGCCTGGCTGTTTCGCGCGGACGTCGACCGCGGCAGGTGAATGAACGCTGATAAATTATCTGCGACCATCAGCGATATCTGCGGGAGACTTCCTTGCGCCCTGGCGGTGAAAAATCCGCGTGTCAGTCCCGTTAGGGACGACCTGTTTGTAGAATCCGGTAGGAGCGTCCTGTCGGCGGGGAAAAAAAGAAAACCACATAGTCACATAGGCACATAGTAGATTGAGTTCATCTGCGTTTTTCATGTGCCGGTCTGTTTCAATCTCTCTCCAATTCAAAAGGAACTCTGCTATAATGGATGTCCAAGGTGGTATCGGGATAGTGATGGGACGGACACGACGGATTCGAACGGATCAAGAACTAATAATGAAAAGATTCGTGACGATCCGTTCCTTCCGTAAAATCCGTGTGCTAATCTTTTTCTCGGTGGAGCCCTCGGCATCGGTTCGAAACCGACGCCTCGGAAGAAGCGGGAAACCCCGAACGGGTTTTGCGCTCTCTCCCAGCCGCCCGTTTATAGCGGATGGCGGTGCTACGGGTTTGAGCAGGTGAATGAACCTTATCTTAATTCCACCGACCTTAATAATACTTCCAATCCATACCCGGTAACCTTATTACCTTATCCCGCGTTAGTGGAACGCCATCGCGGGAGTAGAACTCCCTCAGAACAGGCCGCTTGTTCCGAAGGATCTTTGCTCCTGATGAATGAACTTAACCTCCTGTCATCGCGAGGAGTTCCGACAGAGTCGGAACGGCGCGGCGATCTCCAGCATGAAACCTCTGATTCCCCCCAGCCGTCTCGCACCCCCCAGCGCACCGCTCTTTACCGGCAGCTGTCTTAGCCGCAAACAATTTGAATTGCTCAAACATATCACTTATAGTACGGACTTCTCCTCCGGGCGGATGTGCATATACTTTTCGATAAGGGTTATATTACCGTCACGCCGGAGCTGCGCGTGGAGTTGAGTAAGAAGATTAAGGAAGAGTATGAGAACGGCCGCGACTACTACAAGTACCATGGCGCTCAGCTCGTTAATCTTCCGCAGACGGAGATGGTGAGGCCGTCTAAGGAGTTCCTGGAATGGCACAACACTCGCAAGTACAACGGGTGATTAAGCGGATACTACGGGAAATATCTGTAAATCTCCCTCCGATGGAGAATCCTTTCCACGAACAAAGTCTGGCCTTCCAGTCTGAGGCCAAGCCGCCAATCGCCGAAACGCACTTTGTAAAAGCCGTGATAACCCTTCATGGCTTCGACATTGCCGAGCTCGGAAAGGGCTTTTGCTGCTGGGAGTTTTTCAAAAACGAAGATCTAGACGTCTTTACGATAAGAGGTGGGCAGAAACGAGAGCTCTTTGAGGAAGCGTTTCTTGAAGCGAACGTTCACTCAGACTTTTCCAGTGAGTCGTAGAAAGACTTCGCTTCTTTCAACGAGAGGCTCTCTTCGTCGAGAGATTGCTTCATGAGCTCGGATAGTCCGTAGTTCTCCAGGGCTTCTTCGATTTTCTTGAAAGTCTCTATATCCATCTGGACGGCGACCTTCTTGTTGTGTTCATCGACGATGTATTTTACTGGAATGTCTGTCATGACTGTCTCAAATCCGTCTAAATTTAACATCGGCTGTGTTCTTTTCAAACAAGCCCCGTCGGCCGGCAATCGGGGCTTTGACCGCGTTGAACAATACAACGAGTTGAGGTCGCAATTTGCTTTAGAGAAAGGCAGAGGCCGGCACCGGAAGTATCTCCCCTTTGCCTTCACAGAGCAGGGCGTTGCCATGCTGTCATCGGTGCTGATAAGCGAACCAGCGATTCGTGCGAATGTCGAGATCATGCAGACTTTCGTAGGGCTCAGGGAGATACTCGCCACTCACAAGGATTCGGCGTGCAACCTGGAGGAGCTTGAGATCGCCGTCGCTCTTCGATCTGCCTTCGGCAGGCAGGCTCGTCGGCATACTTAGGCGTGCCTTCGCACTCAGTGTGCCGGATGCTTCTGCAGCTCGCTCCCCAAACGCCGTCATCCTGCGGAGTCGAAGGATGGGCTTGGTCCAGGCACTGCACAGGAGAGGCCGTCGCACTTCGACTCAGCACTAAAGTGCCTCGCTCAGTGTGACGGGTTCTTCCTTGCCGCCTCCCAAGCGACGCATCGGATTCCGAGTAGAGGAGAAGAGAGGAAGATTCTCTTGAGCCTGGAGGACATTGGAAGAACGTCCCTGTGCCGTTTTCTTCGCCCTCGTTGCACAAACAAACTCTATTAGCTACATTTTATTCAATTGAGCTATTGTGGTAGGTCTATCATCGAAAACCGAATCGAGTTTTGACTTCTTACATCTTGTCGTGCAGCTATAACACAGTAATGGATCGCATCCCCATATGACCAAAGAGCAGCACAAACAACTTGAAGCGGACCTTTGGAGTGCAGCGGATAACCTCCGTGCAAACTCTGATCTGAAATCGAGCGAGTATTCGGTCCCGGTTCTCGGCCTTATCTTCCTGAAATTTGCAGACAACAAGTACAAGAAGTACGAGGCAGAGATCAGATCGGAATACGACAAGCTGAAGGGTACCCGCCGTGAGAAGAAAATATCCGACATCGCTATCGAAAAATGCGGCTTCTATCTCCATGACCATGCCCGATATGATTATCTGCTTAACCTGCCCGAAGAAGTCGACATAGCGCAGAAGATCAAGAAGGCAATGGAATCGATAGAGGAATACAAACCTGAACTCGGCGGCGTACTCCCGAAAGACGAGTACTACCGGCTGACCCGAAGCGACAAGAGCGGAAAGATCGTCAAGGACCTTCTCAAGACCTTTGCCAATATACCGTCGGAAGCAGCCGGGGACCTGTTCGGACAAATATATGAATACTTCCTTGCGGCCTTCGCCAGAAACGAAGGACAAAAAGGCGGGGAGTTCTTCACGCCCCGCTCCGTCGTCAGGGTGATGGTGGAGATGATCGAACCACACGGAGGCAGGATCTTCGATCCAGCATCGGGGTCTGGCGGCATGTTCGTCCAGTCCGACCACTTTATCAAAATTCATAAAGGAGAAATCGAAGGCTCCGAGCGCGGCGTCTATTTCTACGGTCAGGAAAAGAACCTGGAAACCGTGAAACTCGCCAAAATGAATCTCGTGGTAAACGACCTCCACGGCGACATCAGACAGGGAATTACCTACTACGTCGATCACTTCGATAGCTTCGGGAACTTCGACTACGTCCTCGCCAATCCTCCATTCAACGTCGACGACGTCAACCTCAGCTCCGTGGAGAAGGACAAGCGCTTCAATACGTACGGAATCCCGAGGAAGAAGACGAAGGCCAAGAAGAAAGACCAAGGTAAGGAAACCGTACCCAACGCAAACTATCTCTGGATCAATCTCTTTGCGACTTCGCTGAAGAAAAACGGCCGTGCGGCACTTGTCATGGCGAATTCCGCATCGGACGCACGACACTCGGAGGCGGATATCAGGAAAAGGCTGATCGAAGAGAACCTGATCTACGGTATGCTGACGCTTCCTTCGAACATGTTTTACACGGTCACCCTTCCCGCGACACTCTGGTTTTTCGACAAGGGGAAGAAGGACGACAGGATACTCTTCATCGATGCGCGAAACATCTTTACGCAGATAGACCGGGCACACCGGGAGTTTTCAGAGGAGCAGATTCAGAACATCGCCATCATCAGCCACCTGCGGAAGGGCGAACGCCAGAAGTTCGTCAGGCTTGTGGACGATTATTTCAAGTCCGGTATGGAGCGTTTGGATGAAAACAAAGAAATGGTTGAACCTGTCTCCAAACAGCTTCTCGAAGTCCTCGATGACGAGACGGGCAAGGCTACGGTCGACGAGCTGATGAAGCAGTGGACCGCGCTGGACAAGCTCAAATCGAAGTACGAAGACTACCTTGCGAAGAACGGCCGCGAGAAATCGATAGAGAAGAAGAACAAGGCCCAGCAGCAGCTGCGTGAGGCGTTCGATCCGTTTTTCACGGCACTTCACGACGGCCTTAAGCGGCTCGACAGGATTGTCCGCCAGCATGAGAAGCAGCAGGCGGATGAGGCACTGGCAAACGGCAAGCGTGCCGCTGTCGACCGCAAGGTGAAGGCGCTGAAGGAAGCCTTGGAGGAACTGCACGGCGAGGTGAAAAACGCCGAGATGTTCTACCAGCATATACACTGGCTGCAGGAGCGGTTTCCGAACGCGGAGTACGAGGATGTCACCGGGCTGTGCAAGCTCGCGGGTCCGGCTGAGTTGAAAGAACAGGAGTATTCGCTGAATCCGGGGAGATATGTCGGGGTGGTGATTGAGGAGGACGGGAAGACGGAAGAGGAATTCATTCAAGAAATACGAACGATGAGCTCACAGCTTGAGGAACTAGCTGCGAAGGCTAAAGCGAACGAGGAGATAATCTTCGAAAATATCAGACAGCTTGGCGGGGATTAACTGGGATGTGGCAGTACACCAGGTTAGGAACCATTGCCGAATTCAAGAACGGCCTGAATTTCTCAAGGGCAAACTGGGGACGCGGTCTGAAAGTCATCGGAGTCACGGACTTTCAGGATTACCTGTACCCGAAATATGACTCTGTGAGCGAAATTAACCCAGCTGGAGTCGTCCGAGACGAAGACTATTTAGAAGAGGGTGACATCCTGTTTGTCCGCTCGAACGGGAATCGTGAACTCATCGGGCGGACTCTTTTCATTAAGAATCTTCCGGGGAAAATGTCTCACTCTGGTTTTACTATCCGCTTGAGGTTCAACAGCAATGAAATCTTTCGTCCCTTTTACGTGTACTTTTTTAGGTCTTCGCTTCTGCGTGCCACGTTAAGCATTTATGGGGGCGGAACGAATATCAATAATCTCAACCAGCAAATTCTAAAAAGCCTCGATGTCCCGCTACCACCGCTTCCAGCCCAGCGCAAGATCGCCGCGATACTCTCCGCCTACGACGAGCTTATAGAGAACAACAAGCGGCGGATCGCGCTCCTCGAAAAAATGGCAGAGGAAATCTACCGCGAATGGTTCGTGAGGCTGAGGTTCCCGGGACATGAGAAGGTGAAAGTTTTTAAAGGAATATCCCCACGGATGGAAAATGGTGAAGGTTGGAAATGCCTTTACGTTTACCGGTGGAGGAACTCCATCAAAAGTGATCGAGCGTTATTGGAAAGATGGAAACGTTAATTGGTTTACCCCGTCAGATATTACATCTGCATCGGGGATATTCCTTGATGAATCCGCTGATCACTGTAGCGAGGAGGGGGTAAGTAATAGTTCCGCACGCATGTTCCCACCATATTCAATAATGCTCACGAGTCGGGCGACTATTGGTGCGATAGGTATAAACCGCACTCCCGCTTGTACCAATCAAGGCTTCATCACCTGCATGCCGAACTCGACGTATCCTATGACCTATCTTTACCACTGGCTTAAGTTGAGTAAACCGTGTTTCCAGTTGCTTGCGGGTGGTGCTACTTTCGCGGAACTCACAAAAGGTACATTCAAGCGGATCGAGATTCTCACACCGCCGCAACCTGTTGTGGATCAATTCAACAGGGTCGAGTTACCTATTTTCAAGGCGATAGAGAACTATCAAGCGGCTAACCAGAAGCTGGTGGCCACCCGCGACCTTCTCCTTCCTCGCCTCATCTCCGGCAAGCTTTCGGTTGAGAAGCTTGATATCCAGTTTCCGCCGGGGATGATGGAGGAGTATGAGAACCCCCCTGAATCCCCCCTTCATAAGAAGGGGGGATCGGGGGGTTCGGAAGCAGAGGATTAAACCACGGGGGCCGTGGCATCATGACTCGAATCTTCAACCGACACAAAGACATCGATAAGAGGCGGTTCCTCAGAAACAACATGACGAAGCCGGAAATAATCCTCTGGTCGAGACTGAAGAACAGGCAAATGGGCGGCGAGCGCTTCCTGCGTCAGTACGGGGTGGAACAATATGTGTTGGATTTCTATTGTCCGCGACTGAGACTTGCAATTGAGATCGACGGCCCCTCACATCTTGTCGATGGCGCCGATGAGTATGACAAAGATCGTCAGGAACACATCGAAGCGTTCGGAATACAATTCCTTCGCTTTAGCAACAAAGAAGTCAGTGATAATCTCAATGACGTGTGCGACCGAATATACGAGAAGATCGAGCAAATCAAAGCGCGCTGATGTTGCGATATTCTGAGGATTTTCGGTTTCAGGGTTTGGTTATGTTCACGAAACATGCTATGTTCACGTATGCATGAACACGGTGGATGTCGTGAACAGAGATAAAATGAAGGGCGCGGCGCTGGAAGAGGCGCTGGCCGCGAAATTACGCGAAATACTGGAAAGCGTAAGCTGGCTGAAGGGCTGGAAGGTGGAAGGTACCGGAAAAGAGGCTGAAAAGGGCTTTGATATCATCGCAACTATACCGAAACCAGCTGGCGGGAAAGCACGGCTGTACATTGAGTGCAAATCGGAAATGAGGCCGAGTCTCTTTAGAATGACCGCGGAGAAACGGCTTCCCGAAAGCCAGCGATCCGGAAATTTCATACCCGTGCTTGCGCTGCCGTCCATATCGGCAAGAGTGTCCGAGCTTTGTTCGGAGCATGGCTGGGGTTGGTACGATCTCGCGGGAAATTACTCGCTCGACGTGCCGGGAATTTTGCACCTTGAGCACACCGGAAACGAGCCCGTCCATAAACGTATTCGGCCCGTGGCAAACCTGAGCACCGCGGAGGCTGCGCGGGTAATGCGGGTGATACTCGACGTCGGAAATGTCCAGGTGAACTGGACCCAGCGCCGGCTACAAAGCGAGTGCATGCCGAGCGTCAGCCTTGGGCTTGTGAATAAAGTGGCACGCCACCTGATCCAGGAGGCCTATGTCGAGGAGAATCCGCAAGGGGGCTTTCGCCTGCGCGATCCGATGAAACTTCTCTTTGCATGGAGAGATGCATATCGCTTCGATCTTCATGA
>JAJZNW010000105.1 GCA_021811615.1 Bacteroidota bacterium
CGAAGCTCTGATTCACGCTGTAGATAGTTATGAAGCCGGGACCTCCTTCGTGGGGCCCGGCTTCAATCATTGTTGAGTTTTTCATCTTCCAATTCCTCGTTGAGTTTTTCATCTTCCAATTCCTCGCAATTTTTATTTTTTCCCTTCCGCAAAAACTCCCCTCTTCTACTTGACAAAACAAATGATGCAGGTTATATTTCAGCGAAATTCTTATCAGTCGTGCTGAACAAGAACAATCATAGGTGCGGTTTAACCGCTTGAGTTTTAAGGGAGGACCTTGAAAGGTACTCTCTTGTTTTTTTTGTTTGCGTAGCTCCTTGGTCGTGCGAGGAAGAAACTGTGGCTACAATTAGGAGGCAGATTGCGGGCAGGTCAGGGTTGCGGGATTCCCACTGCAATTTCTCATACACAATTCGTTAAAAACAAATACGCAGGTGATGTGTCTTCTCGCGTATTGATTCCCTCGTTTGTCATCCGGGAGGAAAAGGGAGAGTATTGTCCCAAAGGTAGTATGTGGGTCAAAAAGGAAATTCACTTTAATTCTCTTTCACCATCCAACTAATTCGATACTCAAGGAGGTATTATGAAGAGAAGGAGAACACAAAACACCAATCGCAAGGAGGCATTCAAATGAAACATCTACTTTTTGCTTCATTTCTCCTCACATGTTTCCTCTCTTTTGGTGCCGGCAAGATGATGGCACAGACCGGCACGATCAAAGGGAAAATCATCGACCAGCAGACCAAGCTGACTTTGCCTGGCGCGACGGTCGTCATCGAGGGCACTGCCTTGGGAGCAGCGGCCGACGTTGACGGGAACTACACGATCACTAACGTGCCGGCAGCCACTTACCGGTTGACCGGAAGATTCATCGGTTATCAGCCTCTGACTCGTACTGTCCAGGTTAAAGAAGGGGAAACTCTAACCGAAAACTTCGCACTCGCGCCGGTTGGATATACCACCAATCCTGTCGTCGTGACGGCCATCGGTACTGAAAAGTCCCGCGCGCAAATGGGAACTTCAGTTTCTTCAGTTTCGGGTCAGACACTGACAATGTCCGGGGCGAACGACATTTCGTCGGCTCTGGCGGGCCAGGCTCCAGGCTTGACGACAATCTCAAGCAACGGGGACCCGGGAGGAGCAACCAGGATGGTGCTTCGTGGGGCACGCTCTCTTCAAGGGGACAACCAGCCATTGATAGTTGTAAACGGAGAGCCGATTTGGAGCGGTCCTGTTTATAATCAGGTGGCCGTGAACAACAGCTTGACAAATGGTGGTCCGTCCGCCTATTCAACTCTTGACGAGATTAACCCTAATGATGTCAAATCTATTGAAGTCTATTCAGGTCCTACTGCGGCGGCTCTTTGGGGGTCAAGGGGAGCTAACGGAGTCATCGTCATAACCACGAAATCCGGATCGTTTACTCCCGGCAAGAAAATCAATATATCTATTCGTGAGAGCACTGAATCGGATGCCTTGTTAAGAGCGGAGCCATTGCAGACTGATTTTGGTCAGGGACAGAATGGATTGTATACATGGAACAACCGATTGAGTTGGGGAGATAGAATTTCTCAAAGGTCCGGTGCGCCTAACACGGTGAATGCCAATGGAACTATAACTAGCGGCACTCCAGCTAATCCGGCTGGTGGAAAGACATCCAAAGACGTTTACAATCACGCGACAGATGTTTTTCAAAGTCCCGTATTTCCCGAATATGGAGCTACCCTTAGCGGAGGTGACGCGTCGGGTAACTTCTATCTGGATGTTGACCATCTCGGCCAAATCGGAATAGTAAAAGCGAATTCGAATTTCAACAGGACCTCGATCAATGCTAACGTAAGTCGCGTGTTCAGTGATGTGCTGACACTTCGCGTGAACGCGAATTATGTTAGCGCCGTAACTGCCCGTACCCAGCAGGGATCGAACCTCGCCGGACTGATGCTCGGTTCTTATCGGACACCACCTGATTTCAACAATTTGCCTTACATGGTTACGTTTACGTCCCCTGACGGGGTTGTCACGCCCAATTCTCAACGTGGGTTCAGAAACGGTAACGGTAATCCTGCCGTCAATGGTGTTTACGATAATCCGTTCTACACCATTTACCAAAATCCCACCTCTTTCTCTGATACTCGCGTGATCGGCGGCGTGGAAATGGCCTACGATCCTCTCAACTGGCTAGACTTCACTTATAGAGCGGGCGTGGATTATCTAGGTGATAGAAACACAAGCGTATATGGTCTATTCGATTGGACCACACCAGGCGGGCAATACAGCGATAACCTGTTTTCCCAGTATCAGATAAACACAGATCTGCAGGGCAGAGCACGCCATGAATTCAGCCCCGATTTTAGCGGTTCGATACTCCTCGGCTTCCATCTCGATCATCAGGAGTACAACTACATGGCACAGATCGTTCAAACATTCTTGTTCACCGCTCCTCCTTACTACTTGTCGAATGGTGCAAGCGTCCTTCCTCCGAATCAAAACAACTGGATCGAGAGGAATGCGGCAGCTTATGGAGAAGTGGATCTGACGATGTATCAGCAACTCTTCGTCACGCTCTCCGGCAGGGATGAAAGCTCATCGACATATGGGCCAAACAGCGCGGGACTTTATTTTTATCCGGCTGCAAGCGTGGCGTGGCAATTCACGAAACTTCCACTCTTCGAAGGGAATAAGATTCTCAATTTCGGAAAGCTGAGAGCCGCCTACGGTGAGGCCGCAGTCCAGCCACCTGTCTATACCTCGGCGACATACATCCTTGCCAACCCAACATGGTACAACGGCTGGGGTGAAGGCGTAAATCCTCAGTACTGGGGCGGTGGCGCTACTTACAGTAACGTCCAGGGCAATGCCGGCATAGGTCCGGAGAGAACCTCGGAATTGGAAGGTGGTGTCGATTTGACACTGTTCGATAACAGGGTCACGCTCAGCGCGACCGAGTACAGCGATAAGACCACTGGAGCCATTACGGCTATCCAGGTTTCACCGTCACTCGGGTTTACTTATCAGCAGGCGAACGCGGTTAACATGACGAACATCGGAACCGATCTGCAGGCCACGGTTGAATGGCTCCGGGTCGGCGAATTTTCATGGTCGACACTGCTTAACTGGTCCACCAACAAGAACAAGATCACAAGCATGCCTGCCGGCACCCAGTATGTGAGCCTCAACGGATTCACCGATCCGTTCTCCGCGGCGGTCCTCGACCAGCCGTTCGGCGTGATCGTCGGAACACACTGGGAGCGGACGGGCGACAATGGTCTGATAACTCAGGGTAAGCTGGTTCTCGACGCAAATGGATTTCCTCAGAACGCGTCTTCCGATGCGGTAATCGGCAATCCGAATGCAAGGTGGCGAGCTGGTATCGGCAATACTTTCAGGTTCCAGAGATTCACTTTAAACGTCCTCTTTGATATCAAAGCTGGTGGACAGGTCTGGAACGGCACCAAGGGAGCGCTATCCTACTTTGGAAGGTACGGAAACCAGAACTGGTGGACTACTATCACTGCCAATCAGGCGCAGACTCTTAAAGATTGGAATGGTGAGACAGTGGCCCAGATAGTTGCGTCAGGAAGTTATGGAAACAGCTTTGTCAGGAATACCGACGGTACTTATTCGTTCAGAGGATATGTCACCAACTTTGATCCCTCGAACGGCGCGCCTGACGTCATTGTTGACCAATCATGGTTCACGCTCGGACCTGGTTCGAGTCTCACCGGCGGTGCATCTGAGCAGTGGGTTGAAGACGGCAGCTATGTAAGACTAAGACAGGTCTCCTTGTCATACCTGTTGCCGCTCACCGGCATAGGTTTCCAAAGTCTGCAGATCTCATTGATAGGCAATAATCTCGCGCTTTGGACGAAGTACGATGGAGCGGACCCGGAAGTGAATTTGACCGGTCCCACCAATGGCCAGGGTCTCGATTATTTCGTCAATCCCAGTGTCAGGACTTGGGTCCTCTCACTACAGGTCAACTATTAAGAAGGGAGCAGTCAATGAAAAGGGTTAGCAAATACGTAATAGCAGCCATGTTGTTCGGAGTTGTTCTCGCAGGCTGCAAGTCCTTCACCAAAGGGTACGACTCGAATCCGGATGCTTCTACTTCCGGAGCGTCGGCATCGTATCTATTCCCGGGCGCGCAGGCTTCCTTCGACTTGTTCCAGGAAGGATTCCCGTCGATGCTGTCTGCGCTCTGGGCGCAGCAAGCAACCGGCGCTGCGTCACAATTCACCGGTTATTATAACTACACAATCACAAGCCAGGACTTCCAGAACGACTGGCCGATTGCCTACGACAATGTCCTGTACAATCTTCGCGCGACGGAAAAAGTCGCTAATGCCGCCGGGGAGTCGAATCTCGAAGGCGCCGCAAAGATTGTCGAAGGGACTCTGATGGGAACGGTAGCAGATCTGTGGGGCGATGTACCATATTCACAGGCTGCTCAGCCGAGCGTTTATCTGCATCCGAAATACGATAAACAGGACAGCGTGTATACTCAGGTTCAAGCAGTCCTGGACGCCGGAATTGCAGAGATAACTTCGGACAACAACCCTCTTTCGGCAGATATCTTTTCTTCGGCAGGGGACCAGCACATTTGGCTTGCCGCAGCTCACACCGCAAAAGCTCGATTCCTGATGCACGCGGCGCGACACGACAATTATACGCCAAGTGAAATGCAGGCTGTTGTCGCGCAATGTCAGGCGGGAATCCTTGCGACAGATGGTTCGCAGGATATGATGTTCACGCACGCGCAAGGGGTCTATAACGGTGACATGAATATATGGTGTTCGTTCATTGACTACGACCGCGGCGGATACATGGACGCCAGTGAGACGTTCATCATCCCAATGATGCAGGCTGCCAGCCTCGATGGAAAAACGAACTATACCGGCCAGCTCGACTATTATTTCATACCGGCTGACGGAGCGTTCAATGACGGTGCGCACGGCGCTTTTTCCGAAACGTCTCCGTACCCGATCTTCAGAGCTTCCGAAACCCATCTCCTTTGGGCCGAGGCTGCAGCGAGGTCTGGCGATGATGTTACCGCTCTTGCTCAGTTGAATCTGGCAAGGGTGTACAACAATAATGTGTTCGGTGATAGCTCTGCGGCCTATGTGGCAACCGACCCGCAGGTCTCGACGCCGGCGAGTCTGCTTCAAACTATAATCAACACGGAGTACATCTCCCTGATGTCGCAGATTGAAGCTTTCAATCTGGTACGAAGGGTCGGTTATAACATCCAATACACCGATTCTACCGGGGCAGTTCACAAGATGGCTCCGATTCACGGCTCTCAGTTCCCGCAGCGCTTCTTCTATCCGATCAATGAAGTCAACACCAACCCGAATATGCCCACGCAACCGTCATTGTTCACCCCGACCTGGGCAAATGGTGGGCAGTAATTCTTTGTATTCGACTAGTTCTATCAAGCGAGCCCCGTCACCGTTTCATAACGGTGACGGGGCTTGGTCTTTTATGTCGATCAGGTTTATAAGAGTAATTCTCCTTACAGGAATGTTCCTATCCTGGAGCGGATGCTACGAAAGTGTCAGGTTAACGAAGGATCAGGTATCGGGATTAGACCGGCACCAGGCGATCACGGTCTATGTCGACAGCAGCAGGAACGCCTTGCTGTACCGTTTCTCCGGAGGACTCTTTGGTGTCGTGAATGATACGATTGTCGGCATCGGGAGCGCCATTGACAATCGCGGTGAAGAAATCCATGGGAGTTTTTCTGTTCCCGTGTCCAGGGTATCAACTATTGAAACGCAAAGGATAGATGTATTACGTACCGCCGTGCTGGGAGCTTCTGCAGTCGTCGCGACCACAGCCGTCATTTTTTCTTTGGGAGCTGGAAGCTCGGGGCAAGGCGCGTCCTCCGGTCCGTTGCAACCGCGATAATTCACCTACAGCCTTTATTTTGTCCTTCATTCGATTCTTTATCGCCACTCTCCGTGAGCGATTCGGAAAATATTTCTTTAGCGGCTGAGGATTGCTGCCCCTTTTTTTCTTGACAAAAGGGAAAAGGGAGATTATATTTCAGCGAACTTTATGCTGGCTGTGGAGCAACAGAAGGACCAATACGTGACTATGGTAAATCCGTCACCAAACCGTGATGGCCTTTCCTCCATCTCTCCCGACCGAAATCATTCATTCACTAAAGTGGAACAGGAATAATTTTGGCGTTTGAGTTACAGAAGAACCTCGATCTCGTCCAACCCGGTTTGAAGAGAGAATTCCAGGGCAACAATCTTCTTCTCTCTTCTCAGACACCGACAACCGATCTGCACTAAGCATCTTACGCGCAATGTCGTTGCTTAGTGCCATGATGGTGCTTGTTAGTTCTATTGGACGCGGTCCACGAATTCTCGACATCTTCGCGGTCTTCGAGACCGGTACCTCCTTACGCCTATTATAATTCTAACGATGCTGGCAAAAGAGATGCACACGGACCATTTCATCCCCGCTGTTCTTTCTTCACGGGGGATGCGGGCGTTTTACGGCTCACGTGTGTGGAATTGGAGTCAACTCACAAGGGGGCGACTTGCAGGTTGACACAGGCATTTCTTTGTTCTCACCTATCCGGAGGGTACTTCGGACTCACAAAATTCCATACTCAAGGAGGTATTATGAAGAGAAGGAGAACACAAATCACAAATCGCAAGGAGGCATTCAAATGAAAAGACTACCGCTTGCTTCGTTGCTTGCATTATGTTTCCTTTCTTTTGCCGCCGGTGCAGCATTTGCACAGACCGGTACCATTAAGGGAAAAGTTACTGACAAGCAGACCGGAGAAACACTGCCCGGTGCGACGGTTCAGGTAGAAGGTACCGCCCATGGCGCGGCCGCTAATGTGAACGGTAATTATGAAATAAGAGACGTTCCCGCCGGCAGGTACAAGTTGGTCGCGAGGTTCATCGGCTACCAGGACGAAACCATCGTTGTCCAGGTGCAGGACGGACAGACTGCCACTGAGAATTTCCAACTGGCACCCAGCGGCTACACCACAAATCC
>JAJZNW010000025.1 GCA_021811615.1 Bacteroidota bacterium
TACCGCGACGAAAGTCTTGCCGTCACTGCCTTTTGCGACGATCCTATAGAAGTAAACGCCGCTCGCGAAGCGATCCATGTTTATGCTCTTGTCATACGACCCCGCACCAAGTGTCCCATAATCGTTTTCCATTACTTCCTGACCGAGGACGTTGTAAATGTCGAGTGTTACTTTCGAGGCGTGATTCAGGTCGAACTTTATCACCGTGGTTGGATTGAAAGGGTTTGGGTAGTTTTGGAAAAGTTGGTAAGATGCCTGCTGTTCATGTTGCGCGTTAACGGACGTAATTATTCCAGGAACCCGGAGGATGCTCCAGCCGAAATCGTTGCGCCTGTGTATCTCCTTCATCGTGTCCGACGGGTCGATTACGCCCCAAACGTGAACATAGTTGCCTGAGTGAACGAGCCTTGTGTTTACTACGGAAGGCGCTATCCAGCTGAACGAGAATATCTGCGAGCCTCGTGCAGGTATTGCTCCCTGCGTCGCGAACAAGGAGTCCCCGGAAAGGTCTTTGATAATTGCCCCTCCGTCCTGAGGATTGCCGACGTAGAAACTAACGTACACGGACGTATCTCTCGGCACGAGGCTGTAGTTGTGAATGCGAACCGCCGTAATCGGAACTCGCTGCGCTCATTTGACCGACCATCTCGCCGGTGACGGTGGTGTCTTCGAAAGCAAGGTTGGATTTTGAGATCGGCATGGCAGATGCGAAGAGTTTATTGCCGGACGTTTCCCAAACCGACGCTTCCTCGGCATAGCCGTTTCCGATCATATCTCCGGCAAGAACTACTGAATTCATGTTGCCGCCGACAGCCGGAAGCGCGGTTCCGTCAGAGGCATCGATTACAGAATCACCGGAAAGCGATCCGTAAGTCTGCAGCTGTCTGTTCGAAGAATCATAGCTCAGGATCTGATAGTGGAAAGCGTCGTAATTCGTGGTGTACATCGACGGTGGTTCGTTCCAAAGAAGCAGCATCCTGTCATTAGCCACGATGTTACGATCCTGACCGAGAGGACCGTTTGAATTGCTCGCGGAAAAGATCCTGCTCAGGCCGGTACCGGGTTTTTCCGAAAGGATCGAAAATTTTCCTGATTGCGCGGCTCTGACAGGATTGCAGGAACAAAGAGCAATCAACGCGCACGCAAGGTAAGTCTGCCATCTACGGAAATCGGACGTCTCCATTTCCAACTCCTCCTTCACTCTGTTAGCATTTCTTAGAATTATCCTTTCAGCTTCTCTCGGTGTCGAGGACGGATGCTCCGCCTTCTCCGAACACGGCCTTTACGGTGCAATTAACAGATTAAGCGGAAGGATGTGTATTGTCGGGAGGGAGTATTTATCTAGATAGTAGTACCTAGATGATCGGCAAAATCGCTTTCTTACAAAAGGTCTTTATGCTCGAGCGCGAACCTGAGGAGCGCGTTGGTCCCGTGTAAGTCAAGCTTGCCGCAAATATTGGAACGATGTGCCGATACCGTCTTCACGCTTATGAAGAGTCTCTCGGCAATCTCTTTCGTCGATTTCCCTTCCGAAATAAGCTTCAGGACTTTTCGTTCGGAGCCGGTCAGGCTATCGACGCCGAGTTTTTTCTCGATGCCTTTGAGCGATTTAACACTCCTCTTCATGAGGAGGTGCGAGAGTGATGGACTTATGTAGCTCTTCCCCGACAATACCGACTGAATGCAGGAGACGATGTCGGCTGCCGCACTGTCCTTGAGAACGTAACCCATTATTCCGGTTTCCATAGCGAGGTCGAAATGATCCGCATCCTCATGCATTGTCAATACGACCAGCTCCGTATTTAAATTCTTTTCCATTACTTTTCTCGCTACTTCCAACCCGCTGAGGCCGGGCATGTTTATATCCAGGATCGCAATATCCGGCTTGAACCGCAGTATTACGTCCAGAGCTTCCTCGCCGTTGGAGGCCTCGGCGACGATCTCATATTGTCCGGCGGTGCTTATGAAGTCCCTCAGACCCTTTCGAAACAACGGATGATCATCAGCAATGATCACCGAATCAGCTTTCCTTTCGGCTTGGCTCCAGGCGGCGTGATTGTTCTTTTTCAAGGTCGCCTTTCGGTTTGAACTGCGTGTCCCGGGTTAACCGGCACGGTCAGCGTTACGGTCGTCCCGATGCCTTTACCGGATGATATTTCGAGGTGTCCACCTAACATACTTGCGCGTTCGATCATGCTCGACAGTCCGAGGCCTGCTTGAGCTGTACCACCTTGCATTGAGGCGTAGTCAAAACCTTTGCCGTCGTCGTGAACTATTGCGACAACTTCGTCCGGGTGCTTCCTTACAGCCACGGAGGCATTCCTGGCGCCGGAATGCTTCACTAGGTTGTTCACCGATTCCTGGATTATCCGGAAGAAGCTCGTTTCGGATTCCTTGGAACCGTCACCAGGCATGCCGTCGATATCGTGGATGGAGACATCGAACTTTATCGAAGAAGATTCCGCTACCGAGCCGAGCATCGCCTTAAGTGCCCCCGTCAGACCGATCCGGTCGAGATAATAGGGCCTCAGGTTGCGGACTATCTGCCTTACATTCTGCAACGACTGCGTGACGGTCTCCGAGATGTTGTCGATTTGTGTCCTTATGTTAGGGTTTAGCCGCTTTGCCTGTTGGGCAAGGTATGCACGGTTTTTTATCACCAGTAGGTCCTGTCCGATCGTGTCGTGCAGTTCAGCCGCGATGCGGTTGCGCTCGCTCTCCTGTTTGTCTATGAGCTTCCTCGAAAACTCCCGCTGGACCGCCGCCTCTCTTTTTAACGCGGTTACCCTCCGGTAATAGAATATCGGCCCGATTGAAAGGAAGATTAGCACTACGAACCCCCTGAACCACCATGTCATCCATAATGGCGGCGATATGTAGATTAACAGAGAGGCGCCTCTGTCGTTCCATACCCCGTCGTTATTGGAAGCCTTAACCCGCAGTACATATTTACCGGGATCCAGGTTGGTATAAGTCACTTCCCGCCTGTCGCCTATGTTTTCCCAGCGCTTGTCAAACCCTTCGAGCTTGTAGGCGTACATATTTCTTCCCGGGTCGGTGAATTCGAGTGCGGCAAAGTCGAATGTAAGAACTTCATCGTTGTAGCTCAGACGCAGGGAACTGGCGGTCCATATCGTTTGTCGAAGCGGGCTACCGGGCACCATCGGCTCCATAGAGCGATTGAAGATTTTAAGGTTTGTAAACACAACCGGTGGAATGTTTGGGTTGTCGTGGATACTGTCGGGATAGAAAGAGTTGAACCCGTTGATTCCCCCGAAATAGAATTTTCCACCCCTCGATTCAAATGCTGAGCCCTGGTTGAACTCGTTGCTCTGCAATCCGTCCTCCACGTTGTAGTCGCGGACTCGTCCCGTGAGCGGCGAGTATTTGCAGATGCCCATATCGGTACTGAGCCAGAGGTTTCCATGCGGCCCGACAAGAATTGCATAAACGACATCGTTAGGGAGTCCGTCGCTGACGCCAATATGGGAAAGGAGTTTGCCTTCGTAACTGATTTTCAACAAACCGCCGTACGTTCCAACCCAAAGGGTTCGATTTCCGCCCTCGGCGATACTAAGGACACTCTTTCCAGCCAGTGTATTGTCGAAGCTGCTGGCGTGAATGGCTCTTACAAATTCACCCTTCTTCGCATCGAACCGGTGGAGCCTGAAAGAATAACCTCCGATCCAGATCGTCCCGCTGCTGTCCTGGAAGATCACATTGACCTGAGACGGAAAAGGATACCGGGTCTGTTTGTAAATAGCTCCCGAACGAGAGAGGCGGATTACACCATCGTAAGTCCCGGCCCAGATATTCCCCTGTCTGTCCTGATATAAAGAGTTTACCACATCGCTGAAGGTCGCCTTATACGCCGGCATGGTGAGAACGATCTTCTTGAATACCGGGGTTGGGCTGCCATGTTTGAAAGTAAGAGTATAGATTCCTTGTCCGTTCGTCCCTCCCCAAACGGACAGGCTGCTATCCTCCCGATTCACGAGTACGCTCCAGAACGTTCTCGCCGGCCCCGTCGGCGGAGGACCGGAGCGGTTGAAGTACCTGCTGAACTCACGCGTCGATGGATCGAAACTGTCAAGACCGTTTTGTGTCGCGATCCAAATCATTCCGTCTCTTGCCTGCGCAAATCCACGCACTCTTAAGTTACTCAGACTGTTTTCATCTTTCGGATTGAAAGTGTAATAGTCAAATTTCTTTTTTGTCGGAACATACTTGTTTATCCCTTGATATGTACCTACCCATAGGATGCCGGATCTGTCCTTGTAAAGAGAGAGGACAGTGTTTTCCGAAAGGCTGGACGGATCGTTCGGGTTGTTCCTGAATGCGGCAACGGTATCCGAGGTCACGCCGATAAGGCCGAGCCCGTCGTAGGAACCCACCCACATAGTTCCGTCCCTGTTGAGTATCGCGGCTTCGGAACCGATCCCGTTCTCAATCCGATTTGTCAGCCGAGTCTTCCATGGGACAAGCTTATTTGAAATTGAATCATAAGACCAAATTCCCGCTCCGATAAAGAGCAGCTTGCCCTCGCTCGTCTGGATCACTCTATTGATCACGATTCCGCGCGGCTGAAGCGAGCTCCACGCACCGGTCTTCACATTCATGAGAGACGCACCGTTGATGCTGCAAACCCAGAAACGGTGTTCGCTGTCTTCAAATATCGAACTAATGAAGTTATCTCGCGTCGTGTCGTTTCCTTTTCCCCGGAAATAGTATCTTCGGAACGTTCCTTCAGAAGAGTCGAATCGATCCAGTCCGTCTTCCGTTCCGACCCAGATTGTTCCGCCGGGATCCTGGTACAGCGCATGGACGTGGTTATTGCTGAGGCTTCCAGGGTTTCCTGCTTCGTGCATGTACTGAGTGAAGCGACCGGTGACCTGGTTGTAGACGCTGACCCCGCCGCCTTCCGTCCCCGCCCAAACCGAGCCGTCGTGGGCAACCATCAGCCTGATGACATAGTTGTAAGATATGGATGTGGAGTCGCGCCGATTGTTCCTGAACACTTTGAACGAGTAGCCATCGTATCTGTCGAGGCCGTCCTGAGTTCCGAACCATAGAAACCCTTCGTGGTCCTGGCAAATTGCGAATACGGAGGACTGAGAAAGCCCCTGCTGAAGCGAGATATGTTCAAAACTCAAACCTAAAGCGGTTTCAACCGGCAAAATGCTCGACAAAAGGAGCACTATCTTGAAGGTGCGGCCCAATCTCATTTCGGTAAAAATACGAGGGCAACCTTATCAATACAACCTGGATGCTTGAATAAGAAAAGGACTTCTTGACTGCCGAAGGACCAGCGCCCCGCCACACTCTTTCACACCTTCATGGATCGCACACTTACAATTCACACTCGAATTCGTTCATAACACGGCATGAATGTGGGAAGGACTTGGGCGGGCAACGCTTGTCAGATTCAGATGCGGCGGCGCGATCAGGTTCGATATCCGGGTCCGTCCTTCATACTTCGGTGGCAAGCCACGGTGATCCTGTCAGCCGGTAGTCAACGGCTTGCTCCAACTCATCGACGTCGACCGGCTTCTCGAGAAATTCGTCCGCTCCCAGGCGTTCAGCCTCCGTCCTCATCCCGTGGTGTGAACTCAAAATGATAACAGGGATCTCCCTCAACCTGTAGCTGGACTTCACAGACTCCAGGAATTCCAGGCCATCCAGGCTGTCGGACCGAATACCGGTAATGATGAGATCGGGTTTGATAGAACTCAGTAGATTGAACAGCTTGCATTTATCAGGCACTATGAGGACATCATAACCTTTTCTTCGTAGTATGCCGACTAACGGTGCGGGAAGGATCAATTCATTATCGCTTATCGCGATCAACGGTTTCGACCTGGTCATTTTGCCCTCCGGGGTATTGGACTTCTAATTCTACACCTGATTCGAATCGAACGAACGCACCGCATTTCTGCTGTTCGAGGACGGTTCGTTTGGATCGCAGACATCGTGTTCACAATTCTGTGCGATCGGGTTTTCAGATATGCAATCAACGGGCGTCGCGCCGGGCTATTCGGACTCTACCAGGACAAGCCGGGGAAAATGATCAGAGGGGAAAAGGCAGCGATCAAGGATGGAACGGGGCATGGCATCCTTCATCGCCTGCTGTGCAATACGTCTCTGACTGCCAGCCTGCAGCCGCTCGGTTCATAATCGACGAAACGCTCGGTTGTGCCATTATACGTCCACTCCGCTTCCAGGGTGGCATTTTGTTCAGCGCGTCTTAAGAGGGAGAGTAATTTTCTGTTCAATTCCCTCGCGTTCGGACCCTCGACGGTGGAGCGGACCCTGAAACCATAATCAGTCCTGAGAATCCCGTCCACTCCGAGAAAATTCACGAGAATCGGCTCGAGCCTTTCGGGTTCTTTCGTGCCAATATCTGCCACGAATGCATACGAAGCATTAGACATATTTCCCTCCTGACAAGTGATGTTTGTTCGATCGGGATCCCGGTAGCCTCAATCACGACTCGCACAGCTGCCCGGGCCGGACTCCCGATCTTGAAAGCCGGAATCAGGCGTCCTTAGTGTCCGATTCGGTATCGCGAACAAGCTGACTTGCAACGACGCCTGGTCTTTGTCTTACGAACACTGCGCACATCTGACGGACAGTCAGCTTCAGGACCGCCCTCGTAAGGGTCGCAGGGAAACTTCCTCCCACGCAATCGACGGACAACTTACCGTTGGTGAGCGAGCAGTGGAATCTCCCTTCTTCCCGATATGCAGATATGTATATCAACGGTAATTCCTTTCCGGGACCAGCGCCATCTCGGCTTCGCGATCGTGGGTTGTGTAACCGCGGTCCCTCGCGTACTCTTTCAGAATTGACCGGAGTATTTTCCTGGCACGATGAAGCCTCGACCTGACAGTCCCGATCGGTATCTCGAGGAAATCTCCGATTTCTTCGTAGGTATAACCTTCTATATCGGAAAGGATAGTTACTGTCCTGTATTCATCCGGAAGCTGTTCCAACGCGCTCGAGATTTCGTCTCCCAATTGGCCTTCGAGCAGTTCACGCTGCAGGTTGTTGTCCTCTGTCGCGGGCCCATTCATAGCGGCATAGTATTTCTCTGCATCATCGTAGTTGATTTTGTCCGGCTCCTTCGACTTCTTCCGGTATCGGTTGATGAAAGAGTTGGTCATTATTCTGATAAGCCATCCCTTTGCATTCGTGCCAGATGCGAATTTATCCAGGTATCGATATGCATTCAAAAGGGTTTCCTGCAAAAGGTCTTCGGCATCCATTGGATTATTTGTCTTCGAAAGCGCATAGTAAAATAATGCCGACATGTGCGGTAGCATCTCCGTTTCAAACGCCCTCTGTCTTGCATCCACATTTTCCACGTTTGGCTCCGCATTAGATGGTGAATATGATTGGCCGGGAGGGTTTGGTATTTTACCTCCGCCACGTCTCGTATCCGGATGGATCGACCTTCAGCATACTCCAATTATGATGCCGCAATCGAAGCGAGAAATAAGGATTAATTCCGCATTCATATCTGCATTCGACACAGATGTCGTTCGAATCCCGGAAAGTGAAGTCTTATTCCCGGAAATGGGACATGACATTGAGGAGAATGTTTAGTTAAATATCCGGAAGGATGGAAGTGAGCTGCAGGAGCGAGAGCGTCGGGAAGAGAACCTATACGGCCCCCGGCAAATGTGTAGAATCCCCAATGACTCCATCGAAATCAATTTGCCAGAGTCTTTTGGTCCGATCCCGATAGTACCCGCTAAGATTCGGAGTCCCATCGGTGACGACAAACTCCAGGTCACTCTTATAGCCGGCACCAGTCGTGATAATTTGTGTCACTTCGTCGACATGGAACGCGACCTTCTGTTCCATGTATTCGATCAGAAGAAATCTTCCTTTATCAGCGGCAGCCGATTCCTCTTTTCCGAATAGCGGCGCAAAATCCGCAAAAAGATATTCGACCCCGTTAAACACTACCCGGCTTTCTTCTCCGGTGTCATCCGGTTGCTGGAATACTAGTTCAGATGGTTTTATGATGCCGTCCAGAACCCTGATGTCGAGACACAGGTCCTGTCCCGCAATTTTGAAGACCACGATTCCGTTCGGTATTGCTTTCTGTGTAGACAATTCGTCTTCCCAATCCTTAATCTGATAATTCCCTGTCTGAAACAAGAGCAGATTCACTTCGATTGTTTCAAGAATAATGCCGATAGTAGGATAGTCTTGAGAGGGTAATTTAGAGGACGCATCCGGGACGACGTGCCTGCATCGTCCGATTTCAGGAAAGGCGGTGCGAAAAACGAACGAGTGTGAATAAGCCGCCTGAGGTGACGACGGAACTCGAATCAAGTCTCAGCTTTTTGATTCGGTAATGCTTTCCCTCATGCCGCTGTGAAGGCCCCGCAGCTGCCACCGGTTTCGACCGGCACCACGAAGGACGGGCGAGGGGGATTCTTCTATTCATCCTTCTCGATGCGGTATTCCTGGATTTTACTGTAGAGAGTTGACTTCGATATTCCGAGAATCTTCGTAGCTTCACTCTTGTTCCAGTTTACTTGCCGAAGGACTTTCCTTATATATTCCAGCTCGACTTCCGCAAGGGTAAGGTCCTTATTTGCCGCAGACACGCCGCGGACAGACCTGTCCTGGCCCAGCACTATGCACCCGCGTTCAAGCACATTTCCCCTTGCGAGGAGCACCCCTTGAGTAAGGACGTTTTCAAGTTCACGCACATTCCCGATCCAATCATAGCTCTGAAGCATGTCCATGACCTCATAAGGAACTATGTTCACGTTCTTGTGAAGCCTGGTATTAATTCGGGCCAGAAAGTATACGACGAGCTGTGGGATGTCGCCTTTCCTTGCGCGGAGCGGAGGGATATCGATCGAAAAAACCTTGAGCCTGAAGAAGAGATCTTCCCTGAATTTTCCCATCTCCACTATCCTGGCCAGGTCTTTATTTGTAGCGGCGATAATTCTTGCGTCGACAGGGATAGGCAACTCTCCGCCCACCTTCTCGAACTGCTTTTCCTGGATGACTCTGAGGAGTTTCACCTGCAGCTCCGGTGACATCTCGGAGACTTCATCCAGGAAGATCGTTCCGGCACCGGCGAGTTCGAATTTTCCTTTCTTATCGCGTATTGCGCCGGTGAATGCCCCCTTGACGTGTCCAAACAGCTCACTCTCGAGCAGCGTCTCCGTCAACGCGCTGCAATTGACCGCCACGAACGGTTCGTCTCTGGTAACTCCTGAGGAGTGGATTATACGCGCCACGATCTCCTTCCCGGTCCCGCTCTCCCCCTGAACGAGTACGGTGACGCGGTTGCCCGAGACCATGCCGATTTGTTTGAAGATGTCCTTCATTTCACGGCTGTTGCCAACCAGGACGGGGTCTGGTTGATTTCCCCCGGATTCTCCGGAAGTGCTGGTCAGCCCGCTGTCATTCAGTCTTTTCATCTCGAGGGCGCGAGCGACAAGCGTTTTGAACCCTTCATGGTCGATCGGTTTGGAGACGAAATCGAATGCCCCGAGCTGAATCGCCTGTATTGTACTCGACATCTCGTCGAACGCGGTTACAATTATTACCGGAACCCGATCATCGATTTCCTTCGCCCGTCTGAGGACATCGAGCCCTCCGGTACCGGGCATCAGAAGGTCTGAGATTATCAGATCGGGATGTTCCTGCTCGATGATCCTTATCCCCTCGGCGCCGTTCTCCGCCTCCAGGAGCCGGTACTCATGTCCGGCTGTGAGGTCACCGTCAGGCGCTCCTCCGTTGTTTCCGGATACTGACTCACCAACCAGCCTGGTGAGGATTATCCGGATCGATTCGTCATCGTCGATGATGAGAACCTTAGTCATGCGTCATCCTTCACAGTTAAAGAATCATTTCATTGACCGAGTGTGAAATAGAAAGTAGCTCCTTCATCAACTCTCCCTTCGGCCCATACAGCCCCGCCGTGTTTGGCAATTATTCTCTTCACGATGGCAAGCCCGATACCCATTCCCTCATACTGTTTGCTTTCGTGCAGCTGCTCAAAAGGCTCGAATAACCTCCCCGCATCGTTCATGTCGAAGCCAATGCCGTTGTCACTGACAAAAAACACATCCCGATCATCACCCTTTTTCATGCCGACGCGAATTTCAGCTTCTCCTTTCCCGCTCGTGAATTTCCACGCGTTTGTCAATAAGTTATCCATGACGACGGACAGGAGTCTCTTGTCTCCCCGGATCGGCATTCGCGGTTCGATCACGATTCTGATCTCCCTTTTCGGATCGTTCCTCCTCAGCTCGGCGATGACCTTTTCCGCGATCTCGTCAAGGTACAAGGCTGCCGGCTGAACGGAGACCCTGGAAATCCTTGAAAGGTTCAGAAGATCTGCGATGAGGTGTTCCATCCTCTCCGACGAAGAAATGATCCTGTCCAAATAGTCCTTCCCACGGTCATCACATGAATTATATATGTCATCCTTCAGGAAGCGGGCGAAACTTTCGACGGCCGCCAGAGGAGTGCGAAGGTCGTGAGACACCGAGAAATTAAACGCTTCGAGTTCACTGTTTGCCAATTCAAGCTGCGCGGTCCGATCCGCTACTCGCTTCTCGAGCTCTTCGTTGAGCCTTCTGACCTGGTCCTCCGCCTGCTTCCTCCCGGTAATGTCGATGCCGGTAATGATAAGATATTCCCGAGCATCCATGCTCATCCGTCGGGCGGTAAGAAAATAAGGATAGCATTTCCCGGACTTCGAAATTGTCTCGATCTCTCCCGAAGAGCTGCCGTCGGTGAACCCTTCCCCGACTATTTTTCCGATAGCTTCCTTCGCCTCGTCTGCACAAAGCATTGCGATGGATGAGTGCTGCAGCTCGGCGTGACCATACTCCATGATAGAGGCGAATTGTTCGTTCCACATTACCATCTTGCTGCGTTCATCGATAAGGATGAATATCCCCGGAAGAGCATTGATCGAAAACTCCGTGAACATTCTCTCCTTCCGCAACTCCTCTTCATAAATGATCCTGTCGGTGACGTCCCTCCAGTCGTTGAAAACGTAAGGTTCGTTCCTCCATTGGATGACCTTGCTGTATCCTTCGATGTGCCTCAGCCTGCCATGCGAGTCCTTCACGCGAAAGGTTGCAGACCTCAGGCATTGCCAGTCCGGTATTCGAGCGAGATCTTCCCTGACGATCAGGTCGACCAGTCTCATATTCAGGAGCTGGCTCCTCGAAAAGCCAAGGGCCCGTTCGAACGATGCGCTCACATTTCTCAGCCTCCCTTCCTGGTCCACAAGGCTTATGAGGTCATTCGCATTCTCCATTATAAGGTGGAACCTCTCCTCGTCTTCCTTTATCCGCCGGTTGAACTGATAACGGTCGATGCTGAAGCGCAGAGATCTCGCGAAGGCGCCCTCTCCGAAATTTCCTTTTACTAAATAATCCTGCGCCCCCATCCTTATCGCAGATTCTCCGATGGCCTGGTCGTCAATCCCGGTGAGGACGACGATCGGCACGTTCGGAAATTCAATAAGAAACGATTCGCAGGTAGCAATCCCGGTGCTGTCCGGAAGGTTAAGGTCGAGTAAAACCAAATCCCATTCGGAATCGGCCAGCGTAGAAAAAGCATCCCTCTTAGTAGGCACCCTGGCCGTCGTGAAATCATGGACACCGGCTTCCTTCAGCATTATCTCTATGAGACGAGCGTCCCCGGGGTTATCCTCGACTATCAGGATACTTATCGCATCTGGCGGCATGTCAATTTCCTATAGGCCGGGAACAGATCGGTGAACGGGATACCACAGATGCCATGGCACTTTCTGCGTCAGCCGTTGCTTCTATCCGAAGGAAGGAGGACAATGCTGAACCAGAAATTTTCTATAGTCCGGACAACCTTTATGAATTGATCGAAGTCGATCGGTTTCGAGATATAGCAGTTCGCGTGGAGGTCGTAGGATTTCAGGATATCCTCCTCAGCTCTCGACACTGTAAGGATAACGACAGGGATGCGCCTGAGCGACTCATCAGATTTGATTTCTGCCAGGACCTCCCTCCCGTTTTTTTTCGGGAGGTTAAGGTCGAGCAGTATCAAATCAGGGCGGTCAGAATCCGCGTAACGGCCTCTGCGCCTGAGATAGTCCATGGCTTCCACACCATCGTTGACAACCGAAAGCTTATTCATGATCTTACCCTCTTTGAGGGCCTCTTCCGTCAGTCTTACATCTCCAGGATTGTCCTCCACGAGTAGGATCCTCGCGAGCGACAACGCAGTATTGATCATAGCTCACTCCTTTGATATCGGAATTGTGAAATAGAACGTGGTTCCTGACCCCGGCACCGATTCAAACCATATCTTTCCGCCGTGCCGCTCGACAATTTTCTTGCTAATGGCGAGCCCCATCCCCGTGCCCTCGTACTTGTCACGTGGATGCAACCTCTGGAATATCACGAATACTCTGTCGCGATACCGCGGATCTATGCCGATTCCGTTATCGGCGACGCTGAAGACCCATTGTGAGTCCTCCCTCCTCGCAGAAATCTTTATTTGTGGATTTTCGTCACTGCGAAATTTTATCGAGTTGCCGATCAGATTCTGGAAGAGCTGCACCAGCTGCATTTCATCGCCCCTTATGACGGGCAGGTCGTCCGTTCCTATCAACGCCCCGCTCTCTTCCACTGCGGCTTTCAGGTTCACTATCGCTTCGGCAATGACCTTGTGACAGTCAACTTCAGCAAATGGATTGCCTTTCCGGCCGACACGAGAATATGTCAGCAGGCTGTTAATTAGAGCCTGAAGCCTGACTGCACCGTCCACTGCAAACCCTATGAATTCATTGGCATCCGAATCCAATTTATCCTTGTACCTGCGGGCAAGAAGCTGAGTATAGCTCGATATCATCCTGAGCGGTTCCTGAAGATCATGGGATGCGACATACGCAAACTGCTCAAGGTCGGTATTGGATCTGGCTAGTTCTGATATCAGCGTTCTCTGCTCATCCTGTGCCTTGCGGATCTCAGTTACATCCCTGGCTGCTGCAAACACTCCCAGGACGTTTCCACCTTCGCTTCTGTATAGGGTGGCATTGAACATAACGTCGGTCGTCCTCCCGGAAGCATGGCGTATCGTCAGCGGGTAATCGAGAATTACTCCATCTGTGAGCACACGTTTGTAGCCTTCCTCTGCCTTTTCCGGTTCTGTAAAATAGTCCGAGAAGTTGCTGCCGATCAGTTGGTTTCGTGAGACGCCCGTAACCAGCTCCACCGCCCTATTCACATCGGTCAGCTTTCCCTCTGCGCTGATCGTCATGAGAGTGTCGAGGCTTACCTCCAGCAGCCCGCGGTTGTATGAGTTTGCGGCCCTGATCTCATTCGTCTGCTCAGCTACGAGTTCCTCCAGATGTTCTCTATGCTTCTTCAACTCATCTTCGGATTTCTTGCGCGCGGTGACGTCTTTCGCGACGTGTACAGTACCAAGCATCTCACCGTCTTCACCAAATAAGGGAGAAGTAGTCACCTCAAAGTATGCCTTGAGGAGCGGCTCGTAGATTATCTCGACCGCTGTCTCCTGTGTGTCGAGAGTTTTGCCGTGTGGGCAGTCTTTGACCGGACAGTCTGAGTGGTGAACTACCTCATAGCACCGCCGTCCCCTCAACTCATCGGAGCTCAGGTTGAACGCTCTTTCATAAGCCCTATTGACGCTCACGAGCCGGTAATCCTTGTCCTGTATCGACACCATATCAGGTATCGAGTCGAAAGTGATCTGCCATCGATGAGCGGCTTGTTCAATCTTCTTCTCGGCTTCGACCCGCTGCATCGCCATTGCGACCTGATCCGCTACGGTTCTCACCAGCTCAATTTCTTCGTCTGTGAAGCGCGGTCTTTTCCTGGAGCCAAAGGAAAGCGTACCGATGACCTTCCCCTGAGCCTTCAGGAGATGACAGCAGTATGCTTGCACGCCGAAACCCTTGATCAGCTCCGTAAGCGGGTTGTAGGTATTCTGGATATCTTCTGCAATCACGGGTTCGCCTTCACGGGCAACGGCGCCACAGACGGCAACGCCGAAACCGAGATGCCTGATCCTTTCAGCTTTACCCTCAGGAATACCGGCGCAGGCATTGAGTACGAGGTTGCCCGCCGATTCATCGACCAGGTAATTGAAAAATACCTCGCAATCGAGAAAAGCGAGTACCTGACGGCAAAGATCGTTTACTATCTGCTGCAGGTTGTCCGACGCGAGCAGCTGCCCGCCGATGTCCGACAGGAGCTTGAAACGCGACTCGCTCCTCTTCAGGGCATGCTCGACCTCCTTCTGCTTGGACAGGTCGTTGCCTATCGATAGAATCTCCGCAAGGTTTCCGTCGCCGTCGTAGACAGGGCTGTTTGCCCACGAAATCCAAACGAGGCTTCCGTCTTTGCGGACATTCTGGTGGACATTCGTCGCGTACTTGTCCGGATGGCGCATTATGTCTTCTGCCATCGAGGCGGTGTCGAAACCGTTTTCGGCCTGGGCGGGGATGATCGTGCCGACCGCCTTTTTCCCGATGATTTCATGAGGGGAGTAGCCGAAAAACTTGAGGCCGAAACCGTTCATGAACGAGATCCGCATGTCTTTATCGACTCGAAGTATGATGCTGCCGGAGTTTTCAACGAGCTGCCGGTAGTTCTCGCGGCTCTGCCGGAGTGTCTCTTCCGTTCTCTTCTTATCGGTAATATCATACGCGACGACGAGCGCCCTGTGCGGCATCACGGGAGAAGGGCTGAGCGACACGTTCAGAAGCCCGTACATTTCCGTACCATCTTTCCTGAAGGCGCGATATTCGACGGACTCGTCGATCTTCTCTCCGGAAAACTCTTTCTTCATTCTCTCTGCAAAGCGGGCACGACTTTCCACGTCGAGCAGATCCGAAGGATCCATCGTGAGAAGTTCCTCCCTTGTGTAGCCAAGCATGTGTACCATCACATCGTTGACGCTGATGAACCGTCGTCGTTCAAAATCGATCTCATAAATTGCAGCCGGTGCATATTTTATGAGCGCATTCGCGTTTGCTTCGGAGACACGCAGCTCTTGCTCGATTTTTTCCCTTGCCTCTCGAAGCCGAATCACCTTAATGCCGTGGGCTAAATCTTCCGCCAATTCGGTCAACAGCCCGATCTCATCCTCGGTAAACGGTTCGGGCTCTTTGGAGTAGACCGTCACCGCGCCTGCGACTCCCTTCTCATCGAAGAAAGGGACGCTGAGCGAAGACGCATAACCACGCTTGACGGCCTGATCCCGCCACGGCCTGAACCTCGCATCGGTCTCCATATTCCTGCAGACCGCCGCTTTTCCCGTACGCACGGCGGTTCCCGTGGGTCCCTGCCCGCGCTCGGTATCCGACCATGTAATTTTCAATGTCTCGAGATATCCCTCTTCAAACCCGGAGTACGCCGCAGGCTTCACAGATTTGTACTCATCATCCTCTTTGTAGCCGATCCACATCATGGCATGACCGCAGTCCTGGACAATTATCCTGCAGACATCATCGAGGAAATGCTTTTCGTCGGTAGCCCTCTCAATTGCTTCGCTGCTATGCCTCAGCGCGTTGAGAGTCCGGTTCAAACGCACAAGTTGAGTTTCTCTCTCCTTCAGTCTGGTTATATCCCTGTCGACGGCCAGGTATCCTATCAGCTTTCCGGACTTATCCCGCTGTACCAGGACGTGCGTATCTACATGTATCCTGCGGTTGCCCTTGGTAGTTCTGACGGATTCGGCGGTAAAACGTCCCTCGGTGTCAGCTCTTCTCAGAAATGCCTCGCGCGTTGCTTCCGGATATTCAGGCTTCAACAGCTCATAGCCCAGCTTGCCCAGCGCCTCCCCTGAAGAATAACCATAGAGCGAGTGTGCCATGTCGTTCCAGAATACCACTCGGAAGCCGGCATCATATCCGACTATGGCGTCGTTTGCATCGGCCAGCAGGGCCATTTGTTCGACCAAATCTTCAGAAGCGCGCTTCTGACCCCCGGTCCCTTCTTGAACCGGGATGCGCCTGCGCTTAGCCTTTGGTGCTGCACTCGCCGGAGTTGCAGCCTTTTTGCCCGAATGATTCCCGGCTTTCTTTCCGACATTGTCCATGTTCAGTCCCTCTTAAGAATGTCTGGACAACTCCCCGATCCATGGAACAAGCCGGTCAAAGTACGGGGAGCTTTACAAATCGCGAATCGACAGTTAAACGTTAGGAAGAATTGGAGTTAATATCAAGCATTGAAGGCGTTAGCGGTTTCGAGAAAGCACGGATTCCGGTTGCGACGGACGTAACGGATGGAGATGCGAGATCATGACGCCTGGCGAAGCGACATCTGAGGTCGTCCGCCAGGCTGAACTACAGGGCCTTCATTCGATAGTGATATATTTCTCATTACTAGTCATACAGATCCCGCATCTGGCAGGTCCTTCGCCTTCATAAGTGTTGCCGCACGTCGGGCAAACCTGGTACATGGAAGCCATTTCATCGACCTTGTTCGATCCGAGAGAGGCGAGCGCAGCTTCGTATAATGCCTTGTGTTTCAGCTCCGTCTTGTAGGCATAGTTGAACGAGATCAGTGCTATGGTAACATTCGCTGCGCTTCCATCTTTCAAAAAGTCAGGGTACATCGTAGTCGATTCATAGGTCTCACCTGCAATAGCATCCTTAAGATTTTCCTTAGTCGACTTCACTTCATACTTTGGCGTGACATCGGGTGCGCTTTCTCCAAGCTGCTCGAGTGCCGCCATGTGGTTTCCCGCATGAATATTCTCGGCTTTAGAAGCAGCCTCGAAAAGGAGGGCAATCTTCGGCAGGTCCTCTGACCTTGCCTTCTCTGCATAGGCTGCATATTTCGCGCTGGCGGTTGTTTCACCCGTGAAAGCGGCTTTAAGGTCATCAACAACTTTCTGCTTGCCGGCATTTTTTGACGACCAGGCGGTAGCCAAAGTTGCTGTCAGTACGAGCGCTAATACGGACAAAATATACCTTTTCATATGAACCTCTCTGGTTTTAGTTTGATGTTATCTATAGCGACGCCGGTTGACGGCAATCGTTAGCCCAATTGAAAAGTAACCCCTGCGGCATGTTTGAACACGAGTTCTCCGCCATAATACCCGGCTCTTGCCACGGCGAGGACCGCAACGAGGAAAAGCACTGCCGATACATACCGCAGAGATCCTGAATACTTTTTGATCAGGACAATTGTGGTCCTGAAAGCCGCAGCGAAAACTGCCAGCCACATTGCAAGTTCGGCAGCTCCTTCGTGAGTCTCCACCGCCCGCTTAAGTGTCCCTGCTTCCTCCAACCCGCCTGCGGCGTACGAACCTGAAAGTACAGCCGCCACAGCTCCTAATGCGCCGGTTATGAGGAGAAGGAACGCAGCATCGGAGAAAAACTTCTTCTTCAACGCGAGCGCTACGATCTCTGCGAAGAAACCGAGTATCAGAAGCGCTATGGGAAAATGAACCAGCATGGGGTGAACGTGAGTAAGCTCCAACATCTCATCCTCCGTCTTTAACTTGAATATTTCGAACGCACGGATATAGATCCGCGCCTGTCGACCAAAAATGATTTTGGAAATGACGCTGGTAGGAAACTTGCACTGGAAGTAGATCGTGCTTTGGAACGGGCAACCCTTACTCGAAGCTGATCGATGGAATCTACAACCCCGCGGCCGCAGAGTCAACCCAAGCCTATCCGCTTCATGAAAAATCCTGAGGGACATTCATAACCGACAGGAAGATCAATGGATGTCCCCCGTTCGGGCAACAATAGGACATCAGGAAGTACCGTACCCCCAAGCGGTTGCTGTGGGATTTCCAGCAACGCCGGGGGCACGGCCCAATTTGAGGGAAACTAAAATGATCCGAGCTGAGTACTCGCTCCCTCCCCGTACCCCGTCATCTCAGCATCGTAAATATCGTTATGATTGTTCCCAACCATCTCATATTTGACCACTTTACCGGGAACATCCTGCGTTCTCCACAGCCTCAACGTGAAGCCCTGCATCAGGCCAAACTCAAGCTGGTCGCAGGTGAAAGTTCCGGCGGGAACGGTTATGCTGACATTTTTCCTGACGATCGAACCCTCGACAGACTCGGGCGTGAGCCTCATCGGAGATGTGTACCAGCCCTCCGTGACAGGCACTTCTTTCGGGGATTCATTGCCGAACCTCGCCCTCATTCTCTTTATCGATTGAAGCTTGTCGCTGAACAGGACCTCCATGAGCATCGAGTCCGATTTGGTCTGGAAGCTCACCCGCCACCACTCTTCGCCGTTCGGGAGTTTCGTCAGGTATGCCTTCCTCGTACGGAATTGGTCTTTCCCATCGGTGCTAATTTGCCATTCGGTGTACTGGCCGGGGTTATACTTTCCGAGGTCGATGCTGTAGCCGTACGCGTTGAAGGCATATTGGAAAAGGAGCGGATAAAGTCTGGCCCCCATCACAGAGAAGTAGTTCCCTTCTTCAGCCGCAACGCCGCCGTTGCCGCCGGCCGGAGCAGCAGCGGGAACATAGTTGGCTGTAAGAGTCTTGCTGCCGTCTGAAGGCATAGACACGTTGTAAGATGCCACAGGATTATCCCGGTATCTCACACTTATGTAGTACGGTCCGACGTCTGAGAAGGTCAGAGTTGCAATACCTGTTGAATCGACTGTGACTGATTCACCGTTGCTGCAGGTTACGACGGCGCCCATTAATGGAGCGTTCCCGGGGCCGAGCGCTTTCACTTTCATCGAAAAAAGGGGAAGTCCGAGCTCATTTTAGGCGCCAAAACATCCTGCGGACAAGACTGCCATCCACGCAACGAATAGCAAGTATCCCATGTACCTCAAAGGATTCATTTTGTATTTCTCCTTTCTATGATTGATGAACGGTCTCACACAGGCGTCAGGCCGGAGGAGTATCCATATATCAATGCAACAAGTGCCCTCAGCTTTCATTTCTCAGAGCTTAGTTGTACATAAGATTTCCCGGAAGGAAGCGGTAGCTGATTTGGATATCGGAGTAATGCTCCTTCAATATCTAAGACCAACTTCCGCTGTTGACTTCGGCACCTGTATAGGGGTCGTATTCCACCCACGTTCCTGAACCGTTTGAGCTCCATTTTATGTCCCATGTCAATACACTCCCGCTGTATGTTTTCAGTTCGCCGCTGTTGTCGGCATTGTCAGTAAATATCCATTTACCCGTCTGAGTGCCGGAGGTGTTGTATACCAGAACAGTACCAGTCAGGTTGCCGCTACCGCCGGTTGACCAGCTTGCCACAGCTTCAGGCGTATCTGTGTTAGTATAATAGATAGTCCAGCTGCCACTCTTTCCGTCAGAACTTTCTGTTCCACTGAGCGCCGTCCAATTGTTGTAAGCGGTGCTGCCTGACGTACCGTTCTCAACGAAGCTCCAGTCGTAGCCGGTTGACGATGAAGTCGCGGTCCATGTACCGGTAAGCCCATTTTCAGTAAAAGTCCAGGTCCATGAATTCCCGGAATGCGTGCCGCTTCCACTATAGAATGCCATGAAACCGGAGGTCAACGCATTGAACTCGGCAGCTGTCGACTTGGCGATCAGAGCACCCTGACTTGTATCGGCACTCGCCGAAGTGGAAGCAGGGCCCTTAAACTGAGGTGTCTTAAGCTGAGGTGCGGACGATCCAGGCCCTATCGTATTGGCCGGGCTGCTCGATTTCGAGCAGCCGGCTATGACAACACCGATCATCAAGACCAATAGTACATTTCTCACAATCTTGAACATTTGTCGTACCTCCATTGCGTTTCGATTCATAATTAACTTCAAGCGTTAGTCGCGAAAACACCGTAGACCATATTCGCGTACCGAAATAGTTCCAATATCAGAAGCTATAATCGACTCCGAGAGCGAGCACATAAAAGCCGAATCCGACGCGAGCCTCGGCCGCCCAAGTGTTGTCGAAGAAATAGCGTACACCCGCGCAGCCTCCGAACGTAATTCCGCCGCTCGTTTCCGAGGGAGCGGGGATACCGAGAGATGCGTAATATGCCTTCGCAGAGGATCCCCACGACCACGACGTTATCTCGTCTCCGAGGTAGACACCGAGGAACGGGTCCCACTTTTTGTCGGTCAGGACGAAATGATACATACCGGTCACGCCGATGTCTATGTAAGTCCACGTGCCACCATAACCGCTGGGGTTATCGCCGTAAGAGAAATAGTCGAACAGGCCGCCCACGCCTATGATACCGGGCCCGACCTGTCCGACCTTCGTGATCCCGCGCTCATAATCGATGCCGAGAGTCAGGGCGCTTCCGACGCCGCTGAGTCCGACATGAGGTCCGAGGTAGTTCACCTGGTCCGCAAACTGGGCCCGCGCCGCTGGGGTGAAGAACGACAATGACAACAGGCCCAGGCAAAGTACGAATGGCCTTCTTAGCATATGATTCTCCTTGGTTGGTTTTGAGTGTGTTTCTCGAATGATAATTCATTGTATTCCTGATCGGTTTCGCATCACTTGAGTTCGACCATCTTCCTTACCGAGATGAACCGGTCTCCATTTATTCCGATCGCCTCGATCCTGCAGAAGTATACTCCGCTCGCAAGGCGGCTTCCATCGAACGTGACCGAGTAATTTCCTGGTCCTTCCCTTTGGTGCACAAGCGTCGCCACTTCTCTGCCGAGTACGTCATAGACCTTTAAGCTGACATTGCTGACCGCCGATAGCTGATAGCTGATCGCCGTACTCGGGTTGAACGGGTTCGGATAATTTTGAAACAGCGTGAAAGATTGAGGGACGATGCGCGGCCCGATCTCCACACCAGTGGGAACAGTCTCGCTGTCCGAGATTCCGGCGAGGCCGTACAATGCGGAGCCATCGACTGAGGTGAAGTATCCGCCGATATACATCGTTTCCGCCGAAGGGAACGGCGCCAACGCCGACACTCCGCCCGATTGGACATCGGGGTCCCAAGAGGTCACTGTGCCTGCCTTCAAAAGCAGGGCCGCAACGGCATTCCTTGCCTGCCCGCCGATGTTCTGAAAAATGCCGCCGGCGTAGAGAACGGAATCGGATACTGCGATTGCATCGACGGTTCCGTCGGCATCAGGGTTCCAGGCGGTTGGGGCCGATGTGGAAGTTTCAAGTGCCGCGATGTGATTCCTCGCCGAATCACCAATAGCAGAAAAGTCACCGCCGATGTAGAGCAAGGAGGCAAAGGGAGCAATTGCTTCCACCTGCGCGTTCGCATTGGGGTTCCAGGATGTGGCAATGCCGCTTGATGTATCTATCGCGGCCAGATATTGCCGTGCTGAATCGCCTGCATGGTAGAAGTTGCCGCCCGCGTAGATATCGGAATCATCCATGGCAAGCGTCGACACGTACCCATCAGCTCCCGGATTCCACGACGTTGCAAGACCGGTGGAAGTATCAACGCAGGCGATATTTCTCCTGGTGGAATCTCCGATTGCCGAGAACGCCCCACCGACATATATAGAGGAACCGGACGCGTCGAGGGCATAGACCTGGTAATTTGCATTGGGATTCCAGGAAGTCGGAAGGCCGGTCGCGGTATCGATCGCGGCGAGATAGTCCCGTGTCGAGTCGCCCACCCATTGAAAGTAGCCGCCGATGTACAGGCTGGAACCTACCACTGCCATGGCGTCAACTTCATTACCCGGCTCCGGATGCCAGTTTGTCACCTTGCCGTTTGTCAAATCGATGGCGGCAAGATCGCTTCTGCTCACGCCATTCACGCTGACGAAACTTCCCCCGACAAAGATACCCGATCCGCCAAATGAAATAGTCCAAACGTTGTTGTTCGGCTGGACGCCCGGGTACCATGAGAGTGCGTCCCCGGTAGCGGGATCCAGGGCGGCGAGCTCATTCCTGGATTGACCGCCAATTTTTGTGAAATTGCCGCCGACGTAAATTGCCGAATCCGACACGGCGATCGCCGACACGTTTCCGTTAGGAATGGGATCGAATGCAAGCGGATCGGCAGTGGCCGCATCGAGTGCAACGAGGTCCTGGCCCGTCCTGCCGATGTAGCTTCCCGCGGCATATATCACAGAATCAGAAACGACAATGATGTTCACGCTTGCGGGCAAGCCATTGACGTATCCGGCATTCCATGCAGCCGGCACTCCAGTGGATGAGTCGATGGCTGCAATTCCCCAGCGCGTGCTGTCTGAGACATTCGTGAACTCTCCGCCAATGTAGACAGTCGAACCTGAAACAGCTATCGCGGCGACCGGTGAATTGGGTTTGGGGTTCCAGCCTGTCGACATACCGGTGGCTGGATCTACCGCAGCGATGTAATACCTGGCGCTGTCTCCGATGGTTGAGAACTGGCCCCCGATGTAAACCACAGAACCTGAAGGTGCGACCGCCGAGACAATCCCGTCAGGATCGGGATTGAATGAGGTGGCGGTTCCTGTCAACGGGTTAAGGGCGGCAATATACTTCCTCGTGCTGTCGCCGATACTTGTGAAGTAACCTGCTGCATACAGGACCTGACCATTCATGACGAGTGTCACGACGGTTCCATTTGCACCGGCATTGAAGTCAGGGTCGACGGTATGGTCAGCCTCGATGTGAGCAACGTGACTTTCAGGTATGCCGCCGACTGAGGTAAACTCTCCGCCTATGTACCATCCACCCGAGCCATCAGGGACAGAAGTCCAGACGGTACCATTGACGACCGGCATACCTGGCTCGTAGATTCCCGTAGCCCGATCGAGGGCGACGCCGCTTCCAGTCGGCGGCCCGACGTACGTAAAAAGGCCGCCGATATAAAGCGCGTTCCCTGAAATGGCCATCGCTTTCACGCTTCCGTTGGTCATGTAGAGATTGCGCTGGAGCGATTGACCTGCCGCTGCATTCGCCGAGAGCAGGACTGCCGCGAATAGAAACCGTCTTCTCATGATAGCACCATTATATTCCTCTCTGTCAGCAAGAAAATATCCGCGGTATAATCCACCGGCAACTAATCAATTGATTAGATTTGAAAATCTGTGACGGGAATAACAGAGGAAAGTCTGTGGCCCGGAAGGGCGTTTCAGCTTCGGAAGGAAGGCGCCTTGTCGTTCAGAGTGTCAGCCGATCCTGTTCTTCAGCGCCTTTGCGATTGCCTCGGCTCTGCAGTTGACATGAAGTTTGACATAGATATTATGCAGGTGAAACCTCACGGTGTGCGTCGACACGAATAGCCTTTCGGCGATAGCCTTTGTGCCGTGCCCCTCGATGAGTTCCTCGAGGACCTGCCTCTCTCTTTCGGAGAGTTCGGAGAATTGCGGCTGGCTTGCGGGATTCTGGAAATAACGCAAAACCTTCTGTGCAACCTCGCCCGAGAAAGGAGCACCTCCTTCATACGCATCCCGAATCGCTTCGAGGACCTTTTCCTTTGGACTCTTCTTCAGCAGGTATCCGACCGCTCCGCACCGCAGGGACTCGAAGATTTTTTCGTTGTCGCTGTAGACGGTAAGCATGAGGACTTTCACAGTCGGGTAGTGAAACTTGATGATCCTGAGCGCCTCAATACCGGACCTGATGGGCATTTCGATGTCGAGAAGGAGAACATCGGGCAGGTCGACTTCGATGTTCTTGACGGCCTCGTCGCAGTTCTTGTAAGTCCCGACGCACCTGAATCCTTCCGTCGCGTTCAGAACATCCGCCAGGAGATCACGATATTCCCTGTCGTCATCCAGAATCGCGGCGCTTATCTTTTTTTGTTCTGACATCGAATTGATTCCTTGATGCAAAATCTATCCGGGTTCGGATACAAATTACAACTGATCATTTGAACAGTTCATTCATGAGTATGGAAATGAGCAGGTCAACCTGGTCCCGTTTTCAGGCGACGAGTCCATAGATAGTTCACCACGCATCTCACGTGCGAGTTTTTCCATGTTGTTAAGGCCATGGCCCCGCTCGACACTCCTGAGATCGAAGCCGCAGCCGTCGTCTTCGAGAGATACCGTAATGCGCTTGTTTGCGACACTTAGCCGGTACTTGATTTTCCGGCAACCGGAGTACTTGACGGAGTTGGAGAGTGCTTCCTTCGATATCAGCTGCAGTGTCCTTTTTATTTGAGGACCGATTCTCACCTTTTCGATCGCATCAGAATTTATTTCGATGGATATCCCTTTCGCTTCGGTCAGTTCATTCGCGTATATGCGGAAATAGAAAAGAAAATCTTCGAGCGAATCGTATTTGGGATCGATCGACCAGACAACGTCGCCCATCGAGTCGATCAGATCACGAGCATTGGAGCCGATCTTCTTCGCCATTTCTATGGAACGGTGTGCGGATTTTTCCACATCGACCGGTGTGTCGCTTGCCTGCGCCATGGTATGAGCCGCCTGCGAAGCAGAGTCTGCGAGTATCGCGATCCTCGTAAGACCGGATCCAATTTCGTCGTGCAGGTCGGAAGCGATCCGGGAACGCACCCGCTCGATTTCCAGTACCCTTCCGAGTCTGTACCTTGCCGCGAAGTATATCAGTGAGAAAAGTCCTGCGGTCACGAGAGCTATGAACCACCATTGCTGCCAGTAAGGAGGAACGATGCTGAAGGAAATCGAGGCGGCATTCGCGCTTTCGAGCCCCGAAGGCTCGACGGCTTTCACTTCAAATCGGTATCTCCCCGGCCTCAGTGAGACATACGTCACCGCGTGCGAACCGGTGGAGTAACGCCAGGTTTTGTCGACGCCGACGAGCATATAGCGGTATGACAGCTTCTTCCCTTCCCGCAGACTCAAGCCATTAAAATCGAAAGTCACCGTGTTCTCGCTGTACGGTAAAGCTGGATCGGACTTAAATCCTTGAGCCTCACCGTTGACAAGGAACCGGGTGACGTGGACCCATGGAGCCGGCCACGGAGCATTTCTGCGTCCCAGCTTCATCACTGTCGTGCCCGCCGGTGTGCACGTCCACCGCAATCCCAATTTGCTTATCCCGACTGAGTAAACCGGGCTCCTGTCACCCAGATCGCGGAATGTCCATCCACCCTTTCCATGTCTCTTTATGCTCTGAAGTCCGAGTTGCGTGCCGAGAAGCATCCCGCCGCTCTCGTCACTTGCGATCGCCCAGACTCCATCGCTTATCAAACCGTCCCGCGCAGAAATATTTGCGAATTTACCGTCCTTCATTACTGCAATCCCGCCGAACCGGGTACCGATCCATATGATGCCGGCATTGTCTTCGGTGATCGCCCGAACAGCGTTGTCGGGCAACCCGTCTCTCGTTGTGTATTTCCTAAACGAGGAGTTCTTTCTGAAAGGGTGGCGAAATTCAGAGAGCCCACCGATGTATCCCCCAAACCACATATTGCCGCGACTGTCTTCGAACATCGCCCGGATAGAATTGTCGGGAAGTCCTTTCTGAATCAGATGCACGGTGCGCTTTCCTCCAACCTGCTTCGTATCTGTTTCCAACACACCTACCTTGTTGAGGCTGCACCATATCCTATATTGCCGGTCGATATAGAAGGTAAGGAATTGACCATTCGAGAATGGGAGGGATATCCTGTATTCGGACTGAAGGATCACATTTGAAGGGCCCCGATCTCTCCCGATAATCTTATATCGCCGGACAAGGCCGCTCTCACTGCATAGCCATAAAGACGAACCGTTTGTAAGACGGAGTGAATAGTCGGGGCGCGATATTCCAAACTCATCGAAGCGGTGCAATTTGCCCATCACCATACCGGATGCGGTGCGCCAGATTTCAAGAACCCCGGATGAATCGATCGACCAAATGTGGCCTCTATTGTCGGCCGCCGCCTGGGAGTTGTCAATGGCTAAGCTCGGAATGGACTGTTTGAAATCGAATCTGTTTTCATCCGCAAGTTTGCAGAGCCCTGCGGCACCGACTCCAAGCCAGAGTTCGCCTTCTCTATCCACCAATCCGGCCCAGACTTTATCGTCGGGGAGTCCGTTTGCGGTCGTGAAGTGGACCACCGGTACTTTGCCGAAAGCGCGCTCATCTATCTCATAAAGCCCGTGAGTGGTGCCAGCCCAGATTATACCCCCCCTCCCTTCCTGGAGGAAATTTGCAGGCTCACCTGTGGCATGATGCATCACCTTATCAGCGTAGTAATCTTCTATGGTACCATCCGATAATGCCAGCCACAAATGGCGCTGTCTGCCCATAAGAAAGGTGCTCACCCCGATCTTCGCATTGCGCCGGGACTTCAGGCTTGCGACAGACCCGTTCGAAAGATCATAAGTGCTCAGGTCTCCTTTGTCATCGAGAAGAAAGAGCATGCCCCGCCGGCATCCGATTTGCGCGAACGTCCGAGCCGGGATTTTCCGACTCAGCAGCGAAGTCTTGCCGTTCACAAGCGCATACACTCCCCGATCCGTCGCGCAGTAGACTGTTCCGTCTTCGCCCTGGCAAATCGAGTTGACTCTGTTCGTCCATGCATTATTGCCCACGGCGAAATTCGTAAATGTTCCTCGAAAGAAGCTGCTTACTCCCCCGCCGAGCGTTCCAATCCAGATCTTTCCCCTGACTTTGTTGTCTTCGATGATACAATTGACCCAGCTTGAAGAGAGACCGTTCACCACCGTGTAATTCCTGAAAGATTCTCCGTTGTAGACACTCAGTCCGTCCGTCGTGCCTATCCAGAGGTAGCCGTAAGAATCCTGGAAAAGGGTAGTAACTCCATTGGAAAGGAGGCCTTCCCGCGTTGTGTACGATTTGAAAGGCAAAACCTGACCGGCGCACCTGGCGGAGGAAATAAGAAGCGTGAAAGCAATCGGGATGAGGAAGCCCCCGAACAATGAATTCGAATTGCGCGGCGACGTTACGGGTGAGTTCACTCCGATCTCCGATAGTGGCTATAATGATCTACGAACATCATGTGCCGCAGCGGAGTTCCTTATTGCCGGGTTCGTCAGATGCCGGACTGCTGTGGCGCGATCCGCAAGATAATCCAACTGCGGGAATCAAGAAAAGAGCCGGAGACGAAGTGGTGTACCCTTATTCGACAAATTGAATCGCTCGACTTGCGAACAATAGAGATAGACTCATGTGCAGTTCGTGATTGCTTCTCTGAACAGTCCACTGAATTTTCTGCCTCTTTTTTCCCTTTTTTATTTGCTGCTACGGGTTTAACATGTACCATCGTGCTCGAATGATGAATTACCGGGAGAAATATTTCACACTCAGGGAAGCATACCGGCCTGAAGTTGATCTCATCAGGCCGTCGTGCAGCGACATCGATATTCACATATGCCCGTTTCATTCCAGACACTGGGCCCTCCTGCCCGGCGCACATTCTTACAGCTGCGAAGAGCACGGAACGACATTCGACGAGAACACGGACGAAGCCCTCAGCAGTCAACTTCGACACTACCCCGGAACTTTAGGTCATGCCGACGTCGATGTGCGGGAGAATAAGGATTTCACATATGCCCTTTTCAAGAAGAGGACAGGCGAACCCGCGCCGGGCGTAATTTTCATTTTCCACGGGCTGAACGAGCGAAGCTGGGTCAAATATCTTCCCTGGGCCGAGCGCCTGGTTGAGCTCACGGGGAAGGCCGCCGTTCTATTTCCGATTGCATTTCACATGAACCGCGCTCCCTCCGCCTGGGGCGAATCGCGGGAGATGAAAAAGGTCTCCGACACGCGGAGGGAAAAATCCCCTTCGATCACAAACTCGAGTTATGCCAATGCCGCGATTAGCTCGAGGATCGAGTCGATCCCGCAGCGTTTTTTCTGGTCGGGATTGCAGACGTTTAACGATATCGTCAACCTGATATCGGAGATTCGAAACGGATCGAACCCACTCGTTGCATCCGGCGCCACGATAGATCTCTTCGGCTATTCAATCGGCTCTTTCCTCAGCGAAATCCTGATAATGACAAACCAGGACAACTACTTCGACAAATCGCGCCTCTTTCTCTTCTGCGGAGGACCCACTCTCGACAGGATGTCTCCGAATTCGAAATTCATCCTGGACAGCGATGCAACGATCGCGATCTATTCGTACTTCACCGAACGCCTGGATACTGAGCTTTCGCTCGATAGGCGGATCGCGCATTATTTCAGCGAGGCTCACCAGTCGGGTACAATATTCAAAGCCATGCTGAGCTACCGGAAAAACAAGGAGCTGCGGGAAGATCTCTTCAGGAAATTACACGATCGGCTTTACGCCGTGGCGTTGAAGAAAGACAGCGTTGTGCCTCCGGCCGAAGTCATGAACGCTCTGAAAGGCGAGTACCGAAATATCGACACCCGAGTCAACGTACTGGATTTCCCTTTTCCCTATACACACGTCAATCCCTTCCCGACGGACGAGACGATCGCGAGCGAGGTGGACGCAGAGTTCAATGAAGTCTTCTCACTCGCCGCAAGCCACCTCAGATGAAGCTTCTCCGGCTTCGTATCATGCCTTATTGAATAAGCGGTGCGCCCGATAATATGCTACCGATCAAGGTCAGAGCCGCAAGTCATGAAAGCCGGATTTTCAGGGCGTAAGCGAAATCGCACGGCTTCACCAGTGGTTTCTCGACGGTCAGAGACTCGGCGGATTGGGTCCATTCAAGTTTGTCGATGCAGCCGAGGAGTTCGACGTGTGCCACCTTGCCGGGGTTGAACTGCGAAGCAGTGCCGAGACTCTTGATCTGGAATTCCTTTCCTTTCGGCCAGCCGAGGAATATTGCATAGACAGTATCGCCGCGTTTATTCCGCGTGAACCTGATGTCCTTAGCGTCCAAAGAAGCGGTGCTGGCTCCGGCAAACGAACCCGACTTGACTGCGTTGGGTCCTTCTCCGAATGTCTTCCATGGCCTCGTGGAATAGATGGCTTCTCCGTTTGTCTGCATCCAGCTTCCTATCGACTCCACGATTGCTTTCTCTTCCGAATCGATAGTACCGTCGGGTTTGCCTGGGATATTGAGGATGAACGTGCCGTTTTTGCTTACCGCATCGACCAGCCAGCGTATGACCTCTCCGGGCTTCATGTAAGTGTGGTTGATGTACAGCCATCGGTTGTAGTGCCAGTCGCCTATACAAGTTTCGGACTGCCACGGATGCGGCATAATGCGGGAAGTGACGCCGCGCTCGTAGTCTGCAACTACTGCTTTTGCCTCATCGTCGGGGACCTGCTTGATTGTCAGGACGGCGTCGAGTTTGCCGTGATGAGTTTTCAAATAGTGATTATAGAAATATGCCGCGATATTCATACCTGCCCAGCCGAGAGGCAGACCGCCGTTGTCGAAGTATAGAAGATCCGGGTCGTGCTGATCGACAAGGTCGCGGACCCTGTCGTAGAAATTCCGGACGTAGGCTTCGTCGGGATTTTCTTTGACACCGTGCTTCCGGCCGTAAAGTACCTGAGGATCGAATCCCTGCCACCATTGATCTTTGCCGAGCTCCGAGGTCAGCTGCCCATCGTAAGGGACACCTGCAAGCGGACCGGACTTGTCGGAGAGATGCGCCACCTGGAACCACCACCAGTTACGAGCCGCATGAACGGTCACTCCGAAGCGAAGTCCCTGTTGTCTTGCGGCTGCCGCCCATGCGCCGATGACGTCGCGCTTCGGTCCGATCTTGCTCGCGTTCCACTCGTGATATTTGGAAGCCCAGGTATCGAATCCGTCATGGTGGTTCGCGAGCGCCAGGAAGAGTTTCGCACCGGCTCTCTTGTAGCGCTCTATCAGTTCTTCCGGCTCCCAGTTCAATAGAGTCCACTGAGCGCAGAGGTCTTTATAGCCGAACTTCGAAGGATGACCGTAATGAGAGAGCTGGTTATCGTACTGTCCCTGCCCCTGGATGTACATGTTTCGGGCATACCAGTCTCCGTCCTCCGGAACACATTGCGGGCTCCAGTGTGCCCAGATACCGAACTTGGCATCGCGGTACCATTCGGGCGCTTCATATTCAAGAAGCGAGTTCCATGCGGGTCTGAAGGGCCCGTCACCGTAGAGACCGAGAATAGCCGGAGCTTTGAGAGGGACTCCATCCCATGTACCGGGGCCTACAGCAGCACCGGTGGGTCCCCACCCTTCGTCGACTACAGACTGCCACTCGGATACTGGAAAATTCGGAATGACATCTTTGGAGATTACCGCCTGAAGTGTTTTCACCTTTGATGTAAGCGGAAGGGCCGCCGCAGCACCGGCTCCCATTCCCATGAGTTCAAAGAATTTCCTTCTCTTCATACCGACTGCTCCGATTAAATTTGACCGATGACTGACAGGGACAAGCCGGTCCCCGCCTTTTTACTCGGCTAAGATAGTCAGCCGATGAAGCGAAGGCAAATTTTGCGTAATCGGCCAGGTTCAATCTTCAAGCTTTACCAACATATTCCAGCCGTTGGAGGACCGCTCAGGATAGTAATCCTGGTTGGGTCTGATACTTTCAACGAATCTCCAGCCGAGACTGAACTGCATTCGCCTGCAACACGTCCGGCCAAGCGTTCCCACGATCATCGCTCTCTGACAACTTATCAGGAGACTTCCTGGCCTGATCGGCACGGTAAATACCTGAAATCCGATGTAGAAGAGTAGTATGTTGGATTTGGGGAGCGCAAGGGGCTGTTAAGTACAGGATTGGGAAGAGGGATTCGGAGTTCAGGAAGGAAGAGGTTGGGTTTGAGGATTTTGGCGGG
>JAJZNW010000143.1 GCA_021811615.1 Bacteroidota bacterium
TACGGTTGTTATGATGAATGGTTCTAAAATAGTGTCACGCCTTCGGCGTTACAAGGACGCGAGTTGTAAAGGGCAGACAACGGAACGCGATGTGACGTGAAACTTGAACTGTAGTGTATCGCCAGGTCGAAGCCCGAAGGGCTGAAATTATTGTAGAAGAAAAGACGAGAAGATATTGAACCCCGAAGGGGTGTTATAATCCGAAGGGGATAAGGATGAACCGTGAGTTCAACTCCCGGCAATCCCGTCCACGAGCACAACTCCAGCACCGCTCTCTCTCAACCTCATTTACGAATGCTTTCCTTATTGTCATTTCACACCTGCTTATGTGATGCTTACCCGGCAGTCTTGAGGGCATGCGGACTCCCGATGCGACTTGTACACCGGCCGGTAATCTCGCGGGATGAATGGTCTTCGACCAGAGTCGTGGACTGTGCACGCTTAAGCTGCGTAAGATCCGACGCCCGGCCCAACCGCGGCTCACCTAAACGGCCGAAGCTCGATTGACGACCGGGCATTCGAATGAATCGCAGTTTTGCAGGGAAGGTGAGTCGCAATTTATGAGTTGCTGATTTAAATTCTTTAGTCTTCAATCACCCGGCTGAACCTGGCCGGGCATAGTGTTGCACACCGGGTTGGTGCAGAACCATCAGAGGCTGTCCCCGAAGCAGTCATCCGAAGATTCGGACGGCTACCAGGAACCAGGACGTCGCTCGCCATCTTCCGGGACTTTCACAAACTTCATCGAAAGAGTAACCCATGCGGAAGTCTTTCCTACTTGCTCAGCTGCTTCTATTGTCCCTATTCCTCAGCTCCTGCTCAACACTGTTCTTCTGGCAGCCCCAGTTCATCAAAGTGAACGGCACTCAACTGGAGTACAAAGGGAAACCTTACTATTTCACCGGCACAAACCTGTGGTACGGCTGCTACCTCGGTTCCAAAGGCCCCGGCGGTGACAGGGCCAGGCTTAAAAGAGAACTCGACAAACTCAAATCGATGGGCGTAACGAACCTCAGGATCCTCGGCGGGTCAAACCTGTCGTACCTGGGCTCCTCGCTGAAACCCGCAATCCAGATAAAACCAGGTGTGTATAATAAACAACTCCTCGACGGTCTCGATTATCTCCTTAGCGAAATGCACAAACGCGGAATGCACGCCGTTATCTTCCTGACGAACTACTGGCAGTGGTCAGGTGGAATGGCACAGTACAACGACTGGGCTAACGGCGGAGGAGGAGTCAGGCCCAGCATTTCAGGGTACGGCCCGTTCATGGACTATGCGGCCTCTTTCTACGCGAACAAAAAGGCGGAGACACTTTTTTACAATTATGTCTACGATCTGCTGAACCGGAAGAACAAGTATGACGGCTTCTACTACCGTGACGACCCGACTATCATGGCCTGGGAACTTGCGAACGAGCCGCGGCCGGGAAGAAACACCGAATATCTTCATCTTTGGTACCATTGGATTGATTCCACCGCGCACTATATTCACATACTCGATCCTAATCATCTGGTCACCACGGGAAGCGAGGGGACCATTGGCACGCTTCAGGACACGACCTATTTCCTGAACGGTTTCAAGACGAAGTATATCAATTATCTCACATTCCATCTCTGGCCGAAAAACTGGGGATGGTTCAACGCGAAAGACATTTCCGGCACTTACGATTCGACCGTCATTAAAGCGTTGAACTATATCGGCCTCCAGATCCATCTCGCGCGTGAGCTGAACAAGCCGATAGTCATGGAGGAATTCGGACTTCCACGCGATAACGAGGCTTACGATCCGGGCACACCGACCACGGCCCGCGACCGGTACTTCAAGACCATTCTCAGTGCGGTGTATGACAGTGCCGCGGCCGGAGCACCGATCGTCGGTTCCAATTTCTGGGCCTGGGCCGGCGAAGGACGTCCACAACATGCAGACCACGTGTGGCAGCCCGGCGATCCCTACATGGGAGACCCGCCGCAGGAGCCGCAGGGCTTGAACTCGGTCTACAATACCGATACCTCGACCATCGCCGTATTGGAGAAGAGTTCCGCCGAGATGACCGGACTCGATAAGACGCAAAAGTTCATGAAGAAAGAGGAAGTTGCGCAAACCTCCCGGTAAGGGATCTGGTTAGACCGGCTTGATTGTGACCGTCATACCTATGTGGATATTTCCCGGTGAGGTGGCGGTCACCTTCCTGCGGTCGAGAACCGATGTCCTTCAACATGCGTTTATAAATGAAAAGCATGGAGCTGACATGGAAGAGAAGATAGAGAAGAATGAATCTTACTGGAAGAAAGAATTGACTCCGGAGGAGTACCATATTACGAGGGAAAAGGGAACTGAGCGGGCATTCACCGGAAAATATTGGGACTTCCACGGGAAGGGGTTGTACCGGTGTATCTGCTGCGGGAGCGAGCTGTTCGATTCCGAGACCAAATTCGAGTCGGGTTCAGGCTGGCCGAGTTTCTTCACGCCTGTTGATGACTCGAAGGTAGAGGAGGAAAGGGATTCGACATTTGGGATGATCAGGACGGAAGTGAAGTGCAGCAAATGCGGGGCGCACCTCGGACATGTATTTGATGACGGACCGAAACCGACGGGGCTCAGGTACTGTATCAACTCCGCCGCGTTGAAATTCGAGGAGAAAAAATAGGGTGCGGTGCACATCTATTATAGATGTGTAGATGGAGTCCGCCGGGATCGGCGCATAAATGGACTGCGGCTTCTATCCGACACGGCTGTAGGACCGCGTCTGCTTAATCAGGCTGTGGGATCGATTTGACTCGGGTGGAGGTCAGGCGTGTTCTACTTTGGATCCGCTGCCGGTCCTTGCGATGAAGACATATCCTCCCTCGAAGCCGCGTGCCTTATACTTGGCGGCGATCTCGATGGCGAGCTCATCTTCACGGTCGGCATCCACCAGGCAGATGGCGCTTCCGCCGAAACCCGCTCCGGTCATCCTCGCACCGTAGACTCCCTCGCTCTGTTCCGCTATCTCGACGAACGCATCGAGCTCAGGCGAGCTGACTTCGTAATTGGAACGCAGGCTCAGGTGTGATTCCAGCATCAGTTTCCCGACGAACTCCAGATCGTCGTTTTCAAGCGCGGCGAAAGTCTGGAGCGCTCTCTGGCTTTCTGTGATGACGTGAAGCGAGCGTGCGTAGAGCGTCGGGTCGAAATCGTTTTTCAGGCATTTCAGCTCTTCGAGAGTGACATCTCTCAGAGAGGTGATGTTGCGGTTGAGCTTCTCGGCGAGGCCGACGACGGCGATCTGGCATTGTTGCCGGCGTTTGTTGTATTCCGTAGTGGCAAGGGCGCGCTTGACGCCTGTGACGCAGACGAGGAAGGAGCATCGGTCTGAAATCGGGACGTACTTGTATTCGAGCGAGCGGGCGTCCACCAGGATTGCGTTGTTCTCGCGCGCAAATTTCGCGACGAACGGGTCCATGATACCGGATTGCACGCCGACGAATTCGTTTTCGATCCGTTGTGCAAGGATCGGTACCTCGATGTCCTTCAGCTTTATATCGTGGAGTCTGGAGACGGCTTCGATGATGGAGACGACATACGCCGCCGACGAGCTCAACCCGCTTCCTCTCGGAACCGTGCTCCCGATGGCAAAGTTAACGCCTTTCACGGGGGACATGTCGCTCAAAAGGGTGCATGCACCTTTGATGTAATTTACCCAGAAGTTTGAATGCTCGAACTTCCCCGGTTGGATTTCGAACGACGTCTTCTTGCTGAGTTCCTTCGAGTACGCAATGAAGAGTTCGCCGCCTCTCCGGCCGGCGGCCGTGTAGGTCCTGCGATCGATGGCGATGGGAAGGACATATCCGCCATTATAGTCGGTGTGTTCGCCGACAAGGTTGATCCTTCCCGGTGCGCTGGTCAGTATGTCGGGAGATTTACCGAATTCCTCCCGGTACAGTTTGACTAGCTCTTTTCTTATGTCCTGTTCCGAAGCGATTTCATCCACTGCTTTCTCTCGGGGTTGCTTCGTGAATCTCTTCTTGTATCTGATCTGGTTGCGCAACTTCGTTATTGCTTTCGATTTATTATTTCCCCGGGAAGATACCCGGTCCTTTACTTGATCCCTAAATTGTATCTAACTGAATATACAATATGTGCGCTCATTAAAAAGGGGCTGTCCGATGCCGGCGCATGATGGTACAGCAATCCCTTTTCGACCTATTGAGCTACGCGAACAACAGAGGTATGAATCGAGAGGAGTCGAACCGCCCCCAAATCCGGGAATCAGAATTCGTTCTCGGTAGCCTCCTCAATGCGCACGAGTTCACCTCTTTTGAATTTAATAATCGCCGCGACATTTTCAAGCGATGGTATGAGGCTTTCGCCGCTGATGTGACGAACCGTCGCGCCCTGCCTGGCGGCTTCCTCAACGAGGTCGTAAATTACATCCGATACCTCGACAAGCTGCCTGCCGCAGCAAACGCAATCCTGTCTCTCGATATGAGGCATTCCGCACTCCGGGCATACCATTCCCTGCACGGAGTAGTCTTCGGCGACGGCCAGCGTTTGCAGGTTATATTCCTGTGCGGCTTCCAAAACCCGCGATATTCCCTTTACTGCATAACCGTCTTTTTCAATCTCGCTGCTTATCCGCCTCAGGAGCTTGCGCTCCTCCTCCATTTCGAAGTTTCGCTCGGCTTGTATGGCTTTCGCGAGAACGTCCTTTTCCTTCTCGGTTATTTCCATTTCCATTACCGCGATGATATTCGACTGCAGAGAACGGTGCAATAGTCTCGCGAGATGATCGCCGAGGGGTTTGCGCGCTCCTATTACGAGTTTGTCGAAGTGACGCAAGGCGAAGTGGGCCCTGAGCGCATCAGCTGTCGAAGATAAGTGATACCTCGTTTCTTCTTCCCTTCGCTGCATCAGGTTCTTTTCCCGCTTCATGAAGGTTTCCATGAGGGGTTTCCTTGGCGGCTTTGTCTTCGTCGCGAAATCGTTGTGCTCCACGATTTCATTCATATATACTTCGAAGAGCCTTGACCGTCTCGAATCCGCCAGGACGACGCCGATGCGGTAGTGCTCTTCGAGCATCGCAAGGAGCGGCCTGAGATAGAAATTTGTGTCGAGAGTCAGACTGGATTTCAACGCTACGGGCAGGTGGTAGACCTGGTAGAAGTTTTCGACCGCGTTGGAAAATATGGCGATGGATTTGTAGTGCGGAGCGAAGTTTTCTGCGCTGACGAAGTTCTGGATCCTTCTCAGACTGTTCTCGGCCGCTTCATAATACCTGCGGCTGACGTTCATGTTTTCCAGATCCTTGCGCGCTTTTTTGACTATGTCCTTGGTCTCTATATTCCAAATGTTCCGGTTCCGCTCGGTGCCGTCTGTGTTGAGATAGAAAGAGATTGCGAGTCCCTCGCGTGCCGTATAATTCAGCAGAAGATTTACTTCCTGATGGGTAATCATCTCCTGGTCTCCTCCCTGTTGACTATCACTAATCTAAGTCTGCATATGGCGGAAGTCAAGCAAAATGGGATTGCCTTGTGATGTGCTTTCGTAAGTGAGCGGCTTCTCGATTGAGATACACGCCCGGAAGGAAGAGCGGACACGGGGATGGTTTTCGCTTTTCGGATCGCGCGAAAGCAGTCCATTCGAGTCATCGGTATCGCAGCCGATACTGCTCGCGACATACGAGTCGAGGCGGTTCTGTACAATCGGCAGATCTTCAAGAAATGGGCTTGCAATCTTCGTCGGTTCCTTGCAATTTGCACGTTGACACACATTATAATGAGTACCCCCGAGTGCTGGAAGGTTCCAAAGCTGGTCTAATTCGTTGATTTTGGAGTTGAGCGTGTTCGGCATCTAAATTGACAATATGGAGCCGTGCGTGTACCTGAAGAAACCAGGAGTGTCCTGATAGCTGCGAGCGACCTGAGGGTGTCCGGATTGATCAAGCAATATTTACATCAAATCGGATTTCAGGTCCATTGCGAGTACAATCTGGATGCGGCCCTGGAGCGTTTGATCAAAGCGCGCGTGGATCTCTTGATCGTTGACGGTGAAATGCCCGAAAAAGTGCTGGGAAATTTCGTTGAGGCAGCGGCTAAAGTAAAACCTGGCGTCCCGATGATTGCAGTCGGAATCTCCGAGCGTGAAATGCAGAGCAAGGCGCTTTCTGCCTTCGTATCGGCATTCATTGAAAAGCCTTTCAGCATTTCTGATATTTCGAATTCAATCAAGGAAACTCTAAACTAAAGTGAGGAGAAAATGGCGTTGAAGGTATCGAAGCTTGCGGACGGGGAGGTAGCGGTCATCGAGCCGAAAGGCGAGTTGATCGGTGGCGAAGAGACGGACGAACTCCGTACTGAGGTCACGAAGTTATCGAATGACGGGAACAAAAAACTCGTTGTCGATCTTGGCAAGACCACTTATCTGAACAGCACCGCGATCGGTGTTTTGATTTGGGCGCACACCCACTATGCAAAGAACGGCGGAGAGGTCAAACTGGCCAATCTCAACAAGAACATAAAGAACATTTTTGTCGTGACGAAGTTGACGATGGTGTTTGACGTGCGCGACACGCAGATCGACGCTGTTGCGAGTTTCTCGAAAGAGAAGAAATAGTTTTGCTCAATTCAACATTATTAACAAAAACCTTCAGAAGGAGGCTTTACTGAAATGAAACAAGGCCTGTTCGCGACGGTTCTCATTATCGTCGCTTTTGCTATCGCTTACGTGGTCTACTCCTATTTCCTTCCCGGCTTCATCACAAAGGGAGGTCCACTTGTAGTTCTGCTCATCATGCTCTCGATAATGGTTTTCACATACGTGTTCGAGCGCATTTTCTCGCTCCGTAAGGCGCAGGGAAAAGGTTCCCTCACAAAGTTCCTCAAAGACGTCGAAGACAACCTCAACAACGGCGATATGAGCATACCC
>JAJZNW010000091.1 GCA_021811615.1 Bacteroidota bacterium
TGATCAACATCAACCGGGATTTTTTTTTGCCATCATTAATTGCCGGAGCAATCTCTCACGTGCGCCGAGTACCGAGCTGCGGAAACCTTTCGTGAGTGCGCTCGTAAGCTCTTTCAAAAGGAGTCGGAATATGGAACGCAGATTGTATCGGTCTAGAAGAAATCGGGTCGTAGCCGGAGTCGCGGGCGGACTCGGAGAGTATTTCGACATCGACCCTGTATTTGTCAGGGTTATCTTCGTGCTTGCGACTCTCGCAGGCGGTTGGGGAGTACTTGCGTATGTAATTTTGTGGATAGTCGTCCCTAACGACAAAATCTATTTTGAATCCCAGTCGAAGTCTACAGAAGGAGATAAGGTTATGGATGAAAAAAATCCGATTCATGATTACCAGGAACGAAAACACCGTCATAGCATGGTGGGTGGTACAGTGCTGGTGGTACTCGGAGCCCTTTTCCTTGCGAACAATTACCTGCCGAATTTCGATTTCTCCGATACGTGGCCGCTGATTCTCGTCGGCATCGGAGCCGCCATGATAATGAACTCTGTTCATAGGAACGAGAAGGGAGAACCCCATGAAAGTTAGCCGATTGTTTGCCGGTGTGCTCATCGTTCTCCTGGGCATAGCAATATTTCTCTCGAATTTCGATATCCTCCGCCTCAACTGGCATTTCATCTTCAGGTTGTGGCCGATACTACTCGTACTTGCCGGCATTTCTGTCCTCGTCTCGAATCCCAAATGGAGAGCGGCTCTTTACGCCCTCACTCTTATACTCGTAATCGCATGGATTGTCTCGGCAGCCTCCGAGGGATGGGGACGCATCAGTAATCTCTTCGAAGGACGAGGAGGAGACGTCCAATCGCAACAGTTCACGCAGGACCTCGGAAAGGGTGTGGATAACGCATCCCTTACAATCAAAGCTGGTGCGGGTTCATTTACCCTCGATGATACCACATCCGAACTGTTTCGGGCCAACACAGAATCCAATATCGGCCACTACACTTTTGACTCGGATAAGAATGGGGCGACCCAGACGATGGAGCTCACGTTGAAAGGGAGGGATGACAGGTGGACGTTCGGACAGTCAAGGAATACCGTCGATCTCAGTCTCAACACCAGACCCGCCTGGGACCTCGATCTCGATGTCGGCGCCTGTAAGGCGAATTTCGATTTGACGCCGTACGTCGTCAGGCGTGCCACCATAAAGGCGGGCGCGTCTTCCATAAAAATCAGGCTGGGAGCCAGGTCCGATACCACAAGATTGTACCTGGAGACCGGGGTTTCGTCGCTTACTGTATATGTGCCTTCCACCGTCGGCTGCCGCATAAAAGACAAAGTCGAACTATCCAGTAAGTCGTTTCACGGGTTCGTGAAAGGAAACGACGATTATTACAGGTCGCCAAATTACGAGGCCTCTAAGAAGAAGATTTTCATCGAAGCGGATGCGGGTATTTCATCCGTCAAAGTAGAAAGGTATTGAACCCCCTGATCTACCTTGGAAATTATTAAGCACAATGCGATCGCCGCCCGGGGGAGGCGATCGTTCCCTTTTTTTCCCACCTTTATTCTGACCATGGTTCACTTTAGATTAATCAAAACCAGGAGGTTAACAATGAAAAAGCTTGTTATAGCTTTTTTCTTTCTTGCCTCATCCGCCTTTGCTATGAACGACGCAAGGCTCTTGAGATTCCCAGATATCTATGGCGATAAGGTCGCGTTTGTCTATGCGGGTAACATCTATGAAGTCTCCGCCCAGGGCGGCGTTGCCAGAAGACTTACTTCCGGCCCGGGCCTCGAGCTGTTTCCGAAATTCAGCCCGGATGGGAAATGGATAGCATTCACAGGTCAATATGACGGCAACTTTAATGTTTATGTCATGCCCGCCGAAGGCGGCCAGCCGCGCCAGCTTACATTCAGACAGGACGACGATGGAATTCCTGAACGAATGGGACCTAATAACGAGGTCATAACATGGACTCCCGACGGGAAAAATATCGTCTTCCTCTCGCGCATGCAGACATTCAACACCTGGTTCGGAAGCCTCTTTACGATATCCGTCGAAGGCGGCATGCCGGTCCAATTACCTGTCCCGAAGGGAGGCCTCCTCAGCTTCTCACCAAGCGGTAAGGAATTTGCCTACAACAGGATCTTCAGGAATTTCAGAGCGCGTAAACGCTACTATGGTGGGATGGCACAGAAGATATACATCCATAACATGCAGACGATGGATGAGGAACAGATCGGCGACTGGAAGGGTACAGACACGGATCCGATGTGGTACAAGAACACCATTTACTTCATTTCGGATAGAGGCGCCGACCGGCGAAAGAATATTTGGTCCTACGATCTGACAACAAAGGAATTCAAGCAGATCACATTCTTTAAGGATTTCGATTGCAGCTGGGGTTCACTCAATACCAACGAGATTGTCTTTGAGAATGGCGGCTACCTGTACGTCCTCGATTTGCCCGGCGACAAATTGAGAAAGCTCGATATCTCGATACCAAACGACGAATCGCTCGCTATGCCGAAATGGGTCGATGCCGGCAAAGATATTATGGATTTTGCCCTGGCTCCCGATGGAGAGAGAGCTGTCTTCCAGGCTCGCGGCGATATCTTCACCGTGCCCAAGAAGTCCGGCAATACCAGAGATATTACGAACACTTCGGGAGTCGACGACAAAGACCCCGTATGGTCTCCTGACGGGAAATACATTGCCTACATTTCCGATCGGACCGGCGAGGAAGAAATTTACCTGCGCGAGGACAAACTGAATTCCGAAGCTGTCCAGATTACTCACGGCAACAAAGAATATCTCGACCATATGATATGGTCGCCGGACAGCAAGAATATCCTTTATACAGATCAGAGCTTCAGACTGTGGTACGTCAATATCGCCGACAAGAAGCCGGTCCTGATCGACAAAGATTCCGTATGGCAATTTAACGGCTATTCGTGGTCGCCTGACAGCCGTTATGTCACTTACGCGAAACACCACGCGAACACGTTCACCTCAATCTATATCTATTCGCTTGCCGACGGAAAGACTCACGAAGTCACGAATGGATACACCAACGACTATGATCCGATTTTCGATCAGGCAGGGAAGTACCTGATCTTCCTGTCCGACCGAACATATAACGGCGTGATCGGGAATTTCGATATGGAGTTCACGAACACTAAGACTACCGGGATCTATGTCGCTACCTTGCAGGCCGACAGCAGTTCTCCCTTCACCCCAGTGAACGATGAGGTCAAGGTGACCGGACGGGAGAATTCACAAACTAAAGCCGCACCGGAAAAGAATGCGCCCAAGTCTGAGAAATCCAAAGAAGTAAGAATCGATTTCGAAGGTTTGGGATCGAGGGCGGTGCAGGTACCGGTTCCCGCGAACAACATAGGCGGGTTGAGCGAAGCCGATGGCAACATCTATTATGTGACCTTCCCGACAATGGGCCTGTCCGGCAACGCGTCTGGAGAAGAATCGGCACTGCGCTGTTACAGCCTTACTGACCGCAAGGATACAAAAATGATTTCGCCTGTCGACAATTATGACCTGTCTGCGAACGGCGAAAGCATAATGTATCAGAGCGGCAAGACCTTCGGAATTATCAGCTCCAAACCTGCGGACCACCAGGTCGGTGACGGCAAGCTTGATCTGTCGAACATGAAAATGTTCGTCCATTTTCACCAGGAGTGGAGGGAAATCTTTGATCAGGCCTGGCGGCTCGAGCGGCAGTTCTTCTATTCACCGGACATGAACGGAGTGAACTGGGAAGCCGAAAAGCAGAAATATGAAGCGCTGCTCCCTTATGTCAACAACCGATACGATCTGACAGGCATCATAAGCAACATGATCGGCGAGCTTCAAAATTCACACACCTACGTAGGCGGCGGGTATTATCCTGAAATCCACAGGACGATTACCGGTCTCCTCGGTGCCAACTACTCTCTCGACAAGGCCACAGGTTATTACCAGATTAGCAAGATTATGATTGGGTTGAACACGAACCCGAACAGAAGATCACCACTCACGATGCCAGGTGTTAACGTGAAGCAGGGCGATTACATACTCGCGATCAACAATCTCCCGGTGAAATTCCCGATGAGCATCGACAGCGTGATGGAGAATACCGTCGGAACGACAGTGTCGCTGCTCGTGAACTCGAAACCGGAACTCAAAGGTGCATGGACTGTCGAAGTGAACCCGATTGCGAGCGAACTTAACCTTAGGTACAATAACTGGATCGTAAGTAATCGAAGGTTGGTGGACAGTCTGTCGCATGGAGAGATAGGCTATGTTTATCTGCCTGATATGGAAGCTGCCGGTTTGAACGCTTTTGTACAGCAATACTACCCGCAGATAACCAAGCAAGGCCTGATAATCGACGAGCGCTATAATGGTGGAGGCTTCGTGGACCAGCTTATCCTCGAACGACTGAGACGAATTCTCGTCGGCATGTCGATGTCGCGGCATGGAGCTCCTACCACAATCCCGCAGCCGGTATTCAATGGTTACATGGCCTGCCTGATTAACCATTACTCTGCCTCCGACGGCGACATCTTTCCGTATTATTTCAGGAAGTACGGACTCGGTCCGCTCATCGGTACCCGGACGTGGGGAGGCGTCAGAGGAATAGTGGGTTACAGACCGCTCGTCGACGGCGGATATGTGACCACTCCCCAGTTCTCACTTTACGGGATGAAGAGCGAATGGATCATTGAGAACCACGGTGTGGATCCGGACATAAAGGTGGACGAGACGCCGAAACTTGTGACGGAAGGACAGGACCCGCAGATCGACGAGGCGGTGAAGTATCTGATGAAGGAGATAAAGGAGAAACCGAAAACAATTCCTCCTCCGCCTCCTTTTATGCCTGCATTCCCGCCCGAACACTAAGCGTGTAATTCGAACAGCCTGCGGTGCAATTCTCCGCAGGCTGTTCGTCCCCTCGGAACTGCCATCGCTTGGTAATCTTGGGGTGTAGTACTAATTTGTCGGTGACAATATCGAGTCATCAGGAGAAGTGCCGGTTACTTTCGTGACTTTCTATTACCCCGTTTGCCGAAAACCCATTTTTGCCGAACCAGCGTATGGGCGATAAAGCGACGTCCTTGTTCATATTCTTCGTCCTTTCGATGGGGATCGTCTACCTGTGCAGGAAGGATCTGCGCAATAGAGGTTCGTACGGCTACTACAGGTTTTTCACTTTCGAGTTTGTTTTGCTTCTTATTATGTCCAGTATCCCGGTGTGGCTCAAAGATCCGCTCTCGCCGCTCCAGATAATCTCCTGGACTCTCATTGCCGTCGCGCTGTGCCTCGGCATCCTGGGCTTGAGAATATCATTCGAGCGGAGGCACGCTGATCCCGAGTCGGCGGACCTGCTTATCCAAACCGGGATATATCGCAGCATCAGGCATCCGCTTTATTCAGCGCTGGTGTTTCTGTCGCTTGGCCTTTTCATCAAGGAGCCTTCCGAATTCTGGGCGTTGCTGCTGGTCGGTGTCGGGTTCACGATATCAGCCACGGTAAACGCCGAGGAAGAATTCGATGAGAAAAAATTCGGAGAGCCCTATAGAGTGTACAGACAGCGGACGAAGAGGTTCATACCCTATATCTATTGAATGAACCGGGACAAACAACCGACTCTTATTTAAGTGATTCCGAACTAAGTACCACCATTCAAAAGGAGCAGAATTGAAAAGCCGCTTAAAAGCAATCGGAAAGGATTTCAAGGAACTTTGGGTCCAATGGGGGAAGTACTACTCAACACCGAAGAAGTGGCAGTTGAAGCAATGGCTGATCTTCGTGGAAATCCTGCTTGTCGTATTTATCTCGGCCTATTTCGACGAGCCTTTCAGGTACTACTTTATGACGATTCACAACCCGATCGAAAACAGGATTGCCGGATTCGTTCACATCTTTGGAACTGGAAAAGTAACTCTCTGGATTTTCGCAGGCCTCTATCTCTTCGGGCTTCTGTTCAACTCAGAAAAAATTCGCGCGGGTGGTTTACTTGTTGCCCAGTCTTTTCTTTATTCCGGAGCAATTACGATAGCCCTCAAGTCGCTCGTAGGGCGATGGAGGCCGAACCAGTGGCACGGCAATTTGACGTTCAGCCCATTGATAACGGGGCCGAATGCGTATTTGTCGTTTCCATCCGGCGATGCTGCTGTCTCATTTGCGCTTGCGATTGTGATGGCAGGCTTCTTTAAGAACAAACTCTGGAAATTCCTTTGGATTTTGATCGCCGTCCTTGATGCTTTATCGAGGCTATACTACACCGCTCATTGGTTCTCAGATATATTCTTCTCGAGCATCAACGCCACGGTGGCAGGAATCTGGCTTGTGAATCGGTATCACGCGAAATATGGGGAGAGCTGGTTAAGCAAAGCTTAGTCACTCGCTTTTCACGAAGAGTTTTCGCTACAGGCGGATATTGCGGTCCTTGAAGTCATGCTCTTCGGCAGAAATAAACGGCGTGCATTCCGTGTGCTTGCGCAATCGCATCCCGGCAAGTTGAGGCCAAGGGTGAGTCTGCGGAAAGGCTCAGGAGTTTCGACGTTGAGTCTACAGTCAATAGAATTACAGCGATGAAGGGTACGTTTCCGGGACTTCAGGCAGGAGAGCTTGCCAACCGAAGCTCTAGCGTAGGTTGGCGGAGAGGGAGGGATTCGAACCCTCGATACCCCTTTACAGAGTATGACGGTTTAGCAAACCGTCATACTGCCGTTTTTCCTGTCATTTTAAAAGCTTTTTTCGCCCGTGCTAACCGAAATGCTAAC
>JAJZNW010000010.1 GCA_021811615.1 Bacteroidota bacterium
GTGACGTGCCACACCCGGGCCACACCAGTGACGTGCCACACCCGGCTTGTGAGACCGAATGCAAGGAAACGAAGGAATTATTTTTCCTAATGGGATCCTGTTTTCTCTTGACATTCTTTTCTATAGGCGGCTTGTGAGACCGAATGCAAGGAAACGAAGGAATTATTTTTCCTAATGGGATCCTGTTTTCTCTTGACATTCTTTTCTATAGGGGCATGTTATGCGCCCGTTGGTTCGATATGAGGCAAGCCCGCAAGTCAGCGATTGAAATAGGGTCCATGTCACTCGACCTTTTTGACACGTTCCCATTCTCTCTTGAGGATCTTCTGCGATAGGGTAACAATATCATCACGAGTCTTTTGGAAATCGGTGGTGATTCCATTCTTGGCTATTTGATCCATGATTTGGGAAGTGGCTTGATTCAGAAAGGAGTTCAACTGCTGATGATCCTCTTCCGACATGTTGAGTAGAAGAGAAATCTTGAGCCTGATTTGTATTAGCCTCTCGAATTTTTCTCTGGCGGTGTCTTTCGGTAGGATGTTAGCCGAGAACATCCCTACCAGAGCTATAAACTCCGAAATGTTATCGCGTAGAGTATTGATCCATTGCTGACGGTTTCCTGACAGCACCTGGGACTTAACGGTGTGTTGAGCAATAGAAATTTGGGCCGAAGTCTGTTGTTCAATTGACTTGAGTTGGGAACGTGTCGTTAGCTTTGTCGTAAAATAACTCATTATTGGCCCAAAGAAAACCGCCAACAGTGCAATCAGTAGCGAGATGTGCTGAACCGACTGAGGAGCATTCTCGACTGATTTAAGGAACACATATAGGCTGTCCATAGTACTCCTTGTAATTAGTCTTTAGAAAAGAGGCGAACCAATGGCGCATAATGTCCACGGCAATCACGTTCGCGCCGCGCCTTTCGGCCCTTTCTCCGCGCGCGGCATGAAGCGAGAACGACAATATATAATAGTCGAGCATCTTTTTTGCGCGTGTTAGCCGTTCGTGCGGCGCACTAGGCAACCATGACATTCTATCGAAGCAGAAGTAGTTTCTTAGTCTGACTGAAAGTGCCAGCATTCAGGCGATAGAAGTAAGTCCCACTCGGCATACCTGAAGCGTTCCAGTAAACCCGATGGATACCCGCAGCCATTTCCTTATCGATAAGATCGGCAACCTCCCTACCCAGAACATCATAAATCTTCAACGAAACGAAAACTCTGGAAGGAATGGCAAATGATATAATTGTCGCAGGATTGAAGGGATTCGGGTAATTCTGGAGTAGAGAGTAACCGTCGGGGATTTGAGTGGAAGGATTCTGCACCGCCGTGACGGGTGTAGCGTGGAGTTTGAACAAGTAGGGGAACATCCAGCTGTATGACGCCGGCTGGGCTTCGATCTCAAAGTAGTACTTGCCGACCCCAAGAATGACCGTGGTGTCAATTTGGCTCATGGAATTACTGTAAGCGATGAACTTTCTGACAAACCCTGAATCAAAGACTGCGATGCTTAATTGTGGAACGGCGATGTCTTCAACTTCCACATTTACCTGACTGCTGCCAGAAAGGGTGAATGTGTAATCGTCATAATCATCAGTGAAGGAATTAGCCAGACTCTGAACTGTAATCAAGCCGTAGTAAGACGTATCCATCCCGACTCGATAGGCTTGGTTGAAGTAAGTCGGTTCATCTAAGCCCTGAATAATGACAGGGATCTGCTCAGGTTCAGCTGTATGAAACGAACTGACCTGGAAAGTGTCTGCGCCTATATTATAGTAGTTGTTCAGATTCTGGCGCGAGGCATTCACGAGGCCGTCGCCGGTACCTGATAACGACCAAACTCCTATCACGCATGCATAGGCTAAGTCAGACGGAAGGTCCTTCTGATTCAAGCCAACGATACTGTCTCCAATAGACCCGTTGCAATTTACATCGGTATTGTGAAACCCAAGCGACGCCAAGTTGTTCTCGTTGCCACCAAAAAGGTAGACTCCTGCATCCCCGTTCGAGTATGACCAACGCAGATCTCTAACTGCCTCCGAGTAGCCGTCTATTCCCGCAATGCCACCCAACGTCCACTCATCACTTCCGCCGTGAGGGGTGCCTATAGTCAACAACTTAGCCACATGATGTCTTCCATCAGATTGCCAGTCGGAGGGATTCTGAAGGTACTCGCGGGCTGCTAAGCCACCCATGCTGTGTGCCACGAGAATTACCTTGTTGGCCCCCGTCTTGTCTAAGACATGCTTTATGGCAGACTGCAACGCTTTTCCTTGCTTGACGATCGCGGCTTGATTGCTTTCAACGGTGTCATTATATGGTATGCCATTGGGGTTGACGTCAAAATTTATGGTATAGAAATCTCCGATGTTCAAAGCCGATTGTGTAGTGAAGTCATGGATATCATTTGCGAGGATAGACGTTGAAAGATTATCATCGTAGTTGAGACAATAATCCATTCTCCCCCCAAACGACCATCCGAACTGCCCGAGCTGAGACGCAAGAGAATCCCAAGTTTGGTCGCTGCTGTGGAGACCGTGAATGAGGATGATTGGATATGGTATGTGGCGTCCAAAGATGATGCTGCTTGTTATTGTGAGTTCGCTGTTCTGCAAATAGAAACCATTATTCTCGTTAGACTCGGCCACCTCGTTGAACGGGTCAACCACCCAACCGACATAATAGTTGCCAGCTGGCAAAGTGGTAGGCACGGAAATCACAAGCTGCTTTGGTTCACTGCTTGCCCCGACGGCTAAAGGTTCAACGGATAGACAACCGACCAGGTCACCGTTGGATATGGTGGTAGTCGGTGACAGATAGAAGTACAAATGGCTCCTACTTGAGTTCGCGGTACCGTCGTTCTTAACGGTCGCAGTAATTGTCAATTGTCCGCCTCTTGCGATGGAGCTCGGAGTAAATCCTCCAGAAGGAACGGTAAGGTCAGGCAGTTGGGCAAATGAAACAGCAGGTAGAAAAATAAACGTTAGAATTGAACTGTATATGATCCTTTTCATGGGTTCTCCTTAATCTCCTCAGTTCAAAGGACTGTGCCAGTTGGTTAATCGTCATCGTCTTCGTTAAGCTGGGTGTTCCAGTCGTAGAGATAACTCGAAAGAAGGTTGTCCTGCATTTTTTTAGCGTCTGCTTTTGACTTCATGGCTTGTCCACGATAATACAGTGACCAGCCCCTGCGCAATGCGTCGTCAATCAGGTGGCCCAGGTGAGAACCATTGGCAGCGTACTGACTCATTCGCTTCTTTTCATCCTTGGTTTCTCCTACATATTTGGGCTGAATATTTCCTCCATTTGGGCCGCCTATTCCGAGTTCATAGCATGAAGGTCCATCATAGTCCAATTCATCGTTGAACCATTTATTCTTCTCTGCAAGTTTTCTCCAATCTGTCCAATTACTCATGGGTACCTCTCAGATTTTCGTGGAATGCATTGCGCCGCATGACGGCTAACGTCCGGTGGGATAAAGTCGTGGCGCGCAACCTTTAGAGGGGTCATGTAATGGGCGCGCCATGAAGCGACCTGATAGCCACAACTTAGCGGAGCGTCTTTATCCCACCTGTTATGCGTACGTGGACGCGCGCCCATGATCTTTCCCCTTACTCATTGCTCGAAAATTAATCCGTCACTTCGTGACACACAACCCTTTCTAAGAAAGTCGGCCTACATTCCCGGGCGCGCGGACATGACGCATAACGTCCGCGGGGATCACGTCGTCGCCTGTCTTCAAGCCTCCCTGACTCCCCTCGGCACATAATCAAAGAATCTTTCAGTCACTCCGTCAGCTGTCCACTCGGCTCTCAGCGTTGTCATCTTGGATACTCGCCTCAGGGCTGCCAGTAAAGACCGATTTAGATCTCGCGCATTTTCGCCTGTCATGGTCGTATTCACCCTGAAGCCTCTGTCTGTCTTAAGTATTGCGTTCACTCCAACCAGGTCAGCTAACGCCGCTTCTATGCCATCTGGATCTGCCGTAGTTATTTCTGCCTTAAGCCCAAATGTTTTGCCCGTCATACCCTATCCCATGTTTTCATGAGTTTAGGCAGTCTAGAAGAGAATTGCAACTGGCCGCCGAGTTGGTGGGATTCGATGCGGTATTGCTTCGCTATACTTTTTTTTTCATGGCGAGGCGCCGTGGAACTTGCCTGGAATGGTCGTGTGAAATACCATGCTATTTTATTACTTTTGAACAAGCCATGCGCATCGTCGCAAAAGCCACTTAACAGGACCGTCAACTAGCTCAGAGTTGCCACGCTATGGACATCTCTCAAATAATCGAAATCATTCATTCCCGCAGCTACGAAGAGCAACTTAAGTTCCAGAAACAGTTTATCGACGAGGCGAAGAAATCGCTTAAGGATAAAAGCATCCCTGACCTCACGGCCCTCCTTGCCCATTGGCGATCAGAAGTAAAGAGCCACAGGCACCTTGACTATCCGTCTCAAGCAAAACGGTGGGAGGCAGAAAGGTGGGTTGAGGCTATCGAAGACCTCTTGCGCCAGCCCGCTTCCAAGTCGAAGCCTGATACCGACAATCCCAATCGATCCGCACGTGATGCGAAGAGCATGATCAAGGAGTACATTGAGGCGGTGAAAAAACTGAACCGGGGAAACCTAGCTCTTTCCGATTTGGAGAGCAGCACTTCGTGGTCTGATACCACATGGGCACGAACGCTCAAAGATGAAGCATTCCTACTGAGTCTGAAGAAAGAACTAATGAAAAGATACGACAGCAAAAAATTTGCGCCGTCTGAAGAACTTAAGGCCCTTTACAGATCTGCAATGGAGCATGTCGACTCGAAACTTGAAGACAAAGCCCGGGACATAATGTCCTCCAAGTCAAAGAGGGGGAAGCCTCGGAGAGACCGGAATGTCGATCTCGACAACTACAGCTCGGATGCGAAGGAAAATCCACATGGATACGACTTGGAGGATGACGACGATTAGGATGAAACGATCCACTAGTCGGTCTTCAATCCCACCTCAATTCTGAAAACTCAAACCCTCCGCTTTCCCTCAAAACACACAAATTCCTGACCTTTTCGTTTCGATCTCCAATCGATCCTGAAAAATCTGACTATAGGTGAGGGGCTGCCTATTCGAGGTTGGTCCGAAAATACTCGTCGGCGACGTTGTTCGGCGAGACCGCTGAGCTCCGGTAATCGAGCTTGTTAAACTCTTTAAGAGTTATGAATAATAAAACTGGAATTTCCTGGACCGAAAAGACTTGGAACCCCACGATAGGGTGTGACAAGGTGTCGCAGGGATGCAAGAACTGCTATGCGGAGCGCATGGCCTACGATTTGAAGGCGAAGGGAAGCAAAATATATGCGGATGGATTTAAGGTGAAACTGATGCCATCTCGACTCAGTGAGCCTAAGGCCATTTCGAAGCCTTCACTAATATTTGTTAATTCGATGTCGGACCTGTTCCATGATGATGTGCCCGACGATTATATAAAGAAAGTATTTGCGGTAATGAACGCGTGTCCGCAGCATACGTTTCAGGTACTTACTAAACGACCTGAGCGGCTGCTGGCGTTGTCTTCCGAACTCAACTTTACTGATAATATATGGGTCGGCGTATCTGTTGAGAACAGCGCCGTTCTAGATCGCATGGATTTGCTGAAGCAGGTCCCTGCAAAAATAAAATGGCTTTCGCTGGAACCTCTTCTCGGACCGCTGCCTAACCTGGATCTCGATGGGATTCACTGGGTCGTTGTCGGTGGAGAATCCGGAGAGAAATTCAGAACGATGGACATCGACTGGGCTCGTGACCTCCGGGATCAATGCGTCGCGAAAGGCATCCCATTCTACTTTAAGCAGTACTCCGGAAGACATCCGAAGCACTTGGGCGATAAACTCGACGGCCGTCAGTGGCACGAGTACCCTAAGATCACCGCTTAGAACCGTAAACCGATAAACCCGTAAACTCATGAATATATATCCGGCATATAGCCTTCGACGTGTTGTCCAAGGCTGGCCGGACAATTTAATCCATGATTTAATAATGGAAAACAACTTTAATATTCGCGAATACGCGATCGGTTCCGTATCGAACCGAAACAACTTTAAACCTATAAATTTCGAACATTCACTTAAGAACCAGGACGAATCATTTCGATCTCTGTACCAGCATAACGAGGGACTCGTGAAATATGCTGAAGCGCAGAAGGATATCCGCGGGAAGAAGACCGTTTCCGGATACAAGAAACCAGTTGCGGCAAGTGAGCTTGTCCTTGATATCGACGTAAAAGATGACCTCGATCGGGCGCTGGCGGTGACCAGAAGCTTGACCGCTAGACTGAAATCCGACTTCAACGTGGACCCTGACTCCCTGAGAATTCAATTCAGCGGTAATAAGGGATTTCACCTGGAAATTCCTGCTGAACTCTTCGGCGGCTTTAGCCCTTCAGAGGACCTCCCGAAAATTCAGGCTGCCATAGCCAGGGAGCTTAGTCAGGGATTCGAAGACGTGGTTGATTTAGACATATACTTTCATGTTGCTCTGTATCGGATCGAGAACACAAGGCATTCGGTTTCAGGGCTCTATACTATACCTCTTTCGTATGACGACCTTCTCAAGCTGTCCATCGATCAAATCCGGGACTTGGCGAAATCACCGCGAGATTTTTCTCGTGCTACTGCCTCAGGTTTCGTTCAGAAGCTCGTGGATCTGAAACATGACTGCGAGACGAAGGTGAAACGTAGTGAAGCGGGAGTTCCCGTAATTACTGCTGATGAGGATACCG
>JAJZNW010000005.1 GCA_021811615.1 Bacteroidota bacterium
TGTTGACACCTATGAGGCTCAATAGTTCGCGGACCAGCAATGTTATCTCTGCGGTGTCTATGCCGTAAGGACAAAAGACTGAACAGCGGCGGCATTGCGTGCACTGGTAAAAATAGTAAAACCATTCCTTCACGACGTCGAGTGTGAGCTCGCGCGCACCCGCATATTTCCCGAAGACCTTCCCTGCGAGCGTGAAGTCATTCCGGTACACGGCCCTGAGCAGCTCCGCACGCATGACCGGCATGTTCTTCGGATCGCCGGAGCCAATGAAGAAATGACACTTGTCGGCACAAGCTCCGCATCGCACGCAAATGTCCATGAAGATCTGTAACGAGCGGAACCTGTGCAGCCTGTCCCTGAGTCCTTCGAGTATGATTTCCTTCCAGTTCTCGGGAAGCTGCCAGTCAGGATCCGTCGGCTGCCACTTCCTCGGATTAGGAAGCTGAAGGTACTCGATGTTTTTTGGATTGCCGCTGTAGTTGAAAGTCCCTTCCCTGAATTCGACAGGCTGATCCATCCAGCCCTTCGGAGGGAGATTGTACTTGATCTTGCTGGCTAATTCTTCTGGTTTTAATTTCGGTCCGGCCATTTCTATTCCTTGTCCAAAGGTAATCCCGCTTCTCTCATCTTCTCCCTGTACTCATCCTCGTATTCCTCGTAGGTGTGAACTCTCACCGGACGATTCCAGGGATTGACGTGCTTCTTCATGCGGCTGTTATTTGCCAGGTTTCTTGTCGGAGACAGAAAGATGCCCGGCATGTGCATAAGCTTGCTGAACGGGAAATATGCGATGAGCGTGCACACCAGGAAGAGGTGGACATAAAACAATACTCCTGTTCCCTGCGGCACGACGGGATGAAACGAGAACAATCCGACGGCCAGCTCTTTAACGTTCACGAGGTCAATCCTGAAGAAGTACCTCATCAGGACGCCGGTAGCCGCAATGCTGAAAATGAGGAAGAGAGGAAAATAGTCCGAAGCCAGCGAGATATACCGTATCCTTCGAACTGTGAGCCGCCTCAAGATAAGAAACGTCAGCGCAATGAGGATAAGAACATCCGTCATATAGAGCCCGGGCAATCCCACCTGGAAGAAACCGTCCAGACTGTCGAGTCCCAACACGAACGATGGGATCGGCTGCATGAAAAGTCTTAGGTGACGCAGCACGATAATCAGCATGGACCAATGGAACACTATCGCCCCCAGCCACAGGTATTTGCTGCTTCCGTATACCAGCTTAGGCCCGTTCTTCATCTCCATCTTCGTGTTTCTAAAGAGCGACCTGAAAAACAGAATCTCGAGAGCCATTCTTCCGACAACGCCCCAGGCATTATGGGGGCTCTCCAACGGGCTGTCCTTGATCCACGGGAGAGACTTCTGCTGCCCGGCGACAGTCGGGATGTGAAAAGGCACAGGCGACGTCGACCATTTAATCACACGGTAGACTATGCCCGTCAGAAATACCGTAATGGCGGCGTAAGGAAACACGACCCCAAACAGCAAGTCAAGCCTCGGCACGCTCGCCCCGAGGAACGCGGCAGCTATTATTACAACGATCGCAACAAGCGAAAATACGGCGTTCATCTCTTATTCCCTTCACCGCAAGATGTTTCGATGCGTCTCGCCTGCATCCAAGGAAAGCCGGACTTAAATGGCGCGTCGTCACTCATCGTTCGTTCCCTCCTTTTTATTCATCCCGGATCCATTTGCCACCATTGTTTGGAAGGATCTGGCTTTTACTTCATCGATGCGGATCTTGAAGAGTTTCTCCCTGGACTCCATGTAAGTGTCGAAAGCGACCAAAGCAAGATCGTCTATCCTTGACTCGATGTCAGTGAATTCTTCCCGCCATCCCTTGCCGCCGGACTCGTTTTCGATTTCACTTCGCATTATCTCTTTAAGATCGAAGACGAACCTTATTGCCTGCGAAGGTGAGAATTCCTGGACAGCCCTGATCCTCACCACATCCTTCAGCAGCAATTCGGTCACGAGGAAATCGCCTTCGCCTATAAGTTCATCGAAGATCGCTCCGGCGCTGCTGGATATGGTGTAGCCGACCGGATTCGCAAACCTGTCTTTCTGGGACGACAGGAACTTCATACTTTCCGAGGGGTAATAACTGAGAAATCTCTCGACCCACTTATCAACAATCGAGGATTTCTTACGCGACAATATTTCTAGTAGAGGAGCATTCACAGAGCACACCATGGTTCGTTCAGAAAGTTGGCGCAGTCCACCTTCGAGTTTACTCCGCGAGCCGGGCGACCCGATTGGCGCCTGTTCCGGCAGCTGGATTCAAGAACCGCCCGTCGTCTTTGGGACAGTCTGCCGATCGTCTGAAAGAGAGAACGGGTTCCCTGTTAAACGCAGCCTGTTGGTTTTGCAAGACCCGCCACTTTGCAGGCTCCTTTTGCAGGTCCTGACGGGTAGAGGTCATATATCTCTTTCAGAGAAAATCCCGTCTCTTTGCACACCTTCCTGATCATCGGAGCGATACCGTACTTCTTGTAATAATCGCGAAGATAGTAGACGATCTTCCAGTGCGCTTCGGTCATCTCCTTGACGTCTTCCGTCGTGGCGAGTGCTTTCGCGACATCCTCGTTCCAATCTTCCGGTTTCTGCATGAAGCCGTCTTCGTCGACTTCAATCTTGACATTTCCATATTCAAATGTCGGCATAGCGTTGTCCTGTTTGTGGTTGATAATGTTTTGACCTCGATAAAAAGATTATCGCATTGTTGGATTAACGGGAGTTCGTTCCCAGATCATCTCAATCTTCCACGAATTCTTAATTTCATTATTCCACGATTCCAACATTCCATTCATCCACCAATCCTTTAATCCCTTTTTTATCATTTCATTTCGATGTACCCGCACGGACAGTTCTCCGCGCATTTCTTACACCCGATGCAAAAATCCAATTTGTACTTGTACGTCCCGTGTTTCGCGAGCGGTTTGACTATCACCTGGTCCTGGCAATAGCTCCAGCATGTCCCGCAGTCGAAGCACGAGCCGCAGCTCATGCATCTCTTGGCCTCGTCGATCGCCTGCGCTTCAGTCAGCGTCGATGTGATCTCACGGTTTAGACCTTTCAGACTTTCTTCGGGCGACAGCTTGAATGGCTCGTTCCTTAGTTTGCTCTCGTAGTAACTCAGTATGATTTTGTCATGGGTAATGACGGGGGGCTTCTGTTCCGGCTCAGGCTGGATATTCTGGAACCGGTTATGAATAGTCTCCGCGGCCCTTCTGCCGTTGAAGATCGCTATCGTTACCAAACCCAGTTCCAGGTCGTCGCCTCCCGCGTAAGTGTTTGGAAGCGCAGTTGTTCCGTCCTGGTCCGCCTTGATCCAGTCTTTACCGTCGTGAAGGACATCAAGGCCTGTGAAGTCCGGTTCCTGGCTGATTGCGGCGATGACGGTTGAAGTATCCAGGTAAAAGAAAGAATCGGGGACCGGGACAGGTTTTCTTCTGCCGGAAGAATCGGGCTCGCCGAGCTCCATTCGCTGGCATTTCATCTTTGTGACCCTTGTCCCGTTCCGCTCGAAGTCTACAGGCGCTGCAAGAAACTCCAGCTTGACGCCTTCCTCTTCGGCACCGGAGATCTCCTCCTTAATCGCGGGCATTTCGTTCCTCGTCCTGCGATAGACGATAGTGACATCCGCACCGAGCCGCCGGGAGACTCGTGCCGCGTCGATAGCAGTATCCCCCGCGCCGACGACAAGCACTTTCTCCCCAACCTCAACAGGCTCGCCTGAGTTGACCCTGTTAAGGAACTGAGTGCCGGTGAGGACGTTGTCAGCTTCCTCATTCGGCACGCCGAGTAGACGTCCCTTGTGTGCGCCGATCCCGACAAATATTGCGTCGTAGTCTTTCTGAAGCTCCTCGTAAGGGATATCGCGGCCCACGCTCTGGTTACACTTTATCTCGACTCCGAGCTCTTCGATCCTTCCGATTTCCTTGTCCAGTACGTCGGCGGGAAGCCGGTAATCGGGAATACCATACCTCAGCATTCCTCCCGGCTTGCTGAACGCTTCATAAATGGTGACGCTGTACCCTCTTCTTGCGAGCTGGTACGCGCACGAGAGTCCTGCCGGCCCGGCTCCGATGACCGCAACTTTCTGAGGATAGGTTGTGTCCGATACGTGCTGCAGCTTATATCCATTCTCCAGCGCGTAGTCGCCGACAAACCTCTCGAGATTGTTTATGCCTACTGCGCCGTCCTTATGACCTCTGTTGCACCCGTCTTCGCAAGGATGCGGGCAGACCCGCCCGCACACTGCGGGAAGTGGATTCTTTTCCGTCAGGATTTCCCACGCCTTCCTGAACGATTCCGGATACGGCCGCCCCGACTCGTCCGACTGACCGATGACAGTGAGAAATTCTCTGATATTTGTTCCGTTGGGACAGCCCTCCGAGCACGGCGGCGTCTTGAGAACCTGGACCGGGCGCAGCGGAGATGTTTCTCGTGACGAGCTTCCACTCGACTGCGACCTGAGGCCTCCTAACGGCTTGGAAACTTTCTTTACTATCTTTGCCATTTCATATTCTCGATTTTCCGGCATTAAGGACACGACTTGATGATCGGACGTCACACAGACGATAAATGATGTTCCACCATGTCTTCGTGTCCTTTGCGATACTCTTCTCGTTCTTTGAGGTTGATTCCCTTCGCCAGTGTTCTGTATTTCCTGGCGCAGTCAATCATCCCGCTTGCCCATTCGGGGCACGATGTCGCGTGTAAATGCATGTAGCTGGCGAAAACATTTCTGTACGTCACTCCATCTCTCTTGTCGTAGCAGCCAACTCCACGGGTTAAACGAAGCGACGTTTTCAAACCAGGCTCGTGGGCAGCGATCCTTGAATAATGGAACTCGTGTCCCTTTAACACACTTCCCTGACTGAAAAACGGATTCACACAGTCCACCGATGCCTCGCAATAGCCGTGTCCCTGAGGCTTGCCGCTGACGCTCACGGTGATCGGAAGAATACCGGACATCTGAAACGCTTTCCCATTCCACTCGACGCTTTTCGCCAAGTACATCAAACCACCGCATTCAGCGTAGATCGGTAGACCACTCTCTGCACGCTGTCTCACACGCTCGAGCATCTCCCTGTTGAGGACAAGCTCGTTAAGGTTCAGTTCAGGGAAGCCTCCACCGATGTAAAGTGCGTCGACGTCGTCACTCAACACCTCCCGGCTCGGAGCAATTGGAATAAGTGTCGCACCCGCTGCATCGAGAGCCTCGAGGTTCTCGGGATAATAGAAGGAAAAAGACTCATCCTTGAAATACGCTATGCGCACCCTTTGAACACCCGGCTCCCGTACAATCGCTTGATCGTTCGATGCCTCACGTTGCTCGAGTGGAGTCGCGCTGAAGGAAGCGTCTTCGATCCCCGGAACATCTACATTATCCCCTATGATCCTTCTTGCGTCCTGCAGGAATGAAAGACTCATCCTGTATTCACCGGGCATTATCAGCCCCAGGTGTCTCGTCGGGAGAGCGGAGCCTTCGGGCAGCTTCGGGATCGCGCCGAACACCCGAACTCCGGTCACCGATTCGATCGCATCCTTAGCCACGGCAGCGTGCCTTGGATTCGCCGCATTATTCAGAATAACGCCCGCGATCTTAACCGAGGGGTCGATGTTCCTGCATCCGAGAACCATCGCCGCCGCCGTGCGCGTGACTTTGGAGATACTGATGACGAGTATTACCGGGGCCTCGAGCAACTTGGCGAGCTCCGCGGTGCTGTGAGTTCCCACGCTGTCCACACCGTCAAACAGTCCCCTGTTCCCCTCAACAACGCTGATGCCGTCCCTGGAGGCACGGCGAATGAAAGATTCCTTCGCCGCATCGAATCCCATGAGGAATGTGTCGAGATTCCTCGCAGGCTTTCCGGAAGCGAGACTCAGCCAGGCAGGGTCGATATAGTCAGGACCTTTCTTGAATGCAGATACATCCAGATCTCGTTCCCTGAAGCATCCAAGGAGTCCGCAAGAGACTAAAGTTTTTCCCGAGTCGCCTGATAGACCTGCGATGACGATTCGCGGGTAATTACCATGGTACATATGCTATCGACCTGATCTAAAAGAATACCGGAAGAACAATTCCGAATTAATTCTCGGCTCCTTCCTTATGCGGAATCTCGATGAAGCTTCCGCCGAAGTATGTGTAGACGCACTTCCCGCTCTCTATCAACTCTCTGATAGCGGACTTCGCCATGTTCTTGTCGCATTTCTCGCCGAACATCTCGGTAACAGCTTTCGTCAGGTCGGTAGCTTTCCACTTCTTCTGACCCATGCTGTCCTTAATTAACTTGTACATCGCGTCAGAGACTTCCTGAACGCTTGCTTGATCTCCCATGGCCGTCTCCTTTAATGTGTCAAATGCACAGATCGTTTAAACGTCAGACCCGCATGCTTGAAGTCGTCGATATGTTCTTTCTGAAACGGGATACCTGTCAACTCGAAGAACCTCGGCCAGCCGATCCGGTTGATCCACTCGCCCATTCTCTCGTACTTCCTCGCGTTCTTCGCCCACACCTCGACGAGATTTCTCACCGCGTCCGTAACCTCGGGCCATCTCGGCGGGTTGTTCGGAAGGAATGGGATCGCGAGCTTCGAGAACATCGGTTCGCTCCTCGCATTGGATACCTTGCCACCGACCCAGATCGACACACCGTCGTTCAGCGGATCGTTAAGCTTCATCGCCGGGCATACCGTGTAGCAGTTCGCGCAGAACATGCAC
>JAJZNW010000053.1 GCA_021811615.1 Bacteroidota bacterium
GTGCTGGAAATATCGGATACCGGAGACGGCATACCGAAAGATGTGTTGCCGAAGATCTTCGATCCGTTTTTCACTACGAAGGAAGAGGTGAAGGGAGTCGGGCTCGGCTTATCGGTTGTGTATGGAATAGTCGACGCTCACGGCGGCGATATTGAAGTGAGCAGCGTACCGGGCAAAGGAACGAGGTTCAAAGTGACCATCCCGATGAAGAAGAGCCAAATTCAACCGGCGAACCCGGACGGGGGGAAAGCGTGAATCGAAGGATATATTTATCGCCTGTGGGGAGCGTCGTCGAAGAGACACTAACCGTTACGGCGCGCTTCATTGGCGAGATGTTTGGATTCGATGCGGTGAGGCACACCTCGTTTCCTGAACCTGATTTCGCTTTCGATGGCAGGCGGGTGCAATACAGTTCGACGCTTATTCTCCAGAATCTGGCGAAGGTTTGCCCGCCGGATGCCGTCAGGTTTCTTGCTATAACGGAAGCCGATCTGTTCATTCCTATGGTAACCTTCGTTTTCGGCCAGGCGCAGCTCTCCGGAAAAGTAGCTCTCGTGTCGCTGGCAAGGTTGTCGCAGGACTTCTACGGTCTTCCCGGGAACAACGATCTTAAAATCCGCCGTGCGCGGAAAGAGGTGGCCCATGAGCTCGGTCACACATTCGGGCTGGTCCATTGCCGGGACAGATCCTGCATAATGTCACTGTCGACAGAGATCCTTCAGATAGATGTGAAGTCAGAAGATTTCTGCCGGGGATGCTGGGCGATTTTGTCGGAAGAGCTCGCAGCTCAGAACGTTGCGTCCCGCAGGGGGCATTCGGAAATGAGGAATAAAGTTGTGGAGACACCGAGATGAAGATGCAGTGGGAAATACTCGTTGTAGACGATGAAGAAGTGATGCGTGAGTCGCTCGTGGCGTGGTTGAGGGAAGACGGATACGGTGTGGATTCCGCCGCTTCGGGCAGAGACGCGATCGATAAGGCGAGAGTGAAGGACTATGCCATTTACTTCATAGATCTCAAAATGCCGGGCGGTATAGACGGCATTGAGACGATGATGGAAGTTAAGAAGATACGCCCTGAAGCTTCGATCATTATCATCACTGCCTACGCCACCGTTGATACGGCGATCTCGGCAATGAAGGAGGGCGCCCAAGAGTACATTGTCAAGCCGTGCAATCCGAAGGAAATCTCAATATTGGTTGAGCGCATTATCAAGGTTAAAAACCTGCAGCTTGAAAATACTATCCTCAGGCAGAAGCTTACGAAACAGTACAGCTTCCGCGACATCATAAGCAAGAATCCTAAGATGCAGGATATATTCGAACTTGTACAGGAGATATCGAGTCTCAAGAGCACGGTGCTCGTGCAGGGTGAGAGCGGAACGGGGAAAGAGTTGATCGCGAGGGCAGTGCATTATTCCGGTGACAGGGCGTCAAAGCCGTTTGTAAGCGTATCGTGTGCGGCACTAGCCGAGACTCTGCTGGAATCCGAACTCTTCGGACATGAGAAAGGTTCGTTCACCGGTGCCGTGGCACAGAAGAAAGGTAAATTTGAGCTTGCGGACGGGGGGACGATTTTTCTGGATGAGATTGGGGATATTTCCGCGAAGCTTCAGATGGATCTTCTGCGGGTTATCCAGGAGAGAACATTCTACCGTGTCGGCGGGACGGAGGAACTGACGGTGGACGTACGCGTCATAGCTGCGACCAACAGAAATCTAGCTGAGGCTGTGGCCGCCGGCACTTTCCGGGACGACCTTTATTATCGATTGAACGTGATCAACATCCAGATCCCGCCGCTGCGCGAGAGACGCGAAGACATACCTCTGCTCGTCCGCAGTTTCATGGATCGGTTATCTCACGAGCTCGGCAGGGAAATCGACGATATCACCGAGTCCGGTCTGAAACTGCTCATCGACTACAGCTGGCCGGGAAATGTGCGCGAGCTGGAGAATGCGATCGAGAGGGCTATGGTGACGTGTAAAACCAGGGTGCTGACGGATGAGGACTTTGCCTTCCTGGAGCAGAACGGATCGCGAAAGCAGACCTGGAACGTACCCGACAATTTACCTTTGCAGGAAGTTGAGAAGCGCGTCATAGTTGCGACGATCAAGCGCACCGGCGGGAACATCAAGGAGGCGGCTTCTGTGCTCGGGATAGACCGGTCAACGCTCTACGACAAAATCAAGAAATACGAGATAGAGCGATGAGACCTTCCCCGGTAACGGCGTGCAGCATTGATTGCCGGCCCGGTGGGCTGAGAACCCAACCCGCAAGATTCACGGCTAAGATTCCAGCAGCATCTGTGCCAGGATATTTTCCCAGTTCAACTCAGGGTAACTGGCGGCGACATCGTCGAGGAGAACTCCGCCGTCAGCCAAGTTGATCCCGTCACCATCGGCGCCGAGGAGTATTTCCAGGCGCTCGATTTCTCTCGTCATCCAGGGATACACTTCGGTCCCTTTGAGAAGGTGCCTGAGGTCAGAATCGTCTCCGGGATTCACCTTCAAATAGAAACCTTCGTCTCTTCCACCGACGGCCACAACTTCTCCATCCACCGGGGAGAGAACGCGCACCCGTGATCCGCCGTTTCTGAAATACCATCCCGCCCCGTTCACATGCAGTCTCGAACCTACCTCGGGAAGTTCGGCCTTCCCGCGACTCCACAACAAACGCTCTGCCAGCGGGTCGAGGCCTATCGTCAGCGTCCTGTCGCTTTCGCGATGAACCCAGGTGTGTCCGCGGTGATACATGCAATCAGACTGGATGGTCAACCCTGATGGGGACTCATTGCCTGTATAGGATGCATTAGCTCCCATGTGAACGCCGATAATTCCGGAGTGTGTCTTGCACGACCTGCAGTCGAAACCGTTCCGGCAGACTTGGTATTCAATTTCACCGGAGAAGACGTGCCTGCATGTTTTCGCGAATTCAGGAAGATCGTCGAAATCGACGTGCCATCTTATTTCGTTAAGACGGCCGGATGTCAAGTCTCGATAGGCGCGGATCACCGCGATCCCGAAACTCCCGAAGATGACCGCCACGACGCAGTAAAATATAGAAAGGAAAATTACGTTTCCAGTTTGCCAGGTGAATCCGTATATCCACGGAAGCATGTTCCGGTCTCCTTAATTTCTGTCCAGCTCGGTTTCCTGTGGGAACAGCCGAAGATATCTGAATGACAGTGAGTAAATGATGACTCCGTACGCGACGACGAAGAGGAAAGCTGAGATCTCCTGCCAGCTCGGCGTGTAAAGCATGAACCGGTCGAACGCCATCGTGGGAAGCGAAAGCGTTTGAATCGTCATTACGAACCTGTTCAGCAAAATTCCGCAACAGACCAACGCGGCTGACGCGACCAACCATCCCGCTCTTAAACGCCCGCCGCCAAAAATCAGAAGGAGCGACGGTATCAGGCCGAATACGATTATCTCGACGAAGAGTATCCAAATATTGAACGGCGCCCACAGGAAGAAGCTCATCCCCGACAAGCCCATTTGCGGGACGGTCCTGTTGAGCCAGGTGAAGGTGTCGATCGATTTCAACAGAACATAGACAAGCGGGATCGAGCCCGATATGCGTGCCAGGAGCGTATACACACTTTCGCTCACGAGCCTTTTCCGGCTGATGCGGGACACGATCCATGTCGTAAGCAGAATGAAACTTGGCCCTGCGGCGGCGGCCGAAATGATAAATAGAAAGAATGTTGTGGGCCAGATCGCAAGTCCCTCTCTGAAGGCAAACGGATGTGCCTGGAGAACACCGAACAATCCGCCCAACGAACCCTGATGGAAAAAAGAAAGGAAAGTTCCGACTCCCGCGAGGACCGGCATTATCCTGTGAAGCTCGTATTCCATGGCCAGGAATGCGGGAATTTCCTTCAACTTCTTGTTCTTCAGAACGAGCGGGGCGTATTCGACCGACAGAACCGCGAGGTAACACGTGATGCAGAAAGTCACTTCGGTCAACATCGAATGAATGTTCGGATGCCAGAATGTAAACCACGCGCGAAGGGGTTGACCGACGTCCACCATGAGGATAAGTATCGCTCCGCTGTAACAGATGAAGCCGAGAACCACGGCGCTGTTTATGACGGCCCGAAGTTCATCCCTCTTCATTATATAAACGAGGAAGCCCGTGAAGAAAGCTCCGGCTCCCAGAGCGATTACGGACAGATCGAGAAATATCCATACCCCGAAAGCAAAACGGTTGTCCATATTTGTCTGATTGAGACCCTTCGTAAGGCAGAGGAAGATTGCATACATGCCGATAAGTAGAAGAATCGTCCACGGAATCATCAGGGAAACGAACTTGCCGAACGGCATTCGTCTTACTCCTCGGGCTACCAGCCGATCATCCGAAATTTTCATATGTCGATTCACATCCATAAAGCCTATTGTCCTTTGGTTCATATGACCCGAAAGCCTTAGTCGGTTGCCGCAGTGCGTCCTGGAGTCGAAGCGGGGTCTTTCTCGGCGAGCGCTCTGACCCATTCCCTTTCAGAAGTGTAATAGACCTTGGGACCGGTGCCGAGTCTTTCAAGAAGCCGAAAGCTCTCGCCGCGCTGCGAAAGACGATGGACCTCCGATTCCTCATCGAGGAGATCTCCGAATGTTATTGCCGCTGCGGGGCAGGCTTCGACACAAGCGGGGACATATTCTCCAGCAATAATTTCCGCCCTCCCTTCGGCGGCGGCCTTCTCCCTTGCCGTCTGAAGCCTGTGGAAACAGAGATTGCACTTTTCAACCACACCTCGCATGCGAAGTGAAACGTCGGGATTCAATTCCCTTTCCATTCCTTCAGGCCACACAGGGTCCCACCAGTTGAAGTACCTGGCGTGGTAAGGGCACGCTGCCATACAATATCTGCAGCCGAGGCATCGGACTGGAATTTGCGCGACGATCCCGGTTGCAGCATCCACTTCCACGGCGTTCTGCGGACAGACTGAAACGCAAGGGGGATGGTGATCGCATTGTTGACAGGAGACCGGAAAGAACACAGATTCATTTTCGGGAAAGTCTTTGCCGTTGTCTGCCCGGTAGATTCTCATCAGAGTAATTCCCGTCCTGTCCGTCGAGTCGGCCGGGCCGGGCGGAACGTTGTTCTCAGCTGCACAAGCGATCATGCAGGCACCGCATCCCGTGCATCGATCGACGTCGATCACCATTCCATATTTAGCTCTCTTTGCACTCAAGGCTTTTACCTGCTTTCTGTTTTAACCCTGTAATCTTAAGTCCGAATCGCCTTTGAAAATCACGCAGGTTCAATCGCGGCATTTGTAATTCTCCAGGTTGAATCATTCTCGATTTTGCAGATCTGTAGAATTGAATCTTGAGTCTCGCCATTTGTGCGTTCGGATCCTCCGGTAAGGTCCCCGACCGCAGCCAGGATCGTACCTGGCATCGCCGATCTATCGAAACGCACCTTGACAGTCATCGATCCGGCCGTTGTCAGCACCCTCGCTTTCACTCCATCTTTCAGTCCGGCCGCTTCGCCTGTGACGGGGTTGAGAGAGACTGTACCGGCCGGCATTCTCAAATCAGATTCTCTATTCAACTTCGACATGATTGGATTCGATTGAGCTGCCGTTCCTATGCCTCGAGTTCCAACCGGCATAAGGGCAATCTCACCCGAGTCAGCTCGCTTTGGCGAGGTGATATTAACCGGTGTCCTGGACTCGGAGTCGAGGAAAGCGAACCGGGTCGTGGGGAGTTTCGCAGGAACTTCATCGATCCAGCAGCCGCCCCCACTTAGCATATTCCAAAACTGAGACAAAGACAGCGCGGTTAACTTTTCGTTTTCACCAGTCTCAGCGTTGAAGACTCTTCCAATACCTCTCGAGAAAATCTTTTCAGCTCTCTTTCTCAGGAGACTCTCCATATCGTAGGATTGGTATCGGTACCCTAACCGAACACTGAGCGCGGCCGAGGTTCTCTTAACAAAATCGAGCGGTGAAACGGCGGTTGCCGGCCCTGGAAAAACCCGGGAAGCGAGACTGTACGAAGCGAAAGGTGCGCTCGGTGGTGTCGGTACGTCACCGGACATTTCCAGGTATGCCGGAGAAGGCAGTATGTAATCGGCATTGACGCTGTTGCCTGCAAGATACGAGGTCAGACTTACCACCAAATGCCGGTCTGCCGAGAGCTTGCGTTGAATTGCTTGCCAGGGAACGATACTCCCGGAATCCGCGCCGTCAATTATGAGAACGCCGATCGAGCCGTCGGGTACGTCCGCCAGCTGAGTCTTGACGGCGAGATGTCCCGGGTTATCCGATCCGTGCGAGGCAGGAAAAGGTCCGGGAAGTTCACGCCGGGCGACGAGCCCGCCTCTTGTGCCGATTGATCCGAGTAAGATGTTGAGTCCCATGAAGGCAGCCTGCTCTTCGGGCCTGAACGGTCCGGAAGCCGGGTTGCCGCCGAAGACGACGACCGAAGGTCTTCTGGTCACGGTTTCCTTCGCGGCTGCGGCGATTCTGTCGGCTGGTATGCCGGTCATCTCTGCGACACATTTTGGCGAAAACCTTTCGATGAGGCGGACGAAAGAGTTACCCGCGAGGCCATCGAAATCCTTCGAGTCCCTCCGCAGGCGGTCTATATCGCAAAGCTTCTCGTGTACCATGACATGTGCCATTGCGAGGGCGAAAGCGTATTCCGTTCCCGGTCTAACGGGAATCCACTCATCCGCAAGCTGTGCGGTCCGGGAATGTATCGGTTCAATCTGAATCAATCGCAGCTTGTCCTGGCCTCTGTGCCGGCGGGCTTCCGATATAGAACCAAATTGTCCCTGCGTCCCCCATCCGTCGAGGATCGGAGTGCCGAAGCTCACTATTGTCCGACTATTGATTAGGTCATATCCGAATTCAAGACCGCCTGTGTTTAACGATCTATCGGTGACCGTCGTCGGCATGGAGTCACACGAGGGAGGAATAACGTATATCCCGTTTTTCAACTTCCCGAGGAAATCGCGATATACATATGAAATGGTTCTGTCGGGGTGGCTGTCGAGAATTGCTACCGATCCATTTCCGCTTGCAGATATCGCCAGTACTACATTTGAAATTGCTTCATCATATGGAACTGGTGCGAATCTTCGTTTGTCTATTGTTCTTTTCACGGGGTTACCGACGCGGTCAGGATGATATCGAAGAAAATGACCCGCTAACCCCATCGCGCAAAGCGAGCCGCCGCCGATGGGATGTCCCGGCGTGCCGGTCATGCCGACCGCTTCAAGCGAGCCTCGGCCCCCGTCGGCGGCACATCTTACTCTAACACCGCAGGCCATTGGGCAAAGAGTGCAAGTGGTGTACCTGAAGCTTATTCTACCGTCGGACTGAAGATGTGCCTCGCGATGCCGGCCATATGGAAACGATGAGCTTTGTGTCCACTTCGCGGACTCATCAAGAATTTTCCACGGAATTGGAGTGAAAACGAATCCGATGGCCGATCCGCCGACGAGTTTTAACCAGTCGCGCCTCGAAATTGTATGTGACATATCCTTTTCCTAACCGATCATATCTTTGACTGACCCTATAGCTTGAGCCGCGGAGTGCGCAAAGGGGCGCGATGAGGTATACGGAGGTATACTCCACGCTATCTCTCCGGCACCACGTGACGAAAAAAAACCGGCGAAGCATGATGTGTGATCAGACGGTTTCATTTATGGCAGTCGATACAGGTTTCTTTGAATCCGTGTTTGCTATGGCATCCTGCACAATCGTCCATTCTCATGCCGGTGGATGGAGTCGAGGGGACGTCGAACAGCGTGCTCCCGAAAACATCAAGGCTGTAGCCGCTGATTCGGCTGAACATTGCCGGCCGAAGTCTGTCGGTATACTGGTGACCAAAGTGGCACGAAATGCAATCCACTTTGCCGAGCTTCACGTGCGTTGCATGCGAAAAGTAAACGTTCTCCGGCTGCGAGGAATACACGACCCAGGGTATCTCTCTATTCTTAATGACATAGTCTTCGACAAGTCTCTTCTCTTCCCCGGAAGCGCCGATCGTATGAGAATGACATCCGGCACATTTTGAAACCGCCGGGATGCCAACGAACCGGCCGTCTTTGTCGAAGGAGTGACAGTCAGCGCATTTCAGCGCAACGTTGTCGCCGGAGTGGGTACGGTGGCTGAACTGGATCGGCTGATCTACCTGCTCGTAGATGAAAAGAGGGAAGATGATCCAACCGAAGAGGAGCATACCGACGATCCCGAAGAAAAAAATGGTTTTCCCTCGGACGTCATCCGCATTTTTAGTTGTGCTTTTCTTACCAACTTCCGTCGCTTTCATGTAAAACCCTGATAGACCTTCCAGCTCTTAAATATCCGTGGATCCGCCGGGAGGCAAAGTGAAGAATTCTTTGAATAGAAAGAGTGATTGTTCCCTTGTAACCTGGCCGAAGATGTTTTCTGTGAACGTCCCACCGTCTGCCAGGAGACGCGGACCTTTTGATCTGCCCCGGTCGTGCGTTGCATTCCCGAACGTCTGGGACGATACGATCTCAGTCAGCCTCCTGGTCTCATATTCCATCCATGTCTTGGCTTCTCTCCCGCAGAGCAAGTCATCCTCATGCACGATCGTCTCTGCGATTGGCTGGCCCGGTTCTTTTGTCCGGGCAGTCAAGCACTTCCCTTCGAAGAGCCAGCCGAGCGTATACGGGTCTGTTACTACTCGATTCGGCTCGGCACGCAAATGCGAGTTGGTCGTCGAGATCGATATTCTCCTGGGAAATGTCACTTGGAGATCGATACCGTTCACAGTCAAGCCGATCGAAGGAAAATGTTCACCTGAAGACGTCTTGTACTCGATTCGTTCAATTTTACCGAGGACCTTCGTGAAAAAGCCATCTACTCCGATATGACAAGTGCCGTCTTCATCCAGGTCCGCCCACATGTGATTTCGCGAATAGTGAAGCCACCCGACCGTCTGAATTCCGTCGACCACCCAATAACCGCTTTCGTTTTCATCGTCCCGGTCAATCTCCGGGGCGATTACATCGTGGTGTGTCAGGAGCTTTGGATTTTGCATCGTCATGAGCAGCTCGCAGTACCTGTGATTCGATGTACCGCATCGCGTCAGTGAAGGATCGCTGTAAGGGACATATTTGACTGCCGGCGCCGCGGCACAATACTGACAAAGCGACTCCTGCAGGAATGGGCAGTGATCTCTGCTCGGAAGATCCTCGAAGCGTTGCTTGGCGGAAGGGCAGTCTACGTAGGCAGGAGAAGAACACCTTTCGGCGTTTTCTGCGATCCCGGAAATTGGTGCAGCCGAAGTCCGCACGATGAGTTTCTTGAACTCCGACGCGCAACAGAACTTGACCTGTGCTTCTCTCAGGAAAGGACACCTCATGACAACCAACCTATGATTGATTTCAAAGGAATCTGTTCTTCCTTCACGCTTTACCGGCGGGAAGCGATTCAATGCCATCTTCCGTGACGACAAGCATTTCATCACCGCCGATCCTCTGGCCGCCGTCTGCCATCGTGACACCGAGCCCGTCTATACTGAAAGCATGATCGTCCACTTCTTCAGCGGCACTTTCTCTGGCTTTTACACGCTCGCGGATTTCTTTGAAAGCCACATAACCGATGACGAGAAGGCAGACGAGCGTGGCGAGTCCCAATACAAGATTCGTCACATTCAACCAGAAGACTTCGTTGTAAATGAACACTCTGAACCTCCTTTTGTACCAACAGAACTGTTTTGTGAAACTCGATGCCGATTGCCCGATCTGAGTTTCCGACATCCTGAGCATTGAATCGGCCTTTCGATACTATAAGCACAATGGGTGTGCCGGATATTTCATCCGAGTCGGTATTCGCGAATAACGTTCTGAGTACGTGACAGATAGGACTAGGGTTAAGATAAGTCGAACGCTGCAGGTCTTCCGGTTCTTGGTGGATTCTCCTACATGCGGTTGGGTTAAACTACACTCGATCCTGAATGCTCGTACCCGATTGATCCGGATACCCTGGAGAATGTAAGGCTCGACTTGGGCATTTCATTGATTGGAAAATGAAGCGGCAATATATTGGTTTGTAATTATCCGAAGTCGTTTTCAGAGAGGAGTAAGTCGAGATAATGGAAAGCACTTTGATAGACATTCACAAGCGGCTCGGCGCGCAGATGGCCCAGATAGACGGGATCTCTGTGCCGGGTAAATATACATCGATAGAAGAAGAGTATGCGGGCATCCGCAGATATGCGGGTCTTTTCGACCTCTCCCATTTCGGAAAGCTACGCGTTACCGGTAAGGACGCGCCCGATCTCCTGAATAGGATTTCCACAAACGATCTCAACGGTCTGCGCCCGGGAATGGGAAAGCAGGCATTCTTCGCAACCGAGAAAGGAAGAGTAGTCGATCTTTGTACGGTTTATGCCCAACAAGGAAGCCTTCTTGTGCTGACGAGTCCGAATAATGCCGAGACGGTCAGGAAATGGATCGAGAAGTTCGTCATTTCTGAAGACGTCAAAGTTGAGGACGTAACGAAGAACTTTCCCATGTTCTTTGTTGCGGGCTCGTCGGCGGCGGATTTCATGAGGGAATTTGCTCATTCAAGTTATAAGGCTTTCCTGGACGTCGGAAAGATGCCGCGCTTCAATTTTATTCGCACATTTCTCGGCTCCCATGAGGTCTTCCTGTCGAGGACGAATTTCGTTATGACAAACGGATACCTCCTTCTCGTAAATCCTGAAGATACCGAGGGGATATGGAATTCACTCTTCGAGAATGCTAAGAAGTACGGAGCGGTCCCGGCAGGGCTTGAGACATTTGAGGTTATGAGGATAGAAAACGGCCTCCCTCTCTTTCCATATGAGCTGAACGAAGATGTCAATCCGCTCGAGGTAAATATCATCGAAGCGATCAGCAATAACAAAGGCTGCTACGTCGGACAGGAAGTCATCGCCCGCCTCCAGACTTACGACAAGGTGAGGAAACGTCTCATCGGTCTGGTATCGGACTCGAAGATGCCGCGGGGCGCCAAAGTATTCGACGCGAAGCCGGGTTCGGATACCGAGATCGGGCATGTTACGAGCTCGGTGAGATCGCCCGGCCTGAACAAGGAGATTGCACTTGCGTATGTGGCGATGCAGCAGGTGATCCCCGGCTCCCGGTATGCGGTCAAAGTGGGAGGGAAGACGTCCGAAGCCGTATTCTCGACGTTGCCCTTCAACGTCTGAACGGCTGCGTGCCGACATGATGCCCGACCAGGTGAAAGGTGGCTGAAATTTGATATGGAACAAATAAAGGTATCGTCGGAAGCGGACAAGGTTGAAATTTACAGGGAGCTTCTCCCACAGCTTGAGTCGCTGGTCTCCGGCGAAAGTGATTTTATCGCCAACGCTTCAAACTTATCAGCGGCGCTGAAGCAGGCACTTCCGCACGCATCGTGGGTGGGTTTCTATTTCATGAAGGAAGGCGAGCTTGTCGTCGGACCGTTCCAGGGAAAAGTTGCGTGTACACGCATAAGTCTGGGAAGAGGCGTTTGTGGAACGGCGGCGGCTGAGAATAGGACCATCATAGTTCGGAATGTCGCCGAGTTTCCCGGTCACATTTACTGCGATCCCGATTCGAAGAGCGAAATTGTCGTTCCCATCGCCAGGGATGGCGAGGTTTTCGGCGTCCTCGACCTCGACAGTGCGGCGTATGGATCCTTCGATTCCGTAGATGAAAAGAACCTCGAACGGGTTGCCAGTCTGGTCGAGGGACTTATCGGCTCCACAAGCCGGAGACGGTGAACGTAATGTCTTCAAAGAGTGTAAAGAAAGATAATCGGAAGGTTGCTCTTGTAACGGGAAGTGGAAGGAGGCTCGGCCGCCAGTCGGCGCTGGCGCTTGCGAAAGACGGATGGGATATCGTCGTGAATCATGCCCACTCTCCGAAAGAAGCGGCCGATACCGTGAAGGAGATCAAGTCTTACGGAGTCGATGCCTTGAGCATTAGGGCGGATATAAAGAGTTCTAGAGAGGTTGATGCAATGTTCAACCAAACCTTCGGTCATTTCGGCAGGCTCGATCTGCTCGTCAACAATGCCGCTATATTTCCACCGGCGAGGAAGTTCACCGAGATTACGGACGAACTCTGGGATCATGTGATAGCGACGAACCTGACCGGACAGTTTTACTGCGCGCGTGCGGCCGCAAGGCTGATGGAAGAGCCGGGCGGCAAAATAATAAACTTCGCATCGCTCGGCGGCTTTCAGGCGTGGCCGGAGCATGTCTCGTACAATGTTGCGAAAGCCGGCGTGGTGATGCTCACGATGGCTCTCTCGAAGGCTCTTGCACCGAAGGTCACGGTCAACGGGATCGCGCCCGGCACGATTATTATACCTGACGAAGAGTCTGGCGAGATGAAGCATATTGACGAAAAGAAGATTCCTCTCCAGAGGTACGGTGAGGCTGGTGATATAATATCGGCACTTCTATATCTTGCACATGCCGACTATGTGACGGGAGAGATTATTCACGTCGACGGCGGCAGGGCGGTTTTGTGATTGAAGCGAGAAGTATCGGCAAGCGAATAAATCGGAGGTAAATGCCCGCGAAGAAGGATACTGCGAAGCGAATCCACATCCCCGAGAAGGCTTATAAGAATATCGAGTTTCTTAACAGCCCAAGCGCGCGGGTAATAAGGATCCTATCCGAATATCTCGAACCCCAGGCCAGGTTCCGCAGGCTTGGGATCAAGGATACAGTCGTATTCTTCGGTTCCGCCCGCATACTTCCGGCGAGCGAAGCCCGCAAGAGGCTTTACGACGTCCGAGGAAAACTCAAACTGGCTGAGAAGAAGAGGACAGCTGCGAGGGAGACCGGCCGGCTCCTGGCAGAACTGAAGGCGGCTGAATCGGCTGTGGAGATGTCGAGGTATTACGAGGACGCCGCGACGCTGAGCGAGATGTTGACCAAGTGGTCCAGGAAGAATAGCAGCAAGGGAGACGCACGCTTTGTCGTTTGTTCCGGCGGCGGGCCGGGGATCATGCAAGCCGCGAACAAGGGCGCGATCCGTGCAGGGGGGCTCTCCATAGGGTTGAACATAAGTCTGCCGCATGAACAATTTCCGAATCCGTTCATCTCGCCCGAGCTGGATTTCGAATTTCACTATTTTTTCATGAGAAAGTTCTGGTTCGTTTACCTGGCCAAGGCGCTGGTGATTTTCCCGGGTGGATTCGGAACACTCGATGAGTTGATGGAAGTGCTGACTCTTTTACAGACGGGCAAGATACGGAAGAAAATGAGCGTGCTGATCTACGGAACTTCGTACTGGAAGAAGATAATAAACTTCGATGCCCTCGTCGAAGCAGGTGCCATTGGCCGTTCGGATCTTGACATGATCTCGTTTGCCGATGATCCGGTGACAGCGTTCAAATTCCTTACGAAAGGGATAAGGACAAATTATGGGTCAAAATGATACGGGGATGCATATGAAACAGGAACCGGATTCCAAGTTCAGGGCGTTGATGAAACTTCTCGACGATGAGGACCCGCAAGTCTTCGCCGCCGTTGAGAGAGAACTTCTTGACGGCGGTGACGAGGTTGCAAGGATGCTTGAACTTGAGATAGATAACGCCGACACCAACGTGCGGCGAAGGATCGAAAACCTCGTCTCCCGGATCCACCTCGAAAAACTTCAACGCGAGTACGATCATCTCCTCGATTTCGTCTCGCATCCCGATTTCTCCCTGGAACGCGCTCTTTATCTGCTAGCGAAACCGCTCTACCCGAAAGTCGATTTCGCCGACGTGGAGTCGGAGCTGAACGACCTCGCCAACGATCTCAGGAAAAGGATAGCTGCGATCGAAGATCCGTACGATATCGTTCAGCATGTGAACGATTTTTTCCTGAACGAGATGGGCTTCGCGGGAAACTCCAAGGATTACTACGATCCCGACAACAGCATCCTCCATCGCGTATTGCAGACGAGGCGCGGTATACCGATATCTCTCGGCATAGTCTACCTGCTGGTCGGAAGACGGCTGAATATACCTGTTTTCGGAGTCGGCGCACCCGCGCATTTCCTCGTGAAGTTTGTCCTTGAAGGGAAAGAATTCTATGTCGATGTGTTCAACGGCGGCAGGATCATGTCGCGCAAGGACGCCGAGGACTCTATCAGCGACATGGGCTTCTCATTCGAACCCAGATTTCTGAAGACTTCTTCAGATCTCGAAATACTCGCACGCAGCTGCCGCAACATGGCACGCGCTTTTTCGGCAATTGATGAACAGCCGAAGGCGAATGTACTGATGGAATTATCGATCGAGCTGGAAAGGCTGATTACCTTTTGAAGATATACACGAAGACCGGCGATAAAGGAGAGACAAGCCTTTTTGGGGGGGAACGTGTGCCGAAAGATGAGCTCAGGATAGAAACATACGGGACTGTGGATGAACTCAACTCCGTCATAGGTTCCGCCAGGGCATTCAACGAAAATGCCGAGATTGATTCTATACTTGGTCAAATTCAGGATCGGCTTTTCGTGCTGGGTGCCGACCTTGCGACACCGGTGAACTCTCGGAACGCTTCCGCGCCGCGTATTTCTGCCGGCGACATAAGTTCCATCGAGCGTGCGATTGATGAGATTGAATTAAAACTCGATCCGTTGAAATCGTTTGTCCTTCCGGGCGGTTCGAAGGCGGCTTCTCTTCTACATTTCGCGCGCACAGTGTGCCGAAGGGCCGAACGCCGCGCGGTCACGCTGGGAAAAAAAGAGGAAATCTCCGGCGAAGCGACGATATACCTGAACCGGCTTTCGGATTTTCTCTTTGTCCTCGCAAGGTATGCCAACAAGACTACCGGATTGGCCGAGACGATCTGGAATGCACGCACGGGGCCCGGCAGTAAGCCATGACGTTTCTCAATCCGCTGGTCCTTATCGGGCTGGTCGCAGCGGGCATTCCGTTACTCATTCATCTACTTCAGATCAAGAAGCTTAAACGTGTAGACTTCTCTTCCATAAGATTTCTTAAGGAGATCCAGCACGCTTCGGTGAAGCGCGTGAAGCTGAGGGATTATCTGCTGCTTTTACTTCGTACTCTCGCGATCGCGTCTCTTGTCCTCGCCTTTTCCCGACCTGCTGTCAAGGGGTTCATAGGATCTGGCTCAAAGACAGCTGCAGTTGTTATAGCCGATAATTCTCCATCGACAACTGCGCGCAACGAATACGGAGAAATCGCTTCGCAGATCAGGACTGTCTCATCCGCGCTGTTGAATAACCTGCACGAAGGCGACGACGCCGGTGTAATACTAATGTCGTCTGCAGGAGATACCGGGGCTGTCGTGTCGTCGCTCGATCCGAAATCCCTTTCGAACGTCGTGTTGAAGTCGGAACCTTCCAATGTGAGCGAAGGCTACGACGCGGCTATCGACGAAGCGCTTGCGAAAACCAGGACCTCGGGTTATGTCGACAGGGAGATCTACCTGGTTGGAGATATGCAGAGCGGAGAGTTCGGAAAGGCTGTGCCGTCCTATGTCCCTTCCAACACCAGGATTTTCTTCGTGCGAACGGATGAATCGCCGAACGATAATCTTTCCGTCTCAGGTGTGAAGCTCCTTAACCCGGTCGTGGAGATCAATTCCCCATCGGAAGTGGAAGCGACGATCGTGAACAACGGCGGCGAGGATAAAAGCGGGGTCGTTGTCGGCCTGTTCATCGATGGCAAGAAAGTGGCTCAGTCGGTGATCAACATAGGGGCCGGCGTCTCTCGCCCGGTCCGGCTGGCTTTCAGCGTCCCATCCGGCGGTTTTCACGAGGGGAGTGTTCGAATCGACGATAACTCAATCCAGCGCGATAACACCTTCTACTTTTCCTTTTTCGCGATCCGTAAGCTGAATGTCGTCGTTGTAACCGGCGCCTCTCAGGCCGGCGACTTCGTGCTCAGCGCTGCGCAGGCCGTCATGGACACTTCGACCGTGATCGACACGAAGGCCGTGACTCCGGGTAATTTCATCTATATGAATCTTGCCGGTGTGGATGTGGTTGTGGCCGAGACCTACCCTCATGTGACACCTGGTTCGGAAATGGGCGACAGGTTCGATACAAAACTGGAGCAGTTCGTCCGGGGCGGCGGTGGAGTAATTCTGTTTGCCCCGGAACCTGATGAAGTAGGAGCTTACGTCCCGCTGGTTGAAGGATTTGAAATAGGTACCGTCAAAGGATTGTGGACCAGGTCGGGGAATGCATTTCAAAGCCTTGAGCATATCGATGCCTCCGATGATTTCTTCTCCGGGATTTTCTTGACGGCACAGGGTGCGGAGAAGGTTAAGAGGAATCTTGTGATAAGGATCTACCAGGGCGCTGAAATAGACGCAAATCCATTCGCTCACGTCCTGATGAGTACTTCAGCGGGTCCTTTCCTAATAGGAAGGGAAGCGGGAAGCGGCTTCGCGTTCGCCATCGCGTCGGGACCGGATACCGCATCGTCGAATTTTCCCGTATCGCCATTCTTCCCGGTGGTGATTCAGCGCGCGCTGTTCTATTCGGCTGCAGTGAGCCGCAGGCCGATGCAAGTGTATGCCGGAGAAGACGCGATGTTCCACTTCGCGGGCGGCGGGATGAATTCCGCAGTGCTCATTTCTCCGTCAGGGAACAAATCCGAAGTTGTGCCTGAGTTCGTCGGCGGCACGGCACGCTTCAACTTTCACCGCCTTGACAGGCTTGGAACATACACGTTGATTGGCCGCGACACGCTTACCGAAATATCGGTGAACGTTAACCCTCGAGAGTCAAATCTCGCCCAGGAATCCGATGCCGGCATCAAGGCCTTCGCCGGGAAAATTGGATTCTCTTCAGGGAACGTGTATGTCGTGAAAGCCGGCAAAAATACGGTCCAGGCAATCGACAGGCTCAGACGCGGCGAGGACCTCTCCTCGCTCTTTGCGGGAGCTGCCTTGCTATTCCTCATAGGAGAGATTTTTGTGTCAAGAATGAAGACTATTTCTTAAATGAAGAAGTTATATTTAAGGGAAGCTCATGACACAAAGAGTGAGGTGTAAGAAAAGAAGTTGATTTCAACCGACGATAAGCTTGATCGGGCGCTCATTGTAGGGGTGATATTCAAGAACGACGAGCGTGTGCATGTTGACGAGTACGTCAAGGAGGTTGTTCTTCTGGCGGATACGTCGGGTGCGAGGGTTGTCAAAACCATCTCACAGGAGAGGCAGTCGCCCGATCCTGCGTACTTCATCGGAAAGGGCAAGGCGGAAGAGATAAGACAAATTTGTGACTCCGAGGATATAACTCTGGTCATATTCGACGACGACTTGTCCGGGGTTCAGATACGAAACCTCGAGACGATTATCAATAAGAGAGTGCTCGACAGAAGCGGTCTTATTCTGGATATTTTCGCCCTTCGCGCAAGGTCTCGCGAGGCAAAGCTGCAAGTCGAGATGGCTCAGCTCAGGTACAACATGTCGCGGCTTGCCGGCCAATGGCAGCATTTCTCGAAGCAATACGGCGTGATCGGTACGAGAGGACCCGGCGAGAAGCAGATCGAAGTCGACCGCAGAGTAATCAAGAAAAGAATATCGGCGCTTCGTGAAAAGCTCGACGACATCTCGAGTCAGCGTGAGCTCAGACGGAGACGACGCAACGAGTTTCCGAAATTCGCACTTGTCGGATACACGAACGCTGGCAAATCGACCCTGATGAATGCACTCAGCGGTGCCGATACATTCGTCGAGAACAGGCTCTTTGCCACGCTCGATACTTTCACACGAAAAATATTTCTCAGTAGTTCTCTGCCATGTCTTCTCGTGGATACGGTCGGATTCATACGAAAGCTTCCGGCCGACCTGGTCGCGTCGTTCAAATCGACGCTCGAGGAAGTCGCTTTCGCGGATTACATACTTCATGTGGTCGATATTTCCAGCCCGACATTCCGCGAACAAATAGAAGTGGTTGACGAGACTCTGACGCAGCTCGGGTGCGCCGACAAGCCTTCGATACTGGTTTTCAATAAGGTCGACCGTGTCGCCGAGTTTGGAGTAGTCAGGAGCGTGCTCAATGAATTCAGCGGGAGCTCGGTGGCCATATCGGCGGAGAGGCACATCAATCTGAACCAGCTCAAGGAAAAAATGTTGGGGCTGATGGGCTCGGATATTGTCGAGAAGTCTTTCCGAATTAAGCCGACACAGCCGGAGAAACTGGCGAAGATACTCTCGGTAGCGGAATTCGTTCAGTCAACCGGTTCCTTCGGAGAAGGTGATCATCCAGAGGGCTTCCAACTCAAGGTCCGAATGAGGAAAAAAGACTGGGAGAAACTCAAGCGCGAAATTTACGCCTGACCCATCACTACGGAGAAACAATGAACGTCATCGACAAGACACTTTACCACCAGATCCATCCGTTTAAAATGGTAACCGACATCGTCGCGGCGTTCGTCGCAGTATACCTTTTTTGGCTTCATCTTCTCATCGAGGGGCTTGTTGTCGGATTCATCCCTTCTCTCGCGATATCTTTCTTCATGATAAAGACGATGGATTTTGACAAGCAGAAGCAGTCGAGATTCGGCAAGTATGTGAAGCGATACATGGGGAAGGGCGCGGATACTGCGCGCTCGCTGGGCTTTCTCGCGATGCTCGGAGGCGGGTGGTTCCACATGATCTGGATCGTAGCGCTCGGCTTTCTCGTGATTGTCGGCGCGTGGGTAAACGGGCTTGTCTACAAGCGGCCTATGCCTTTGGAAGTCCATCAGGCGCAGGGCCGGAAATCGAAAGCGAGAGTCCATTGAATTTCTCCGGATTCTGCCGGTACGATCGTAAATGATCCTCTCATTCCCATCTCATTTTTCGAGTACTCCCCAATCAAGATCTGTCAATTCTGTTTCCACGCAGTTCCCTTATCATTCCCTTATTCCATCATTCCAACGCTCCAGCCCTCCGCCATTCCAGCCATCAAGCATTTCGAATTTCCAATCGAGAGTTATCCTGATCTTAAAATCAATTTCACATTATCTTAAAGTAATGTCCCTAACTTGTGGCAGACAGGGGTAACAAAGGCGCTGCCAGTTACAAGGCCTCCACAAGACCAAACCATCCACGCCACAGTTCAAAGCGCGCGGCGCCTTTTTGTCTTGACCTTAATCGATATATGTATTATTGTACATGCATCTATTCACAACAGAAATGAAGAACATCGGAGCCATATTCGCCGCGCTGAGTGATCCGACAAGGAGACAGGTGCTTGAGTATCTAAGGGGAGAAGACCTCACGCCTTCCGAGCTGCTTCAACGGATTGAAGTGAGTCAGCCGACACTGTCCCACCACCTCGACATACTGAAACGTGCCGAGCTTGTAGAGACCACCCGCGAAGGCCAATTCATCCGCTACTCACTGAACATGACCATTTTCGAAATGGCCCTTGAGTACATGGCTTCACTAACCAAGAAGGGGAAAACAAAATGAAGCTGAACTGGAAACGTGAAATTCTTCCGGCGTGCCTGTTCATCGCGATGGCGATTGCCGGAGTGTATTACTATCCGCTCCTGCCGAATGTGGTGCCGAGTCATTTCGGATTCAATGGCGAACCGAACGGATGGATGACGAAACCGCATTTCTTCATCATGGGGCTGTTCCCGTTTCTGCTCGTTTACGTTTTGCTGACATTCTTCCCGTTCATCGATCCGCTGAAGAGAAAGATCGCGCCAAGGTTCAACGTGGTTCTGCGGTTACGCGACGTGATCCTTGTCTTCACGGCGGTAATTTTCATCGTCACCCTGAAGGGGGCGCACGACAAAATCCTTGACGTGAATATCTTCGGGATCGCGTTAGGGCTTCTCTTCGTCGTGTTGGGAAATTATCTGCCCAAGGTCCCCCAGAACTGGTTCGTCGGAATCAAGTCGCCGTGGGCAATCTCATCGGAGGTCGTCTGGAAGAAGACTCACATATTAGCAGGGTGGTTGTTCACGTTCGCGGGGATTGCATATATATTATTCTCCTGTCTGAAATTCAAACCGTTGTTTGGTCTGTGCGCGATAATTTTTGCAGGGGTCGTGCCTTACCTGTACTCTTATTTTATCTACAGAAAGATTCAGAAACCCGGCAATGCGTAAGGGCTGAAACCTCGACGATGAGATGTCCCCGATCGGCTTCCCGGTATGCCGGTGACTTCCGGCGATCGAGCCGAAGTTGTGAAGAGAATCCACGGAGATCCATCGGTCACAATGAATAAGAAAGTGGGAATAGAACCATGAAGAACTATTTGTTACCAACGCTATCGCTTTTCCTGATATTGTTTGTTGCTCCACTGAACTTGCTCGCATCGAATGGAGACAACGTGAAGACGGCTCGCAAGGTGATCGAGCTGCTCGACAAAGGGCAATACAAAGAAATCATATCTCACTTCGACAGCACGATGAAGAAGGCTGCGCCCGAATCGAGACTGCATGCGATCTGGACTTCGCTACTGGGTCAAACCGGGAAACTTCAGATGGAGCTGAGCGATACCTCGTTCGATTTCAATGGTTACAATATCGTGATGGTGACCTGTCAATTCGCCAGGTCCAAACTCGACGTGAAAGTTGTCTTCGACAAAGATTCCAGAATTGCGGGGCTCTTTTTCGCTCCTCATGTCGAATCGATAGGAAGGGCCGGCTCGAGCGAATCCAACCCATCGGACAGCCTTAAAGGCGCGCCTTACATATCAAAGGACGTGACATTCACAAACCATGCAGCGAACGTCACTCTCGCGGGCACACTCACGATCCCGAATTCTACCGGCCTTTTTCCGGCAGTGCTCCTTATTTCCGGATCCGGTCCGAACACCCGCAACGAGACTGTCGCCGGCCACAAGATTTTTCTTACAATCGCGGATTATCTGACGCGGCATGGAATCGTGGTACTTCGCTACGATAAACGAGGCGTGGGCAAATCCACGGGGAATTACGCCGCTGCCACCACCCTGAGCTTCGCTTCCGACGCGCTTGCCGGCGTCGAGTACCTCAAGACAGTCAAACAGGTAAATTCCAGTGAGATAGGACTCATCGGTCACAGTGAGGGGGCGGAGATCGCACCGATCACCGCGGACCGCTCTCGCGATGTTGCATTCCTGGTGATGCTGGGAGGGCCGGGTGTCCCGGGATATAAGATCATATTGAGCCAGTTAGCCTTGATAGACAGGGCCTCCGGAGTGAAGAAGAGTTCGGTGGACTCTGCCCTGGCTATCGAGAGCAGGCTTCTTGAGATTGTGAGAACGGAGAAGGATTCTGCGATGGCGGCATCCAGGCTGAAAGAGATATTGGTGAAGGAAGAAAAACAGCCGTCAGCGGCCGCGGATGCCGCTGTAGCTGAACTCCTATCTCCATGGTACAGGGAATTCCTTTCGTACGACCCGCGTCCCGCTCTTCAGAAGGTCAAGTGCCCGGTGCTCGCTCTATGGGGGAGCAAGGATCTTCAGGTCCCTCCGGCTGAAAATATGCCGGCTGTGAGAAAGGCTTTGCGTGAAGGAGGCAATAGGGATTTCGAGGTTGTAGAACTGAAAGGGCTCAACCATCTCTTTCAGACCGCCAAAACCGGTTCCCCGCTCGAGTATGGAATGATCAAAGAGGGAGTTTCACCGAGAGCATTAAGGACGATCACCGATTGGATATTGAAACATACGCACGCACGACATTGAGTTCGGAAAGCACAAAAAGCATTTACCCGATTGAATGAAGAATCCGGATGGGCAAGCGGCCGGCCGGAATCACCTTCAGGGAAACATATTACAGTTGTCTCCGTAGAAAGAAAAAGGCATGCGAGATCGAAATCGGCTCGTGGAGCGGCAGTCGGCATCCGTAATTTGATGGATCATTTGAAACGAAATTTCCGCAGTATTGATGCGGCGTACCGTCGGAAAGAACGGGTAACCGAGAACTTGGAGGTTAACGCAATGAAGACGAAGCAGTCCTTTCCTGTTACAGCGGCAGTGCTCTTTTTACTTGCGGCTTTTCCAATCTCGAATTCACAGGCTGCCGATACTCATCGGCTGCTGAACCTGAGGGGGCACTGGAAATTCACTCTGGGAGACAGTTCGGCCTGGTCGAATCCGCGATTTGACGACCGGAACTGGTCTGAGATTTATGTCCCTTCCAGCTGGGAAGAGGAAGGCTATCCGGGGTACGACGGTTATTCATGGTACAGAAAGCACTTCAAGGCTTCGGGAAGCTGGATCGGGAAGGATCTGATAATTGAACTCGGGAAGGTGGACGACGTCGACGAAGTATTCCTGAACGGCAAACCGATCGGCGGTGGAGGCACGTTTCCGCCACATTATGAGTCCGCGTATAACATGGAACGGAGATATCCGATCACGCCCGACATGATTGACTTCGATGGCGACAACGTCATAGCTGTGCGTGTCTTCGATGACCAAGGCCCCGGCGGCATAGTAGATGGAAGAGTCGGAATTTATGAGCAGAGATATTACGTCGACCCGGATATGTACTTGCCCCAGTCGTGGAAGTTCAAAACCGGCGACGATATGAACTGGAAGGATCCAGGTTACAACGATGCAGATTGGACTTTAGTTCATGTCCCCGCGGCCTGGGAGACACAGGGCTTTAAGGGTTATGACGGCTACGCATGGTATAGAGTGAAATTCAGTGTTCCGGACAAGTATGACGGCGAGAACCTGATCATGCTCGTCGGCAAGATCGACGATTTCGACGAAGTGTATCTTAACGGTACTCGTATCGGGCGGACCGGGCAAATGCCCAAGTACAAAATGAATTACAACAACTCCGATGAGTATCGCCAGGACCGCGCGTATATGGTCCCCCCGGGACTCTTGAAGTTTAAGAAGGATAATGTTCTCGCAGTCCGGGTTTACGACGCCTGGCAAGCGGGCGGAATCTATGAAGGGCCGATCGGCCTGGTCACGAGACAGCATTATCGCACAAGAAACTACCGCCACACCTACCGAAGCGTCGAAGGTTGGTTTGAAGACGTGTTCGACGAGATCTTCCATTGAGGTAAGCTATTCGTTTCTCCCGCTCACCTCTCTTCGCAAATCGAAGAGAGGTGAGAACGGGGGAGTACCTCGTTAGGAAACCGGCGTTGCGCAGACGACAGATCGTTTCCCGCTCTTTCACGAACCCCCTGGCCTCTTACACAATTGTGCCGTAAGTTTATGAAGACAACTTACGGGAGATACCATGAAGAGGATTCTGCTCGCTGCGGTTTCGCTTGTCACTTTGATCTCATGCCTTTCGGTTGCCCGCGCAGATGACGGCTACAGGCTCTGGCTGAAATACGATCTGATATCCAATCCCCGGAAACTCGATGAGTACAGAGCTGCGATCAAGGCATTTCTGGTTGAAGGGAATTCTCCCACAATTGAAGCCGCCAGGCATGAGCTTCATATTGGGCTGGACGGGTTACTGGGCGCGAAGATTCCCGAAGTGAGCCGCCTCGACAAGAATGATATTCTGATCGTGGGAACCTACAGGCATTCACCCCTTTTCGAAGGGATGAAGGTGCGATCCAAACTAGATCGGATTGGTCCTGAAGGCTTTCTGATTTTCACGGAAAAAATCGACGGGAAGAGCGCCACAGTAGTCACGGCCAATACGGATATTGGCGTCCTGTACGGTGTGTTTCGTTTTCTAAGAATGCTTCAGACTGAGCAGGACATAAGGAATCTCGATATCGTTTCGTTTCCACGTATAAAACTCAGGATGCTCGATCACTGGGATAATCTAAACGGGACAGTAGAGAGAGGTTACGCAGGTTTCTCGATCTGGAACTGGCACACTCTTCCGATTTATATAAAACCACGCTACATCGACTATGCACGTGCGAACGCATCGATAGGAATCAACGGTGCCGTCCTGAATAACGTCAACGCCGATCCGCGGATCATGACGCGCCATTACCTTGTGAAAGTCGCCGCGCTCGCAGAAGTCTTCAGGCCGTATGGAATCAAAGTCTATCTCTGTGCGAACTTCGACGCTCCCATATTGCTTGGCGATTTGAAGACCGCCAACCCGTTGGACCCCAAGGTACAGGATTGGTGGAAAGAGAAAGTGAAGGAAATCTATTCGTACATTCCCGACTTCGGCGGCTTTCTCGTCAAGGCAAACTCAGAAGGGCAGCCGGGTCCTTCCGATTACGGGCTCACTCAGGCCGACGGCGCTAACCTTCTCGCAAATGCGATAAGGCCGTACGGCGGAATAGTCATGTGGCGCGCCTTCGTTTATACTTACAACGCGAAAGACCGGGCGAAGCAGGCATACGAGATCTTCAAGCCGCTCGATGGAAAGTTCGCGTCGAACGTCCTTCTCCAGATCAAAAACGGTCCGCTGGATTTTCAGCCGCGCGAGCCGTTCAGCCCGCTGTTCGGCGCGATGCCGCACACGAACCTCATGATGGAGTTCCAGATCACGATGGAATACCTGGGGCAAGGCACGAGCACCGTTTTCCTCGCGCCGCTGTTCAAGGAAACGCTGGAGTCAGACACCTACGCGAAAGGGAAAGGGTCGACGGTCGCGAAGGTCATCGACGGCTCGCTTGACGGGCATACACTGACCGGGATCGCCGGAGTGTCAAACATCGGCGCCGACCGTGACTGGACCGGTAATGAATTCGGGCAGTCGAGCTGGTACGCGTTCGGCCGGCTCGCCTGGAATCCGAACCTTACTTCCAAAGAAATCGCAAACGAATGGATAAGGATGACGTTTTCCAACAGAGAGGATGTCATCAAACCCATCGAGAGAATAATGCTCCAGTCGCGCGAGGACGTCGTCAACTACATGGATCCTCTCGGACTGAACATGATTTTCGGGTACAATAACCATTACGGTCCCGGTCCGTGGGTCGACTGGTCGTCACATCCCGACTGGAACTCGACATATTATCACAGGGCCGACAGTGTCGGAGTGGGCTTCGACCGGACAAAGACAGGGAGCGATGCGGTCAGTCAATACAACCCGCCTCTGGATAAGGAATTCGGCTCGCTGAAGAGATGCCCGGACAAATTCCTCCTCTGGTTCCATCATGTTCCCTGGAAATACAAAATGAAGCACGGTGAAACATTGTGGGACGATATATGCTATCATTATTATGCGGGCGTGGACAGCGTTCGTGAGATGCAGAAGATATGGAACTCGCTAAAGGGGAAGATCGATTACGCGGAGTGGAACAGCGAACGGATGTATCTCGAGATCCAGGAACACGAAGCGGTGTGGTGGAGGAATGCGTGTGTATTGTATTTCCAGACGTTCTCGAAGATGCCTATCCCGAAGGGACTGCCGAAACCCGACAAGACGCTGAAGTATTACGAGGGGCTTAAGTTCCCGAACGCGCCTGGTACATGGTAGCGCGGGCGCTGCGACTGGCATCGCCGTCCGAGACATCGGCGAACCATGAATCGTTCGGTTTGAGCAGAAGGCAGGCATCAATACATGTTGCGATCCTTACACATATGCTCGCTTTCACCCTTCGAAGCGCGAGTTAGCTTAGCTTCTATCCAATTCTTAAATTGTCCCACGGAAACTAACCCTGAAAAGAGAGGAGGCCCGTGTGGCGAAGAGTAGCAAGAGCATCCCTGGAAAAACAAACGCTTCACGGAAGGCTGCGACGCATGGCGGAAGAAAGAGATCAAACTTAAGAGCGGGCAGGAACGCGTCCGGCGCCCGTAGAGCAGGACCATCTCCATTTGAATTTGAGAAAGCTTCGCTGGAGACTCTCCGTTCCGCTCTCGACAAGCTTGAGAAGGGCTTCTCCGGCCTGCCGGCCGCAGAAGTCGCGTTTGGGAACAGGAGAGAATTTGAGAAAGTAATACTTGAGGTCGCCGGGCGGATGAGAGACAATTATCCGTACTTCCACCCCTTGTATGCCGGACAAATGCTGAAGCCTCCTCATCCGGTAGCACGCGTGGCTTATATGCTTTCCATGTGGATCAATCCGAACAATCACGCCCTCGATGGCGGGCGCGCGAGCTCCAGGATGGAGAAGGAAGCCGTTGCCGAGATCGCGCGCATGTTCGGCTGGAAGACGCATCTGGGCCATCTTACCGGCGGCGGTACGATGGCAAACCTGGAAGCGCTCTGGGTCGCAGGGCAGGTGAATCCGGGTAAGAAAGTCGTGGCTTCAGAGCAGGCGCATTACACGCATTCTAGGATCAGCGCGGTACTCGGAATGAGTTTCCAGTCTGTGCCGTGCGATGTTAAAGGGAGAATGGACCTTCACGCTTTGAAAGCACTCCTGGAATCCGGAGAGATAGGGACGGTGGTTGCTACCGTAGGTACCACCGCGGCCGGTGCGATCGATCCTCTACCCGAGCTTCTTGAGCTCCGCGCGGAATACGGTTTTCGTCTCCATGCCGACTCCGCTTACGGCGGTTACTTCGTGCTCGCCGATAATCTCACAAAAGAGACCCGCACGGTATTTGACCGGCTCGGTGAGGCGGATTCAATAGTCGTCGACCCGCACAAGCACGGTCTTCAGCCTTATGCCTGTGGATGCGTGATCTTTCGCGATCCGAATGTCGCCCGGTTCTACAAGCACGATTCTCCTTACACCTATTTCACTTCGGAGGAACTTCACCTGGGGGAGATAAGCCTCGAGTGTTCGAGGGCGGGCGCATCGGCCGTCGGATTGTGGGCAACGCAAAGATTGCTTCCGCTTGTCAAGGGAGGAGACTTCGCCAGGTCTCTGTCAAGCTGCCGCAAAGCCGCGCTCGATCTATACGGAATGCTCCGTGAAGACGCTAAGTTCATTACCCCGTTCCCGCCGGAGCTGGACATTGTTGTTTGGGCACCGCTGGCGAAAAGCGTATCCGATTCGTCCGGGCTCTCCCGCGCCATCTTCGACGAAGCTGCGAAGCACAACCTTCACCTTGCACTGGCAGAACTCCCCGCAGATTTCTTCGATCTCGAATCTGCGGGAATGGAGCGGGATGCGGATACAATTACATGTCTGAGATCGGTACTCATGAAGCCGGAGCACGAAAAATGGATCCCGCAGATCTGGAACATTCTGAATCGATCTGCATCTGAAGTCTTGAAGCGCCGGCCCGCCTCACCGGCCTAAACCATCGAAAGCCGGAGCGGGAGAATTAAACCGATTGAATCGTTGTTAGAAAATATGAGGCTGGTCGAGCATAATATCCGTCACGATGCATGAGGTATGTATTCAGCCCGAACGGTATTAACAAAATAGAATTGAGGTACAATGCGGACGTTAAAACATCTTTTCGATAGAAACCAGAAATGGGCAGATTCCATAAAGGAGAAGGACCCCGATTTTTTCACCAGGCTCTCGAAACAGCAGTCCCCCCAATATTTGTGGATAGGATGCTCGGACAGCCGGGTCCCGGCAACCGAAATAGTCGATCTCATGCCCGGCGAGATATTTGTCCACAGAAACATAGCCAACCTTGTCGTGCACTCCGACCTGAACTCGCTCTCCGTCATTCAGTTTGCGGTCGAAGTGCTGAAGGTGAGTCATATCATAGTGTGCGGGCATTATGGCTGCGGCGGAGTGAAGGCTGCCCTGGAGGGCGGTAATCACGGCCTCATAGACAACTGGTTGCAGTTCATAAGAGACAACTACCGTCAGCATCAGGCTCTCGTCGATGCTCAGCCCGGCGAGCCGGCACGACATAAGGTGATGTGCGAGTTGAACGTCATGGAACAGGTCTGGAACGTCTGCCAGACTACTTTTGTCCAGAACGCCTGGGAAAGCGGCAGGGAACTGAACGTCCATGGTTGGATTTACGACATAGCAGACGGGATCTTACGGGACCTTGATGTCACCGTGACCAGCCGCGATGAGTCGCTGGCAATAAGAAGGAAGATATAGTCTGAAGGGAGACAATCCGCTCTTTGACCACGTCTCTTCGAGCAGCCGGTCCCTTGTGATGGAGCGGCCCCCGGAGCCGAACGATGGACACCGGAGGCCGGCTGAATTACGCATATCGGGCCTTCCCGCTCCAAGATTTTTCCCTCACATTTTGTATCTTAGTCTCGGCCTTTAAACCAGCGGAGCAATAACGAGAAATGAAACGACAAGTTAGCGGAGGTGATCCGGGCAAATTCACCGTCGGCCTCATTCAAATGGCAATCGGCAAAGACGTCGACTCGAATTTGAAGAAGGCAGTATCGCTTGTCGAAAGGGCCGCCAAAGACGGAGCCGAGGTCATATGTCTGCCCGAGCTCTTCAGGTCGCAGTATTTTTGCCAGACCGAGGACATCGGGAATTTCGGACTCGCCGAGACGATTCCCGGTCCCTCGACGGCTGCAGTTTCAAAGGTTGCTAAGAAGCATAAAGCGGTTGTGATAGTTCCTCTTTTCGAGAAGCGTGCCCCGGGAGTGTACCACAATTCTTTGGCGGTGGTTGACTCGGATGGAGAGATCGCGGGCATCTACAGGAAGATGCACATCCCCGACGACCCCGCTTTCTACGAGAAATTCTATTTTGCACCGGGCGATCTCGGCTTCAAGACTTTCAGAACCTCCTACGGTGACATCGGAACTCTTATCTGCTGGGATCAGTGGTATCCGGAAGCGGCGAGGCTCACGGCGTTGAAGGGCGCGGAGATTATTTTCTATCCGACCGCTATCGGCTGGCACCCGCACGAAAAGGCGGAGCATGGCAGGGCCCAGTTCGAGTCATGGCAGACGGTCCAGCGCGGACATGCGATTGCGAACGGAGTCTACGTCGCTGCTGTGAACCGGGTGGGACTGGAAAAGCTGGGTCCGAAAAGCGCCGGCATAGAATTCTGGGGGCAGTCTTTCATATCGGACCCGCAGGGTAAAATTCTTGCTCAGGCATCCGTAGACAAAGAAGAAATCTTGATGGCCGAGATCGATCCGTCTCGCATAGAGTATATCCGTCAGAACTGGCCGTTCCTTCGTGACAGGCGAATCGATGCATATGACGGGATCAAAGAGAGAGTCATCGGCAGTTAGAGCCGCGATTAATTGAACAAGGAACGAAACTCTAAATACTAAGCACTAAACTCTAAACAAATTCTAAAATCCAAGAGAAATAAAAACCTCCATGAATTGTTCTTTCGGAATTCGGATTCGTTTAAGATTTAGGATTTAGGACTTAGAATTTGACAGACAGAACCAGCACAACGAAACAAAATG
>JAJZNW010000071.1 GCA_021811615.1 Bacteroidota bacterium
CGCGTACGTGGAGGTGGTAAGTGCAAACAGGCCGAAGCTTGTGATACTCCAGCCGACGGTAGATTCGCCGGACGATATGATTTCGGCAGTTCCTCAAATGCCAACAGTTGTTTGTAAGGCTCAGCTTCAGAACTACAACGGTGGAATGGTGACGTATAAGTGGCAATACACACTTAGCTGGAAACTTCCGACAAGAAGTAATCATTACACTTATAGAGGAACTACTACCGCTGATGGATCCACTGTTACATCATGGACCGTCCCATTTAGCGATATCTTCCGTGGTGGTGTGTCAACCCTTGTCGTGACAGCAACAACAACCGATGGTAAAACTTACACCTCGACGGTCTCTCCGAATTCTGTACTAGGAGACAATCCGTCGATTGCCGAAGCAACACAGGGAGTCAGCAGGCAGATGCAGGTCGTGATGTTCTTGGAATCAAGCTTTAGACAATTTGAAACCAACAGATTTCACGGAATTGCTGGATATCCGCTTTATGGCCCGCCTAACGGATATGGTATTGCCATGCCTGATCCCGTGCCGAACGATCAGGATTTGTGGAACTGGATAGACAACAGGCAAGTGGGGCAGAGTAGATTGAATCAGAAGGATACCGAAGCTCTTGGATATCCCGCCAGAGTCAGGAGACTAGGCGGGAGTTACAAGAATGCCACAAATTTTACTGACTTGGAGCACATATGGAAAGAAACTTTTCAAAGATATAACGGTGGGAACTATTGGATTTGGGCTCCGGTACAGGAGGATCAACCGAGTGGTCCATGGATGTGGAAAGAATCATATAAGGCCCTTAACAACGGATATGGTGATCGTGCTTGGAATTTATATCTAAGTCCAACGTGGTGATGGTATGAAAATCAGTGACCTGCGAAGGAGAAAAAACATGCTGTTAAGTATGCGAAAAGCCGCAATCGCAACTAGCTTGGTATTACTAATAATATCACCTGCTGGTGTCCTGCATGCACAACCGTATTATTATTTTTCCAAATATGAAAACGTCACACCGGTAACTGCCGACATTTATCGTGTGGATCTGTCTAATGGTACCACCACGACATTGATGGCGAATATAGGAAATGTTCTTCAACTTTTTCAAGGTCCTGATCAGAGTCGTCTCTTCCTGCAGTACCCTGGAGGAATCTTGGAAACTGTTGAGTTGAACGATTCAAATCGAATCATGCCAATACTGCAAGGATTCGATTGGATTTTTAATGTATTGGACGCGCCTCTGATTGATAGAATTTATGTTCTTGAAGGTACCGATGAAGACATGGAAAGAATTGTCGTATTGAAAAGGTCAGACTATGAAGTCCTAGACACAATTCCTTTGTGGTCTTGGTTGAACGATACCAAAGCCTTCTTTCTCTCGCAAGATGAGAGTTTTCTATACGGGGTATACCCGGATACCCTAAATGGTGGAGATATCTTTGTAACAATTCAAACATCGACAAACTCAATTATAGACCGAGTCCCTCTCTCTACGATTCCCCCGAAAGGCACTTACAAAATGTTGATCGAAGGGCACGAAGGAGCTGTCTTGCTAGGATACGATAGAAAGTACGATGTTTACTATCCTGGCAACGGTTCTTCATCGAGTTCAGTTGACTTCCCCTGGCCAGGTGATGGCTTACTTTCGCCCGATAATAGTCACGTAATTGTCAATAAGGTCAACTATATCGTCGATGACTCCGTAAGTAGGACCGGCCACAATGAATACCCTGGCATTGTCTATGTCTTCAACGCCAACACAGCCCAGCTGACGCAGCGCCTTTCCCTACCACCCAACGGAAAGATACTTGTGATCGACGGCTATCCGCACATGTTCTACTACTACAACGACTCAACCAATCAGGCCGTGCCAATCAGCGATACGGTAGTCACACCGACAAATGCGCTTATCGACACACTCATCTCATTGAAGCATCAGGCTGTAGCAAAGGGATGGCTTAAGAATGACAGGAACCGCGGTCATGACATTGACGATATGATGAGAGGGAACGAGTGGTACAAGGAAGGGGAGGCCGGGAAGTTCAGAAGCTGGGAAGTTGGGAAGGACTGGCAGTTCGACCATGATTGGAATAATGGAATAGTGGGAGTGCTGGATAAAAGATTGGAAATGGCGAAGCGGGCGCTTGACCGCGGGGATTCTGTTATGGCCCGAAGGAACCTTGAGATATTCGTGATGGAGGTGGAGCTGCTGAACAAGCTGAGCACGAAGCTTGTGAAGCGCGGAGAGGAGCCGATACTGACGAACGATGGGTACCTGTCACTGAAGTTCAATGCGGAATACGTGATAGACAGGCTGCCGGAGAGGGAAGGAAAGCATGAAGGAGGACGGAGAAGGGAGAAAGGAGAATAGAACAAGGAGAAAGGAATGGGGAATAACCGTCGTGATAAATTTCACAGGAGCCGGAAAGCCGATTTGACATTCGGACCATGAGATCATAGATTGGCGGAAAAGAGAAAGCGTGAGAGGGGGATCTATCACGCTTAGAAGGAGTATGGCCCGCTCAAACTTCGAATGGGAAGGAGCAGCACGAAATGGGCAAGGGAAGAAGGCTTCGGAGGGTAAATGCCGGTGGACGGCTTTTGTCGGTTTGCTTTTTGGTTCTCTGTGTATCGGCTACCGCAATGGCACAGGTGCATATCAGGGAGAGCGCTACGATTACGCCGGGTGAGCCTGAGAAGACGCAGGCGGGAGGGATTAACAGCCACAACATTCGTTTCGAGTTCTTCTGGAGCGCGCCTGTAAAGGCGAAGGTTTACTTCACTGAGTGGCGTTGTCACCGTACAGGAGCATACGATCTGGATTCGGTCGTCACTTCGGGCAGCAGTCCCGTGATACTGAATTTCTACACTGCTGGAGGATATCAGTTCCAGGCAGACCTCGATCAAAGCGGCAGTATTCCTAAAAGCGATTATGGCTATAAACTGTTTGAAGACGATTCACTGGTGAAAAGCGAGTTCGACAGTATTTATTCACCCATTTCTGCGCAAAACACATATTGGGGAGCTACTGCTGTGAGTTGGATAACGACTTACTTCTCAAGATTCGGGATAACTATGGGCACAACCGGCGGGCTTCCTACGGGCTGGTCCCTCCTCCACGGCGGGAGTTCATGGATCCAATTGCAGAAGATAATCGACTGTAGTCCGGCGACATGGTCTTCCAGCAAAGATCCTTTTGCGTTATCAATTATTTCCGGAAGCCGGTTCGCTTCGTTCTATACACTCGATCGGACGACTTACAAAGACATTGGATTGGGTACCGAAGTAAATACTGTAGGGGACAGCGTTGACAACATATGGATCGAGGCGGACGGAGCACCGGCGGATTCTTCCGGCGATTGGATAATCGTTCAATCACAGAGCAACGGCATAGTCGTTGACGATTCCGTTTTTATAGAGCCTTCTTACCTGGATCATTTCAAGCCGCATTTCTACCAATATGTCCAGCACCTTGATGAAAGAGCCGTGGGCTTGGAACCTCTTAACATGTTCGGGCATGATATAACTGTTCCCGATACAACACGTCTGGGCGTAACGCTCGACAGCCTTGGCGCAAAATACGGGAGCCTGGCGGCGGGAAGTAGGAGTGGAAAGGTGCTGACGGATGTCGATTGGGATTCGATACCGGGCAGGGCGATCACGTATGTCGCCGACGGCGATGATCCAGAGCAGCCGACAGACGTGACATTACACGTGACTGTTCCCGGAGAAAACGTGAAACCGCTGGATGTTGTACTGACCGTCCTGCCTCAGCCTGTGATCGTGACGGACACACCCTCGGTATTATCACCGGGCGATACGGCCACGATCATGCTCAAGGAGCGGAATACAGACGGAAGCCTGAGTGATTTTTCTTCTGACCAGCAGTTTGAGATAGGTCTTTCCAGCGGAGAGAACGACGGCAATATATTGTTGTCGGACGGGAGTACCGGCGGATATTCCAGTTACGTCGGCCAGCCGTTCAGGTTCATAGCGGCGGACACGATAGACGGAGACTCGGCTGTCGTGATGATAAGGGTCGGAACGCAGCCGCCGATGTACTCATCGACCAGGAAAGCTTCAAAGCCGAATGTGGCTGAGGGCGTGAGCGGAGCCGCTGGAAGTACACCCGCCGACAGAGCGCCGGCGACGGCTGGGGTGGCATCCGGCGGGAGTAAAACCTCAGTGGTCTCAACGGGACCCGACTTTGAGTGGAGCAACTTCGGAGTAGGGAAGGTGGTAATAAAATCGGGGCATACGATTCTGCTTGGACAGACGAAGTACTATGAGGCGCTAGTAGACGGGAGCGACCCATCGAAGCTTGATATCAAGGAACTAAGCGACCCGGGTCAGGCGGATGCCGACAGAGTGAACGCGAAGTTCCTGGTTGACCCCATAAAAGGCAAGAGGCTCGGAGTCTACTGGGAATACAGAGACGAGAACGGGACTCCTCTGCAGTCGGGCCTGATTCGACTGGTCGGAAGGTATTGGGAGCAGAGAACCACATATAAAGTTGATCTCACAGCCACTGCAGGGTCGGCATCAGGGAAGATTAATATCGAGGTGAAGAAACCGGCTGGATTGGGCAACGGACCTCGAACGGTGGAGGATGTTTTCGGTCATATGGTTAATATTGATTCGCTCATCATTAACTGTGCGGGTGAGAACGGAATTCCGCCCCAAATTATAAAGAGCCAGATTGACCACGAGTCGAGTTTCAGACCGGCCTATAGATACGAACCCCAAAAGGATCTCGAGTACCAGGAATCTCCCACCGACAATCAAAGGTACTTCGGTCAGGGAAACAATTTCGTCGTGACACCGGCAGGAATGGGATCAGGCCCCGAAGCACCCGCTTTGCATACTTACGTGCCTCCCATAGGGAAATACATTACTTCCCCGATCAGCATACGAGATTTCTTGGCGGACAACCCGTGGCAATACGTCACCGCAAGCACTCTCACATTCTTCCATATCCGCGAAGTATCTCATCGATGGAGGGGTGACTTTGTCTTACTGCGTCGAGACAATCCAAGGGAAAGTAGGCAAGAGCTTATTTCACAATCGCTGAGTATGGCTATGAATGCGTTCCGTCAGGGGCTCGTCGGTGGATCGCAATATAACCGGTACGCTCAGACAAGAATTATGGCATCCTACGGCTTTCTGCAACTTACTGATTACAATGCCACCGACTTGAACCTGTTTGGATTCACGAAGAAGTCGGGAACACAGCCGCCCGAATTGCTAAACGATGAATCGTACAATTTCCCAGCATATGCCGCCCGGATGCTTATCATGCTCAAAGTTGTAGTTGGGAAGTCTCTTCCTCAATCCAATTGGGTAAACGGATATGAAAACGCTTGGCTGCAAGTATTAAACACTTACGATCCAGGAGAGAAAAACTACGGGGTAAATGTCCTTTTGAATTCATGAAACTATTTGCCAACAGCAGGGGAGTAACGACATGAAGAATACATTAGGGCAAATCGTCCTGGCGTTGGTGGTCATATGCACTGCTCGGAGCAGTAATGCAACGGCCGGCGATGATGAAAGTGGAGTTTATAATGAGATCGCGCAGATCACTGCTTCTACTTTCGGCAGCAACTATTACGTCGCAGGGTACAAGGTCATGGACTCAATTGTTACCCGCGGAGTGGTGAGAGATTTCAACTCCGATCCTTACACTGACCCTTATGGTACTCTCAGGCATGTAGTAATGTTCTGGGTCGATAGGGAACGACCGGCAAGCTTTTATACTAATGTAATTGGAAACAGCAACGACACCACGATCGTCTGTTTTGAAAAACACGGCCGCCTGATTTGGCATTCCGGTTCGGAAATAATCGGCGACGTGGGTTCCCTGATGTGTTGCTATGACTTGAACAAAGACAGGAATGTCGATATCGGACTCATCGTACATGAATTTCAAAAGTCCGATTATTCCCTACTGTACCTCATAAGTTGGAACGGCAGAAATGGAGAGTTCATAAACGACGTAACCCAGTCGGGAGAATCGGTAATAGTTTCTCAAACGGGGGATCTCTTCGACGTGTTCGATATCGACGGCCGCGGTGTTTACGCGATAAGAGGCTGCTGGGCCGTGGAAGGAGAACCGGGGAGCGGGTGGTTCCCAGCTAATAACCCAAGTTCGACGGCTCCGTATGTTACTTACACGTGGAACGGACGCAAGTACGGTTATTGGCCGGCGTCTACGCAGGTCCCCGGATACGAATTCCTTCCCGAGAACAGAATAAAGATCGACGTACGGTGCAGTGTCGACAGGTTAAACGGAAATTTCAAATATTCATACTCCTTTAAGAATGACCCATCGAGCCTTCAATTGGCCGACGACATATATATCGCGGATATCGACAGCACGGGCACCACCGCCTTTGGACCCTGGACGGGCAGCTATTCGTGGGTGCTCAATAGTTATAGGTGGACTACCATAAATGTTAGCAGGAGCCAAATGCTGAAGGTCGGGGAGGAAATTAGCGGATTTGGTTTTCTTTCCAGTGAGCCCCCGGCGGTGAAGAGGGTTTACGTTCAGGGGTTTGCTCCACTTGGAGATGTGGCGAACGAGCAGAGAACAGACGAGGCAATAATAAACAATGTGGATACCAATTCTTACTCAACATACACGCTGGGGCCTGGTTTAGCGAGCCAAGAATCTTGTCTTGCCTCAATCGATACCCTCGCCTCCTACAAACACCAATGCGTCACGCTCGGCTGGCTGACAAACGGGCCTGAACATGAGAAAGATGAAGATGGCGATAAAGCCGACGAGGGAATAGTGGAGCGATTAGACCGCAGGCTTGACAAGGCAAAGGATGGTCTGACAAGAAGGGATTCGGTGAAAGCTAAACTTGAGCTTGAACTGTTTGTGAAGGAAGTGGAACGGATCTATCACAAGAACAAAGAAGAAGGCGAGCGCCGCGGTGTGCCAGTGCTGACAAGCGAAGGATACGCGCTCCTGAAGTATAATGCGGAGTACCTGATAGACAGGCTGCCGGAGAAGGAAGGAAAGCATGAGATGGAGCAAGGAAAAGGAAAGAAGTGAGAGATATTGAAGCTTTTCTCGTCTTGCTGATTCTGACGACTCAGTCGTTCGGTCAAGAGAGATTTGATACTAGCGGAGTCGTTCGAAATCAGGTTGCCCAACTTGTTCAGGCGAAATACGGAGCGAGATATGATTTCCATTATGTAATGTTTGACGCGGAGATACAGCAAGCTTTGTGTGACCAGGAGAAAGTCGGCGAAAATGCGGACATACAGGATCCATACGGGACTTTGAAAGGGTGTATTCTGTTCTCTGCATACAAATCCAAGCCCGATTCTATCCCCACCAACTTCATTGTTGGAATGATTAAACATGACCGAATCATCTGGGATAACTTTCCGGGTTCGGGGGCCGACCTGGCAAACAATTATCAAGACGGAACACTTCTTTTTTCGCAGGATATCAACAAGGATGGAAGGGTCGACCTGGTGTTCGGGGATGCCAGAAGATTCTCTCCATCGGATTTGCAGCCGTACGTCTTGTGGATCGACATACTCAGCTGGGACGGAAAACACGGAAAGTTTATCAGTGGAGACATGATCGGGTCTGGAGGCATAGAGTTGCTTAACATCGATACCACAGGCATAGAAGAGCTTAGAGTAAAACTGCTTACGGAAGTTGAGACTACCTGGTCGGAGTTCAAGACAAGTTCATTCCCCTATGTTACATACGGATGGAATGGCAGCGAGTATGGACTGTGGCCGAATGTGAAACAGTACGCCGAGGACCAATTCCTGCCCAAAAACATCTCCAAAGCGCAGGTCCACTGCGAAGTGACACGTTTGAACGATTCGCTTGTCTACGCGTACAGTCTGTCGAACGAGAGAACGAGTGTACAAGGAATTGACAACTTTTACATTCAAAACGCGAATGACATCTCATCCGAATCCGCTCCGGAAAGCTGGAGCGCATCAATCAAGAGTCTATCGGGGAGCACGGGTTTCTTTGCGAACTATAGCAATGCGGCAGTTGCACCGGGTAAGACGCTGCAAGACCTCAAGGCAACAAGCCTTGGGCTACCTGCGATAGTGAAGTACTACCTGCAGGGGTATACGGGTGGAGTTACCTGCTGTCCCACGGACGCAGAGGAGCGTGAGAACATCTTCACAAACTCGGTCAGCGGATATACGATCGGAACACGGGACACGACGGTGCAACTAAGTTTGCTTCAATATTTGGATACTCTAATCTCGGATAAAGACCAATCCGTCACCCTCGGCTGGCTCCGGAACGACAGGTCCCGCGAGCAGGAATGCGAAGAGACTATGCGAAGCAAGGACTGGTACATGAAAGAGGAAGTTGGGAAGATGAGAAGTTGGGAAGTTAATGACAGATGGGACTTCGACAAAGATTGGAATAATGGAATAATTGGAATATTGGATAGGAGATTGGAGAAAGCGAAGCAGGCGTTGACAAAAGGCGACTCTGCTATCGCTCGTAGGGACCTGCAGATATTCATGATGGAGGTGGAATTGGTGAATAGGCTTGGCGAGAAGCAAGAAGGAAGAAATCAGAGGTCAGAGGTCAGAGATCAGAAGCCTGTGATGACGAGCGAGGCGTATGCGCTGCTGAAGTACAATGCGGAGTATCTGATAGAGAGGCTGCCGGAGAGGGAGGGAAAGCATGAAGGAGAGCGGAACGGGAAGAGATGAGGACGGAAAAAGGAGAACGGAGAACGGAACAAGGAGAAAGGAATGTGTTGGAGAGTTACGAGAACCTTCAAGCGCCGTAGGCGCGGCATGTTTGTAGAATAGAATCTTCCCCAATCTGTGGAACCCCTTTAGGGGTGACATGTTGTTGCGGATAATCGGGAAGAAAAATATGGAGGTGGAAGAAAGATGGTTGGTAAATTCAGGATGGTATTGATGGTCAGCGTGCTCCTGGCCGGACAAGCATATTCTCAGTCGGCCGGGGGCAGCACGGCATCCGGCCAGGTCTGGCAAATCCCGTTCGGCTCGAAAGGGAACACGATATCGCTGAGCGTTGAGAACAGTTCATCCCTCGATGCGAAAAACGTGTCGGTAAAATTCACAAACATCCCGTCATGGCTGAGGTTCAAGGAAAGCACAGTGGTGCTGAAGAGCATTGATGCGAAGAGTACCGGTGAAGCAGACTTTACATTCTCTGTGGATAATGATGCTCCTGTGGGAAAGGATACGACTCTGATAGCATCTATAACATCATCCGCCGGACAATCATGGACAAAAAACATAACGATATCTGTCGGAGCGCCTAAGGACTACAAGCTCTACAACAATTTCCCGAATCCGTTTAATCCATCGACAAAGATAGCCTTCGAATTGCCGAAAGCATCGCACGTGACCCTTAAGATTTACGATGTCCTTGGAAGGGAAGTAGCACAGGTAGCGGATCAGAGCTATCCTGCAGGTTACAACGAAACAACATGGTACGGGATAAACGGGGATGGAGAGCAGGTTGCATCGGGCGTCTACTTCTGCCGGATCACGGCTGGCGCCTGGAGCAAGGTGATTAAGATGATGATGCTTAAATAAGGTTGGTCTCGCGCCCCTCACCTGGACCCGCTGGCACTCCTTGGCTCTTCGCAAAGCACAAAATTACGGGCATTATTCACTTTAGTGCGACTCCCAGCCCTGTCCGGACGATCCCCCGGTCCCCGCCAGCCTTCGCCGGCTCTGTCCGAACCTTCCGCCGGTCTCTCCCAGCCTTCGCCGGCTCTGTCCGAACCTTCCGCCGGTCTCTCCCAGCCTTCGCCGGCTCTGTCCGAACCTTTCGCCGGTCTCTCCCAGCCTTCGCCGGCTCTGTCCGAACCTTCCGCCGGTCTCTCCCAGCCTTCGCCGGCTCTGTCCGAACCTTTCGCCGGTCTCTCCCAGCCTTCGCCGGCTCTGTCCGAACCTTCCGCCGGTCTCTCCCAGCCTTCGCCGGCTCTGTCCGAGCCTTCCGCCGGTCTCTCCCAGCCTTCGCCGGCTCTGTCCGAGCCTTCCGCCGGTCTCTCCCAGCCTTCGCCGGCTCTGTCCGAGCCTTCCGCCGGTCCCTCCCAGTCTTCGCCGGCTCTGTCCGAACGATTGCCGGATTTTCCTGTGCCTTTGCTGCCTCCGGTCCGCGGAATAATTGCAAATTTAGGACTTTCGGCGGGTGACGGAATCCCGCTCGAAATTCCACCGGAACTGTCGCAGTTTCAGCTGATTTTAGGGGTAGGAAATTCTATCCATTGCTGACGTCGAATTCCTTTCCCTTCGGTCTGAGCTCATTGTACATCGCCAGGAGTGCGTTGTAGGCGCTTTCACTTCCACGTTGAGCGCAGTCCCTGTAAAGCTTGACTGCCATTGGAGTATCCTGCTGAACCCCGACACCATGCTCGTAACAGAATCCGAGCGCGAGCTGTGCAATCATGGAGCCGTCACCAACTCCGGTGGTTAATATCCCGACAGTGTCCGCGAGCGAGGAGTCGGACGCTGCGCTATCGGATATTACGGCTGCCGCGGCAAGTCTTATTTCCGCATCTTTGCTGCCGTCCTCAGCGGCTCGCTCCCAGCACCGGGCACCGAGTATCGGATTCCGTGGGGTCCACTGCCCCGTGTAGTAACAGCGCCCGAGCTCTATCAGCGAGGGGATGTTATCATGATCGGCTGCGGTCACGAGAAGGTGGAAGGCCTGCTCGTCAAGTAACTGGTGATCCAATCCGAGTTCAGTCAACCCTGCCCATACGAACGCCGCGTCGTAGTCTCCCGCCTTGGTTCGCTCCTCCACTTCCTTGAGGAACCCCTTCTCTCGAACGAGCCGAAGTAGCAGGGCGAGACCGTGACGCGAATCCATCCGCGCCGCACGCAGATATTGTTCGGCAGCTAGGATCCTGTCGCGCGGGACGCCGGTGCCTTTCTCGTAACAACGCCCGAGTACGGCCAGGGCCTCCGGGCTTCCTACGGACGCTGCGTCCTCGATCACACTGATCGCGGTCGTATCGCTGCTGGCTCCCTTCTCGAATACGTTCGTAACCCCGAGTGCCTTTCTGAATTTTGCGCTCCCTTCCTTGAATGCTTCGTTCAGAAGTGTGAGGTCACTTACGTTCGAAGACGTATCGGGCCCGTAATCGAGATAGAGCGGCTCGATCGGTTTGTTTGACACTCCAAGTGAAGAATCGCGCGCGGCATCATTCGTCCGAGAACTGTCGGTGCCCGCCAGCAATCCGCGGCGGATGAACTCGTCGATTATTTTCTTCGCAGGCTCATACTTTGCTGCTTCAGCCAGCTTAAGCCATTTATATGCCGTCTCCAAGTTTCTGGGAACGACGAGGTTGTCTGTGTAGAACAGTCCGAAAGCAAACTCACCTTCCGGAAGACTGTCCTCAGCCGCCGATTTGAACCTATCGTACGCCTTGAAAGGATTCCAGCGTACACCCCAGCCGTTGTTCAGGAAGACTCCCATATTATACTGAGCTATAGGCATATTCTGGTCGGCAGCCTTCTCGATCCAGTAAGCCGCCTTTGATGTGTCGGCCGGGAATCCTTTCCCCAAAAAATACCTGAAGCCCAGTTCCTCCTGTGCGACTGGATCGCCTCCGTTAGCCCGCCTCATTAACATAAGTGCCTGCCAGAGCTGGTACGTTATGTCGGACGGTCTTATCAGCTGCGGGCCGTCGGAGGACCTGTAATCTCTGAAGACGGCACTGTTCGGGTGGTCCTGTTGCAGCTCCTGACAGAGACTTAGGAGAGGAGCGAATATTATCGCAAGCATCACCAGCAGATTAAGAATTCTTTGCAATCCCATCGGAATAATGTAAGACAATCGCAACCATCAAATCGACACATTTGGTACTCAATCGGTTTAATCGAAGGAAGAATTCTCTTTAGCACAGATAGAACGTGCTGGCCCGTCACATCTACGACTGAATAATTGTTCGTTCATGAGAGAAGTTATCCTACGGCAAGCCCGCCGTGTTAAGATTCCCCTCTTGTCGTCATGGGAGCTCCCGGCCGCCTCCAGTAAATGTACGCTGGAATCCCGACCAGCACCAGGCCAAGTCCGAAAAGTGAGTCGCGCGGATCGGTGGCAATTGTGTTGTAAACAAACCATGCCGCCACAATCACGAATGCCATGGGAACTACCGGATACCCGACAGTCCTGTATGGTCTCACGGCATCCGGTCGCTTCTTCCTCAAGACGAAAATGCCGAAAGCACCCAGGGCATAGAAGAGCCAGGATGCAAAGATCACGTAAGTGAAAAGCTGATCGTACGTCCCTGTAAGAGTGAGTAGGGATGCCCACATCCCCTGGACGATCAGAGATACGTGCGGCGTTCTGTACTTCGGATGGACTCTGGAAATCCCCTTGAAGAATAACTTGTCCTTCGCCATCGCGAAATAGACCCGGGCGGTCGTCATCGTGGTTGCGTTGACAGTCCCGAACGTCGATAACATTACTGCAATTGCGATGAGTGCGGCGCCATTCGTGCCGAAAAAGTGTGAGATAGCATCCGCGGCCACCAGCCTCGAGTGAGCAATCTGGGAGACAGGGAGGACGTACATGTACGCCAGGTTCGTGATTACGTAAATGATAATGACTGCGGATGTCCCGGCCACCAGGGCGATCGGGATGTTCCGTTGGGCGTCTTTGACTTCACCTGCCAGGTAGGTCACGCTGTTCCATCCGTCATATGCCCAAAGGACCGCCACGAGAGCTATACCGAACGCGCTCAGGAGAGGTCTGCCGTGGACCGACCCGGGTGAAAAGAACGGCGAATTGAGATGCCCGGTGTGCGTCCCGAACGCGAAGCAGATGAATACGATGGCGGCAATCGCGAGCACCTTCAGCGTTGTGAAGAGGCGTTGCACGAATCCGCCAAATTGGACGCCGAAGTAGTTGACGCCCGTGACGAAGAGAATCGCTCCTATCGCAACTATCTTGGTTCCCACTTCTGGCATTACAAAAAACCCGAAGTTCATGTTGAGCGATCTCAGTGCAGGGAAGAAGTATCCCAGGTATTCAGCAAACGCCACGGCGATCGCCGCGATCGAGCCGGTCTGGTAGACGATGAATGTCGTCCAGCCGTACAGAAAAGCGGGGAAGCCGCCGTAGATCTCGCGGAAGTAAACGTACTGTCCACCGGCGGCGGGAATCATCCCTGCAATCTCCGCGTTCGTCAGCGCTCCCGCGAGGGAAAGAAGCCCGCCGAAAATCCAGACCGCAATTATCCATCCGGCGTCGCCGAGCGTCATCGCGATCTTCTGCGGCACAAGAAATATACCCGACCCGATGACGCTCCCTACAACTACTGCGATTGCCGTCGGAAGCCCGATGCGCTGTGCCAGTCCCTTCGTTTCGTCCTGACTCAGCGGTCTTTGAAGTTCAGGCAAAAGATTTTCCCGTCAGCCCGATTGATTCCATCGATTGAATTAAGTCACTGGTATTGATCTCAACCTGACATTCGACCCGCTCCCCGACTCTCAGCAATTCTTCATGACACAAAGTTTCAATTTCACTTAACGAAATAGACAAAGGATCCGCCCTTACTTTTACTGACTTATCTCTGCGTAGAACATCTGGACGACATCTTTAGCGAATCCCATCAGGTCTTTCGCAGCGGCCACTCCCTCGCGGGACATTATCGCCTTGTTTAGGCTGGTCTGATCGTCAAAATACATCTCTGCCATCCTGTAATACTGCGTTGTGGATACCGGTGCCCCGGTTATCTCTGAAAGTTCCAGCCTCTTCAGCCCCGGCATTTTTCTCACCAAACCGAGATGGACATTTCTGTAGTGATCTTCAAACGCGGACGTGTCGGCAGGTTTCTTGAAGATTGCCACCAACTTCACCATTGCAGACTCTCCTTATTTAGCTGATAATTATTCCGAATATAGTCTTCATCTTCTCAAAACTCAAAAGTCGATGCGGAAACGTGATCCGGCTCAACCAGCCGATAGCAGGCATTTTCCCAAACAGGTGCCGGTATGGACGGGACATCCGGCCGTTCCAACAATCCAATAATCCCTTGTCCCCAATTCCAACTTTCCATCATTCCTCCGTGCAATCCTTTGATTTTTAGCCCTCCGTTATTTAGATTTTTTAAAACGAGAACGAGAGAATGCTTACGAACTATATCCCAATCTTCCTAATGCTGGCTGTCGGGGCGGTATTAGGCATTGTAATGGGCAACATAAATAGAATACTTGGCCCAAGGCGGCCGACCGCAGAAAAACTTTCGACTTACGAAAGCGGCATGGAACCTATCCGCACCGCGCGCGAAAGATTTTCGGTAAGGTTCTATCTGGTTGCCATTCTATTCATACTCTTCGATGTTGAAGTTGTCTTCACCTATCCATGGGCAGTGAACTTTTTATCGCTGGGATGGTTTGGATTTGTAGAGATGTTGATATTTGTTGTCATACTTCTGATCGGATACTATTACGTGATTAAGAAAGGAGCTTTACAGTGGCAGTAGAAAGAACGAACGAGAATGAAGGCTTCCTGACCAGCCGCGTGGATGCGCTCTTTAACTGGTCGTTGAAGAATTCGCTCTGGCCGATGCCGCTCGGTATCTCCTGTTGTGCTATTGAAATGATGGCGTTCGCTGGTCCGCGGTACGATGTGAGCCGATTCGGGGCGGAAGTGTTCAGGTTTTCCCCGCGTCAGAGCGACCTTTTGATTGTCGCCGGGACCGTTACATATAAAATGGCAAAAGTAGTCCGGAAGATTTACGATCAAATGCCCGACCCTAAGTGGGTCATTTCGATGGGCGTTTGCGCGTCGAGCGGCGGAATGTACCGCTCATACTCTGTGGTGCAGGGAATTGACCAGTTTGTGCCGGTCGACGTTTACGTCGGAGGCTGTCCCCCGCGTCCGGATTCACTCCTGAAGGCCCTGATGGAAATTCAGAAGAGAATACAGGCGGGTGAAACTGCGACTCAGCAGCGCCGTCCTGAAAAAGTATTGGTGGACTGATACAATATGAGAGAAAAAATTGAAGAGAAACTCCGGGCCGCCCTTGGAGAGAACATAATTTCGGTATCGGAATTCAAGGACCAGGTAATAGTTGAAGCAAAAAGGGATTCGATCGTCGAAGTTTGCAGACTCCTCAAGGAAGACCAGGAATTGGAGTTCAACTTCCTTTCTGACATTTGTGGTGCGGACATGCTGAATTTTGAGGATGCATCGTCCAGAAAGGCGTACCTCGCCGTCGAACATGACTATCATCCGGAAGAGGTTCCGACGTCGGAGAGGTTCATGGTGATTTATCAGCTGACGTCTCTCAGGAACAGGTTGAGAGTCCGTGTGAAGGTCAGAGTCGACGGCGATAACCCGGTCTGCCCGAGTTTGACGTCGCTTTATCCCGCTGCGAACTGGTACGAGCGCGAGACGTTCGACATGTTCGGAATCAACTTCGAAGGTCATCCCGATATGAGAAGGATGTACATGCCGGAAGAGTACGATTATCATCCGTTGCGGAAAGACTTTCCGCTGATGGGCGTACCGGGCTCGATTCCTCTCCCGAGGAAATAAGCTGCCCGGGTTCGTGAATTCAGAAATGAAAAATCAGAATTGAGAATTCTTTGATGGCTAATTCATCACGTGACAAGGACAATGTCGCCCAGATAGTACGGGCGCTAGAAGATAAAGACACAAGTGTGGCGCTTGAAGATCCGCTCGAAAATTACATGGTCCTCAACATGGGGCCGCAGCATCCTGCGACTCACGGCGTGCTCAGGCTCCTTGTCAAACTCGACGGGGAAACGGTTGTCGAATGCATTCCAGAGCTTGGGTATCTTCACCGTGGATACGAGAAGATCGCAGAGGCCTCGACTTACATGGAGTTCATTCCTCACACGGACCGTCTCGATTATATTTCGCCGATCGCGAACAATGTGGCATACGCCCTGGCGGTCGAGAAGATTGCGGGCGTCGAAGCTCCTCCCCGCGCGCAGTACATAAGGGTTATCGGAGCGGAGCTCGCCAGGATTTCTTCCCATCTGATGGCCATCGGCGCCATGGCGATGGATGTCGGCGCTATGACGGTGTTTCTCTGGGCGTTCAGAGAGAGGGAGAAGCTTTATGATATATTCGACCTTCTCACCGGCGTACGTTTCACGACGAGTTATACGAGGATCGGTGGAGTCGCCCAGGATTTAACAGACGAGACAAAACAGGCGATTACGAAGTTTATAGCCGAATTCCCGCATCACCACTCTGAGATAATCAAGATGCTGAACAAGAACAGGATCTTCCTCGACAGGGTCGTCGGTGTGGGAGCGATAGATGCAGAAACCGCCATCGGTCTCAGCTTCAGCGGTGCGAACCTGCGCGGCTGCGGGGTCGAGCACGATATAAGGATTTTCTCGCCATACCTTGTCTATGATCAGCTATCCTTCGACGTTATTACGGAGAAAGAAGGGGACTGCTTCGCGCGATATATGGTCAGGATGCGCGAGATGCTCGAGAGTGTGAAAATTGTCCGTCAGGCCCTTGAAAAGATTCCGCAGGGTCCGATAAAAGCCGACCTTCCTAAGAAAGTCCTCCCGCAAAAGGAGAGGGTTTACGAGAAAATGGAAGAGCTGATCCACGATTTCGTAATCGTGAACGACGGCGTCAATCCGGATGTCGGAGATGTCTACGTCACGACTGAGGGCTCTAAAGGAGAACTGGGCTTCTACATCATCAGCGACGGAAGCGGCCACCCGTGGAGGATGAAGATACGCTCTCCTTCGTTCTGCAATCTCCAGGCGCTCCCTTACCTTGTGAAGGGACAGATGATCTCCGATGTGGTCGCAATTATCGGAAGCATCGACCCGATAATGGGCGAAGCCGACAAATAAGAATCCAAAAATCAGAATCGAGAACTAGAGACAGTGTTTACAGAAGAGAACCTTCGCAGAGTAGAAGAAATCAAGAATCGCTATCCGAAGCCGATGGCTGCGCTTCTTCCCGTGCTGTGGATCGCGCAGGAACAATTCGGCTGGATATCCGAAGAGACGATGCACTATGTCGGCGGATTGCTCGGCCTTCCTTTCAATCATGTGCTTGGCGTAGTTACGTTCTATACCATGTACAACAAGAAGCCCGTAGGTAAGTACAATATCCAATTCTGCGGTAACATCTCCTGTATGCTTCGCGGTGCAGATAATCTTATCGAACATCTCGAGCACAAGCTCGGCATAAAGGTAGGCGAGACGACTTCAGACGGCCTTTTCACGCTGAAGGAGGTCGAATGCCTTGGGTCTTGCGGTACCGCGCCGATGATGCAGGTGAACAACGACTACTACGAAGATCTTACATCAGAAAAGGTCGATAACTTACTAGAAGAATTCAGGAAGCAGGCTCAACGATAATGTCCGACGCTACAAAACTCTACGCTCAGAACGGCGATCCCGTCTTTCCAAGAATCGTCCTTCCCGAAATTCCCAACCTTGCGCAAATAGAGACATACGAAAGCAATGGCGGTTACGGTGCTCTTAAGAAAGCGCTCTCGATGGATCCGGCTGCAGTCACGGATGTGGTCAAGAAATCGGGACTGCGCGGACGGGGAGGTGCGGCATTCCCAACGGGACTGAAATGGGCATTCATGCCGAAGGGAAACGAGAAGGCGAAGTATCTTGCCATCAATGCCGACGAGAGCGAGCCGGGCTCATTCAAAGACAGGCAGATACTGGAATTCAATCCTCACCAATTGGTAGAGGGGATACTGATAGCCTCCTACGCGATGGGGATAAAGGCCGCTTACATTTACATCCGCGGCGAATATTATAAATGGTACAAGATTCTCGAGAAGTCGGTAGAAGAAGCTTACTCGCGGAAATACATCGGCGAGAACATAGCAGGATCGAATTTCTCCGTCGATGTGTACGTGCACCGCGGTGCCGGGGCGTATATCTGCGGTGAAGAGTCTGGCCTTATGGAATCGCTTGAAGGAAAACGCGGCTATCCTCGCGTCAAGCCCCCGTTCCCGGCACAGAACGGACTTTGGGGAAATCCAACGACGATCAACAACGTCGAGACCATTGCCAACGTGCCTGCCATTATCTGGAACGGCGCGGAATGGTTCGCGAAAATCGGCGCAGAAAAGCATCCTGGTACGCTCCTCTATGGCGTGAGCGGACATGTCAACAAACCGGGTGTCTTCGAGCTCCCTTCCGGTACCCTGCTGACGGATTTGATTTACAAGTATTCGGGTGGTGTCATCGGTGACAAGAAAATCAAGATGGTCATCCCCGGCGGAAGCTCGATGCCTCCTCTCCGAGGCGATCAGCTTGAAGGTGTGAAAATGGACGCCGAGTCCCTGAAAGGGGCCGGGAGCGCAATCGGCACGGGCGGTGTCATCGTGATGGACGAAGATACCAACCTGACCAAGGTGCTCCTCAGAATTACAAAGTTCTATTGGGACGAATCGTGCGGCCAATGCACTCCCTGCCGCGAGGGCACGGGATGGATGAAGAAGATACTCCAGCGAATGTACGACGGCGGCGGAAAAGTCGAAGACCTTGATTTGCTGGTACGCGTCGCGAACAACATAGAAGGCAATACTATCTGTGCGCTAGGCGATGCTGCCGCCTGGCCGGTCAAGTTTACGATCCAGCGTTTCAGGAAAGAGCTGGAAGAGGAATTGGCCAGTCAGGAAAGAAGCGCGGCGGCATAAAAAATCTCCGGGTACTATAGCGGCCGCCGGTCTTATCGCAAGATTTGATGGAGAAACCCGGGTCTTGCCCGGGCGGGTTATGTCTAACTTAACTTCTCGCTCCAGGGAGCAGGTGTGGATAATATCTCTGTAAGAATCTTCAGAATATCGGACGACTTCGGTGATCTTCCGCTCCCTACATATATGACAGAAGGATCGGCCGGAATGGACCTTTACGCGGCTGTCTCGGAACCGCTCGTCATTGAGCCGATGTCCACTTCACTCGTGCCAACCAATCTTAAGATAGAGATCCCCCCGGGGTTCGAAGCCCAGATCAGGCCAAGAAGCGGGCTCGCTCTCAGGAGCAGAATCACTCTTCCGAATTCACCGGGAACCATCGATTCCGATTACAGGGGTGAAATAAAAGTCGTCATGCTCAACCTCGGCGGCGAGCCGTTCGTGGTGAATCGCGGCGACAGAATAGCGCAAATGGTAATATCGAAATATACGCGAGTGAACTGGGAAGAGTCAGTCTCCCTCGGCGAAACCGCACGAGGCGGAGGTGGATTCGGGTCGACCGGAAAATGACTGCCATCCTCGCCTATCACAAAGTCGACGACCGGTTCGAGTTCGGGCTTACCAACGTTAAGCCGAAATCTTTTGTCAGGCAAATTCAAAAATGCATCGCGGAAGGGTATAAAATAGTCTCGGATATCGAGCCCGGCGGATCCGGAAAGAGTGTCTGCCTGACTTTTGACGACGGCTACGATTGTTTTCACCGCAATGTGGTACCGGCTCTCGAAGCCGTTGGTGGGAAAGCGGTGGTGTTTGTTATAGCCGATTACATAGGCAGGACAAATAACTGGGACATCCGTTTGTCCTATAAACCTTTCAGGCATATGAGCGGCGAACAAATCAGGGAAGTCGCTGCGATGGGTTATGAGGTGGGTAGTCATTCCTGCACGCACAAAGATCTGACGAGGCTTACTGGCGGCGTGCTCAAAGAGGAGCTTACCCGGTCGAAGAAATCGCTGGAAGATATTACTGGAATGGAGGTGGACGCTTTGTCGTTCCCGTATGGGAGATACAACAGGGCGACGGCAGAGGCCGCGTTCGATGCTGGGTATCGAAGGCTTTTCGGAATGGGATCTTCCGCAAGCGAAGGTGTGATCCCGCGAATCCCGGTATACAGGATCGATTCATCAGCCTCCGTCTTGCGTAAGGTCCGCTTCGACCGAGGAGAAATAATGAAGAGTGATTTTCTTCATTCTTTTGCTAATATTTCAGCGCTATTATCTGTGAGAGAGTCGAAAGCCAATCCGAGTCGTGGTAAGAAGAAAGAATGAAATCGCAGAAAGATGGAGATTGAGGAGGAAAAAATAGCCCAAGACCGTGAGCAGGAAAAGGAGGGAAAGTCGCTCTCCGCGCTCCTCACGGGCCGCAGGGAGTGGCTGCTCCTTGCCGTAACGCTCGCGCTGATAATCCTTCTCGGATATACCGTCAGGGATATCTTCAGTCCGATCCTGGTTTACATAGTATTCCTGATCGCAACCTACCCACTCAGACACGAATCCATCGTGCGCCACATCTTACTTCTTGCGACGCTCCTTTTCGGAGTGTGGTTTTTTGTGGAGGTGTCCGGTGCCGTTCTGCCTTTTGTCATAGCTTTCCTGATAAGTTTTATATTCTCTCCGCTCGTGGAGATACTCGCTAGAAAGCGGATTCCGAGAACGATCTCGATTATCGTCATCCTGCTGACGCTTCTCGGGGCCGTGGTGACTCTTTCGATCGTGCTCCTGCCGATGGTGTTCCAGCAGTTCCAGAATTTCCTGACTTCCATCCCGACGCTGAGCAGCGAGCTGAGCAATTCCCTCAATCGCCTGATCAACAGAGGCTTTTTGGGATTCACTCCCGAGAACCAGAACCTCCAGCAAGCAGTCATCAGCGAGATATCTACAAGGATCGAGGATATAACGCGTGCGATTCCCAACGGGATACTCAGCTTTGTGGCACAGGCGGCCTCGGCTCTCACGAAGATGCTCAACCTCGTACTCGTTCCTTTCCTGAGCTTCTATATTATGAAAGATTTCGAGTTGATCAAGCACAGGGTGAAAATGCTCTTCCCGCGTCGGTACCGTGAGCGTGCTTCCGATGTGTACGGCATTGTCGATGTTATACTCGGAAGTTATTTGCGCGGAGCCCTGACGGTCGCATTCATCAATTCCATAGTGATATCGTCGCTCATGTCTATCTGGGGAGTCAAGTACCCGCTTTTGATCGGCCTGATATCGGGACTGCTCGACATGATACCTTATTTCGGCATCATCATAAGCATGTCCGTCGCAGTGCTTATCGCTTTGTTCGGCGACAGCCCGGGCTTTCAGGTGGCTATGGTCATAGTATCATTTCTCGGCATGAACCTCACCGAGACGACAATCCTATATCCGAAAATCATCGGCTCGAAGATAGGGGTACATCCCGTGCTTCTGATACTGGCACTTCTGGTATTCGGGTACTTCATGGGGTTCCTCGGTCTTCTGATCGCAGTCCCGTCGACTGCAATACTGATCGGACTTAGGAAATACTACGAAAAAAATATCAGGCCGGCACATTGAGCTCGACATTGTATCTCGTTTCGACGCCTATAGGAAATTATGATGACATAACACTTCGCGCACTCAATGTGCTGAAGAATGTCGATTTCATAATTTGCGAGGAATTTAAAACGGGAAATCGCCTACTGAAGTATTACGGCTTCGATAAACCGCTCGAGGCGCTTAACGAGCACAACGAAGTGCGCGATGCGGAGGTGACCGTAGAAAGGATCAAAGAAGGAGCCGATGCTGCATTGATCTCGGATGCCGGAACGCCGGTCTTCGCCGATCCAGGCGCGAAACTGGTCCACATCGCGCTGAAGAAAGGCGTAAGGGTCGTCCCTGTGCCCGGCGCATCATCGATACTTTCGGCATTGGTCGTTTGCGACTTCAGCATAAACTCCTTCCATTATGCAGGCTTTCTTCCACGGAAGAGGGAAGAACGGCTTCACGAACTCGGCAGGCTCGCTTCTCTCGGGTGTGTTTGTGTTATCATGGAGGCTCCTTACAGGTTCAAGCCGTTGATAGAAGACTGTCTCGCCTCGTTCGGCAGAAACCGGCGTGCCATAGTCGCCGTCGACATGACGATGCCGAATGAGCAAGTTATTCGAGGAACGCTGGGAGAGATAGACAAGAAATTCGACGATGCGCCGTTCAAGGCGGAATTCGTATTGATAGTTGATGAGCCTAAGACGAATTAGTCTCGTATTCTTCCTTGCGCTCCTCCTTCCGGCGTGCTCCGGGGGGCCTCCCGTACCGGAGGAGAAATTCGTCGAATTCTATATCCGTCTGCAAATGCTGGACGCCCGCTACGGTGCGGATGTCGCCTTGCAAAAAGAGAAAGCGGATTCTCTGATGAATAGCTACCACATCGACAAGGCGCTTCTCGACTCGACATTATCATGGTACAACAGGCGTCCTGAAAGATGGCAGAAATTCTTTTCGCGGGTAGAAAAGCGGCTGGCTGAAATCAAGCCCGATTACGTCAGGCAGAAATCCCGGTAAGTTTCGCCACGAGTTGTACCTCGGCGATCTCGCAGTCTTTGACACTCTCACGCACTCTCCCGATATCGGCGGCTTTTCTTAATCCGCTTTCAAGCATCGCGAACTTATGAGGCTCAATAAGAGTGCGTAGGTCGATGCCCATGCCTTTCCGCTGGAGTAGCTCCAGCGTCTCTATCACGTTTTGTACGGTTGTGGACTGGGCGATCGCAATCTCCGCTGCCGTGAGCTTTTCAAGGGAGAGCTCGAAAATGGCGCGTTCCATCGCCGACATCTCTACTTTCGTCTCGCTGCTGAAGTCCATGCATACCTGAAGCATCCTTCTCGATATTGTCGATGAGTTCTGTCCTTCCCGGGGGAGAAACCTCGATATGTCCTCTTGGTTCGTCGGATGTGCGTTGGCAATCTCGATCAATCCGCCGTCGGTGCAGACATTGAACACGGGCAGGCCGAGTTCCGAGGCGATGGCCCGCCGCTCGTCACGAAGAGCCTTGTACAAAGCCTTTCTGAGAATGAACGGACTCCTGACTGCCGGAGCGATGCCGGTCTTCAGGTAAATCTCCCCCTCTTTCGTTATAGCTACCGTCGGGTAGATCAGTCCGTTTCTCACTATGTACTTGCGGGACAAGAGAAGGTCAAACGAAGAGTAGACCACCTGAGCCGGAACGGATTTGAGCACCCCAAAGTGCTCATCGATGAGCACCGGGTCGGTCTTCTCCCTGTCTGCGAGACCGAGAAGTATTTTGCAGCATTTGGATCGACCATATTCCCCGTTAGCGGCGTTGACCTGGGAGAGAATCGAGCGATGTATCTCTTTGAGAGGCATTAAACCATTTACATCAAGTGCGGCATATTCGGAAGTAACCGTGCAGTTGTCGCAATTTCCGCATCCACCTTCGATGCCTTCCTCTCCGAAATAATTCAGGATGTAGTTGATCCTGCAGCCGGTGCCTGTCGCGAATTCGGTAATTCTCGAGAGCCTTTCGAGTGCCCGCCCGCGAAGTTGTGAGTAGTGATTGAAGTCTATCGGAAGATTGTCGGGTTTTTCGCGCCCCGACTGCATCCGAAAAGTTACCCCTTCGGCGGGAGGCTTATAATCAAGAATCCCCGAGCGGTGCAGGATGCCGAGTGTGCGAATCACGTTCGAAGGTCCAACTCCCGATTTCTGTACCACCTCGTCGATCCGTAACGGCCTCTCCCCGGAGAATGCGGCGTTGCCGTGAATTCTCAAAATGGCCTCGAGCACGGCTCTGGAATCGTGAGAAGATGTTTTCTCGATGGCCCGTCTGTAAGAACCCATATCGACCTTCGACCTCACTTGTGCACTCGCGGAGATACTCGGCATGAGCTGGATAAGCCCGCCCTGCGACAGGATCCTGAGGATCGAATCGACAGTTCTCGTGTTCAGCTTCGTGAGTCCCGAGATCTCCCGGGTGGATACGGTGAGGTATTCTTCGGGCATGGAGCCGACGGCGATCGAAAGTCTGTCGAAGATTGCTGTGTAGACTCTGATAAATTCTTCGCGGGAAGGATAGAGTGTGTTTATAAAGAACTCCTGAACGGTGAGGTCCTTCCTGTGGAAAAACATCAGGCATTCAGCGGGATTACCGTCGCGCCCTGCCCGGCCCGCCTCCTGGTAGTATGCTTCCAGTGTACCCGGAATTTCATAGTGAATGACAAACCTTACATCAGGTTTGTTTATCCCCATGCCGAATGCGTTGGTCGCCACCATGACCTTGGTCGATGAAATGAATTCGGATTGCGATTTAGTCCGCTCCTGTTCAGTGAGGCCTGCATGGTAGCGTAAGGCCTTCACTCCTTTTGTGACAAGCAGCTCGTGTATTTCATCGACACTCTTCCGGGTCGCTGCGTAGATGATGCCCGCGGCGGCGTTTGCGGAGACATAATTTAGTATGGATGTGGTCTTTGGCTTTTCCACCAGGACCTGGAACGAAAGATTGTCCCTCCGGAATCCTCTGATGTACACACGGGGAGATCGCATTTTCAGCTGTGCCATGATGTCATCCTGGACGTCAGGTGTCGCCGTCGCGGTAAGGGCGAGGATCACCGGCGCTCCGACTGTCCCGGCAAACTCCGATATCCGTGTATATTGGGGCCGGAAATCGTGTCCCCACTGACTGACGCAGTGCGCTTCGTCGACGGCGACAAGAGAGACTTTCGTTTGAGAGAGCGATTCTACGAACTTCCTGCTTTCGATTCGCTCAGGCGCTACGTACAGGAGCTTCACCCCGCCGGTCCGCAACGACTGGAGCCTGGATCTTATCTCTTCCAGATCGAGCGAGCTGTCGATCTGCGTTGCGAATCGGCCGAACCTATTCATCTGGGCGACCTGGTCTTTCATTAGGCTCACAAGCGGGGTTATGACTACGGTAATACCATCCGAAAGCATTGCCGGGAGCTGGTAACATATCGATTTCCCGCCACCCGTAGGCATCACCGCAAGAGTGTCGAACCCGTTCATAACGGACGTGATTATCTCGAGTTGGCCAGGCCTGAATGTTTTCAGACCGAAATGTTTTTCCAGTGCCTTTTGCAGACGCTCCGATGGAATCATGATTGAATTTAATATCAGGGAGCAAAAAAATGTGAACCCATCGGCCGCTGTCATATCATTTTGTCGGGGGCCGCTGTCGGAAATGAAGTCCAGGCGAGTCCGTTTTCCCTCGAGAAGGCTTCGTAGGGTCTGCGGGATGGGGGTAGTTTAATGGATCTTGTTTGTCGCGATTAAGCGGACATCGTTTAACGAGAAGGGAGAGTTTCTCGACGCGCAGAGTCTGCTGTGCGTACAAAAGGCGAGCCGAATTCTCAGAAGCGTTTCAGAAGTGGAGAAGGAATGGAGTAAGTCATTGATTGTCCGTGCCTTTTGAGTGGTGTTTTTGACCTTGACTTTCTCCCTTTTTTTCTTAAATTTGTTAGCTCAAAATGAAGAATGCTGGCGTAGCTCAGTTGGTAGAGCAGCTGACTTGTAATCAGCAGGTCGGGGGTTCAAATCCCTTCGCCAGCTCGGTTACGGGCCTGCATACCAAGTTTCCGGTTTGCCGGGTGATGAATGCCGGTAAGCGGAAAGGTGCGCACGCTTTCATTTGGGCGGACGCCGGAGTTGGAGAGCCGGGGCGGACTGTAAATCCGTTGGCTTACGCCTTAGAGGGTTCGAATCCCCCGCCGCCCACAGACTGCTCTTTCTTTGCTACCCGGCCGGAGCGCGAGTTTGCAGTTGCGTGTCAAGGTGTGTTCCTGGAAAGCGAAGGGCCGTCTTAGGAAAAGCGGACCGAGTTAGAAGGCGGGCCCGTTGGAGTTGATTTTAAGAGCGAGAGTGACTCGGTTGGTGGAGTCGTCACGCAAGGCGGGAGTGGTTCTGTTGTCTCGAATAGCGTCGCTCATTTTAGAAATACTGACTGCGGGAGTAACTCAGTTGGTAGAGTCACAGCCTTCCAAGCTGTTGGTCGCGGGTTCGAGTCCCGTCTCCCGCTCTCGAAAGGGCGTCTTCGCGTCGGAGAATTTCTCGGGCGCGTTGCCGGTCTGCCAGTTTAGGTTCGCTGAGCCGAGGTTTCACGGCAGGGCGAAATTCTGTTGTTAGTCAGTCTGCGTAGTAGACGCGGTTGATACGTGAGCTGCCGGCTCGCCGAATCTCTTTTTAACGCTGTATCTGCTCACGTAGCTCAGCTGGTAGAGCAACGCCTTGGTAAGGCGTAGGTCACGGGTTCAAGTCCCGTCGTGAGCTCGCATCATTCTCGGTATTCCGTCGATGGTGCTTAACCATAGGAAAAAGTATGAGAGACATTATTACGCTCGAGTGCACTGTCTGCAAGCACCGGAATTACACGACAACAAAGAATAAGCGTAAACAATCGGGCAGGGTCGAGTATAAGAAGTATTGCCGGTTTTGCGCGAAGCATACGTCGCACAAGGAAACGAAGTAAGAGTTTTGAATCCCGGATTCACGACTCCGTTCTGAAATCGAAAATTGTGAAACTAAGATACGTCAGTAGCTCAATTGGCAGAGCAGCGGTCTCCAAAACCGCAGGTTGGGGGTTCGAGTCCCTCCTGACGTGCTTGAGCTTCGAACTCAATGCCTGTCACGCAGCTATTGCTTGACGGGCGTTTCAGCGCGCAAGCGCGCAGAATAGAGGAAATGATATGAGAGAGAAAATCATCGGTTTCTTTGACGACGTAGTTAAAGAAATGAAAAAGGTGACATGGCCGACGAAGGACGAACTGAAGGACTTCACTTCGGTCGTTCTGGTTGCTACACTGATTATGGCTGTTTTTATTTACGCTGTGGATACGATAGTTAACGTTGCTCTAAGGTACATATTATGAGTGAAGAGTCGGTCGAAAAAAAAGAAACCGTTGAGCCGGCAAAGGTTTCCACGAAGCGATGGTATGTGGTTCGTACGTATTCGGGACAGGAGAATAAAGCTGTCGCTTATCTGGACAGTCAGCTGAAGGAGTCTGATCTCCGGGAAAAGTTCGGAGAAATTGTCATTCCTACCGAAAAGGTCCCTACGATAAGTGAGTCCGGTAAGAAGAAGGTAAAAACGCGGAACTTCATGCCCGGTTATGTGATGATCGAAGCTGAGATGGATGAACGCGTAAAAGGTTTCATACTCGGAGTTCCTTCGATCATCAGCTTCGTTGGTCCGAAAGGCGACCCGAGTCCTCTTCGCCCTGATGAAGTCGTGAGAATGAAGGGGAGAATTGACGAGCGTGAAGAGCGCCAGGTCACCGAGGTCCCGTTCAAGTCTGGCGACAAAGTGAAGGTCATAAGCGGTCCGTTTTCTACATTCAAGGGTGAGGTGTCGGAGGTGAACGAGGATCGCATGAAGCTGAAAGTGACGGTGACGATATTCGGTCGTCCGACGCCCGTCGAATTGAGTTTTACTGAAGTTGAACTAGAAAGATAACCTAGGTGAACAATGGCTAAGAAAGTCGTAGGTTTTGTGAAGCTGCAAATACCGGCTGGCCAGGCTACTCCCGCGCCTCCGGTCGGTCCCGCCCTCGGTCAAAAGGGCGTGAACATCATGGAGTTCTGCAAGCAATTCAACGCTCGCACACAGGATAAACAGGGGCTTGTGATTCCCGTCGTGATCACGGTCTATTCCGATAAATCGTTCACCTTCATCACAAAGACGCCGCCGGCGGCAGTTCTCCTGATAAAGGAAGCGAAGATCGAAAAAGGATCGGGAGAACCGAATCGCGTAAAGGTGGCCAAGGTTACTGCAGAACAGGTCAGAAAAATCGCAGAGATGAAGATGCCTGACCTGAACGCGTCGGACATCGAAGCCGCGGCAAGCATGATAGCGGGTACTGCCCGCAGCATGGGTATTGTGGTCGAAGGTTAAAAAGGAAGAGTTTGAGAAGATGAAAGAAAGCAAGCGAATCAAAGAGGCCAGAAAGCTTGTCGACAGCTCAAAAGACTATTCTGTCGAAGAAGCCGTAGAAAGAATAAAATCAACCGCAAAAGCCAAGTTCGACGAGACTGTGGATGTTGCAATCAGGCTGGGTGTCGATCCTCGTCACGCAGATCAGGCCATCAGGGGCACGGTATCATTGCCGCATGGTATAGGAAAGTCGGTACGTGTCCTGGTAATTACGAAGCAAGCCCAGAAGCAGGAAGAGGCTAAACAGGCCGGGGCAGATCACGTCGGATTCGAAGACTATCTGAAGCAACTGCAAGAAGGTTGGTCGGATATCGACATCATCGTTGCTACTCCGGATTCCATGGCGGATGTCGGGAGACTCGGAAAAGTTCTCGGACCGAAAGGCCTCATGCCCAATCCGAAGAGCGGGACCGTAACACCTGACGTCGCAAAAGCTGTCACCGAAATCAAGGCCGGCAAGATTGAATTCAGGGTTGACAAGGCAGGTAATGTCCATTCGGTGATCGGCAAGGCGTCGTTCGACAAAGAGAAGTTGGTCGACAATTTGAATTCGTTCATCGCGGCGGTGAATCGTCTGAAACCTGCCTCGTCCAAAGGCCAGTACATAAAGAATATCGCGGTCTCGACCACGATGGGGCCGTCGGTGAGGATAGATAAGACGCTAGCTTCGACCATACACTGAGTTTACGCACGTATGTGCAGGGGCAGCCGCCAGTCTTGCCGAAGTAGAATCGGCCGGAGGGTAAGCTGCAACGGCGCATATAAAATGCTTCTAAGCCATTCCGGAGTCCTACCTCCGGAACGGACACACGTTAAATATCTGAGGAAAAGATGAAAAGGAATGAAAAGGAACAGGTAGTCGCTGATGTGGCGGAGCTGATTTCCAATTCGTCCAGCCTTTTCTTCACGGACTTTGCAGGAATGACAGTCGCGGAAAGCAGTGAGCTGCGGCGAGAATTCCGTAAGATGGGTGTCAATTATCGGGTTGTGAAGAACACCCTGATTAAGAAGGCGATGAAATCGGCTTCGTCCGGTGAGGAAGCCTTCGGATACCTGATCGGCCCAACAGGTGTTGCGTTCGGATCGGACGACCCCGTCGCACCCGCGAGAGTCCTGAAGAAGTTCTTCGAGAAGAGCAAAAAACCTGCTACCAAAGCGTTCATAATAGATGAGCGGGTTTTTGCCGGAGAAAGGTTGAATGAATTTGCGGCGATGCCGACAAAGCTCGAGATGATCGGA
>JAJZNW010000133.1 GCA_021811615.1 Bacteroidota bacterium
CGGTTGGTAAGCAACTTAAATGGGATTAGGTTTGGGAAAATATAGCAGAGTATGCAGGGCGAAACAAGGTTACCTCTGCAGAGAGGCTCATTGTTTACTCGACACGCGTTCAAAAAGAATCGATCCTGAAAGGAAGGCCACGTTCATGACGGCACTGCGTTGTACTTTCAGATTTCACTGACTAACTTTTTCGCAGGAAAAGGCTAATTACGAGCGTCCCGCCAAAAGCGAGACGTCCGGGCATGTCCCGATGAAAATCGGGATCCATTGGACGAGTCATAAATAAGGAGTAGCAAATGAAAATCAGAGTAGAAGATGCCCTTCAATACCACTCAACCGGAAGAAGAGGCAAAGTCGAAGTAGTACCCACTAAGCCGTGCGTGACTCAGCGCGATCTATCGCTGGCGTACACACCAGGGGTGGCCGAAGTCTGCAGGGTGATCGATAAAGAAGCCGATGCTGCTTACGAGTACACATCGAAAGGAAATCTCGTCGCGGTTCTGTCCAACGGGACTGCCGTCTTGGGGCTGGGCAACATCGGTCCCCTGGCGGGTAAACCCGTTATGGAAGGAAAGGGGGTTTTGTTCAAGAGATTTGCCGATATCGACGTCTTCGATATAGAAATAAATGCGAAGACGCCCGAAGAGATAATCGCAGTTGCAAAGGCTCTCGAGCCGACGTTCGGAGGAATCAATCTCGAAGACATAAAGGCTCCTGACTGCTTCGTTGTCGAAGAGACTCTGAAAGCCTCCATGAACATTCCTGTGTTCCACGACGATCAGCATGGTACGGCGATCATCAGCTCGGCAGCGCTCCGCAATGCGCTCGAGATCGCAGGGAAGGACATTTCAAAGGTAAAGATAGTGGTGAACGGGGCGGGAGCCGCTGCTATAGCGTGTACCAAGCTTTATATCAAACTCGGCGCCAAGATAGAGAATATCACGATGTGCGACTCCAAAGGAGTCATCTACAAGGGAAGAACCGAGTCGATGAATCGGTACAAAGAAGAGTTCGCCCGTGAGACGAAAGCTCGCACGCTCGGACAGGCCCTGGTCGGCGCGGATGTCTTCGTAGGACTTTCCGTCGCGAACGTCGTAACCAAGGACATGGTTCGTTCTATGGCTCCGGTACCGATCATATTCGCGATGGCGAACCCGGATCCTGAGATCGCATATGAAGACGCAGTCGATGCACGAGCTGACGTGATAATGGCGACCGGCAGAAGCGATTACCCTAACCAGGTCAACAATGTCCTTGGATTTCCTTTCATCTTCAGGGGCGCTCTCGATGTACGGGCAAGAAACATAAACGACGAGATGAAGATAGCGGCGGTCAATGCCCTGGCAACCCTGGCGAAGGAGCCGGTACCTGATTCGGTAAAGGTTGCCTACGGCGGCATCGATCTGCAATTCGGGAAGGAATACATCATACCGAAGCCTTTCGATCCGAGGGTGATAACCTGGGTGGCACCCGCCGTCGCAAAAGCCGCGATAGAAACCGGCACAGCCCGCGTCAACATAGACGATTGGGACAAGTACACCTTCCAGCTGGAAGAAAGAATGGGAATCACCCGCAGCGTGGTAAGAACGGCGATCACAAAATCACAGGGAAGCGGGATCAGGATCGTTTTTCCGGAGGGAGAGGAAGCGAAGATACTTCACGCCGCACAAATCATCATCGACGAGGAGATCGCGAAGCCGGTGTTGCTTGGGAAGAGGGCCCAGATAGAGATGAAGGCTCATGAAATGAAGATCGACATGGAAGGGATAGAGGTGATCGAACCGTCACGGTTTGAGAAATCACAGGAATACATCGACGAATTCTTCAGGATGCGCCAGCGCAAAGGGATCACACGCGCCGAGGCCGCCCGCTATCTCGAAAGGCCGAACTATCTCGGCGCGATGATGGTACGCATGGGAGACGCGGACGGGCTCGTTTCTGGCCTGACACAATCGTATCCAAACACCATCAGGCCAGCCCTCCAGGTTATCGGCATGCAGGAAAAAAGGACTAGGGTCGCAGGCCTGTACATAGTCATGACGAAACGGGATACTTACTTCTTTGCCGACACCACGGTGAATGTAGATCCTGCGGCAGAAGACCTTGCCGAGATAGCAATAATGACGGCCGAAGTAGTCAGGCGATTCAACATGGTTCCGAGAGTTGCCATGCTTTCGTTCAGCAATTTCGGGAACACGCGGCTCCCTCAGTCTATCAAGGTCCAGCAAGCCGTCGCCCTCGCACAGAAGCTCGACCCGACTTTAAGCATAGACGGTGAGGTACAGGCGGACGTCGCGCTCTCGCCGGATATGCTCGAAGAAGTTTATCCTTTCTCGAGTCTCAAAAACGGCGCGAACACGCTCATCTTCCCCGACTTGAACGCGGGCAATATCGCTTACAAGCTGATGGGTAAAATCGGCGGTGCGGCGCTTCTTGGGCCGATACTTATGGGGATGAAGAAACCCGTTCATGTCTTACAGCAGGGCTGCGACGTGAACGCCATCGTCAACATTGCGGCCGTCTGCGCCGTCGAAGCCATAGACAAGGTAAAGAACGGCAACCACTGAACAGACCTGCAAGTAAAGGGATCCCGCGGCAACTTTTTTGTTCAACGGGCTGCCGCGGTACTTCCGACTTGTCGAGTGGGTACGTGGAGGATATTAAGGAAGAGAAAACAAACGCGGGTTCAGGAAATCAATCGCCCTGCGAACGGAGGAGTATCGCCTTCAGGTCGGTTATTTCCTTCTCCTGAGTCTCCAGCTTGCCGTAGAGATCGACGAGGTGTTCGTAGAGCTGGTTCTCCAATATTCTCGATTGTGATACGTCTTCGAAATGAAATACAATTTCACCCCTGGCATCGTTCAGGTTGTATGCTCTCACTTTGAAGTATTTCTCTGTACCCCTTTGCTTCAAGGTACGCGCGCTCTCACCTCGCGACAGACAGTCGGAGACGATTCTGTCAAACGCAACTGAGTCCTCTGACTGAAGGAATTCTTCCAGCTCCAACTTTTTCCCTCTCTCCAATCTTACCGGCAACACCTCCCGGGCAAACTGGTTCGCATAGATGAGGACAAGATTGGTGTCGGTGAGCACAAACGGTATGCGTACGGTCTCGAAGACCCGATAGCAATCGGAAAAAAGAGTCTGCTCCGCCATGCACTGATTATTTCATTATTCGTGCCGATGAAATAAGTGCAAAAACAAAGTTGTTTGGGGTCATTCAACCAGGACCAAAAACATCCTGTTACCGTTTGGTAAGGTGAGGTTACGATATCTTCACGCGGCTAAATAGAAGGCCTGGGCAGGAAGGTCTTCAGCTTCCGAGGTAAACGACTTCTACTTTGGATACGCCTTTAAAATCGTTGGTACTGAAATCGCGCACCTCCCCTTGCCGCAAGTCGATAGTGGCTTTGGTGGAGTTGCCTTTCTTCATCCTGATAAGGATGTTTTGCGGGCAGCTGAAGGACAGGACTGGCGCGTTCTGTGTACCATGATTCGAGACGAATGGAAGCGACTGACTCTGCCTGGCGACCGGGGCTATCGTCAGACCGGGGGCAGCGATAACAGTCAGTGTCACCGTTGCCGAGGCACTCACCTGAGCCTGAGTCGGGGATGCCCAGAGCACGATCATACCTAACGCGAGCACCAGCGGTATGTACAGCATGTTCTTCATTGTCTTTGAGTACCTGAGGTACGAAGACAATGCCAAACTCCGATCCCGTCACATTGCCTCCGGTCATCGCCGTAAGTAGCAACAAATCAGCGTGTTACGGACGAGCCTAAGCATCGCATGCACGCGTCCCGGCTGGACAAGCAGTAAAATTTTCCGAATCAAGGGAAGAAACTACGTGAGGGAGAAGGATGGAACTGAGAAGAAGATGCTTCCGAATGCTAAGGTAGAGTCGTCAACTGAGCCGTGGAAAAACCGCCGTACGAATCGATCTTCTCGAGAGGCCTTAATGCCTTCCTGCGAATCTCAAGCCCGGGTGCAAACACACTGAACTCACGTTTGTCGCTGTCAAAGTCGACAAGCGCGAGGTGCCCCGTACGAAACCGGAAGAGCTTTGCGAACGCTAAAGCTTCACCTTCTTTCCGAAACATGCCGAGCGTAACCGTATGTTCCTTTGGCCCGTCGAACCTACTGTCTATGACAACGACTGCATTGCCTAGACGAGATTTCTTTTTCAGACTATCGAGGCTTTTCTCGGCCGCTGCCCTTGTGCGGTAAGATCCTGCTAACACGGAGAAGCGACCTGTCGATCTGTTGAAATCGACTTCTGCTGCCACGCCATCCTTCCTTGTCATCGAAGAATCGAATCCGACGGCGGATGACAGATGTTTGAATGACCCGAGTTGAATCGCATAGAAATATTTCGCAGTGCTGTCGGCAGTGGAGCTGATGAAGGCATCGTGGTAGCCGAATTTATTTATCAAAACATCAAGCCTGTCCAGTGCCAGCCGCTTGCTGTCGAAAGAATCCGACTGCACCACGTAGAGGCCTGACTCCGGCGAGTGGCGCTCCACCAGAATTTGCCTCGTTTCAATTCTTGCATCTCTCGCAAATTTGGCAGCACTCTCTTTGGAAGTAAACGCACCTATTTGTACGACATATTTTGTACGTGGTGTCAACATCCCCACCTCCGCAGGAGGATTACTCTTCACAGGTTCAGGCTTCGGACGCGGCTTAAGAGTGATCTTGAGACCGTCGATAATGTCTCCATCCTTGGTGGGTTTGACGGTAAATCGTAGAATCGCCGGTTCGGCGTCGACCCCGAGAATCGACAACTGAGCCGAATCGATGTACGCTTCATATCCGCCGGGAGGAAGGCCCATGTAATAGAAACTTCCGTCGTTGAAGACAGGGACTGTTTTCTTGAAGCTTCCTTTATCGGACGCAATCTCGAGTGTCAATCCGGGGATGGCCGAGAGCACTCCCTTTTCATCACGCAGGACGGTCCCTTCGGCAATCCCTCCTACGTAGAAGGGAATGTCGATCCTCTTATACATGTCTGGATCGGTGATGAAGGAGAAGGATTTCCATTTCGGTATGAAAAGAGGATTTCTAATGGTGCTCAGATCGACATCGGCCGTATACTGCGTATAAGGGAGCATATTCCATTCTCTAGTGATGCCTTCGCTCGATTGTTCCGTCGATACGGCCTGCCTGAGCGTAACGCTGCCGTGTCTTATAATCTCTTCACCCTTATCGTACTTCCCGTTGCCGTTGGCATCGACGAACATCCTCACCGAGGCCGCCGAACGCCCCACCCAACCGAGGTCGTTGAACAGGAACTGGCCGTAATTGCTGTCGTAGCCGATAGAGCCCGAGAAGTTCTGGCTGTAGAAACCTGAGCCTCCCTGGAATTGGGCATTCGTAGTCGACCTGATGAACGGAAGGTCGGCGATGATCTGGAGGTTAAATGTCGTTGCATTGTTGATATAATTCCGATCCGCGGTGAAGCCGACCCTGATATATCGCTGGACGTTCCTTGATATCTGAATCGAAATGTCGTCAAGAGAATTTTTCAAGACGCCGTACCTCGTGGATACATTGATCAGAGTTCCGTTCAGAAAATCGAAGGAGCCCCGCGGGAAGAAAAGCGAGTACAGGATGGATCCGGTAAGATCGTAAGTGTTGACCGCGGGCCCGACATCGTAATTGATGATCGACCTGGTATATCCGACGGAGACATTCATTTGGGACAGGCTCGAGGAAAAATTCGCGGAATAACTGTATGCTTTCTGTCCGCCGTAGTATGTCTGCGCGCTTCCCGCGACTCTGAAATTCAGAGAGTTCATCCCGATATAGAACGGGACGAACGCATCGGCCTGCATCTCCTGCAGGCGAAGGCTGGGGTTGTAGAGCAAGTTCTGACTATAGTGACCATATTCCAGATCGAATGCAGCCTGAGATGCATAAAGTGCACTGAAGGTCGATCTGTAAAATGCATCAGGAGCCGCATCGATGCTCATCGTGTATTCAGGACCGAGGCGCAAATAGAGGGAGTTGTACAGCAGGGGCTTTGAATACAGCGGGCTATCGACGTAATCCATGCCGATCTTGTCTGTCGCCCAATCGGTGAGCCCGAATAGCGCATTCGCCGAGACGTATTGATAGTCTGTATTGTTGACAAGCCCCGCGCTGACGGTGTAATTGATCTGGCCCGTCGGCACAAACGAGAAGGGGACCTGAAGCCGCCGGTCCTCCTCCCGGAACTGGCCGCTCGGTCCGTAGTACTTGATCTGGATGAATGTGGTACCATAGACAAGCGGGATGGAAAACTGCGCTCTTCCCTGGGCATCGGCGTGCTTGTAACCGGCGAGCTGCCCATTCAAATAGAGCTCGACATCCCAGTTCGGGTTTGTCCGGGCATTAATGACGTACTGACCGAAGAGCGTCCTGACGGTCAGCGGTTCGTTCGAAACCTGCACACCGCGGAAGCCGTAGCTCGACAGACCGTTGGAGTATAGATTGCCGATCCCTGCGTAAGTTATGTAAGCAGAAGAATCGAATGCATATCTCCAGTTCAGGCTACTCGAATATACTGTCGGGGTGCTCCCTGTGACGGCGCCGAGTAGGCTCCCTTCAGTCTGCCCGCCGAGTATTTCCCCGCCTCCAGTCAGACTATAGCTGTATGAGGTGGGCCCGCCGGTATTGAATGCCGACAGCGAGTAATCGACGACTCCGCCGTTGAGCAGGTATCGCTTCCCGGGAAATTCAAGAGGTGCCTGTACCAGATTCGCCTGCGGATTGACCACCATATAATTACGCTTCGTCTCCCGCTGATAATCCTTGACTATCGGAAGCTCCTGTTCGGTGCTCAGTATCAGTGAGAGAGAATTGAAGTCGACGTTGAAATCGAGTCCGAACGCTTTCTTGAAGAACGAAGGGAGAACATAGTAATCCAGCTGTCCCTGGATGACATTCGACGTGTCGAATGTGAAGACCTTGTTGCCGACCTTTCCCACGCCCGTACCGAAATTAATCTCGTACAGGTTTTGCTGGTCGATGTAGAATCCCTTCAGCGTTCTTGTACTCATATCGAAGTCCTCGGCAACCCTGAGTTGTCTCAGGACCGTTCCGATCGGAAGATATACCGAGTCCTGGTAGTACAGCCCGGTTACTACAGAATTGACAATTCCGCTGAAGCTGAAAGAGAGGTATATATCCTGTGCTTCCCGATATGCAGAAGCATTCTGCGCCCTTGTAGTATTAGCAAGGAGCGCGATGAGAATTACCGCCCAGATAAACCTTCTTGCGCAGATGTGTTACTCCCGCGTGTTTTTTTTGTAGCCCATTGACGGCTTCAGACCGGCCAGGAAGATCGGACCGGCTGAAGATCACTCCATTCTGAATACGAACGATTTTTCCACGGCGGGGGTCTTGATCAGGTCGTCGCCAGGGATGTCGGTCCTTTCAGATTCCAATTTGAAGTCAGCAGTGTACAACCCGCTTCTGAGATCGGAGAGCGGGACAGGGAATTTTATCACCATTTTGTTCTGGTAAATGGCGAGCACCTGCTGGCTTGAGTACACTGTGTTACCGGCATGATCCTTAACAACCACCGCCATTCTTCCGAAGAAGGGGGAGTTTCCGCCGCGTGCGACATCGGCCAGGAGATTCATCGACGTGCTGTCCTGGCTCGAAACCACATCGGGTATCTGGACGCTTGTATTGACGTACCCCTTTTTGAAAATCACGGTCGTGACCTGTTGCAGCACGAAAGTGATGTTCGCGGTAATCCCGTTTCTAACGGTGTCGATGGTCTTGGCCTGTGGAGTCGAGCTCGTGATGAGCCTTGTCCAGTACTCACCGTCCGCAATACCTGCGGGCGGAGAAGCCAGGAGGCGGACCACCTGTTGCTGCCCCGGATTCACGATGAACTTCTGAGGAAACCCATGGAGCCACGATTCACAGGAGTGGTCGACGGCCATCAGGGAATCATTATAATTCATCGTTATGTTTCCGAGCGAATCCGATTCGGGAAATCCGAACTTGAACGATATCGAGATTTCCTGGGGAGTGTTGGACCTGTTCATCACCACGAAAGTGCCGAAGCGGGACTGGTCGCCCATGAACAGGATCGTCGGTGCGACGATCACCTGTGCCCTCGCGGCAGCGAAGGTGAAGAGGATCAACAACGCGGATAGTGTTTTTTTCATGCCGGTAATTTAATTGTTTAACAATTATGTCCCAACGATTCAGTAGTTTACAGTCAGCGTGAAAGTACCGCTGTATGCTCCGGGAGGCTGGCCCGCAGGTACCGCGGCGATCGTTCCGCCGAGCCAGAAATAATAGAAACCCGTCTGACCCGCGCTTCCGCTCAGAGTCACCGTAGATTGCGAAGCCACAGTGGTTGCGCCGGCCTGGCCGGTGGAAATGTTTGAGCCGAAGAGGCTCGGGATAAATGTTATCGAGTTGCCGTACATATCACTTATAGGAATTGTGGACGAGTAGGATACGGTCATGGTTTTCCCTCCACTACCGGCGGCGGTTATCTCAGGTGCGGAGCCGCTTTGCGCAGAGATTGCGGGAGGGGTCGTGCCGGCTATTATCTGGCCGAAATTAAGCGACCCCGTCTCGGTCATTGATAATCCCTGGATGACGCTTGCGGTAACGGGGATTGACTGGCTTAGGGTGTATGTCTTTTTCGGTTTGCTATCGACCCTGACCTGGACAGAGATGCTAATCGTTCCGGTATATACACCCGATGCCTGCCACGTTCCACCCGGACTTGCGGTTCCCCCGATCCATATATACAAATTGAGGGGAGTGTTGGCATAAATTTGTTGATAGATGCCCGAGCTGGGACCAAAATAGGTAATTCCCGAGAAGCTGTTCGTCGTGTTCCAGGCAGCTGAGTTAGAGGAATAGGTAACGTTCATGGAATTCTTACCGGAGGTCAGGCTGTATGGGACAGTAATCGAGACCTGTATGTCTGAGTATGCATACTGTATCATCGCGTACCCCGGCACCTGGATCAGGAACGATGCTGCCGTCGGGTCGGTCGGAGCCACCGTGTTCGTCGTGTTCCCGAGAGACATGCCGAAAGTCAGATCGTTGAAAACCGTAATCGTGGGTGACTGGGCCTTTAGAATCGGGACATCAATCGTTACCATGACGAGCAACACTGATATTTTGAAAAGCTTCATCATTCGATCCTTCGGTAATGTAGCTCAAACCGGTGGATATGGTAAAAGTTATGGAGACAGCTGCACCGGCCATTTCTGGAGCGCCTGCCAGCCGTGAACGCTCATAGGAAGCGGCAGGATTTCGTAATATAACCATCTTTCCGTGATTAGTAACCAAGACCCGGAGTTTTGCCGATGTCATCTGACCACCGTGATGACAAAGTTGCCCGTATAATTTCCTGAAGCCTGGCCAACCGGCACTGCACTGAGCGAACCGCCCAGCCAGAAATAGTAGACGTTAATCCGGTTTCCTGGCCTGAGAACAGAACCGGAGGTGACCGGCTGTGCTCCAGCCTGGTTGTTCGTTCCGGAACCGTAGAGGCTTGGAGTGAAGGTGAGTGAATTACCACTTCCATCGCCCAGGATTACAGTGGTCGAATATGATACGGTGCTCCTGTTGTTTCTGACGCCCGTAGCGGAGATTTGTGGTGCACCTCCCGCGAGGGCGCTCAATACCGGAGGAGTCGTACCCGCTACTATAATCCCGAAGTTGAGCGACCCTGTAGCCGAGAGCGACACATTTCCCTGCAACGTCGCCGTAACTTCGATCGTCTGACTTGATGTGTAATGCTGCGTCCCGACAGTCACGTCTACATTAACAACGATCTCTCCCGAGTAATCCGATGCAACGTAATTCCGGGGCGGAGTAACTGTTGCACCAATCCAGAAATAGTCGTCATGCGCTGTCTGCCCGAGGTTGCCCGACAGGCCGGTACTTGGATTGAAAGTCGTTGCGCCGTACGTGCTGTTTACGTTGACATGGTACGCGGCGGAATTATAAGCGAAGGATATGGGCAGGTTGTTGCCTGCATCGTCGGTCAGATTGGCTGGGAGAATGAATGTGAGCGTCAATGATGCCGTCTGTGTGTAATTAGGAAATTGAACTTCGAACGCGGCTGCGTTGGCGCTATTGTATGCTAACGTGGTCGTCGCCGTAATACTACCGAACGAAAGATTCCTGGTGACAACAATGGTCGCACTCTGGGCCATAGATCTGCCTGCCGCAATCAGCAGCAGGAAAATCATGATAGATATCTGTTGCAATCGCTTCATAGACTTCATCTCAGACCCGACCTGAAAGAGACTGACGCATCACTCCGATCCATTGATACATGATTAATATGAGACGCTCACGAGGTATGTCCCCGTGTAAAGTCCAGGCGGGACCGTCCCCACATTCACGGCGCCGAAAATATATACAAAAGCGCCCGCCGTCTGGCCCGAGCGGTTCGCACGCAGCCTTATCCCGGCCTGTGTCCCTGAAGGCGTTGTCCAGATCGTAGCGGATGCAGGCGCATCGGCCGTGTTGTTATAGCCCGCGCCCGGAGTATATGGTATAGAATTGCTCCCGTTGATGAGCGAGACCGGCGGAGTGAGCGTAACGTAAACCGTCTTATTGAACTGTCCCGATATCGTAACCTTCCCCGCTGCCGCATCGGCTATAGCCACCGAGTCGATGCCCGTTCCCGCTACCGCATTTCCGAAATTCAGTCCTTTATCAGCATAAACGGAGAGTCCGACCGCAACTCCGATCGAAACCGACTTCGTCTGGGTGCTCGACGATTGAGCCATGATATCCGGTACAAATGAGAAGGCGATGAGAATGCCGATCGCAATCGGGTTGTTAACTCGAACCCGGCGGCGGCCGGCGCTTCTTCTCTTGTATGGCGGAATCTGCCTGCAGCCGACGTGGCCGTTCACTATGTGGTTTACGAATTTCATTGATAGGCCACAGTTAGATTGTAATTCCCTTTGTATGTTCCACCGATTGCGCTACTCGGCACGGCGACTGTTCCTCCTATCCAAACATAGTAGAGTCCCGAGCCGCTCATCGTTATTGTACCACCGCTCGTCAGCGCTGCCGCGGCCGATTGAGAAGAGGTCAGCTGGGCACCGACCGCCTGCAAGGTGAATGAGAGCGTATTCCCGAGCGAGTCGGTCAGCGCCACGGCAGGCGAACTGAACGAAGCTGTCATCGGCATGCCTGCGCCCGCGCTTATGGTGAAGAGGCTTGCCGATGAACTCGCGCGAGGGTCAATCGAAGCAGTCGTGTTGACAATCGTGAGTCCGAAGTTGAGATCACCGGCCCCGTCGCTGCCGGCGGAGGAGGTGATGGAAACGGCAGGGAGAATTGAGAGGGATATCGTGGCCTTTGCGCTGTATGTAACCTGCGCCTTTGCTGAATCGGTCACAAATAATAGTAGAAGGCCTAGAATAGCTGCCAGGCCTCCTTTCGGACTTCTCGAACTCGAAGGACGGCAAACCGCAGGACAGCTTGTTCTGTCAACCTTCTTTGACTGGACGTCAGAGAGATTAGAACCACTTGAAACTGAGGGGAGCGCGCTCTTGAATTTAACGACGCCGAAACAGTCATTGCTCTCGCCATCACCGCTGCCTGAGAAAGTCAAACCGAGATCCCAGACGAACCAATCCACTACCGGCCCGGCGCCGCTTGCCGGGGTTTCTGGATGCACAATGCCAATGGGCATGAAAAAGGAAAGGCTCAGTAACTCGACTGAGCCTTCCTTTCGAAAAATAGTGCTCGCTGCCAGGCCAGTAGCCATGGTTGAAAAACGAACCGACTTAGTTGTATGTTGCGGTGAGTGTGTAAGTGCCTGTATATGCACCAGCTGTTTCGGATCCGCCAAGAGTAACAGAGCCGCCAAGCAGGAAGTAGTATTTGCCCGAATTCGTTCCCGACGATCCCAAAGTGTAAGCACTCCCTGTACTGGGCGTACCGCTGTTTGTGGTACCATCTACGGAAGCCTCAAGGGTCGGGGTAAACGTGATAGATGTAGTACCATTAGATAGAGTCGTGCTCGATGATGGTAGAGTCACTGCAAACGAGGCCCCAGGCGTTCCGCTGACCGTGAACAGCGCGCCACTTGCGGGGGTGACCGACTCTGTACCGCTGGTCGTCGTCGCGAAAGATCCAAAATTCACCGAGCCGCTCACATTCATGGACATCGAGGCCACGATCTGCAGTTTCAGATTGGCGGTCGCGTTCGCTGTAAGCTGTGCAAACGACATCCCGGCGAAACCGAGGACCATCGCCGCTGCTAACATTAATTTCTTCATTTAAAGCCTCCTGTTAAGGATTTTGGCTTCGCCGCTCTTCCCCTCCGGGAGGAACTACTGACGAAGTCCGGTTTGTGAAATTGTTTTGCTCCATAGCCAGAGCTAATATGACAAAGGGCGTGCCGGAAAGTTATTGTGTTCCAGTATGGATTCGGGTTCCCCCGCGGCAGGATTTCTTATGGAGTTACCGGATCGTAATGGAAGAGACCGCGAATGTAACGAAAGCATCCCGGATCGGTCGCCCGCCCTGGGAGGGGGGTACATTTCCGGATACGCGGTGCGAGCTATCTCAATTAACTACACCTTAAGCTGGAGCTTTCGATTCTCACAGAGCAGCCGCGCAATTGCGACTTACCTCGAAATGAGTAACTCAATTCGTAATGGACGCTCATCAGGCCACAATGGCTGCTGAACTCTTTGCAATGCACATTCACCGGTTCGTAATGGCCGCTCATCGTCGCGGAATGCGAGATTCGGATCTCGTAATCGCAGCTCAGCGGTTCATGAACTCGGATGAACGCTTTACAACGGGCCGCCGCGCAATTGCGACTCACCTCAAAATGAGTATCTCGATGATGGTGACCGGATAAAGGTGAGTCGCAATTGGGCCGCCGCGAAGGGAGCGCTGAGCCGCCGGAGCGTCCCCCTCTACTAATAATTACTCACGAAAACCGGAGTTTTGCCATGCACAAAAATATTTTTTTCATTGCGGCAAAAGGAGGCAACTGGTGAGTAATATTAAGTGAAGGGGACGGGACTGGGCAGCCTGAGTTCACTCTCTTCACAGTCGGGTCTTAGTCCCATCTTAGCCCCAAGTTAGCCCCATGTTAGCCGGGTAACCGGAAAGACCGCCGGAGCCGCCCACGGGAGCCGGTACGAGGCCGGGGGCAAAACGACCTGCGAGTAGTGTGCCATGACATCGCCGCCATGTCCAGGTGCAGTGAGCAGGGCCATGCACGACCTGATTCTCGGAGCGGAAGAGCTGCCGGGAGACTCTCCCCGTTTTCGACCGGACTCGCTCAAGTTAGCAGCTACGATTGCGCACGATTTGAGAAAAACACAACCGTCATCCCAGCGAGGAGAGATCCGACGAAGCCGGAGACCGACGAGCCGAAGAACGACGGCAACGCGGCCAGCTTCGCTGCCTAGTCATGGCAAATGGAGCGAAGAGTTGCTCATCGTCCCACGAATGTGTCCTCTTTTGCTGCTCCTTGCAGGATCGGCGTATAGAAAAGGGAGCCCGGCCGGGCTCCCTCACTCTGCAAATCTATCGCCGGCAATCCGGGATGCTTACTCCACGCGGATGGACCGTACGGTGACATCGAACGGCAGCGACACCTGTACCACCCCGCCGGCGAGATTCTCGATGGCACACTTGACCGTCTTGCCTCCGCTCAGCTTCGCCACCGCTTCGTGTACCTCCGCGGGCATCTGGAGCCGGACTGTGAGTTCTTTATATGCCGGCTTGAATTTCCCTTCGGGCTTGAACTCGACCTCGGCGCCCTCTGCTGTTCGCTTCACCGAAACGTTCATGTTAAGGTAGTCGCCGTGACGGAACGCGTAAGTCTCGCCGTCGTCGAAGTATGCGCCCCCTTCCGCCTCACCGTTGCCGTAAGCGCGAACGTAAAGCGTGTCTGCATGCTCGCTTGTCGACTGGATCAGGCTCTGCGTGAAGAGCACGGTTCCCTCTTTCACGAACACCGGCGTAAACCCGAGCGGCGCATTCACTTCGTGCCATCCGCCGGAGATTTCCGCGCCGCCGTACATGCTTGCCCATTTGCCTGCCGGGAGGTAAACGTCCCTCTTCACCGCGCCGGAGTCGAGGACGGGCGCGACGAGAAGCTTGCTCCCGAACGAGAACTCGTTGTCGAGCTTGTATGCCTCCGGGTCGTCAGGGAAGTTGATGTAGAGAGGCCTTATTATAGGAAGACCGGTCAGATGAGATTCCCTGAACGCCGTGTAGACTTCCGGAAGCATCTGATACCTTTGGCCGATAATCTTCCGGTTAAGCTTTGTGTACTCGGGCCCGAACGACCACGGCTGACGCTGCCTGGAATCCCAGGTGCTGTGGGTCCTGAAGAAAGGCGTGAACGCGCCGAGCTCGAGCCAGCGAGTGTAGAGTTCCGGGGTCGGGTTGCCGACGAAGCCGCCGATGTCGCTTCCGACGAACGGCTGGCCGCTGACGCCGATGTTGAGAAACATCGCGAGCGCGAGTTTCAGGTGAGCGAAGCTGGCGAAATTGTCGCCGGTCCACATCGCGGAGTAGCGCTGACCGCCGGCGTAGTTCGAGCGCGTCAGGACGAACGGGCGCTTGTCCGGCTCGAGTTTCGCTACCCCGTCACGCGTGCCGCGCGCCATCTGCATGCCGTACGCGTTGTGCACTTCATAGTGCTCCACCATGTCGCCGTCGATATCCTGAAGGACATCCGGCGGGAAAGTCTTGTTTGGCGTGTTGAACACGCTCGGCTCGTTCATGTCGTTCCAGAATCCGTCCACACCGACATCGATAAGATACTTGTACTGTTCACCCCACCATTCCCTTGTCTTCCTGCTGAAGAAGTCAGGAAACACGCAATTCCCCGGCCAGACCTTTCCGACAAAGTATTTTCCGTCAGGCAGCTTGGAGAACACATCCTTCTTGATTCCGCTGTCGTAGACCATGTAACCCTTCTCGTCCTTTATTCCGGGGTCGATGATGGTCACCACCTTGAAACCGAGCGAGTGTAACGTGTCGAGCATCTTGCGCGGAGTGGGAAAATCCTTCGGGCTCCAGGTGAAACACCTGTAGCCGTCCATGTAGTTTATGTCCAGAAAGATGACGTCGCACGGGATCTGTTCTTTCCGGAATTTATGGGCGAGATCGAGCACCCGCGATTCGGGATAGTAGCTCCATCTCGACTGCTGGTATCCGAGCGACCAGATCGGCGGCATGTGCATCCTGCCTGTCAGATCCGAAAATTTCCTTACGACCTCAGCCGCGTTCTTCCCCGTGATTATGTAGAGCTGAAATGCGCCGGCCCTGGCGGTGTAGACGAACCGGTCGCTGTCCGTCTTCCCGATATCGAAGGTGGTGCGCGACGGATTGTCAAGGAATATTCCGTAAGCTCCGCCCGGGTCAGCCTTGAGCAAGAATGGGACGGTCTCATAAAGAGGGTCGAACTTGACGGCGTACGCCGGGTGGTCGGTGTTCCACATCGTCCATCGGCTGTCATACTTGTTGTACGGAAGTGTCTTCTCGCCGAGTCCGTAGAAATCGCGCGCGCCGTGGATATTGAATTCGGCCACGAGGCCCGAGTCGCCGAACTCTACCTTATCGAGGTCGAGAATATCTTTCCCGTTGTCAGAGACATATCTGAGCTTCATTGTCTCCGGAGAGAACTCTATCGAACCCTCAGGCAATTTCACCCTGATCTCCCCTTTTCCGACTTCCGTCTTGTACCGTGACAGCTCCCCGGGAGATTCGATGACGGCAAAGGACTTGAGCGCCTTCCCGCCGGGTTCCAGAGTCAGGTGGAATATTCCCGGCTCGAAGAGTTGTACTTTCGCTTTGCCGGACTCATAGTCCGCGACCACTTCGTGCGCGGACTTCTCGACGCTTTTCAATCTGCCTAATGTACCCATTTCGCCAGCTTTGTTGTGGTTGGTTCCCAGAAGGGTTCCGAGACTAAGTATGAGGGCGTAGATGAACATTTCAGATCACCTTCAGGTGTAGTTCCATAAGTTGTTCTCTGCTCACTTCACTCGGAGCGTCGTCCATCAGCGACATGGCACTGCTTGTCTTGGGGAACGCGATGACATCGCGTATCGATTTACTCCCGGTAAAGAGCATGATCAGCCTGTCGAATCCGAAGGCTATGCCGCCGTGAGGAGGAGCCCCGTATTTGAAGGCATCGAGGAGAAATCCGAATTTTGTCTTCGCCTCGTGTTCAGATATGCCGAGGCACGAGAACATCTTCTGCTGCAACCCGGGCTGGAATATCCTGATGCTCCCTCCCGCGATCTCATTCCCGTTCAATACGAGGTCGTACGCCCGGGCGTGAACGTTGCCGATCGGGTTTTCGATGGTCCATCTCTTCTTCCTTTTGTGCTCTTCGATTCCCTGGTCGAGTATCGGCACGTCCTCTTCTTTGGGAGAAGTAAAAGGATGGTGCATGGCGGCAAATCTTCTCTCGTCGTCGGACCACTCGAAGAGGGGGAACTCCGTAACCCAGAGCAGCGCGATCTTGTTCTGGTCGATGAGATCGAATTTCTTCGCGACCTCGAGCCGGAATTGGCCGAGCGTGGGGTAAACCTGCCGGCGGGGCTGCGTGATAACGAGTATGAGGTCGCCGTTCTCGGCCGCGAAGCTCTCGCAAAGGCCTTTGAGCTGATCGGCCGAGAAAAATTTCGCCGTCGGCGATTCGAGACCATCCGCCGATACTTTAAAGTACACGAGTCCGGCGGCACCGCACGACTTGGCGAGATCGGTCAGCTCGTCGATCTGTTTCCTGCTGATCCCGGCCTGTTTCGGGAGATTGATTCCGCAGATGAGGTTCCCCGCCTGCAATCCCGTCTCGAAAACCTTGAACTGCGAACCCTTGAGTATGTCGGTGACGTTGAGTATTTCGAGACCGAAGCGCAAGTCAGGCTTGTCGCTGCCGTATTTCGTCATCGCCTCGTCATACTTCAGGCGTGGAAGAGGAGTCTTGATGTCGATCCCCTTCGCTTCCTTGAATAGCGCCTTGATGAGCCCTTCGGCCATTTCATATATATCTTCTTCGAGGACGAAGGACATCTCGATATCTATCTGCGTAAACTCCGGCTGGCGGTCGGCCCTAAGGTCCTCATCACGGAAGCACTTCACGATCTGGAAATACCTGTCGAAGCCGGACACCATGAGTATCTGCTTGTAAGTTTGCGGAGATTGGGGGAGCGCGTAGAATTTCCCGTGGTGGATCCTGCTCGGGACGAGATAATCGCGCGCACCTTCCGGCGTACTCTTCATAAGGAAGGGGGTCTCAATCTCCATGAAATTCAGAGAATCGAGGTACCTTCTGACCGCCTGTGCCATCTTATGTCTCGTAAGCAGGTTGCTTTGCATCTGATGGCGCCTCAGATCAAGGAAGCGGTATTTCAGCCTGAGGTCCTCGCTCGTCTCAATTTCATCCTCTATCGGGAAGGGAGGAGTTTCGGCCTCGTTCAGGATAACGAGATCGTCGCCTAAAATCTCGATCTCGCCAGTTGGAAGAGACTTATTTTCGGTACCGTCGGGCCTTCTTTCGACCTTTCCGACGATCGCAATTACGTCTTCGCTCCTAAGTTGCTTTGCAGTTTGATAAACGCTCTCGTTGTGCTGCGGGGCAAAGACAACCTGCGTCTTGCCATACCTGTCGCGGAGGTCTATGAAGATCACTCCGCCGAGATCGCGCCTTCCGTCGACCCAGCCATTCAGTGTCACGACTTCATTGATATTCTTCGCCCTTAGCTCACCGCACGTATGCGTTCTTTTCTTGCCACGCAATGATGTTGTTTCAGACATATTTACTTCAGTTAGTTAGTTCAAAGTTGGAAAGTTCAATATAAGAAAGTTTCTCAGATTCTGCCGAACTTCTTGTCGAGCTCGAGCAGCGGAATCTTGACGAGGACCGGTCTGCCGTGGGGACAGACGTAAGGCACTTCGGCCTGGAAGAGCTGATCGATCAGAGATTCCATTTCCTCCATTGCAAGATAATCGCCCGCCTTCACGGCCGCTTTGCAGGCATACGTCTTACAGAGTTTCTCCCGCGGGGTGAGCCGCAGATCGTTGTCGCGCTTGTAGTCCTCGATGATCTCGGTTAGTATCGTGCTCTCCCTGCCCGGCTTCAGATCGACCGGGACCCCGTCTAGGACGACGGTCGTGCCGCTGAAAGTCTTCAGGCTGAATCCCATCAGGTTGAGGTCCGGGAGAATTTCATCGACGATGGTGAAATCGGCGGGACCGAGGTTGAGGCTGATCGGAAAGAGGAGCTGCTGTGTGTTCTGACCATGTTCGCTGAATCTCCTGAGGGTCCTCTCATAGATTACACGTTCATGTGCAGCATGCTGATCCACGACGAGGAGTCCCGTAGAGATCTGCGATATGATATACTTATTGTGGAGCTGGTAGATGATGCCTGCGCCGCTGTCGATCGGGCCGCTTTCATCCTCGGTGGTATCGGTCGAAGTGCCGCGACTTTGAGGGACGCGGAGCGCGAAGAGCGGATCGACGGCGTCGGCAATTCGTTCGTCATCGAGGAACCTTCCGCGCGAGCCCGGCTGCTGTGGGCCGGCTGAGCTGAACGTCACGGGAACAATTCCACCGCGGGACGACTCCGTAGTCGGACGGCTGAAGAAACGCCCGGAATCAGAAGACATACCCATCTCGGGTACTAAGTCGCTTTTGACGAGCGCGCTTCGCGTTGCGGACCGGATCGCACCGTAAATACTCCTCTCGTCCCTGAATTTCACCTCCATCTTCGACGGATGGACGTTCACGTCGACTTCGTCGGGCGGCATTTCGATGAAAATCGCAAAGAACGGGAAGTCGCCCTTGTCGATGAGATTTTCGTAAGCGGAGAATGCGGCGTGGTTGACGGCTTTGCTGAGTACATATCTCTTATTGAGAAACAGGAACTGTTCGCCGCGGGTCCGCTTCGTGTACTCGGGCTTGCCCAGGAATCCGCTGATCCTTAGATGATCGTAGTCCTCTTCGAACGCCACGAGCGAATCGGTGAACCTGTCTCCGAATACTTCGTCCAGCCTGCCCCGCACCGTATCTGATTTCGCGCGAAGAACGACGTCGTCGCCAGACTGCAGCGTGAACCTGATGTTCGGGAAAGCTATGGCATATCGGGAAACGGTCTGGTACACATGCCTGAACTCGGTAGGATTCGCCTTCATGAAGTTTCTTCTTCCGGGCGTATTGAAGAAGAGGTTCCTGACTATGATGGTTGTACCGGCGGCATGGGCGGCTCTCGAAAGCTCCTCCCTCTTTCCCCCGTCGATGCGGAGATACACCGCCGCGTCTTCTTCGCCCGTCTTCGTCTTCAATTCGACCTGCGACACGGCAGCTATAGAGTAGAGCGCTTCGCCGCGAAAGCCGAGCGTGGACACTTTCTCCAGATCCTCGTACGTTTCAATCTTGCTCGTGGCGTGCCGTTCGAAAGCGAGGATGGCGTCCGCCTCGGTCATGCCGGCGCCGTCGTCGGTAACGCGTATGAAACTTTTGCCGGCATCTTTAACCTCCACATCTATCGACGCGGCCCCGGCATCGATCGAATTCTCGATAAGCTCTTTGACGACCGACTCCGGGCGCTGTACCACTTCGCCCGCGGCTATCTTGCTCGCTATCTCTTCGGAAAGGAGTTTAATCTTTGCCATTACGTTCCTTCTGCCACGGATCCTGCGGCGGAGTTTTCATCCTGTGTATCGGAAAACAGCGCTTCGACGAACGTCTCCCTGTCGAACGGCTGCAAATCGTCTATCCCTTCGCCGACTCCGATATATTTCACCGGCAATTTAAGTTCCTGGCTGATGGCGATCACGATACCTCCCTTCGCCGTTCCGTCGAGCTTCGTAAGGACGATGCCGGTGACTCCGGCGGCATCGAGAAACTGCCGAGCCTGGACGAGCCCGTTCTGACCCGTGACTGCATCCAGAACAAGGTAGACCTCATGGGGTGCGTCGGGGATCACCTTTTTGATAACCCTGACGATCTTCCTTAGCTCTTCCATCAGATTCGTTTTGGTATGGAGCCTTCCAGCGGTATCTATCAGGACGACGTCTACACCTCGCGCTTTTGCGGCATTGACCGCGTCGTAGGCCACGGCACCAGGATCGGTACCCGGAGTTTGCTGGATTATCTCCACTCCAGCCCGATTCGCCCAGATCTGGAGCTGTTCGTTGGCGGCCGCGCGGAATGTATCGGCAGCGGCGATGAGCACTTTCTTTCCGTCGTTCCTGAAATTATAAGAAAGCTTACCGACGGTCGTAGTCTTCCCGGCCCCGTTTACCCCGACAATCATTATAACATGCGGCCCATCTTTAGGACCGGGGGCGCCGTCCGGCACGATCAGGTACTTCGCGATCTCCTCTCTCAAAAGTCTATTCAATACTGCCGCATCTTCATAGCCCTCAGACTTGACGCGTGCCCTGATGTCCCCGATTATTTTCTCGGTGGCATCGAAGCCGACGTCGCTCGAAAGAAGAGTCTCTTCGATTTCATCGATCAGCTCGTCGTCGATCTTCGTCTTTTTCGAGATTACTCTCGTGATTCGTTCGACGAATGTCGAACGAGTTCGCGATAACCCGTCCTTTACTTTCTTGAAACGATCAAGCAAACCCATCAGCTGTAAATTCCTTTGAGTAATGAAGCGACAGGCAGCAACCCGTGATCAGGCCGCGCGATTCTCCGCCATATACTTCCGGTAAATTGAAACATATACTCCAAGTGAAATGAAAAGTCCGGCCGTGCTCAGATAAAGGAGGACGGTCTTCAGTATCGCGAGCGATTCCTCCCTCAGAGTCGCGACAAGCAGAAAAGCGGCAATGGAGGCAACGGTCCACTTACCCGCCCATACCGATTGAACGACCACCTTGCGCCTGTTGATGATCAGCACGCTCCCTGCGACGATGAGAATATCGCGGAGGGCGACAAGGCCTGCATACCAGAGCGGCGCATCGCCGACGATGACAAGCGCGGCGGAAATTGCAATAATGCAAATTTTATCCGCGATTGGATCGAGGAGCCTGCCAAAGTCGGTTACCTGGTTCAATGCCCTCGCCAGGAGCCCGTCGAAAAAATCCGTCGCTGCCGACAGGAGCATCAGCACTATAACCCATAAGCGGTATTGATTTCCAGGCTGGAGGATCAGCAACACGATCGGGACCGCCAAGATCACACGGCTCAGGCTCAGAACGTTCGAGACGGTCCAACGCCTCTCAACCTTCAATTCCATACTGCCGCGAGACGCTTCGGTCAACCGAGGTTTACTCCAAATTTCCGGATTAAGTTGCTCCTATTTCATCGGTCCCAGCCGCTGCCCGCGCCGACTGAGAGAAAGCCGAATCATAACGGTCAATACCTTGCCTCATTTATGTTCGCTTCAAACTCTTCCTTGCGGTTTATCTCGACCTCGGTCGGGTACTGACCGCTGAAACAGGCAGTGCAGTAGTTCTTGTGCTCTCCTCCGGGCACCGAGTCGAGAAGCTTATCCAGCGAAAGATACGACAGAGAATCGACGTTCAATTCCTTCCGCATGGCTTCCAGATCGCCGTCGTGCTGATTGGCAAACAGCTCACCTTCCGACGGGAAGTCCATACCGTAATAACATGGATGCATGATGGGGGGTGAACTCACGCGGAAATGGACTTCCGCGGGCTCGGCTTCCCTGATGAGTTTTACAAGCTGTTTGCTGGTGGTCCCTCTGACTATGGAATCATCCACAATCACGACCTTTCTCCCCTTCAGAACCCCCTTCACTGTATTAAACTTTATCTTAACCTTCAGGTCGCGCGAATACTGATTCGGCTGTATGAAAGTTCTGCCGATGTAATGACTTCTGATCAGGCCGATTTCAAACTTCGCCTTGATTCCCATCTTGAGACTCTGCGATACAAAGCCAAGAGTCGCCGTGTTTGAAGAGTCCGGAACGCTTATGACGACAAGTTTTTCGTCCTCATCGTTCTGTACGGGAGATTCTTCGGCGAGCCCCTTGCCGATCTTTCTCCTCACCTTGTCTACACTCTCTCCGAAAATCTTGCTGTCTGGACGGGAGAAGTAAATGTATTCGAAAATGCAATGCCTGGATTGTTTAGGGATATCAGGCAGAAACATGGAATGGACCTCACCAGCAGCGACCGCGTCATCGTCTACGATGGCTATCTCGCCCGGTTCGACATCGCGCAAATACTCGGCACCAAGGATATCGAACGCGCAGGTTTCGGAAGCTGCAATGAAGGCATCTCCTATCTTTCCTAACGATAGAGGCCGGAAGCCGTAAGGGTCCCTTGCCACAATAAGCTGATTGTCAGTCAGGATGACGAGCGAAAAAGCGCCCTTAATAGTCTGAAGCGCATCGTAGACCTGCTCGATGATAGTTTCTTTCTGACTCTTCGCAATGAGATGAAGAATGATCTCCGTATCGGTCGTCGTCTGAAATATTGTTCCGCTCTCGGTGAGCTCGTCACGCAGGCGATGTGAGTTTGTCAGGTTGCCGTTATGTGCGATCGCGAGGTTTCCTTTACGATAGTTTACGACGATCGGCTGGACATTTTTCCTGCTTTCGGCCGCACCGGTTGTAGAGTACCGGTTGTGGCCGATGCCTGCATTCCCCCTGAGAACCTCGGTCAATATTCGCTCGTCCTTGAAGACATCCGAGATCAGGCCGGTACTTTTGTGAACGTTGAAGGCGGTCTTTTCGGGAGTCCTTTCGCGGGTGACGATGCCTGCAGCCTCCTGGCCACGATGCTGAAGCGCATTCAGACCGTAGTAAATGAAATTGGACGCGTTCTCGGCCCCGTAAATACCGACTATCCCGCAGAAGGTTTTCGGCTTGTTTATCTTCAGGTTTGCTTCGCGCATTTAGTGCTTTACTCCATCAGTTCTCGGTAGGAAATCTAACACGTTCACAATCGACACAAATGAACTTATCCTGTGATATAGGGATCGGTATAAAATTAACTAAGACACAAAAGTAAAACAAACCTCATAAGGGCGTGATGCCGGGAGAATGACACCACACAGCAAGAAATGGATTCTATAATAATATCACCGCTTCGCGGTTGATGTTTATGCAAAACGAGTCACTACCAAACAGCAAGCGGCGTCTCAATAGGACGCCGCCTCTGTGCCAATTGCCTCGCGCTCAGTTCGCTATCGGAGCTTCAGCGCGTGCCGGCGGCTTATCTTCCTTCTTATTCGGGCGAAGGGCAAAACCCAGCACTTCGGGCATTTCACTCACGAACTTGAACTTCAACTCGTCCCGCACATGTGGAGGGACTTCATCGAGGTCGTGCTCATTCTTCTTCGGAAGTATGACCGTCTTTATTCCCGACCGGACCGCCGCGATTACTTTCTCTTTGACACCTCCTATGGGAAGTACCGCTCCTCTAAGCGTAATCTCTCCTGTCATCGCAAGGTCGTTCCGTACAAGCCTGCCAGTCAAGAGCGACACCAGCGCCGTAAGCATAGTCACTCCTGCCGAAGGGCCGTCCTTGGGTATCGCGCCTGCGGGGACGTGGACGTGTATATCGTATCTCTCGCGGAAGTCGGGTTCCACGCCGAGAGCTTCGGCATTCGCCCCGATGAAGCTCAGCGCGGCCTGGGCCGATTCCTTCATGACGTCGCCGAGCTGCCCGGTGAGGATCAAATTCCCCTTGCCTTTCATCTTTGTGGCCTCGATGAAGAGTATGTCGCCGCCGACCGGGGTCCAGGCGAGACCAGTAGCGATGCCAGGCTTGTTGATTCTCTCCGAGACTTCGAGAAAGAATTTCTGATTGCCGAGATATTTCACGACGGCTTCGCGATCGATCACGAACTGCTTCTTTTCTCCAGCGGCCACTTCCATGGCTACCCCTCTACTGACATCGGCTATTTTGCGCTCCAGGCTTCGAACGCCTGCTTCCTTCGTGTAGCCTGAAATCAGGAAATGAACAGCTTCGTCCGTGAACTTCACCTGTTTTTCCTTGAGACCATGCTCCCCGATCTGTTTCGGGACGAGAAAATTTTTCGCGATATGCAGCTTCTCTTCGTCTACGTAGCTGGGGATCTCGATGATCTCCATCCTGTCTCTCAACGCGGGCGGTATGGGTTCCATCATGTTTGCCGTCGCGATAAACATCACCTTGGAAAGATCGAACGGGATCTCGAGGTAATGGTCGCTGAACGAAAAGTTTTGTTCCGGATCGAGCACTTCGAGAAGCGCACTCGAGGGATCGCCCCGGAAGTCCGTGCCTATCTTGTCGACTTCATCCAGCATGAAGACAGGATTATTGGACCCGGCCTTTTTGATGCCCTGTATGATTCTGCCGGGTAGCGCGCCAATGTATGTACGCCTGTGCCCGCGGATTTCAGCCTCGTCGTGCACCCCGCCGAGTGACATACGGACGAACTTCCTGCCGAGAGCCTTGGCTATCGATTTACCGAGACTCGTCTTCCCCACACCGGGAGGGCCGACAAAACACAGAATCGGGCCGCGCATATCGTCCTTGAGCTTGCGTACGGCAAGATACTCAAGAATTCTCTTCTTCACCTTATCCAGACCATAGTGGTCTTTCTCGAGAGACTTCTCCGCGGCTTTTATGTCCAGATTGTCTTCTGTCGAAGTGCTCCACGGCAGGTCGAGAATCCAATCCAGATAGGTTCTGGCGACGGTATATTCGGCGCTCGAAGGATGCATTCTCTGGAGTCTGTCGAGTTCCTTCGAAGCCGTGTTTTTCACATCCTCGGGAAATTTCCCTTCCTCTATCTTCTTCCTGAGTTCATTTACCTCGACGTTCTCCTCGTCTTCACCGAGCTCGTGCTTTATGGCTTTCATTTGTTCGCGCAGGAAATAGTCGCGCTGGCTCTTGTTTATTTCATCCTGGACTTCCGTCTGAATTTTGTTTCCGAGTTCCAGACGCTGGACTAGCTTGCTCAGGTAGAGGTTGGATTTCTTCAGTCTCTCCTGGACATCGAGTTCCTCCAGGACTTCCTGCTTCTCCTTGACCGGAATATTTATCAGCCACATCGCCATGTCGGCCACATGACCGGGGTCCTCGGTATTCAGGATGAGCCCCAGGTGCTCCGGAGTAAGGTCGGGCGCGAGGTCGACTGCTTTCCGGAAGCCGTTCTTAATGGTCGCGACAAGCGCTTCGGTCTCGATCCCCTCGGCTTTCTTATCCTCAATCCTCTGGACGAACCCCTTGAGATAGGGTTCCTGCTGGACGAGGTTGAATATCTCCGCCCGGTAAAGCCCCTGGACAAAAACGCTCTTTGACCCGTCGGGTAAGTTATAGACCTTCAGGATTCTCGCCACGGTACCAATCTTATAAATGTCCTCCGGGTTCGGGCGTTCGGTATTGGCATCTTTCTGGGCGACGATCAGCACGGGAAGATCGTCCCTGAAGGCCTCATCGACCAGCTGTATCGTGCTTTTCCTCCCGACCGAAAGGGGCATCATCTGCCGCGGGTAAAACACTGAATTTCTAAGCGGCATAATGGGGAGTATTTCCTGGTTGTAAAGCTTTCCGGGGTCTTCCATGACTATCTGTTCGTCCTTATCGAAATCTTTTTCACTCATGATTAGTTCTCCTGATGAGGCATCTTTCGCGTTCACGAGAGTCTCATCACAATGTCTAATAATTCCTGTCTCTGATTTTGCATATCGGATGCAACCGATCCCAACAAGGCGGCGACCTTCGCGTCACGGATACTGTTCTTCTGATGAACGAGGAGCTCGCTTCTCGATGCGTGGGCCTCCATATCGCCGACCAGGCGCTTGATGTTCTGCCTGAAATCGACATCATCCCTGGTTTCGGAAGCAATCTGCGGAATCGTGCCGCCGAGACGCACGATTGCCCCTCTAATGAGTTCAGCCTGTTCCCTTACCCCATCGGCGATATTCTTCAGCCGGCTGAGGAGAAAGGGATATGGGATCCATTTGGAATGAGAAGACAAATTCGCGGCCAGTCTCATGACCGCCGAATAATCGTCGCTCAACAAGGCGAGGATTTTCTCGTGCTCTCTTCTGTCCGTTTGCGACGCCGAAAGGCTTTCAAGGAACGCCAACCGGTGATGACTCTTTTCCGCTACATTCTGCTGTAACATTATTCCTCCGTTGTAAGAATAGAGTGAGGCTCCCGTGACCGGGAGCCTCCTATTCGAATCTCTTAAGAGACCTTTACTTCGATCTCTTTCGGTTTAGCTTCTTCGGCCTTCGGCAAAGTTATCGAGAGTACGCCGTCTTTGAATGAGGCGTCGATCTTGTCGCTCTTCACCGACAGGGGAAGGGAGAAAGCCCGCTCGAACACTCCAAAGGAGCGCTCGATGCGATGGACATTGACGTCCTTCTCCTCTTTCTCTTCCTTCTTCTCACCCTTGATGGTAAGAACATTATCGTGGAGCGTGATCTTGACATCGCTCCTGCTCACGCCGGGAAGTTCTGCTTTGATAAGATATGCGTCTTTGTTTTCACTGACATCGACACGCGGAGCCCACTGCGCTATGACAGCATTCTCTGCGTCATATTCGGGAAGCAGGCCGTCGAATACGCGCCCGATTTCTCTCTGCATGTTCACCAGGTCTCTGAACGGAGACCAGCTTGAAAGTTCACGTTCGGGTTTCCATCTTGTAATCGCCATTTTATCATCCTCCTTTTTTGTTTTCACTTCTGATATAGTTCAAGCTCCGTGCCAACAAAAAAGGGCTCTAAAAATGTTCGAAAGAGGACTCCTTTTTTGATCTTCCGGCTCGTCTGGCCAAATTTATCAAAAGAAAAGACATTAGAAGGAAAATCCATGCCTGCGGTTCGCCAATTTGTCAAAGGAATGATCAACCGATGGTCTCTTTGTGCAGTTGTTCGATGGTCTGCATGTCTGATTCGCCGATCCGGAAATCACTGCCGACGTTTTCTTCGACCTGCCGCACCGTTCTGGCACCCACTATAGAAGAAGTGACGGCAGGATTCATATTGACCCAGGCAACAGCGAGGTTCCCTACGGGCTTGCCATACTTTGCCGCGATCGGGCGGAGCCTCTCAACGAGCGCGAGCTCTTTGGAGATAAGCGGCTCCTGGAATTTCTTATCCTTCCTTCTCCAGTCATCATCAGCCAATTGGTTCATATCGAATTTTCCGGTGAGGAGACCGGACATCATCGGGCTGTAAGCAACGACGCCGATGTCGTGTTGAAGGCAATACGGAAGAATTTCAGCGGCGACATCCTGCATGACGAGACTGTAAGGTGGCTGCAGGGATTGGACCGGCGCTACAGACGCGCAGCGGCTAAGGAGAGGGACATTGAAGTTACACACACCGATGTATTTCACCTTCCCTTCCTTTTTGAGTTCGGTCATTACGTTCCAAGATTCCTCGACGGGAGTCTCCGGATCGGGCCAGTGGAACTGGTACAGGTCGATGTAATCGGTCTTCAGTCTTTTCAGGCTGTCTTCGACTTCTTTCCTTATGCTTTTCGGGCCGAGATGAATTTTCACGTTGCGCCTGCCGTCCCAAACCATTCCGCATTTGGTAGCAAGGAACACTTCGTCGCGGATTCCGGCGATAGTCCTGCCGACCACCTCTTCGGAATGGCCAAGTCCGTAAACCGCGGCGGTATCGATCCAATTGATTCCCAGGTCCAGCGCCTTTCTTATTGCTCCGGCAGATGCTTCATCGTCGACCGCACCCCAGCCGTAGAGCCAAGGGCCTCCGATGGCCCATGCGCCGAATCCGACCACCGTCAGTTCAGGACCTCCCCTTCCTAATTCTTTTTTTTTCATGTCGACTCCTGCTCTCTTTCTGTCTTAGAGTATAAACATAACTTTGTCCCGACAAAATTCCGACCCCGATGAGCAGTGACAGGTCTCTTCATCTGTCGGGCGTTTTCCAAATCACTCGCTGCGCGCCAAATAGATCCCTCGTGGATGGCTTCTCCGATGGTGCTCGTGTCGAGAATACGATTCACTGCGGGAGCGGTCGATCGTCACGAGGCGGCTGACCTTGCCTTAGTTTAAAGCTTGTGTTATACTAAAAAAGTCCAAAGAAAAAAGAACAGAGTCGCTTTCTTCCTTTATATATATGAAAACTGAACAAACTCCTGCGAAGCACAAAGATTTTGAGACTGAGATGCTGCCTCATATGGCGGCACTCTACAATTTCGCGCTTAGGATGACGGGGGATCCGGAC
>JAJZNW010000150.1 GCA_021811615.1 Bacteroidota bacterium
GGTGAAAAATCCAGTGTGTCCCGATTTTCTCTCGCCAACCCAGCGTCTATCGCTATGTCAGACACTTAACGGATCAGCTCATGTCTCTACCCCTCAATTTCCATGCCCCTATGTCGGATTTCAGGGAAAAACTTCATGTTGAGATTGTCCCCTTTACTTATGATATTCGTTGTGTGCAGCAAAACTGTGGGAGCTCCTTTGGCGCCGACGACTGTCGCGACGTTTACGCCGGGATACTACGCGCCCGGGGAGACGGTACTCTTCGATGCCTCGAACAGTCACGACAACGACCTCATCGACGGCGGAGTTGCCTTGAAGTGGGAGTGGAACTTCAATTACAATGGATCTTTTTACAGCGGCTCCATTTATACTACGACGTCGCCGTATGTCACACCTTCATTTCCGGGTGACGGGATATACCAGGTCGCTGTGAGGTTTTGGGACAACGACGGTCAGGCTGGCAACGTGGTAGTGATGACGGTTACAATCGGTCTCGGACCGACATATTATTACCTCAAGGATCACCTTGGTAGCGTCAGAGCCACTATCGACGAGAAAGGAAACCGCGTCGGCTACGACGATTATTACCCCTTCGGTGAGATAATGCCGGGCCGGAGCAGCAACAGCGCTATTGCTGATGCGAAGTATAAATACACAGGCAAAGAACGAGACGTGGAGACGGGGTTGGACTACTTTGGCGCGAGGTACTACGACAGCTGGCGGGGGCAGTGGACCAGTGTTGATCCGATGGCGGAGAAGTACCCAGGGTGGTCGCCATTTTCTTACAGCGCAGACAACCCCGTGGAATTGGTGGACGTAGATGGGGCAAGATGGTTGCCGGCGGCGGAATATGCACTGGAGTACCTGAGAGGGCTGGACTACAAGCCGGGACTGCAGTACATAGACCTTAATACGAATTGGAATGTGTTGAACGACAACTCGGCTGAGTGTAACGAAATAATAGCACGCGCCTATCGCGGTGATGAGTCCCATCGTGGTTGGGCTGACTTCGCCGGACCAATGAAATCACAAGTGGATTGGTTCCAGAATCACGGATGGTTCTTCTCAGATGGAGCAAAGGCCCGGTCGGTGGCTGATGTAGGCGATGCTCTCTATTACGGTGATATTCACGATAAAGACCCACACGGACACCGGCACGCTGCAATAATTGTTGCCGTCACTGTACAGAATGGTGTAAAGAAATACAGAATCTTGTATGCTAGACATCAAGGTAAAGAATCGATCGTATCACACTTTCTGACATTCGATGCTCTTGAAAACTACTTTGGAACTAACTTGCCGTTTGAAGGACTTGGCTCCGTGCAGCAAAGCGATGCTCGGGATCTTGGATTATTCGGTGAGCAACAGGACAAGTACGATGCTTCACACGGTTCGCCACAGAATTCCAAGACAGCTCCCGATGCCACTAGCACTATTGATGCATGGTACAATTACTACTTCGGCCACTGACAAATTTGAGATTTGCTGAAATTCAGCAAAGGAGCCATCAAATCATGAGATTTATATTAGGAAACAATTGGGGGACAAGAATCCTTACCCTTACCGCCCTCGCATTTTTCCTGCAGAGCATAAGCGCATACGGACAAGCGCAGACGGATGCTGTATATGACCCAACAGAAAATTCATCAAAGCTGGAGTGCCATATTCCGTTGCGCGTCATCCAGAATCTAGAGAAAAGATACAATGCTGACCTTATGTACGGTCATCTCTTCGTCGACTCCTTGGATGGCAAACTCAACGTCGGGATCATGCTGGAAGCGAGCAGCAGCGGGAGGAGGAAAATCCTCCTTTTAGACAGCAGCGGCGAAATTTGCAGAGAGTGGCCGTGGATCAATGTAAAAGAAATCGCCCACACGGAGGAAGACGCTTTTAATTTTCGTAACCTCGATTCATTGATCTATTACGCCGCAGATGGACAAGAGTGTTTCCTTCTTGGAGATTCCGTGACCGTGGCTGAAAATCCATGGTTTCCCCGTAACGCAAAGAAACTCTTCCAGCATATTCCACTCAGCTATGTGCATGAGGGAAGCCCTGATACCAATGCGAGACTTCCCCTTTTCAGGATCATAAAGTCACACGTGTTCGCTGCAACCCAGACCGGGATGGTATATGTCTATAATAGGAATACACAGAGGCTGCAAAGGGAAGTAAGAATTGAATTCCCGGTGGGCTGTACCAACTTCGCGGATTACTTGTCATGCGACTGTTATTCTGATCCGCTTATATATGTTCTTGGTAACTCCGTATTGATATGGCGTATAAACATGGTAGTGTACGATCAAGCCAAACGAGGCTTGCTTGATATCCCCAATAGCCAAACGGATTTCGCCGGCACACGAATTGGGTATATCAAGGCCAGCGGAGACTATTACGGCGAATGCTACTTCGTTTATGGTGATGATATTTACAGATTCTTCTACACGGATGAAGGCCTTTTCGTCTTTAGGTTCAGTCCTTAGCTTAGAGAGAGCTTTCATTGCAGTCTCCGGCAGCACGTAGGTCTTCTTGCTTGTATGATTTGTGACAGCGGATCCAACGAAATACTTGGTTGCATTCGTTTGAAGCAAGTCAATACCTCGTGCAAAACGACTGCCAGCCGGGCAACGTGGTGGTGATGACGGTTACAATTGGACTCGGACCGACATATTATTACCTTAAGGATCACCTCGGAAGTGTCAGGGCGACCATCGACGAGAAAGGAAACCGTGTCGGCTACGACGATTATTATCCCTTCGGTGAGATAATGCCCGGCCGGAGCAGCAACAGCGCCATTGCGGATGCGAAGTATAAATTCACAGGCAAAGAACGTGACGTAGAAACCAGCCTCGACTATTTTGGTGCGAGGTACTACGATTCTTGGAGAGGGCAGTGGCTGAGCGTGGACCCAAGGGCGGATAAGTACCCAGGGTGGAGCCCGTACATGTACTCCGCAGACAATCCGATCGGTTTCCTGGATCCCGATGGTCGAGAAGTCTATGGTGTTAATTTTGCTTATTTCAAAGGAGCCCCAGAAGGAGTCGGGCTCGCGCCTGGATTTTCCGCCAGCTATGTTTGGGATGACCATGGCGCGGCTGCTTTAATGATAACGGGTTACGGAGGAGTCGGTGCCGGCGCTCTGGGAGGTGCAGCCGGTTACTTCAAGTATGATAAAATGACCTCTATAGATCAGTTGCAAGGGGTGGACTCGAATTTGTCGGCTGGTTTGGCCACCGGTTTCCTAACGGTGAATGTGGACTTCTCTATGGCTCTATCCTGGCCTATTGAATTCCCCACTTTTGCAGCTTCCGCAGCACCAACGGGACAACTGGGAGCAGTGGCGTTCGGGGGAGGGAGTGGGTCCAAGTTATTTCTAGAGGATCAGTTGACCAAACTGAGAGCCAAGTGGGGTACTGACATGAGAGTCGAGCTTGAGGGGGGCAAGCTTATCGTGCTCGACAAGAATGGTAAGGAGATCACCGATTTCGATTTCAATCCTTCAGATTTTATTCAAGAGATGATAGGAGTCGGCAATCAAGATCGGAAACAAGATTCAAATTTAGATAAGACCTCATCGGCACAGAGCGATGCAACTAAGACGAACAACAACTATAATCCCGGCTGGAGCAACTATGACCCAGAATATCATTAACGTAGTCGGTGGCGCCCTGATTGTCCTCATTAACCTTTGGGGCTTCTATAAATACATCAAAATACTCAGAACACCCGATGACAAGTTGGATGACATCTCGATGAAGGTTGATAAAGCTGCATGGGCCAGTTATTCAAGTGAGGAAAGAAAAAGGATCATAAAGAAACAGGCAAAACGGATGGTTATCGGCTATACGATAATATCCTTGTTCTTGCTATTGTTTCTAATAACTAGACTTCATTAGAGAGAATCGCATGGGAAAATACGCCCTCACTGTCTTCTATCTCTTATGGCTCATCGCAGTTATTTCTGCTGTTCTTAGGCGGAAGAAGATCAGACCCCAATATAGGACCATTTATGTTGCATTGGCGGTACTGTTTATTCTTTTCGCTTTGTACCAGCTAATCAATCTTTGGAACTAGAGTACATCACAGCTGAATATTGTAAGCGGAAGAGGAGTCGCCTTGAGAAGACGTTCCGACTTATCGATTGGCAGCATCAAAGTTACAAACGAGAGTTCTCGCCAATAAGGTGCTCCAAACACTGAACATTGAGCTTTTGCTGCGATGTGGGTGGAGTACGATTAGGGCCAGCCGGGGAACGTAGCGGTGATGACTGTTACTATCGGACTTGTCCCGACATATTACTATCTGTCGAAGATCCCGCTCCGAGCGGGAAAGGATCACCTCGGAAGTGTCAGGGCTACTATCGACGAGCATGGAAACCGCGTCGGCTACGACGATTATTACCCCTTCGGTGAGATAATGCCGGGCCGGAGCAGCAACAGCGCTATTGCGGATGCGAAGTATAAATTCACCTATAGATAACGCGGAAGTGTGTTTCCGAAGTCTCATCTTCAGCCGGATTCGTTGTTAAAGAGTGAGAAGCAGAAGCGGGCAATGCTCATGGGGTTCGTTCGGGAGTGATAGGGAGATCGTTCTGAAGTCTTATGCAGATCGTGGCCCGAACAGCCGCTTGTCCGGAGTATGAGCCGTTGCAGGGAATTGGGGATGGTGAACAGGTCGGCTGGACTATTAGGAATAGAAATACCTTCTCTTCAGGTGGGTGCTCTCGAACGGATTCCAATCTCCAATATAAATAACCAATACACCGCAGCTATCATAAAAGTCATTTCTTTCAAAAAGGGGTCGAAATGAAACGTCTGGTTATTATCCTTCTGGTCATAGTCGCAGCATCCGCATCGTTCTCTCAGACACGGGATACCGTCACTGTCTTCGGACCTGAAAAGTTCATGAGAGCGGAAGGCAGACCTGCCGTCGTCGATACTACATTCTCCATTCCGAAAGGGGCTATATCTCCGTTCGTACTGCACGTATCCACCGGATCGTATAGGGACAGGAACCACCGCGGCGACGACCGGTCCGGCGGGAGGGATAATAGCAGGAGAAATGACGAAAGAGATTTCAGGAACGAGGATGTAAACATCACTGCGACCGTTTGGATCGACGGCCGCGTCGTCCTTTCGCCCCGAGATTTCATGAGACACAGAAGGGAAATCGAGCGGCGGCTTTGGCTCCGTCCGACGAACCTCCTGAAAGTCCGCGTCGAGGGAGACCCTGATACCTATATCGTGCTGCAGATAACCGGAGCCGGGACGGTGGACAACATTCCGCCTGAGCTGACTCTCACGTCGCCTGCAAGCGGCACCATCACACGGGATTCGGCCGTTACAGTATCCGGTACGGTCACGGACCAGTCGGCTTTGACACTCCAGGTGAACGGCGTCACCATACCTGTTACGGACAGCTCGTTTTCTGTTCCTGTTTCGCTGTCAGAGGGGACAAACGTGATAACAGTAGTTGCGACAGATGTATACAATAACATTTCCACGAAGACTCTCACGGTGATAAAAGATTCGACACCGCCGATATTGACTCTTGAATCTCCATCAAACGGATTGATAACGAAGGATACCGTCGTTACGGCATGGGGGACCGTAGCCGATTCGACGGCGGTAAAGGTTACTGTGAACGGGACAAATGTGGTCGTCGATGCCGATACTTTCAGAACTACCCTGGGGCTTGTCGAGGGAGTGAATACGGTATCCGTCATGGCAACCGATGCCGCCGGCAACACCACCACGCTAGTCGGCATAGTAAGACTGTATACGACTCCTCCTGCCGTAACGGTTCAATCTCCCCCGGACGGCGCAACGACGAGCGATTCGACGATTATGGTCAAAGGGAACGTCCAGGATTCTACAGGCTCTATCGTAACTGTAAACGGGGATACGGCCTCGGTCGATTCTAACGGCTCGTTCAGCATAACCATTCCACTTGCAAACGGAGCCAATCAGATTGTCGTTTCCGTTACCGATGCTGCAGGCAATTCTTCTTCAAAGGATATCTCTGTCACGAGGAGCACGATCATTCTCCCGCCGGACCCGTCGACGGTCGCATCGAGAATAGACCCGACGGTAGTCACGACTGTAGGAGTCGCTACGAAGTTCCTGTACACAGGCCCGAACCCGATACAGACCGGGGTGGATACTCTCATGATGAGCGCGGTCAGGGCGGCGGTGATAAGAGGGAGAGTGTTGCAGCAAAATGGGCAGCCTCTTTCGGGGGTTACGGTATCTATCCTCAATCATCCCGAGTTCGGGGAGACGATAAGTCGTGCGGACGGCATGTACGACATGGCGGTAAACGGGGGCGGACAGCTGACTGTGAACTTCGCGAGAAGCGGCTATCTGACTGCACAACGTCAGGAGAATACTCCGTGGCAGAGCTACGCATATATAGACAGCGTCGTACTGGTTCAGTTCGATCCGAAGGTGACGGTGGTCAGGCTCGGAGGAGATTCCATATCTGTCGCGAGAGGCAGTGTCGTGACTGATCGGGATGGCACCAGGCAGGCAACGTTATTGTTCAAGCCGGGCACACAGGCAACGATGAAGATTGTTCACTTTACCTATCAGCCTGTGACTTCGTGTAACCTAGCGCGGCTTGTCAAAGTCCCGACGGATACGGAGACAGTCCCGTTGGATTCCATTTCGGTCAGAGCCACCGAATATACTGTCGGACAAAATGGCGAACAGGCGATGCCAGCGGCACTTCCTCCTTCAAGTTTTTACACTTATTGTGTTGACTTCAGTTCGGACGAGGCTGTTGCGGCAGGGGCAACTTCGGTTACTTTTTCAGAACCCGTTCCATTTTATCTGCAAAACTTCCTGAAGTTTCCGGTTGGAACGGTAATACCGGCGGGATATTACGACAAAGACAAGGGTTCATGGATGGCACTGGCCAACGGGCTTGTCATCGGAATAATAGACACCGCAAACGGAGTTGCGGCAATCGACTTGAATGGAGACGGCACTCCGGCTGACAGCGCCGCCCTCGCCGCCCTCGGAATTGATCGCCTCGAGCAGGAAAGACTTGCAACGCTTTACGGCAGCGGGCAAAACTTGTGGCGGGTGCAGGTCACTCATTTTACTCCGGAAGATTATAACTGGGCCGGGATAATCGACGGTGACGGTACACCGGACGATCAGGTGATTACAACACCTGACCAGACCACTTCGACAGATCCCAATTGTCAAACCGGCTCGATTATTGACGTTCAAGACCAGACTCTCGGCGAAAGTCTAAACATAACCGGCACGCCTTATACCATGTGCTACAGCACGCAACGCTTTAAGAAGCAAGCGTTGTTACTCCCTCTTACGGGCGAAACGCTTCCGAACGGCCTCACGGGAGTAGAGTTGGACATTCAGATAGGCGGCAGGGATATGGATACCATGTACACTCCCCGGCCTGGCCTCACAAAATATTTCGCATGGGATGGAAAAGATGCCTATGGGAGAGCGCTTCAAGGCCAACAGAACGTACAAGTGCATATCGGTTATCAGTACAATGCCACCTATCTTGGCCAGCCCCAGCATGAGGCGCATCCGCGGTGGGGCGTATATGGCGATTCGTCGATGTCGCTCACGGATGGGCGAGGTCACGCGATGGCCTGGAGAAATGTATCGACCACGCTGGGCGCCAACGATTCCTCCATCTCAACAGATCTGGGCGGATGGAACCTGAACGTCCACCATGTTTACGATCCAAACGGAAAGAGGATATATTTCGGGTATGGTGGAGAGGAGGAAGCCTCTTCGATCGGTCCGGAAGTCAATGACGTTCAGGGAACGCTCGGCGACGGAGATTCTTGGATCGCAGTCGCGCCCGACGGCGTGATATATTTCTCGCGAAGCAACGACAACCAGGTCTGGAAAAAATGTACGGACGGGTCTATCGTTCTCGTTGCGGGAACCGGCGCGATGGGTCATAGCGGAGATGGCGGTCCTGCGGCCCGGGCGACCTTGAACGGTTCGGACGGACTCGCGTTCGGTCCGGACGGCAGCCTTTACATAGCCGACACGTGGAACGCATGCATTCGCAGGGTGGATCCGTTTGGAGTTATCACAACTTATGCCGGTACCGGAACGCAGGGGTTTTCCGGGGACGGCGGGCCGGCCGTGAAGGCTGAGTTGAACTTCCCTGTCGGAATTGCGATTGGATCGGACGGCACTCTTTACATCGCCGATGCCGGCGCAAACGTGGTCAGGGCAGTCAACCCCGCGGGGATCATCAATACTGTCGCAGGCAACGGAACAGCAGGCCTCAGCGGTGACGGCGGATCGTCTTTAAATGCCGAGCTGAATTTCCCAACCGGTGTCGACGTCGATGACCAGGGAAACGTGTTCATCGCGGACTACTCTAACTGGAGAGTCAGAAAGATCACCCCCGAGGGAATAATCTCGACGGTCGCAGGCACGGTAAATCACTGGACCGGAGCAGAAAACGGCGACGGCGGGCCCGCTACGGAAGCCCTCCTCGTCTACCCACTCAGCGTGACCGTCGGAAGTGACGGAGCAGTCTATATCGACGAAAGCAGAGACATTCGCCGCGTCAGCCCGGACGGGAGTATTTCCACTTTTCTGACCCAAACCCAGTCTTATGGAGGCTCGATCAACGCATCCGCCATCGGTCCGAATGGTGCGTTCTTCTGCTCAGAGAGTGCACCATGCATTGCTTACAGCTACCTCCGAAAAGAGCCTCTCGAGGTAGCCTCCGTGGCACCGTGGACCGTCAACTGCAGCGGATTGAGCATTATCCACGAACTAACTCTCCCTTACCCGGGCCTCTCGGGAAGCGGTATTTCCATCGCCTCGGAAGACGGAAGCGAGGTTTATGTCTTCGACCAGTACGGCAGACATCTGAAGACACTTGACGCCTTGACTGGCATCCCGATCTACACGTTCACCTACGACAGCCTCGGCCTTCTGTCGTCTGTTTTCGATCGTAACGGTCTGTCCACGACGATACAGCGCAACGCGAGCGGGACTCCACTTGCGATAGTCTCCCCGTACGGGCAGCGCACGGTTCTCGGTATCGACACTGCGGGCTGTCTTACGACCGTCATCGACCCGGGCTCCGATTCGTCCAGCTTCACTTACAACAGCGGTCTCATGGCATCGTTCAGGGACGCGAGAGGGAATACACATACGTTCGGGTACGACTCTTACGGACGTCTGACTTACGATCAGGAACCGGGCGGCGCCTATAAGATTTTGACGCGTGCCGATAGCAGTGATGGTACGGGATATTCTGTGACGGTTTCTACTGCGCTCGGCAACAAAACTGTCTACGGTGTCTGTTCTCTCCCAAATGGGAGTCAGCTGATGACGACGACAGACGCGAGCGGCCTTACCGACAGCACTACTTATGATTATCACGGGACGTGGACAAAGGTCAGTCACGACGGCACGGTAACCGTAACCCGACAGGGACCAGACCCGCGTTTCGGGATGCAATCACCGGTCAATGCAAACGTGACCGTGACGACACCGAGCGGAATGCAGTCGATAACCGAGGAAAGCCGGACAGTCTCTGAAATGGCAGGATTGCAGATACAACAGTTTATAGATAGTGTGTCTGTAAACGGCAGGCTTTATCAGACGGTCTATTCAGACATCGGCGCATCGGGCTCTGCGGTGGACGGCGCCCGGCATCTTTTCTCCGCAATGTCTCCTCAAGGACGGCAATCATTTACCTATATCGATAGTCTCGCAAGAGTAGTCGAGGACTCGATACCGGGGCTCGTTCCCGTGAAGTGCTTTTACGACGGCAGAGGCAGGCTCGCTTCTGTTGCTCAAGGAGCGAGGATATCATATTTTACATACGATTCGCTTGGGAGAATTGACTTGTCGAAGGATCCGGCCGGGAATACTTCAGGCTTTACTTATGATTCCGTGGGAAGAGTTGCTGTTCAGACGCTGCCGGACGGACATGTAATCGCATTCGCCTACGATGCAAACGGGAATATGATTACACTCACTCCACCTGGAAGGCCGAGCCATACCTTCGGGTTCAACGCGGATAATCTGACCGACAGATACACCCCTCCTTTTGCGGGCGACAGTCTGCGCGCAACCAGCTACTCTTACGACCTGGACAACCGCCTGGCCAGGACCGCCTTGCCGGACGGTCGGGCTGTCACGATAACATACGACACTGCGGGCTGCGGATGCGGAGGGACTGCAGACAGAATACGCTCTATCACCTTCGACAGGGGGACGCAGACGTTCACTTACGATTCGGCCGGGAACCTCTCGTTGAGCATAACTCCGGAGCATGACTCGTTGATTTACGTGTACGACGGATTCATTCCATGGGCAACCATTTTCAGCGGAACAGTAAAGGGAGTTGTCGTTTACGATATCGACGGGAACTATGAACTTGACGATATTGCCCTAATAGAGGGAAACCAGTGGTATCCACACAACTCTATTGGTTACGACTATGACGAGGATGGCCTGCTGACAGGGATTTACCAGCCTATCGATAGCAACTGGGACGAGGACCAGAACCACTATATGACGATAGACCGCGACTTCCAGACGGGGAAGGTCACCGGCACATCGCTCGGCAATGTCAGCTCGGAGGATGCTTACGACGACTATGGAATACTGTCGAACTATGAAGCGGACTATAATGACAGTCCGATGTTCGAGATGACGTACGGCAGGGACTCGTTGGGCAGAATAACGTCGATGTATGAAACCGAGTTCGGCGTGTCAAAGGAAATGGACTACAGTTATGACTCTGTGGGGAGGCTCACAGATGTCTGGAGGAACGATACATTAATTTCACGATACATCTATGATGCCAACGGGAACCGGATTGCCCACATTACGCCTGCCGGAACCGACAGCGGTACGTACGATGCCCAGGACAGGATGCTGACGTATGGTGGGGCGCAATATTTCTACACGGCAAACGGCGACCTGCGTGAAAAGATTGCCGGAACCGATACAACCGAGTACACGTATGACGCGCTGGGCAATTTGATGCAGGTAGTGATGCCGAATGGAGACGTGATCCAGTATGTAGTTGATGGCCAGAACAGGAGAATAGCAGAGAAGCGGAATGGTGGAATAGTGGAAAAATGGATTTATGCGGGTCAGCTTACTCCCATTGCCGAGCTGGATTCTTCGAACAATATCATCGCCCGGTTCAGCGGCGGCTATATGGATAAGAACGATACGATATATCAGATCATTACAGACCATCTTGGAAGTGTAAAACTCGTGGTGGACGTCGAGACTGGAGCCATTGCGCAACGCATGGACTATGACGAGTTTGGGAACGTAATATTTGACAGCAATCCTGGTTTTCAGCCGTTCGGTTTCGCAGGAGGATTGTATGATCCTGAGACAAAGCTGGTACGGTTTGGAGCAAGGGATTACGATGCAAGTACGGGAAGGTGGACGAATAGGGATCCGATTTTGTTTGAGGGTAACGTTTCTAATTTATACGGGTATTGTGTTGAAGATCCGATTAACGACGTAGATATTTCTGGGCTTAAGACGTACATAGTAGTGGTGGCAGGTGCTTCAGGTGCAATTGGTCCTGTTGGGGTTGAAAGTGGTACTGTGATTTTAGTGGATCCAAGTACATGGGCAGCATTTGAGTATCCATATTTTGGAGTGACAGGCGGTGCCGGTACAGTTGCTGCGGCTGCTGGAGAAATCCAAGTTGGAGCGTGGGATGTTAGCACCCCGACACAAACACTGGGTCTTGGGTGGGAGGTGTCAGGTTTTGCAGCAGCCGGACCTGGTATTAGCGGTGGTATACAAGGCAATTTCTGGAACATTTTTGGAGCAACAGGAGGTGGCGCTGCTGGTGGTGGAGCAACCATAGGGGCTGGCCTTAGCTGGACCTCATATGGCGGCATGGTGAAGTTCTCCGATCTATCGAAAGATGTTCAGGACGCAATAATGAAATTCCTTGGAAAAACAAAAAGTCCATGCCCCTAGATAAATGTGGAAAAGGAAGCCATCATGATCGACTCAGAAAGAAAGATTGAGATTCTCATTGCGAGCAATAGTCACAGGCGGTTGATACGTGGCATGGGAGCAAATGGACTGTTAATCACGCTTCTCGCCTTCATCCTATTGCTGCACTTTGCAGCGATTGAATACAAGGTCTCCGCTGTGTTCGAATATCTTCTTGCCGTTGGCGGGCTCGCTTTCTATGGGAGGATATATTCCTCGTATGTTGCAAGAGTGCTTGTCAGCGAAAGGGATGTAAGGTTGATAAAATCACTTAACGAAGTTACGTACTCAAAGCAGATGATCGAGCATGTGGACATTCGCCGGAGCAAGGTGTTTGGGATCATAAAGATTCGTGTCAGGCTGATTGGCAAACGTGCCCCCAAGGTGTTCCGTTCGATGTGCCCAATCGGTGAAGAGAATATCTCAAAGCTGAAAGAGACTTGGTTTAGCTCGGTACTTAGTACGAATATCAACATGTAACAGCGGCATTAGTCCGCTGTGCTTTTGAATTCCGTCGAGGATGACGCGATTCTACCCATGACGCGTTCGGCAATTTGACGCAGGTGGTTATGCCCAACGGTGATGTCATTCAGTACGTGATTGATGGCCAGAACCGGAGGATAGCAGAGAAGCGGAATGGTGGAATAGTGGAAAAATGGATTTATGCGGGTCAGCTTACTCCCATTGCCGAGCTTGACTCTTCAGACAACATAATCGCTCGCTTCTCCGGTGGTTTCATGAATAAGAGAGATACCATATATCAGATCATCACCGACCACTTGGGCAGTCCACGACTCGTTGTTAACGTGGCGACGGGTGCCATTGTCGAACGCATGGACTATGATGAATTCGGAAATGTGACCTACGATTCGAATCCTGGTTTTCAGCCATTTGGCTTCGCCGGAGGATTATATGATCCTGAGACAAAGCTGGTACGGCTCGGTGCGAGGGATTACGATGCCGAGACAGGTAGGTGGACAAATAGAGACCCGATTTTGTTTAGTGGTGGTTCATCTAACCTTTATGGATACTGCGTTGATGATCCAATTAATGGTTGTGATCCTAATGGATTGAAGACATATATAGTAATTAGCACTTCTGTCGGTGCAGGAGCCCTCATTTTTGGCGCTGAAGGCGGCAGCATTTTCGTCATAGATCCGACGGGCGGTAAGGCTTATGGCTTCATTTACTCTGGAGGTGGAATAGCTGCTGGAACACCTGCGGCCGGTGAGGCCGGCATCCAGATCGGCGCGGTGGACTTGAATAACCCGATGGATTTACAGGGATGGGGATGGGACATATCAGGTTTTGCAGCCGCCGGTGGTGGTGGAGGCTTTGACATATTTGGTGATTTTGTCATCTGGGGTGGCGGACTGAGGCTCCTTGGGTCTAATGCTGGAGGTGTCGGTGGTGCCGGTGCAAGCCTTGGCGTCGACATCACACGTACGCAATTTGAGAGGCTTTATGATCTATCTGACCTGCCAAGGGAAGTTCAAGATGCGTTAAGAAAATACTTGGGGAAAAAGCCATGCCCATAAATAACGAGACTTCGGGTCAGGGGGTACAAAATCTTCTGCCAAGCTCTAAACGTGAAATAGTAATCGTGAAAACTCAAATCCCACTGGTTCGCGCGGCCGCCGCAAATTTCTACATTATCCTTATACCAATGTACGTTGTCTTTGCGGCATTCTTTCCATTTCCGATTGGACTGAGAGTACTGACTGCTATTTTGCTAATTGTGATAAGCGTACGGTATTATCTGCGGTTTATTAGTCGCGTAATTGTCAGTAATGGCGAAATCTCTTTCATGAATCCGATTACCGTAATTGGGATTGCAATGACTTCTATAGAAACAGTCGACATGGACATCATGGGACTACTGGGTGCTACAAGAATTAGTATCAAGGTTCGCAACAGGCGGCGCAGGAAATCTTTTGTGATGTATCCTGACATAGGTGATCTTGACCGAATAAGTGCAGACTTCAGGAATATCCTGAAGGAAAATAACATAATGGTACACATGAGAGGAGGACAGACATGAGCATGGATAGCCCTCGGCTCACCTCTTACTGAGCATTGTTTCGGTGACAACATCATCGCTCGCTTCTCTGGTGACTACATGAACAAGCGAGATAGGATCTGCCAGATGATCACAGACCACCTTGTCCCTAAGGGACTCCTTTCGGAGAAACCCAAGACTTGCCGTCGACGTTGTTAGTGGAGCTATCCTACAACGGATGGACGAAGCTTACCTCGCCTTTGGCGGGAGATGAGTGCGGGAATGTGATATACGCTGGCAGTCCCGGCTTTTCCCGGAGGGATCCCTTTGGGGCAAAACCGTTCGGTTTCGCAGGAGGATTGTATGATCCTGAGACGAAGCTTGTACGGTTCGGTGCGAGGGACTATGATGCGAAGTCGGGGAGGTGGACAAGCAAGGATCCATTACGGTTCTTAGGTGGTAACTCAAATCTATATTCATACGTAATAAACGATCCAGTAAATAGGTCTGATCCGAGGGGAACTTGCGACGGAGATAAATCTTCAACCCCCGTGCCGTACACAGCGAAGTGGTACAGATCATTGCTGATGGGAGCAGGAATTATCAATGAGGGATCAGAGGTGACCGTCAAGAGCCTCGTCCTGTTTGGAAAAGCTGGCGAAGGGCTATCATCGTTAGGTGAATTGCTGGGGGGATTGGGCTCAGGACTGGAGATGTATGAAACTTACAATTCGGCGAGGGAAGGGAACACCATCGGCACAGTTTACCACGGTGGTGAGGCTGCGTGTGGAATCGCTACGATAGCGGTGTCAGCCGCATCCCCCGAGGCCTCAGTGACGATTGCCGTTGTACATTTGGGTGATCAATTCTACATCCTATATACAAATGGTGGCTCTGGTTGGGGGCAGGCACCTGAGCCTGAAGGTTTTGGCGGTGTCGGTAGCGCGGGAAGCTGGTGATGGCATGACGCAACGCTCGTTTCTCCTGACGACGATTCTCCTTTGTGGTTGTCTGTTTATCTCGTGTACTAAGAATGATGAGGGAGTCCGCAAGGAAACTGTAGTTGATAATGTCGGCGTGCTGTCGAAGGCAGAAAACGCTGAGTTGAGTAGATTCGCTGAGACAATCCAGGAGAAATATCAAGTAGATCTAATGATAGTGATCGGCGACTCCTTAGAGGGAAGATCCATTCTGGATTACTCGAGACTAGTTTATGAACGTTCTAGGCTTATGAAACTGAAATCTCATAGATGGATACTCATCGTAATAATGATGAAAAATCGAGCTATAAGGATAAACATCGGTACAGGACTTTCAAATGAGGTTTCAAGCGCGGATTGTGATTTGGTGATCAAGGAATTCATAGTTCCTCTTTTCAGAAAGGAACAATATGTCGACGGGCTGACGAAAGCAATAAGCCATTTAATGGGATGCATGCATCCGCACGCTCGATCGGGATCTTATGAATAAGAAAACGTACGTCCTGAAGTATTCCGAGAGGATAAATAGATCAATTCTGATCAGATATGTTTTAGTGCCTGTTGGCGGCGCTGCGGTCATACTTGCTCTCGTTGCAACTATTTTGAAGGCCTACGAATCCCAACAGTTCCTGGTTCTGTCTCTCTTTTTGATTTGCAGCGGTTTCGTGGGCCAGGTTCTGTTTGCACCGCCAAATTACATCAGGAACAGGAAAGACTTTAAAGGCAGATCCATCACTGTTAAGGGGAAGGGATTTTGGGTGGCGGACCACAAATCCGGGGAAGTGATGTCATTCTCCGTCAATGATGTGACGGAGTATATCGTCGTCTCATTCTCGTTTTCCACCTACAGAGCGATCATTCTGAAGATCAGTCGTAACAGGGTATTGGCAGTGAGCAACTCGATGGAAAACTACCATACACTGGAACGAATGCTAAAAACCTTGAATCATCTGACTAAGAGACGGAAATTCATGCGCCTGGGAGCACATATACAAGAATCAATCTGGTAATCGCGAATCATACTGCCGCGCCATCTTAACAGATTTGTGCAAGGACAAATGAAGATAGCCAGGAGGTATCAGTGAAAATCGTATTTAGGATTCTAATAATTGTGGCCTTGATTGCCCCGATATTGCCATTGATCATTCAGCGTCGGACACCAGCGTTTATGCCGCACATTAGGGAAGAGATGAACAAGTTGTCGATCCATGCGCTCGACGAGTTAGAGGTTTTAGTAGACACACTGATTTATGTGGGGATCTTTTCTCTCGTTCTCCTCTTGATCTCTATCGTTGGGCTCCTGTTCTTCTGGCCCCCTTCAAGAGAACTGTTCATTGTGCCTGTAATTCTGCAGTTGCTCATCGTTGGGTTCAAGAGTTACGACAAACAAATGGCATTATCCATGATGTGTGATGGCCTGTTCTATGCAGATTCAATCGCGATCGTGATTGTTTCGTACACACTTCCAATCAAGAATTTTTTTGGCAGACCTGGGACTTAGGTGGATTTCCGCCTAAGGACGAGCCTATTAGCCGTAGCAATGTATTGGGAAGGCCCAGAAAATCACTCGACATCCCCACCCGTGAAAGTTATCAACCATGTACAGAGGTGCATTATGATAAAAAGAAAGACTTATGATCCTGACAACGGTTTCTCCATGGTAGAGCTTATGGTCGTTCTTGTTATAATCGGCATTCTGGTACTGCTCGCGCTTCCTCGACTGGAACCGGTTGTGTCAAAAGCAAAGGAGACAGAAGCCAAGCTCATGCTGAAGCAGGTCTACACACTGGAAAAGAGCTATAAGTATGAGAATGACGTTTATTCCTCATCGCTTGCGGACATTGGTTTTGAACAGGACTCGTTGGTAACACAGGGTGGGAGGGCGAGATACCTGATCTCGATCGTCTCCGCGGATGCCAAAGGCTTCCTCGCAGAGGCTACCTCGGTCGTAGATTTCAACGGTGATGGCCGGTTCAACGTATGGTCGGTGGATCAAACAGGCAACATCGTTCAGAAAGTACCGGACTAGGTAAATCCCAAGCACTAAACCCGAAATCCTAAACAATGTTCAAAGCATCAAATTCCAAAACGCTTTCGTTTAAAGCATCCGTTTTGTCCTTTATGATTTCTGATTTGGGATTTGTTTAGAGTTTAGAATTAGTATTTAGAGTTTCCTTCAGCCATGTTGGTATTCCTGTCAGCACTTTTCGGCCTTAGCCTCGGCAGCTTTGCCAATGTCTGCATTTATAGAATTCCGCGGAAACTGTCGGTCGTCCACCCTCGCTCTTTCTGCCCGTCTTGCGGAAGGACGCTCCGGTGGTACGAACTGTTTCCAATACTATCATTCGTTTTTCTGAATAGGCAATGCCGTACCTGTCGAAGCCGGATCCCAATTCGGTATCCGCTTGTGGAACTCGCATCGGGCGTCACTTCGCTCCTCATGTTTTTCAACTGCGGGCTCACGGCTGACTTCATTATGAAGACGGTTCTTTTCGTTTTGCTTATGATTATTGCCATTATCGACTGGGAATTCCTGATAATCCCAAACATCCTGGTGGCTGCCGGTCTTGTTCTCGGTGTGGTTGATGCCTCTCTTGTCTCCCGGCTTCCTATCATTGCTGCGTTCATCTCTGCTCTGGCTTGCGGCGCAATGGTATTCCTGGTGCGAGTCGCAGGTAACGCTGTCTACCGGAAAGAGACTATGGGATTAGGTGACGTGAAGCTCGCCGTGCTTCTCGGCCTCTTCATCGGCCTTCCCGACTTCCTTCTGGCTCTGTGGCTCGCAGCGGCCCTTGGAATTGCCTACTGGCTCATTCGACATCTGCTCTCCGGAGCTGACAGAGAATTGAAGCTTCCTTTCGGCAGCTTTCTGGCAGCAAGTTCGTTTCTCTTGTATCTGGCACCTGTTTCTGCATATCCAGTGCTCCATTAATTCAACACGCCATTGTCCCGGTTTCTTGTAATCCATTAATCCAGCATCCGATCATTTTCTAATTCATTCTATATGACAAATCTCTCTTCCGTGCGGATATCTCCTGAAGTTCTCAGCCTCATTCCGAAGGATGTAGCGCTTGCTTATCGCATTGTGCCGATTTCAGTCGACGAGGACTCCGTGCTTATTGCTGCGCCCCTCGGCGCGGAAGTCCATACGGAAGAGGAAATCGCCTTCTTCCTGGGTAAAACCGTAACCTCCGAGGGCCATTCTGCCGAAGAGATCGATGGAGCATTGCGAACATTTTATAATGTAAGTGAAATCGATTTTGCCAAGTCCGAGATCAATCGTGATCATATTTCGGATATCTCGAGGGTGATTGAGTCTTCCGGGATTTCCTCCTTCGACCGGATCGACAAGCGTCCGGATAATGTTGCGGATGGTTCGACAGTATTGACCGTGGACGATATTGTTTCACGGGCGATCAGGATGGGGGCCAGCGATATCCACGTCGAACCGTACGAGAAATCCATGCGCATACGATATCGTCTCGACGGTGTGCTGCATGAGATGGAACGGATATCCAACGACAGGGCGAGGGCGGTGATTTCCCGTCTTAAGATCATGGCTGAGCTTGACATCGCTGAGAAGCGCCGGCCGCAGGACGGGAGAATCCGGGTCAATGAGGCGGGACGCGCCATTGATATTAGAGTATCGACGCTGCCCACTGACTTCGGGGAAAAGGTGGTTCTCAGGATCCTTGATAAATCACAACTGCAGCTCGATTTGGGAAAGCTCGGTTTTGAGTCCGATGACCTCCGTGCTTTCCAGAGAACCATTCGCCTGCCATTCGGGATGGTGCTCGTGACCGGTCCGACGGGATCCGGCAAGACGACGACCCTGTATGCCGCTTTGCAACACATAAATGACGCCAAGGTCAACATCACGACTATCGAAGACCCGATCGAGTACAATCTCGCCGGAATCAACCAAACCCAGGTCAGATCGGAGATAGGCGTCACATTCTCAGCTGCTCTTCGGTCGATCCTGAGGCAGGATCCGAACATAATAATGGTAGGAGAAATAAGAGATTCCGAAACCGCCGAGATCGCCATTCGTGCTGCCCTCACGGGGCACCTTGTGTTCTCAACTCTGCACACAAATGACGCCCCTTCCGCAGTCACCCGCCTCATAGATATGGGTGTGGAGCCATTCCTTGTAGCATCATCCGTCAAAATGATACTGGCTCAAAGGCTATTAAGGAAACTGTGTCCGAAATGTAAAAAAGCTTATGAGCCGTCGCCGGATGAGAGAGAAGAGCTCGATCTGGGACGGGCTGGAAACCGGAGTTTCTACAAATCGGCAGGATGTCCATCGTGCAGCAACGTCGGATACAAGGGAAGGGTGGCAGTCTACGAAATGCTTTCAATCAATAACGGCCTTGGAGAGATGATCGCTCATAACGCCAGTGCATCCGACATCCGGCGCAGGGCGCAAGAGACAGGAATGCGAACGCTTCGGGATGCCGCACTTAAGAAAGCCGCCCGCAGCGAGACCTCACTCGATGAAGTGCTTCGTGAGACTGCAGCCTGAAAAGATAGCGGCCGTCCAAAGCATTCAATTAGATGCGAAAAGTTTCTTACGGTAATTACCATGCGCCCCATTGGGGTCTTGCGAATACCCTTTCCGGCTGCCTCCAAGAACAGCGCTTCAGGCGGTGGCAACAATAATCAGGACGAAACCAATGAAGAAGAGCCAATCGATCGTAGCATTGCTTGCGATGCTCGCATTTGCCGGTCCGACTTTCGCCCAGGCAAAGCATCTCTCACAATCAGGCAAAATACCTGGATCCCAACCCGACTCCTTGGTCATCAGTCAGGCTCAGCGGGACTCCGGTGAGGTGGCAGCGGACTCCTCTGTCCGCAGATCCGCCCAAATTGAACTTCCACCGGGAGCGGCCGATACTACCACGCTCAACTTCAAGGATACCGATATACGCGATGTCTTTCGCGGTCTGGCTTACCAGCACGGCTTGAACATCTTTGTGGATAATTCAATTAACAAAAGAGTCACTATTTCACTCAATAAAGTTCTTGTCTATGACGCGATTGAGTTTCTCTGCAAACAGAATAGCCTGAACCTTTCTCTCAGCGGAAGCATATTCCAGATCACCTCTCCGCTTCCTCCCAGGATTGTCCCGCCACCTAAGCCCAAACCGTATGTGGCCTATGAAAGCGGACACATTTGGATCGCCGCCAGGGACGTCGACCTGCAGGATGTTGTGCAGGCGGTGAGAGATAAGAGCGCTAGAAACATACTGGTTACGGAAGGAACGGATGGATCGGTTACCGGAGAGCTCGATGATATCGGTTTCGATATCGGCTTCACTCAGATCATGAACAATAACGGATTTGCCGTTCAGAAGAGGGATGGAATATATATAGTTTCTCGGATGCCCTACTATGTCGGCGGGCCGGCGAATCAAGGCAAGCCTTCCAGCGTCGGGCCTTACTGGGTGAGTGCCAGGGATTCTCTGGTGACTCTCGACGTGACTAATGCTCCTATAGAGAGAGTTATTTCGGATCTCATTCATCAGACAAATTCTGATGCCGTATTTTACGACAGGGTGCCGGGGGAGATTACTGCGCGAGTCTCAAATGTCACCATAAGCGACGCGCTTAATCTCTTGCTCATGAATACCAAGGCGACCTACAGGAGCTCGAATGGGAAGTACTTCATAGGAGATCGTTCGAACAAGACCTTAACTGCGGTAAAGATGATAAAACTTAAGTACCTTCGCCCGGAAAACGTTATGAAGATGTTGCCGAAATATATTGCCTCAGACGCAACGGTAAAGCCGGTACCTGAAGAGAATGCTCTCGTGATTATGGCCACCAATGACGTCATTTCACAGCTCGACGATTTCGTCGAATCCGTAGACAAACCCGTTCCGCAAGTGCTCATTGAGGCGCTTGTCGTGGACTATAATCTCACGAAGAGCAGTCAATTAGGCGTCGGGGCCGGGTTCAAAAACACTGTCGACACCACTGCCCAGGACTACACCTTGATTCCGCAGATCAACTACACAAGCGGGGGATTGTCGATCAACGCCGACTTGAAGAAAATCGGAACCATTAATCTGTTCGGCACAAGCCTGGGAATTGCCAATCTCGGTACTCTGCCGGCCAACTTCTATTTGAGCTTGCAGGCGCTGGAACAAAAGGGAGTTGCCGATGTCAGGTCGCGCCCGCTTCTTGCCACGTTGAACGGCTATCCTGCGTCGCTTTCCATCGGCACCACGCAATACTATGAGCTGACTACCACCATTCCTTACAATGGCCAGAACAATACGACGGTGTTTCAGCAAAGCCAGAGTTTCCAGAAAATCGAAGCGGATGTGAAACTAGAAATCACTCCGTATGTCGGGGCAAATGGGATGATCGTCGTCGATATAAAGCCCGACTTCGAGAGCCCGGTCGGGCAGCTGTCGCCCAATGTGCCGCCGACTATAGAGCATCGCTCCTTGAGCTCGACACTCGAGATGAAGGATGGGGAGACGATCGTGTTGGGCGGTATGATCCAGAATACTACTTCGGTCAGCAAGACGGCCACTCCTTTGTTGGGCGACATCCCCATCTTAGGAGCCCTGTTTTCATCTACCTCGAAGTCGAACAACAAGTCCGAGCTCATGATTTACATAACTCCTCATATATCTTATGGCAATGAATTCAGAGAGGCGTCCTTGCCTTCACCGGACGAGGGACCGCAATGAAATTCTTCCCTGGAAAGGCAAATCTTCTGAAGCTCTCAGGAGTCAACTCTATATTAGGCATTGATCTCTACAAGGGGATTGTGCGGGTTGCAGAGCTTAGTGCCCGGGGCGGGTTTCTCAACAGGTACAGGTCGGAATACCGGGCGTCGGCGCATTTTTCACTTAATCTTGCGGAAGCGCTGTCACCTTCCGAGCGAGGCCAACGACTCGCCGAAGCGATGAAAGCAAATGGCATCAGGGCCCGATTTTGTGTTTCGTCCATCAGGACGGTTAATTCCAGAACGGTTATCGCCGACATCCCGATGGATATATCTCAAGATAGCTCCGGGAATGGCATCAGATCCTGGATAAACGATAACTATGAGAAATTGATAAGAGTCCCGATACAGCTTAGCGAGCTGACTTTTGACTATGATATTCTCTCCGCCGGACCGGATTCCGTAAAATGCGAGATCGCATTTGTCCGTACAAAGGAAATAGAAGAATGGACCGGGATGTTGAATTCTGCGGGGCTCCATGTCCTCAACCTGGGCCTGGATGTTCGCAACTTCGAATTCGGGATCCAGGCGGACTCGCAGATTACCTCGGGCGACAACGTTTTCATCTTTGTCGATTCCAACGATTATTGGTGCACCCTATTTCCGCCCCGAAAGAAAACCGAAGAATTGCAGCCCATAACCAGGAAGAAGTTGAGATTCCGGGATCTCGATGAAGCTCTCTTATCGCTGCAAGCGGAGTTCCCGAATCTGGGAAAGTGTATCGTAACGGGTCCCGGTGCTTCCGGCGGTTCTTCCGCGACCGTTTGGAGTCCGCTTGGGTTGCCGCCCGAATATGCGCTGTCAGTAAGTCTCGCGGTACACGGGTTCCTGTTTTCGGATTCCCTGGGAGAGAATACAAAGACATTGGATTTCCGGCCGGAAGACGTCCGTCGTGCGGCTACCATGGAGCGGGACAAGGGCATTCTTAAATATGGCACTCTTGTAATGGGCATGATACTGTTTATCCTTCTCTCGATTCAATTCGGCATTCAGTCTCATCTTCAGAAAATTTCAGATGGCCTTGATGCCAGGCTTGCGAAAGCCAGCCATGTATACTCCCAGGTCAATCAACTGAGGCGCCAGATTGATGTTCTGAAAACTCAGATCGACGGGGATAATTCAGCGGGACATCGCTCTCACGCGGCAAGGGTTCTTCATGAAATTGCAGTTGCAACACCCGGGGGCGTGTGGCTGTACCGGATGACTCTCAACCAGAGGAATCTGTCCGACCAATCGCTTGAGTTATGGGGGTATGCCGAGACAAACCGGGATGCGGCTGCTTACCTGGCGTCACTTCAACAGGACAGGCGTTTCACGAACGTTCGCGTGGTACGTGTCGGCGCCCCCACACCTCTCGAGGCAGTCTCGTTTCCATCGGAGAGGATTAACAACTTCGTGACGTTTGATGTCAAACTGGGAACAATAAATTGAAACGACCCCACCTGGTACTCGCGGGGCTATTGGCCTTACTCTTCATTTATGTTCTCTCCACGGATGTCTATGACAGGTATTCTGCCACGCTTTCATTGTATTTCAGTGTCAGACAACGCAGTCAGTCGCTTATCGATCCGGCCTCGCTTCCGGTTCTAAGGGCGAAGTTGCTTGCCGAACGTGACAGTATCTCTAACCGAATTATGGCTTCAAGAAATCATTACCCTCAGACCGAGACGGGGGTAATCCAATTCATAACTGAAGATGCTCACAGGGAACATATAGCTCTGAAATCAATTTCGCCGGGGACGGAACTCGAGCACGGACAGTTCAGCGATTTCGAATTCGATATGTCCGTGAGAGCGACATTCTTTCGGACGGCGGCCCTGGTTGAAGATCTTGAGAGTTCCCCCACGCCTTTCCGCATAAAGGAAATCAAAATGCAGACAAATCCCTTTGGTGGAGGCTTACTTGAAACAAGTTGTACCGGGAGTGCGTTGCTGTACCATGGCTATGACAAAGAAAGGTACTAGATATCTCACATGGCTGCTGGCTGTCTTGCTGGCGGCTGTATGGGGTGAAATCGGCTATCGGCTTCTGAACCGTGAGGGACCACAACACGCTTCGACTCTCGAGCCGGCCGTCCGTGGAACCCGTTATGCGGACCGAGGAATTGACGGCGATACATTCACCGGCGGAGTACGCGATCCTTTCGCCTATCATGTGCCGGCTGGTCGAAGACCCGCAACAAGCGCAGTTGCTCCGAGACCAATCCACGCCTGGAGTCCTCCACCGGTGTCACTTGAGGGGATTGTGCTTGGAGCGGGCAAGAGGACGGCAGTCCTGACGGACGCAAGCGGGCATACGTACTTCCTCACCAAAGGCGATACGCTCGACGGGATCAGAGTTGTTGGTGTAAGCGATAGAAAGGTCACTTACCGTTACGATCGCAAAGACACCAGCTGGGTGGTGGGGAGCAAATGAAATCATAAGGGCATAACAGGTCCGTCATCAGCCCGGTTCAGCAGAAATCTGCTGGAGCGGGTTTTTTGTTTGCGGTCATGGAACGATAGCATCCCCGTGCCAGGTCGTGAGGATTCGTTTGCGAGAGTCACCGTAATATCACGATAACGTGTACCTCTATATTTCACTCGGTACTTGACTAACCAAAACGTTACCAGTGCTCGTACAAAATTGGAAAAAGTTGCGCTTTCGATAGGAGCAAAACGCTCAAAACGGATTGGAATCGAAGAGTATTGGGTGGTGAGAAGGTGGGGAGTTTGAGTCCAGTGCGTCTACCAATTCCGCCATCTCGGCTTGGGCAAAGAATATAACTAGCGACCGCTTTTTTCGAAAGACAGGTCGACCCGAATCGTCATTTGCCCACAACTACACTCCAACCCCTTATCAGCATCGGGCTGTTCTCGAACACGTTCATAGCGTTCCGCATACCGTCCAGTCTCGCCTTGGCATATATAGCTGTCGTCACAACGCTGGAATGCCCGAATATCTTACTGACTGTTAAAACATCAACACCCAGCTCAATCATGCGAGTCGCAAAGGTATGTCTCAACCTGTGAAGCTTCACCCCTATCAATCCAGCTTTCTTAGCTGTCGCAGCAAAACCATGAGTGACAAATGACTTTGTAAGGGGAGAGAATAGATTGTCGCCCCCGGCCCTGAGTATGTCTTTTGCCTGCTGCGTCAACGGCACGACACGGGACTCTTTGTCTTTCGCTTTTCTTATGTAGATTACATTTTGCCCAAAATCCACATCCTCGGGTTCCAGGTTAAGGGCTTCTTCTCTTCGGAGTCCGGTATGGAGGAGGAATTCAAAGTAGCGGCCGAGCATCGTTAATCGCTCCTTGGTCCCTGGTCTTCTTGTCTCGAAAACCTTTTGTGCTAAGGCCTCGAAGAGTTTCTTGAGTTCGGATTCAGTCATGAAGAGACGACGTTGAATCACTTTTACCTTCCTTGTTTCGGTGAAGGGGTTTCTGTTCAAGTAGCCCCACCTTTTTGCGACGTTCATGATGGCTTTCATGGAACTCAATTCGATGTTGAATGTGACGGGGGGTACCACTTTGAGCCGCTTGGTTTTCCAGACGTCGACTACTTCGGGATTCAAGTTCCGGATATCCATGTCACCGATGGTCTTGTGGAATTGCGATATTATCCCTTTCTCCCTTACAATTGTTGAAGGCTCCTTATAAGTCGAGGCATACTTGAAATACTCATCGAAGAAATCTGACATTGAAATGTGCTTCTGGTTATATTCTTCCAGCCTGAAGACGTTCCGGGCTATCTTACATTCGATTTCTTTCAGTATTCGTTTCGCAAGGCGATAATCAGATGTCCTCGTTGACTTTACATGCCTTTTGCCGTTACAGTAGAAATCAACAGCGTAAACATACCCTCTCTTAGTGTGACTCTTTCGAAGTGTAGCCATGATAGACCTCCTTTAGTTGGATTCTGTAGATAATTTTGGGCCGTACGAGCACGCCTTAGTGGCGCATCGAGGTGTCAGGAGTCGACACATTACAGAAAAAGATAGGGGTAATGAGTCGGAAAGGACAGGTGAACGAAGAGTGTTAAGGCGCAGGAAGGAACCTAGCCCGTGATAACCCAAGTCCAGTAGACTTGATCAAGTCAGGTTTCATTATCGAACGGCTGTGAGGTCTCACAGCAGCTTTTGTAAAGATATACCCTTGGGAATTTGGTTCTGGATGGTTAAATTTTGCTGTCAGGTCTTGCACAAAACTTGCACAAATTTGCAAAACCTGCGAAAACAAGCATTGCCCGGTGGTGTAATTGGCAACACGCCTGACTCTGGATCAGGAAAGTCAAGGTTCGAGCCCTTGCCGGGCAGCTCTTCAATTTCATATTGTGGATTGCGAATTGCGGATTTAGAACGGTCCTGCCGACACAAGAGCCTCAGTTCCGCAATCCGACATTCGAAATCCGAAATACCACGGCGCTATCGTCTAGTGGCCTAGGACGTCGCCCTCTCAAGGCGAAAACACGGGTTCGACTCCCGTTAGCGCTACTCCCCTCCGGGAAATTCCCGATCACATACTCAAGCTCCAAACAAATTCCAATGACTAAAGACACATATCTCGAGGCATGTTCTTTTATACTCTTACCAGATTGGAGATTTGCTTTTTCCTGGAACTTGTCGGTTGGAGCTTGTCGGTTAATTCAGGTACTTCTTCACCGTCGATTCGAAGAACGACTTATTCCTGAGTCCCACCCACTGATCCACGATCTTGCCGTCCTTGTTGACTATGAACGATGTAGGTATTGCGTTTATATTTCCGTAGGCATTTGCGATGTCGTTGTTGTCGACAACTATCTGGTAAGTCAGACCGTGGTTTGCCGCGAATCGTGAAACGTCGTTCAGCACACTGTCGCCGTTGTCTTCCGATACACCGATAACAACTAAGCCCTTTGACGAGTACTGCTTGCTGATCGCTTCGACATCAGGAAGTTCTGCCTTGCATGGACCGCACCACGTGGCCCAGAAGTTTATCAACACGGTCTTGCCTCTGAGCGAACTGAGCGAGATTTTCTTCCCCTCGCTGTTGTACCATGAAAAGTTGGAGGCGGTCTTTCCCGCTTCGGAGGTGACACCGGCGGTGGCAGACACATTATTAACGTATACTGCTTTCGACGGTGCCGCGGCCGCAGTGGAAGCTGCGCTCACCTTTTTGCCGGGCTTGGCCGCACATGAAGCAAGCGAGGCCGCCATAAGCAGGACGAAAAAACTCTTTATCATGGTGCCGTCCTCTCGGAAGTTTGAAGGTAATTGATCAGGTCCCTTTTCCCTATATTCGCCGTCGCCACACAAACGCGGCTGTCGTCGCTCCAGACTGCCTGTGTGTCGCCGTTTTCATCCATTCCCCAGTACCACTTATTCTTCTGAATGGCGCTGGCGCAATCGGAGGGGAGTTTGACGCGTTTCGAGTTCATCGCCTCTCTCGGGAAGCTGTAAATGTATATGTACCCTTCCCCGATCTTGTAGACGACGTGAGTTACTTTCGCGCCGTCAGCGTCGGTCACACTTCCTTCGATCCAATCTGCATTGTGGATCGAGGGGACCGGAACAGCAACGCCTGCATTCTGCCTGAGGTAGGCAGAAACATCCGCAACCTTCGTCGCCGTAATTTGCGGCTCAAACTTCCCGCTCATTACGTCCTGGAAATTGTCCATTGCCATTGTCAGAACGTCAGGTCCCGAGGCGCTGATCGCTTCGATCGATTCGTCAGGAGAGAAAGGTCCTATCACGTTTGTCCTGTTGGCGAAGAAAAGTACCACCGCTATGGCCAGCATGATTCCGACCGCCGCTACCGGCTGAAATATCGTGTTCGAAAAAAGCCTCGAGAAGAACCCCGGCCTGAGCCCGATAGCACCCTCGGAGGAAATCTGGGCTATTATCGCCGCTTCGAGGTCGTAGGGGACATCCACGAATGTGATTTTTCTTCTAAGGTAGGCCTTCGTCAGCTTCTCGAGCTCATATTCGTCGCGGCAGCTGCCGCAAATTTCAATATGCTCGTTGAACCCTTCAGACTCCTGTCGATTCAATTCATTATCAACAGCGCCGCTCATCAAATCGCGTGACTCTCTGCAATCCACCGCCATCATTTCCTTCTATATTCAATCTTCGTCCGTATCAACGTCGACGTCTTTGAATCCTCGTTTGAAAGCGTAGTCTCTCAACATGGAGCGCAACATCTTTCTCCCCCGATGGAGGCGCGACCTGACTGTTCCGATCGGGATCTCGATGAAGTCTGCGATTTCCTCGTAAGTGTATCCTTCGATATCGCAGAGAATGACGACAGTTCTGAAATCCTCGGGCAACTCCTGTAAGGCCTTTGCAACTTCGTCTTCGAAAAGATTTCCGAAGATCTTCTCCTGAAGATCATTCGTATCGACCGCCGAATCCTTGACACTGGCGTAAAAATCCTTTATGTCATCATAATCAATCTTGTCCGGCTCTTTC
>JAJZNW010000054.1 GCA_021811615.1 Bacteroidota bacterium
TTATTTCAACTCCATTGTCCTTGACAAACTTCAACAGTTTATCGACGTCAGTTGCAGACTTGGCAACTTTTGCCATTGGTTCCTCCTAAGATTAATTGTGTTGTGTTTTTAGAACAGTAGACTCTTTAATGGTCGAGAGCACGACGCTGGTCTTAGTGCTCAGGACTCCGGGCCAGGACTGGATCCTGGAAAGGAGTTTCTCGAGTGCGTTTGTATTATCCGCACGCACCTTAAGGAGGTGAGACCCCTCCCCCGTCACCGAATGACATTCGAGTATCTCCTCCGTTTCTCTTGCCCGCTCCATGAACATTTGATAATGCTTGCTGGAGTCGATCGAGACAGTAATGAACGCCGTGATATCTTTGCCAAGCCGCTTCGCATCAAGGATAGTAGTATACCCTTTGATGAATCCCCTTTCCTCGAGCTTCTGGATCCGTTCCGAGATCGTCGGGATGGTGAGCCCAAGCTGCTGCGCCATCTCGTTCAACTTCGTCCTGGCGTTCTTCTGAAGGATTTCCAGGAGCCTGTGATCGATCGGATCCAGTTTCTTGTCTGTGATTAACATTCCAAGCGCCGCCATTTTAATTTAGTTAACTAACTGACGCCAATAAGTTAAAATATTAAAATCGTTTTGTCAAGCGCAATATAAAAAAAGGCGGCCGAGGGCCGCCTCCCGAAACTCTCGCTTCAGGCAACTCGGGATGCGAGTCACATGTTCTTTACCACCGCGGCGCCGAATTCCGAAGTCTTCACCTCTTTCGCGCCCTCCATGAGCCGCGCAAAGTCGTATGTCACCGTCCTGGCACCTATCGCCTTCTCCATACCTTTAACGATCAAGTCGGCGACGTCGGTCCAGCCGAGATATTCAAACATGAGAACACCGCTGAGTATTACGGATCCGGGGTTCACTTTATCCATATTGGTATACTTCGGCGCGGTTCCGTGCGTAGCTTCAAATATCGCGAAGCCGTTCTGGTAGTTTATGTTCGCTCCCGGAGCGATACCGATTCCGCCGACCTGTGCCGCGAGCGCGTCTGAGATGTAATCGCCGTTCAAGTTCAGCGTGGCAATCACGTCATACTCGGCAGGCCTTGTGAGAATCTGCTGGAGGAAATTATCGGCGATCGCGTCCTTCACCAATATTTTCCCGTCCGCGCTCGCTCCCTGCTGGACTTCTTCCCATGTCACGATCTTATCGCGGAATTCCTGTTTGGCCAGTTCGTATCCCCAGTCTCTGAATCCGCCCTCGGTGTACTTCATGATATTCCCCTTGTGTACCAGGGTAACGCTCTTCCTCTTTCTGGCGATCGCGTATTGGATTGCGGCGCGTATCAACCGCTTCGATCCTTCCTCGGACACGGGCTTTATGCCGATACTTGAAGATTCCGGAAAGCGTATCTTCTTCACGCCCATTTCGGAGATCAACCAGCCGACGATTTTCTTCGCTTCCGGGGTGCCGGCACGCCACTCGATCCCTGCGTAGATGTCCTCGGTATTTTCCCTGAAGATCACCATGTCTATGAGTTCCGGTTTCTTCACGGGAGACGGGACTCCCTGGAAATATCTTACCGGACGGAGGCAGACGTAAAGATCCAGCATTTGGCGGAGTGCGACATTAAGAGACCTTATCCCGCCTCCCACCGGAGTGGTCAGAGGGCCCTTTATTGCAACGGTGTATTCCTTGATGGCTTTCAGGGTATCATCCGGAAGCCACACTTCCCTGCCGTAAACTTTGTTCGCCTTTTCTCCGGCATAGACTTCGAACCATTCGATTTTCTTTTTCCCTTTGTACGCCATCTCGATTGCCGCATCGAACACCATTTTGCTGGCGCGCCAGATATCCGGTCCCGTACCATCGCCCTCTATGAACGGTATGATCGGATTGTCCGGCACGACAAGCTTCCCGTCGACAGCCTGGATCTTTTCGCCCTTAGTGGGCACTGATAGTCTTTCGTAAGGATTCATTTTCGTTCTCCTGATTTATCGTTCACTTCTATCTTGCCGCGAATCATATTCGCGTATTCCGCCATTTGCTCAGGGGACTCATAAACTTTCAACTGCGGTCGTATCTTCAAGCCGTCGCCGTCGTAACGTGGCGCCACATGGAAATGGAAATGAAACACGGACTGTCCCGCCGCCAGCCCGTTGTTATTGAAAATATTAAATCCCGAGGGATGCACCGAATCGATGATCGCCCTCGATACTATCTTGAGGGAAGCCACGATGTCGAAGAGGACGTCATCGGGAAGCTCGCTGAAATCGCTGAAGTGTTCCTTCGAGACTACAAGCGCGTGACCGAAGTTAATCGGGTTAATGTCGAGGAATGCAAGGCTCGACGCACCTTCATAAATGATTTCAGCCTTTGCCTCGCCCGCCACGATCTTGCAGAACGGACATAGACTCACACGGCATTCGACTTTTGTGTTCTTTGAATCGCTCGCTGATTTCATCGTATAAGCAGCCACCTGTCTCCGGCAGTCTTCGACATCGTGCGCCCTCACAACTGCAATTCCCGGGGCACTGCCGGAGAATTCCGCCTTACTCTTACCGTTGACCGATCGGGATATAGCTTGCGTCGTGCTGGCCGACGTAGTCGGATACCGGTCTGATCAGCCTATTGTCGGAATACTGTTCCATGACATGGGCCGTCCAGCCTGCGACCCTGCTGACGGCAAAGATCGGCGTAAACAGGTCGGTCGGGATGCCAAGGTAATGGTACGTCGATGCCGAATAGAAATCGACATTCGGCAGGAGAGACTTTTCCTTCTTGACGTTTTCCTCTATCTTTTCCGACATTTCATACCATTTGAGATTGCCGATCGTTTCGCCGAGCTGCTTGGAAAACCTTCGCAGGTGTTTCGCGCGCGGATCTTCCGACTTATATACCCGGTGGCCGAATCCGGGGACTTTTTTCTTATCAGCGAACATTTTTGCGAGATACCCTTCGACGTTGCCCAGCGTCTTTATCGCGAGAAGCATATTCATGACGTTCTCGTTTGCTCCGCCGTGGAGCGGACCTTTGAGTGTGCCTACCGCCGATGTAACGGCCGAGTAAAGGTCGGAGAGGGTTGCGGCAGTCACCCTTGCTGAAAAAGTGGAGGCGTTAAATTCGTGATCCGCGTGCAGTATAAGAGCGCAATCGAAAGTCCTGGAAGCCATCTGGCCAGGCTCAACCCCATTCAGCATATAGAGAAAGTTCGCAGAATGATCGAGCGACGCGTCCGGTTTGATATAGTCGCCGTTCATGCGAAGGGTATGTAGGTTAGCTACGATGGTCGGGAGTTTCGCTATGAGCCTTTTCGCACGGTGCCAATTGGCATCGATGGAATTGTCCTTCGCCTCCTCGTCATAGAGCCCGAGGAGGGACACCGCCGTCCGCAGGACGTCCATGGGCAGCGCTTTCTTTGGGGCCGCCTTGAGAAAGCTGATCAACGGCTCCGGCAATGCGCGCTCGGCGGCGAGTTCTTTCTTGAACCCGGCCAGCTCATTGAGCTTCGGAAGCTTCCCGTACCACAGTAGGTAGACTATTTCTTCAAAATTAGAATTGACCGCGAGATCGTCTACGTTTATTCCGCGATAGACCAGCTCGCCTTTTATACCATCGATGAAACAAATAGAAGATTGACCTGCAATTATTCCGTCCAAACCCTTTGAAAACGAAGTTGGTGCTTCAGTTGCTTTACTTGACATCTTATCTGTAATTCCTTGTTTTTGCATGAAATTTAAAAGAGCTGCTGAGTATAATCAATGAGTCAGCCCGAGGATGCGCAGGTAGAGCGGATCGTTCTTCAGTATCGCCTCCGCTACCTTGGCCTGCCTGTCGTACCTCAGTCCTGCCCTGATCTGCGCGGAGTTGCCGTCGAACCTGCCGATAAGTTCGGCGGTCATCAGCTGGGATATCTCGTCCGAATTTTTGTCGAACAAGCCGCGTTCGTCGGCTTCGATGTTCTTGGAGAGCGCCGTGATCTCTTTGGAAAGTTCCGGACTGTAGTTGGATTTTGACGCTACGAGCTGAGCATCATCCACGATCTGTCCGAGATGGGAAATGTAAGTGAATCCATTCTTCTCGGCAAATTTATGGAACTCATCGAGCACATCCTTGCCGGCCGTGAAGTGGGCGGGTATCGAGTTGTGTTCCGAGCGGTACTGGGTGGCAAAATTGAAAAAGAACCCGCCTCGCATGAGCTGTATGACATAATCTGAATAGTGTTCGCCCGTCACGATCGAGTCGGGCGTAATTCCGCCGGAAGCAAAGACATCCCGTCCGTCGAGAGTCTTGAATTCCTTTCTGAGGCTGTCGGGAATTATGGGACTCTCCCCTTCGCGGCTGAGGTTATAATTGATCTTCTGGATGCATCTTCCGCTCGGCGTGTAGTAGCGTGCCGTCGTGATCTTGAGTTGAGCGTTGTTGTCCAGCGGGAGGATCGTCTGAACGAGGCCCTTGCCGAAGGTGTTGGTTCCGACGACGACGGCCCTGTCGAGATCCTGGAGCGCGCCTGTTACGATCTCGCTGGCGCTGGCGCTGTTGCCGTTAACAAGCACGGCAATCGGGAGATTCGGGGCAATCGGATCGCGGTCCGAGATGTACTTCTTGTCGGAGGATGGGTCTCTTCCCTTTGTCATCACGATCAGGCTTCCCTTCGGGACGAAGAGTTCGACGATGTGGACTGCCGATTCGAGCAATCCACCGGGATTATTCCTGAGATCGAGTATGAGACCATTGAGTTTCGTTTTCGCCATAAGATCCACGAGAGCGTTGCGGACCTCCTCGTCGGAACCTCTTGAAAATTGATCGAGCTTGATGAAGCCGATGCTTGAATCTACGACGCCATAGAATGAGACGGCTTTGAGACGTATTTCAGATCTCACCAGGACCACCTGGAAAGGCTTTTCGTCTCCTTCCCTTTTTATGGTCAATGTTACCTGCGTACCCGGTTCGCCGCGTACCATATTGCTTATCTGGTCGAGCTTCAGAGTATCGACGGCCTCATCGTCGACCTTCAGTATCTGGTCGCCGATTCTGAGTCCCTGCCTCTGTGCGCTGTAGCCGTCTATCACGCCGGTGATAATGACTTCGCCGTTCGCCATCCCTATCGAGACACCGATGCCTCCGTATTTTCCATTGGTAAGGAGGTCGATTTCGCCGCTGTTCTCCTTGTCCATGTAAACCGTATAAGGATCAAGCGAAGCGAGCATCGCGTCGACTCCTTTTCTCATAAGCTGCTGAGGGGAAACGGGATCCACATAATCCTCAATCACGTCTCTATAAACGGCACCAAACAAATCTATGCTTCTTCTTACTTCAAAGAACCTCTCGCTGTTCCGGATTGCGATAAAACCTACACTGCTTACAATCAGCAGGACAGCAAATACTACCAGGGATCTACGGCGCATTTCTTTCCTCCGCCAGATTTTTTATTCTACTTGCAACATGATTATAAATTCGTTCTGATATTTTTACGACGGGTGCACTTCCGTCGATAATGACAAACCTGCCGGGGTCCCGGCGCGCACATTCCTTGAAACCTGAAATCACATCTTCGAAAAATCTGACCTCAGATTCCTCCATCCGGTCCGCGCGTCTTCCGGCGTCTTCCCTTCTTTTCATGGCGGTATCAAGGTCAAGTTCCACCAGGAAAACGACGTCAGGGAGGAGGCCGCCCGTCGCAAACCTGCTCACCGATTCGATATCGTCTATGGGGATCCGTCTCCCAAAACCCTGGTACGCGACAGAAGAATAGAAGTACCTGTCGAGGATGACCGTCTTACCTGCCCGAAGCATCGGTGTTACCTTCTCTTCAATGAGCTGAGCCCTGCTGGCGCTGAACAGCAGGAATTCCGCAAGCGGGCTTATCTTAAGGTCGGAGCGGTGCAACAGGAGTTCACGCACTCCTTCCCCGAGCCTGGTCCCGCCCGGTTCGCGGACAACCTCATTCGGGACACCCTCCTCTTCAAGACGTCTCGAAAGTTCAATCGCTTGAGTGGTCTTCCCGCTTCCATCGATACCTTCAAAAGCTATTAACACAATCTAAAATAACTTTGCCGGTCTTTTATTACAATGTCCGGCGCGATTAACGCCGACCACCCTGCCCTGAAAGCCGTTCCCCGTCGACGAAGCTTAGGATTCGCGACGCTCACTCGACGCTCGCGATCGGAACGACCTGAAATCCGATGTAGAAGAGTAGTATGTTGGATTTGGGGAGCGCAAGGGGCTGTTAAGTACAGGATTGGGAAGAGGGATTCGGAGTTCAGGAAGGAAGAGGTTGGGTTTGAGGATTTTGGCGG
>JAJZNW010000011.1 GCA_021811615.1 Bacteroidota bacterium
TACGGAAGTTTCACGAGATTCCTTTTCAAGTTCGATACGAAGGTCAACGATAAGAGGTACGAATTTCTGTTCAAGCCGAAGAAATTCAGGACGACCGAGACGTTTTCACAGTTCCTCGAGCTCCTTTTCGGGTTGAAGTCGGGAAAGTCGCTGGTGGCGCTCAACCTGAGCAATGTGCCGCCTGAAGTCATCAACGCCATCGCCTCGCTCCTTTCGAGACTGGTGTTCGACTTCAACATGTGGAACCAGTATCGCGCGAACCTTCCCATACTCCTCGTTCTTGAAGAGGCTCACAATTACCTGAACGTCAGAAGTTCATCGCAGACGGCGCGCCGGACGATCGAGCGTGTGGTCAAAGAGGGGCGAAAGTACGGGGTCAGCGTCATGATAGTCAGTCAGCGCCCGTTGGATATTGCGGAGTCCATAATGTCGCAATGTACGAATTTCGTGGTGATGCGCTTATCGAACCCAGACGATCAGTCGTACATTGGCAAGCTTGTACCGGAATCGATGACCGACTTACTGGACGTCATACCAGCGCTGAAGCAGGGGGAAGCGCTTCTGCTCGGAGATGCATGCATACTACCGCTACGCACGAAGCTGGATGCCCCCGATCCTTTTCCGAAGAGCAAGGACGTTGACTTCTATACCAAGTGGAGCATACTGCCTCCTGCCGTGGATCTCGATAATGTTGTTGAACGCTGGAGAAAGATCAGTTACTAAATGAACCAAAGACAATTATTTCACGCGATCGAACATGTAGCGTCGAAGGATTACAGGTCGGACGAAGAGCTGCTGGAGAGTGTCGTCCGGGAGATAGCCAATTCTGACCAGATACGAATAAAGGGGGGGAGGATCTGGAAGCTGATTCCCCGAAAGAATGCTTACATTCTCGTGCGCCAGCTCGGGAAGATGAAGCCGCTTGAAGAAAATTACGCGATCAAGGTCTCCGATTACCCCGATTTCGTGAGGATCGGCAACGAGAAGACTTTGCTGAGCCTGGAGAAAAATGCGGACCTCCGTAAGGGAGGGATCATGAAATACTCCGCGACGGGAGTCGGTGATAAGGTAAAGGTCAAGGGCATACCGCTGTACCAGTATATTCTGTCTTTCAATACGGAGGAAGAAGACCAGGGCCTGTTCGATACGCTTAATGTGATCGGAAGCGCAGTGACCGCAGTGCTTCGCGGAAGGCATGCGCTCGCGCGCACGAAGCAGCTTGAACAGGACATGGACCAGGCACGCGAAATCCAGCGAAGCATACTGCCGGAACACGAGCACAAGTACGGAGCGTTCCAGCTTTTCGGTGTGTCGCTCCCGGAGCGCGTGGTGGGAGGAGATTTCTTCGACTACATTACGGCCGGAGAGGAAGGAGAATGGCTCGGCGTTGCGGTCGGAGATGCGGCGAGCAAAGGTCTCAGCGCCGCCGTAGAAGCCTTGTATGTATCCGGAGCCCTCAAAATGGGAGTCGAGCTTCAGACGAATATGTCTTCGCTTGTCCGGAAGATCAATAACCTGGTGAACTCTACCTTTTCGGATTCGCGCTTCGTAACCCTTTTTTACGGCGAATTTACCGACGGAAAGAGCGGGCTCTTTCTTTATGTAAACGCCGGACACAATCCTCCGATGTTCTACCGCAAATCGACGGCGGAGGTCACACAGTTGATCACCACGGGTCCTGCGCTCGGCATCGCGCCGAATGCTAAGTACGGCATCGGAAACGTCAACTTCGAGAAAGACGACGTGCTGCTGCTCTACACGGACGGAGTATCTGAGGCGAGCGACAGCAATTTCAGTCTCTACGGTGAGGAGAAATTGAAGAAGAAACTCTCCGAAGTGGCAAGCCTCGAGCCGAAGCGTATCTGTTATGAAATACTCGACTCCGTCCAGAGGTTCTCGGCGTCTTCCGCTTACGGAGACGACAAGACGATAGTCGTAATCAAAAGAATGGCATAGGAGGTCCGATGTCTGAAGAGACAGTTCGGATTCAAGATAGATATCCGGGCGGTGTCGTGGGAAGTGCACCGCGCGTGAAGCTCGTGAAGGCATTCTCCAACGCTTTCAAAAACGTAATCGCCACAGCCCGCACATGTTATTCATCAAAGGGGATAATCGAAGACGAAGCGGTCGATGTTGAGAAGTATGCCGATTTGGCAAAGAGCATCTACGATGCCGGTCACCACACGACTTTCCAGCATGCTTCGTTTCAATTTCAACTTTCGAACGTATCCCGGCAGTTCCTCTGGTCTTTTCTCCACTCTCACCCGTTTTACAACTCGGAACAGGTGAGCCAGAGGTATGTTGAAGTAAAGGATGGGAACTTCTTCATTCCTCCGATCAAGGGTGAGGCCCTGGACATATACCTGCAAGCTGTGGCAAGACAGCTCGACGCATACCGTGATCTTGTGGAACTCCTGAAGAAGCCTGCGGCGCATGAATATCTCGTGAGGTTTCCGCATAGAAAGGACGACAAACGCTTTTCCGGTGAGATCAAAAAGAAGGCGCAGGAAATAGCGAGGTACGTCCTTCCCGTGGCGACTTTCTCTTATTTGTATCACACCGTCAGCGGGATAACCCTCCTTCGGTACGCTAAAATGCAGAAGGCGGGCGATACTTCTTTTGAACAGCAGCAGGTAGTCGGGATGATGGTGGACGAGCTGCTGAAATTCGATCCCGACTACAGGATCGTTCTTGAGGAACCGCTTGATGAGAGTCTATTTTCGGAAAATGCTTACAGGAACTCAGGAGCGGGCTCGAAATTCATCGAAGAGTTCGACAGGGAAATGGAGGGGCATACCTCAAAACTTGTCGATTACAAGATCAATTCTGAAAAAGTCGTCGCCGATGCTGTCAGGGAAGTGCTGGGCATTACGGGGGGTGAGTTGTCGGACCGGGAAGCGATCAACGTTGCCATCAATCCCGCCACGAACCGGGTGCTCGGCAATTCGCTCGTCCTGACCACTCACGACAAGATTTCCCGCGCCTTGTTCCACGCTTCCTATACCTTCAAGAAGAAGTTGAGTCACACCGCAGATTCGCAGGATCAGCGACACAGAATGACACCGGCGTCGAGACCGGTTATCGCGGAACATATGCGGGATTGTCCCGATTACATTATTCCCTCGCTCGTGCAGATGGAGGCGGAAGCAGAGGAGCTTTTCAAGCAGACCATGGATTTCACCTGGGACTCCATCAACAGACTCCTTTCGCTCGGAGTTGATAAACAGTTCGCCGCTTATCTCCTGCCGAACGCTTTCCCGATTAGGTTCACCGAATCGGCGGATTTACTGAACCTGCATCATAAAATCGAGATGCGGCTTTGTTATAATGCACAGGAGGAAATCTGGAGAGCGTCGCTCGATGAAGTCGAGCAAATTAAGGATATCCATCCGGGTCTCGGAAAGTTTCTTCTGCCGCCATGCAGCATAAGACTTCTCGCCGGTATAAAACCATATTGTCCGGAAGGCAAGCGTTATTGTGGCGTTCCAGTGTGGAAACTGGATACGTCAGAGTACGATAGGACGATTTAATTCAAATGCTGAAGGTCCTCTATCTCGTCTCCGTCTTTTGCATAATGCTGGTGGTGACGGCTTATACGTATTACCGTCACAAACGGGGCGGCTACATGGTGCTGCGGGGTTGGAATTTCATCCCTCTCGGTTTGACGCTTGTGACCGGGGGGATGGCGATGGAGGCGTTTCGTTCCCTGGTCCTTCATTCAGGCAAAGCGAATGCGATGGAAGGGTTGCGTTCGGTAATCATCTATCCCGGCAGGTTGTCCCTCCTGTATCAAATCGTTCAGAACTATGGTATGTTCTTGCCCGGAATCGCGCTGGTCGGCTACGGCGTGGTTCGGGTTATACCTTCCCTGGACGCATACATTGCCAGTCTTGCAGACAAGAAGATTGTTGAACAGAACAAGATCTTCACGAGACACCTTCTGAAGCTCCAGGAAAACAGCATGGTGCTTGCATCGCCGGGAAGCGTCCAGGATGTTCTTCAGAGAATCGTTTCGAATGCGCAGGAGGTCACCGGGGCGTATTTTTCGGCGCTGTTGCTTTTCAATCAGCGCTCCGATACACTGGATTCCAGTTACTACGCAGGGAATGGGAGGGAAGTTCTCCAGAAGTTGGTCGAGAGTATGGATATCGATCTGAGAAACATAGAACTCCCGTCGGAGAAGATTGATTTCCTCAGGAATATTGCCCGCGGGGGAAGACCGTACTTCGGAACCGACATCAATGAGCTTCTGACTTTCTACGTCGGCGACCGCGAGGTCCCGTCATCGATCAAAGAATGGGATGTGAAAAGATATGTGCTTGTCCCGTTGCATGTCGACGGTGTGCCCGACGGACTTCTTTGTTATCTGTTCAAGACGGCGGAATACTCGAGTGCGCTCCTCGATCTTTTTGCCCACCAGTGCTCGCTCGCGCTCAGGAATGCTAAACTGTTCGACGAGATGCAGCAGAATACCATCGCACTGGAAATCCAGAGGCGGAAGGCGGAGAACGCAAACCGTTCCAAAACAGAATTTCTCGCGAACATGAGCCATGAGCTTCGCACTCCGTTGAACGCGATCATCGGGTTCAGCGAGATACTCCATACCGATTTGGCGGAGATGCCTCCCGATATGTCGCGGCAATTCATCGAGAATATCAACAAAAGCGGCAGGCATCTTCTCGAACTCGTGAACGATTTGCTCGATCTCTCGAGGCTTGAAATCGGAAGGATGAAACTCGAGAAATCCAATTTCCAACTGGAAGCAGAACTCCTTCAAGCGGTGAAAATTGTGGAGCCGATGGGCAACGAAAAAGACATTCACTTCGAAACGTCTATCGACGGTTCTATCTCGGAAGTTTACGCCGATCCCCAGAAGATCAGACAGATTGTGATCAATTTGCTGTCGAATGCAGTCAAATTCAGCCATCAGTACGGAACGATCAATCTGAAGGTCCAGCGAAATTCGACTTCACTTCATTTCTGTGTCGAAGACTTCGGGATGGGCATCAAGAGAGAAGATATAGACAGGCTCTTCACACCTTTCGAGCAACTGACACAGAATCCGTATGCCAAGAAATACCGCGGCGTGGGGCTTGGTCTTGCTTTGACGCGACGGTTAGTTGAACTGCACGGCGGCAGGGTGTGGGCCGAAAGCGAACTTGGAAAGGGTTCGAGGTTTTATTTTACGTTGCCGCAATAATGGAATCGAAGAAGTACACGATAAAGAAGAGCGTCGTCGGCGAAGCCGAGAGGCGTGTCTTCAAAATAAATTACGAGCGCGATCTTAACGGAGACCAGCTCGAGGTTGTCAGGACCGTTGACAGCCCGGTACTTGTCATCGCCGGTGCCGGAACCGGGAAGACAAAGACGCTCATATACCGCGTCGCCTACCTTGTTGAACTCGGTGGAAATCCGAGGTCGATCCTTCTGCTGACGTTCACCCGAAAGGCTGCCGACGAGATGTTGAAGCGAGCCGCATCGCTGCTGAAGTCGGCTTCTGCCGAACAGGTCGCCGGCGGGACATTCCATTCATTCGCAAACATGACGCTACGGCAGTACGCCAAGGTCCTTGGGTACGGTGAGCAGTTCACCATCCTGGATGATTCGGACGCGGCCGACGTGGTGAACCTTCTGAGGACAAGGCTGCGTCCTGAAAAGAAGTCGCAGCGGTTCCCGAAGAAAGAGACCCTGATCGATCTGTTCAGCAAATCCGAAAACACGCTTACGCCCATCGACCAAATAGTCTTCAAGGAGTACCCGCGATTCATCGAACAAATCGACGATATCCTCAAGCTTAAACGACAGTTCGACGAATACAAAAGGAAGTACAACCTGATGGACTACGACGATCTCCTTAAGAATCTTAAGGAGCTTCTTTCCCAAAACGAGCCGGTCAGGAAAACTGTCGCAGGAAAGTTCAGCTATGTAATGGTCGACGAGTTCCAGGACACTAACAAAGTGCAGGGAGAAATTGTCAGGCTCCTCGGTACCGACAAAGACAACGTAATGGTTGTAGGGGACGACGCGCAGAGCATCTACTCCTTTCGGGGGGCAAACTTCCGAAACATTTTTGATTTTCCGAATTACTTTCCGAACTGCAAGATCATCAAGCTGACTGAGAATTATCGTTCGACGCAAGGCATTCTGAATTTCACGAACAAGGTCATTGACGCTGCGAAAGAGAAGTTTGAGAAAGAGTTGTATTCGAGGAAGAAAGCCGGTGACAAGCCCGCTATCGTCGCCGCGGAGACCGAGAACGTTCAATCGAAATTCGTGGTACAGCGCATACTCGAGCTTCGCGAATCCGGCATTACCCTGAATGATATTGCCGTCCTTTTCAGGTCTTCCTATCTTTCATTCGACCTGGAAATCGAACTGACGCGTGCCAACATCCCATACGTGAAGTTCGGCGGAATGAAACTTGTGGACGCGGCGCACATAAAAGACATTATCTCGTTCCTGCGGGTGATAGAAAATCCACAGGATGCCGTTGGTTGGCACAGGATCCTTCTCCTTCATCCGGGGGTTGGCCCGAGAATAGCCGAGAAAGTACTCGATAACCTTACAAGACAGGGAACTCAGGACGAACCCGCCGCTGAGGAACCGGAGGGGAATATCCCTTCAAGTGCAGAGCAACTGATCGGATTCATCTCCGAAGAAGGTAAAACGACCAAACAACCGATAGAGTATGTCGAGTCGGTGCTCAGGTATTATCAGCCGCTGATGCAGAGCAAGTACGACGACCACTCGAAGCGTCAGAAGGACCTGGAGATGTTCGCGTCCATAGCGGAGAGGTATAAATCTCTGCAGAGCTTTCTTTCGGACCTTGCCCTGGAGCCGCCAACCGAAAGCGTGGTCGATCTCGGCGAAAAAGACAAGAAGGAAGAACAGATCACTATTTCCACTATTCATTCCGCCAAGGGGCTGGAGTGGAATACCGTCTTTGTAATCTGGGCGCTCGATGGAAAATTCCCGTCTATGTACGCGACGGACGACGACGATGCCATCGAGGAGGAGCGCCGGTTGATGTATGTCGCCTGTACGCGCGCGAAGGGCAATCTCTACATCACCTATCCGATGAATAGTTACGACCGTGAGAGCGGCAGAATATTTACGAAGCCGAGCCGGTTTATCGACGTGGTGCCGCAGGAATTTTATGAGAAATGGAATCTCGATTTCGAGTAGGGCTTCCTAGTCTGCCGCTTCAATTCGCCCGCGTGTTTTTCCGGTTGATATTATTTCATAAGCAACATTTTCCTGGATGAGACGAAGCGGGTTCCGTCACTTCCCGCCGCAGTGACGGAGTAGATGTACACTCCACTCGCGAACATGTCCATGTTGAACTTTTCCCGGTAGATGCCGGGTTCCAGCAGGCCCGATCGTTTTTCAAGTACCTTCTGACCGAGGATATTGTAAACGTCCAGCGTTACCCTGCTCGCGACGGGAATCTGGTAAGCTATGATCGTAGTGGGGTTGAAAGGGTTAGGGAAATTCTGCAAAAGTCTGTAGGAGCCGGGAGTTTTGGTGGGGGAAACCATGACGCCGGTCAAAACCGAAGCTGTTACCACCGGGATGCTGTTTGATGTAGCGGTTGTGTCGGATCCGTTCGTTACGTATCCCGTCAGCGTGTACATGCTCGAAGCCCTGACGTTCCCGACGGAGAAAATTGAAGAGGTCTCCGTACTCGTGAAGGTGGTGTCTACCCCCGGCCCGAAAAAGTGGAGAATATAAGTCAGTGTCCTGCCCTTTGGATCTGTGGCCGTGCTCCAAGTCACCGGTACTTTCTGATAGAAGTGAACGATGCTGTCCGCGGGTGGTGCGTCGAATTTGAATGTGGAAGGGGCGTAGACGGTGTCGCCGTTTGCCGGTTCACCGTACAAGACGCCGCGTCCCTCCGCCGAGATGTAACACCTGCCGTACACTCTGGGGTCGCCCGATATCTGGTGAAGGTAACCGAACTGATGGGAATCGTCGTTGATTCTTGACCATGATGTGGCGGAATCAATGGAACGGAATATGCCCAATTTACCGCCGACAATTCCCCAAAGATATATCGCAGGGTAAGTTTTGGCAGGGGCAGATTTTCCGAAGCCGAGAAGGAACGCGGCGGTCACGTTTGCGACTTTCGATGCGGTATTGCCCGAGTCAACGGAGTGGAAAAGCCCGCCTCCGCCAGAGCAGATCCAAACGTCCCCACCGTGTCCCGGTGTAGCGTTCAAATTACCGTCCTGGGACTGGTAACTTGGTACTGAAGGTAAGCCGGTGATGGTACGGGAAAATGTTTTCGCCCCGTCTGTCGATACCCAGAGCTGGCCATACGACGCGAGATAAGCGTAGAATTGTTCCGGCTCCAGTTTATCAGCTACTGGAGAGATTGCGGGTACGCCGCCTCCGCACGCCGTCCATGTGTTACCGAAGTCGGTCGAAAATGATAGTGCGGAGCCTGTAGGTGCCCAGACGATGATTCTTCCGTCCGCCGAGATCGCTATCGACCACGTTCCGCCGGCAGTAGCGCCGCTCGGGCGTTTTGGAAAGTCACGCCATGTATTTCCCCCATCTCTGGAATACGCACCATACGGTGCCGCATTGTATGCCTTCACTATTGTGGAAGGCACCTTCGATGCAAAGGCCAGCGAAAGTGTCGTGCCCTTCGGTGGATTGTATCGTCCCTGGACAGGAGAAGCCTCGAGCCGGTCGTTCCTGAATCCATCATAGTCACCCATCGCCGACATGACGTTTGTGAATGGCGGACTTATGATTTGCATCGGGACCGTTTCTTCAAGGTAAGTCAGCGAAGACAGTAAGCAGATTATCGGGTAGCCTGTCTTGTAATCGGGTTAACGATCGAGAAGTTCGGAGGTCAGGAGCCCGGCCAATATCAGAGCACCGCCAGCCAGTCCGATCCAGCCGACGAACTCACCGAATGCGAAGTATGCGACGACATTCGCCATGACGGGCTCCATGGAGAAGATTATTGCAGCGCGCACGGGAGTCGTTTCGCGCTGGTATTTTGTCTGAAGATAAGTTGCGAAAACGGTTGCGAGTATGGATGTGTACAGTAGCGCCCACACGAGCCCTGTCGTGAGATGAACGTGCATGGTCTCAAAATAGGGGGCGACCGAAACCGAAAGCATCGCGGTTACGGCAAGCTGCAGTAGTGTCAGCTTGGACACGTCATGTTTCTTCGAGAAGATGTCGAGATAGACGATGTAAATCGCGTAGGAGATGGCGCAGAAGAGCGTAAGGAGATCGCCGATGTTGAAACCCTGCCCGCCCGGCGAGGTCAGGAGGTAAAGACCTACGGCCACCAGTCCAACTCCAATCAGGTTGCCCTTCGACGGGGTCCGTTTTTCTATGACCGCCTGAGCGATCGGTGTGAAGGCAACAAGCAGCCCGGTGATGAATGCTGATTTCGACGCGGTTGTGTACCTTAAGCCGACTGTCTGGAATGCAAATCCGATCATCAGGAGAAAGCCAAGAAAGAGGCCCGCTTTGAACGTCTCTCTGTCCATGGAGAGGTAATTCTTCCTGTAAATGACCGGAAAGATCAGGGCGGCGATGCCGAATCGCAGGGCGAGGAAAGTCAATGGAGACGCGTCGGTGAGCGCGGACTTCACGACGGCGAAAGTTCCACCCCAGATGAGCGTTATCGAGAGGAGTATAAGCTCGGCCTTATGAGAGCGTGACATATCCTTTGACAAGAGTGATCAATTCGGATTTGTAGAGGATAGCTATGACCGAGACGACATAGAATACCGTATTTAATATCATGGGCCTGTCCGTAAGCAGTACTTTCGTCGGATTTTCTCCGAGTCCCGTCTTATGAACCAAATAGAGATATCTGAAAACCCCATATGTCACGAAGATAGTTGTGAAAATAAGAGCTTCAGTATGGAACGCATGAACTGTTCGTTCCGATACGGTATAGAGTGCATAAGCGATTATCACACTCGCAGCGGAAATTGAAAGAATCTGGTCGATCAGCCCGAGGTCGTAATCGGATAGCACCTTCCTTGTCGTTTCGTCGGTGTCTTTTGAAATCAAGACAAACTCGCTTCGTCGTTTGGCTACTCCAAGGAATATGGATAGAAAGAGCGTCGTCATGATGAGCCAGCTCGATACATTTACATCGATTGCATAACCCCCTGCCAGTATTCGGAGGATGAAACCCGTAGCAATAACGAATAAGTCTATTAATACAATTCGTTTCAATCCGAAGGAATAAAAAATATTGATCGCAACGTACCCCACGACGACCAGACTTAGATTGAGAGGCGAGCCTTCGATGAAAAGCAGCAGAAGCGACAGCGCTAATAGCAAGACCGACAGCGACCATCCCTCGCCGATCCCTACCGTTCCCGCGGCGATCGGCCGGTCGCGTTTTATCGGATGCAACCTGTCAAACTCTCGGTCCGCTACATCGTTAATGACGTAGACCGCGGATGCTGCGAAACAAAAGGCGACGAATGCAAGGAGAGATTTGTAGAACAGTCCGGGAACCAGCAAGTTCTTCGAGAAGATGAGCGGAACGAAGACGAATGCGTTCTTCACCCACTGGTATGGTCTCATCAGGCCGAAGTAATCTCGAACTTTCCTCATCATCCATTTCTTGGTTTAACAGAGTCAATTTAGTCAAAGGCTGCGTTGTGAAACAAACATTGTCTTCCGAAGAATGACGGGTAAGGAGCGCCGAACCATGGTTCAAAACTGATTCCGGGGAAATTGCCCGATGTTTTCGGCTTCCGGACATCGGCCGATATTGTTAATTCCGTCACAAAAAAATATATTATGCAATGCTAACTGAATTCCTGTTTTTGTTTCTCGTCGCCATCTTCGCGGGTTTCTTCGGAGCCCTGGTAGGGATCGGAGGCGGCGTAATCATAGTTCCCGCGCTTACACTTCTGTTCCATCTTCCTATACATATGGCTATAGCAGCCAGCATAGTCTCCGTTATTGCTACTTCGATTGCCGGTGCGCGATCGTATGTGGATCAACAGATCACGAATGTCCGGCTCGGCATGTTCCTTGAAATTTCTACGACCGGCGGCGCGTTGATCGGCGCGTTGATCGGGGTACTCATGCACGGTTATGTACTGAGCCTTATCTTCGGAGCCTTGATCTTCTATATGGCAATCATGTCGTACCGGAGCAGGAACAAGGAAGAGAAGATGATCGATTCCGGTGCCTACGATGCGATACGGCTGGATGGCATCGCAAAGAAACTTCAGCTCGAAGGTACCTACCACGACGAAGCGCTGGGCCGCGATGTCAGGTATAATGCTACCAAGCCTATTGAAGGGAGTGTCGTCGCATCTCTCGCCGGAGTCGGCTCAGGACTGCTCGGAATCGGCGGAGGTGTGATCAAAGTCGCAGCCATGAACACGATGATGAGCATTCCGATGAAAGCCTCTGTCGCAACAAGCAAGTTCATGATAGGTGTAACCGCGGCCACGAGCGCAGTGGTTTATTTCATCGCGGGCGGCATCAATGTCTACGTCGTCGCTCCGGTCGCTTTGGGGACCATGCTCGGTGCGACGGGGGGAAGCATAGTCATGAACAAACTTCACAGCAAGGTCATCAAGATGATCTTCTTCATCCTGATGATTTATCTCGGGTACGAGATGATCGCAAAAGGGCTATCGACGGGATATAATATTAAGATACCGGGATTGATGTAATGGAAATCGAAGAAAAGCGGCTTAAGGCTGAAACTCAGGATATTAACAAGATAGTCTCGATAATACTCGCGACAGGCATGTACACGACCATCTTCTTCTATCTTGTCGGTCTGATACTTGTTTTCATGAAGGGTACCCCTATCCCAAGGTTGTCGCAACAATACTTCCATTCATTCGGAGATTTCTTCGCCGCTTTATTCGGTCTGCATGCACGCGCATTCCTGTATCTCGGGACAATCTTTCTGATACTGACACCCGTAAGCAGGGTCATCATTTCAATATTTGCCTTCAAAAGGGAAAAGGACTATAAGTACGTCGGGGTCACGGCGATTGTCTTCCTGATAATACTAATCTCGGTAATTGTCGGGAGTGTGTTCAAGATAAACGTCGGCTGAGAATTGCGGGTTCTTTGGGGCAAGCGACAAGGATATTGGGGAAAACATCTAAATTGATTTTGACGTTGGGATGTTGTAAAATCTTGAGTCATTAAGACTTACACAGATGAAAGAATCTACAAAAGTATTCCTTTGGGTAATCGGTCTGATCGTCGGCGCCAGTGTGGTGATAGCCGTGATTGTGCTGGCAAGCGGAGGCGGAAAGAACGAATATGATCTCTCCGGGTCAAGCCCGAAGGTAGCGGTGGTAAGTCTGACGGGGACAATAATGTCTTCGAGGGAAATCGTGTCGACGTTGCAGGCGTACGCCGACAACAGCAGTGTGAAGGCGATTGTGCTTCGGGTAGATTCGCCCGGCGGTGGAGTTGCCGCGAGCCAGGAGATTTTTGAAGAAGTGAAATCCATTCGTGATACTGTGAAGCCGATCGTAGTCTCGATGGGATCGATCGCTGCCAGTGGTGGTTATTACGTTAGTTGCGGTGCGACGAGGATCGTCGCGAATCCTGGGACGATAACCGGTAGCATTGGCGTGATCGCGATGTTCCCGAACTATGCGAAGTTGATGGAAAAGCTTGGACTTCAGATGGATGTCATAAAGAGCGGGAAGTACAAGGATTCAGGTTCTCCGTTTAGAGCGATGACTGAAGCGGACAAGAAGTACTTTCAGGGTGTGGTTGAAAATAGCTTCGATCAGTTTCTTGATACGGTTGCTAAGGAGAGAAAATTACCTATCGACAAGTTGAGGAAGTTTGCCGACGGCCGGGTATTTACAGGCGAACAGGCACTGAAGCTTGGCCTGGTGGATACTCTCGGTTCTCTTGAAGATGCGATATCTATCGCGGCAAAACTTGGGGGCATCAAGGGAAAGCCGGAAGTTGTCGAGCCGAGAAAGCGGAGAACACTTGTCGACATGCTCCTCGGCGACTTTGCCGAGAAGTTTCATTTCCTGGAGAGAGACTTCATCGAGCAGCCGATACTTCAATACAGATTCGCGCAATAGAAAGGGGAGATAATGAGCGTTACTAAAGCAGACATTGTAGAAGAAATCGCCCTCCAGACCGGACTGACGAAGATTGAAACTCAGGCCGTAGTCGAAGGTTTTCTGGCTTCCGTTAGAAATGCTCTCGCGGAAGGGAAGGCAATCGAGATTAGAGGATTCGGCAGTTTCAAGATCCGGAAAAGAAAGGGGAGGATGGCACGGAACCCCAAGACGGGGCAGGCCTATCCGGTGAAGGAACAGTATGTCCCATATTTCAAAGTATCAAAGGAATTCAAGGCTTTCGTCGATGAACATCTAGGCAGAGAATCGCAGGGTGAAAAGGGAAGCGTCGAGGAGGCCGCGCAGGGATGACGGGAATGTTCTGTCCCGAATGTGGCGCCGAGATTAACGGCGATTTCAAGTTCTGTCCGAACTGCGGCAGCAAGATTCCTGAAGCTTTGCCGGAAAGCGGAGAGAGAATTCAGGAATCCGGAAACGAGACGTCGTCAAGCGGCTCCATCAGATGTCCGGTATGCGGGTTCGAGAATCTGCAAGGGGCGAGGGCGTGCGAATCTTGTGGTTCGTTCCTCCCAGGGGGAAAACTTGAATCCGTAGAATCGCCCCGCCGAGTTGTCCGGGACGACCGCGATTCGGGAAGACGAGAGGTTCCGGGGAAACAAAATCCCCCCAAGAAAGAGGGCAAGAAATCCTCAAAGCGGGCAGCACGTGAAAAGAATCCTCCAGCGAAGAAACTACATCTCGAATCCTATCAAACTGTCGCCATCGCCGCCGCGGTTCTTCTGGGAGCGATATTCATTTACGGACTCATGAGTTCAAGAACACGCACTCAGCTATCAGGCGGTGGAAGTATGCCTTCCCAGCAGACTTCATCCGGCGGACAACCAAGTGCGAATGTGCTCCACGAAATCAACAGGCTCAGAGAGGTCGTCGGAAAGGAACCCAACGATCTCAACTCGCTTCTGGAGTTGTCCAATATGCTGGAGGACAACGGCTTCTATGATCAAGCGGCTGTCTACTACAAGCGCTATCTTACCAAGGTTCCGCGCAACGTGGATGCGAGGGTGGATTACGGCGTGACGCTTTTTGAGGGAGGAAATGCACAAGGGGGGATAGTTCAGATTAAGGAAGCGCTGAAAATCGATCCGAAGCATCAGAAGGGCTTGTATAATCTTGGAATAATTTACCTTAACTCGGGTGAGTTCAAGAAAGCGAATGCTGAGTTCGAAAAATGCGCGAAGGTAAATCCCAACACAGAAGTAGGCAGGAAAGCCGAACAAATTTTACATGAACATCAAAACATTACATCTCAGGAGGTGAATTAGAATGCCGAGTGGTAAAAAAAGAAAACGCCATAAGATGGCCACGCACAAGAGGAAAAAACGGCTCCGCAAGATGCGTCACAAGAAAAAGATCCGTTAGGTCTGTCTGAATCACTTCCGATCCGCTCGTTTCTCGGGCGGATCGGAATGAACTATCTCATACAAGCAGGGAGTTTTTCAGGATGAACGCAGTTAGGCGGGCCGGACTCTGTCTGTTTACGGCAATAGGCCTTATTCTGATTTCCCAGGCCGCTTTCGGCTGGGGATTCTGGGCACACAGGACTATTAACAGGTATGCAATTACTCTTCTCCCCGATCCACTCAAGGCATTTTATCAGGATCATATCGGTTATCTGACCGCTCACGCCGTCGACCCGGACAAGCGCAGGGGCCAATGGAAAGATGAGGGGAATTACCATTACATGGACATGGACGATTATGGAACCTACCCGAATTTTGAAGTGCCTCCCACATTCAAGGAAGCAGTGGAAAAATACGGCGAAGACAAGGTAACGAAGGACGGAATGGTGGCTTGGCGAGTCGGGCTCGACGTCGACAGTCTTACGGCGGCCATGAAAGCACACGATGTCTCTCTTGTGCTTCATCTGTCGGCGGACCTTGGGCATTATGTGGCGGACATGCATGTGCCGCTCCACGCGACGAGGAACTATGATGGCCAATTCACGGGCAACATCGGAGTCCATTTTCGGTGGGAGACCGGGATACCGGAGCGTTACGGGAAGGATTATCATTTCGACGGGCTGGATGAGGCGGCCTACATAAAGGACCCGGTTCGCCATGCAATCAGGGTTCTCACTCGAAGCTACTCTCTCCTGGGGAAGCTTTTCCGGGCGGACAGTATAGCCAAGGCCGGCATTCCGAAGGACAGTCTTTACACTGTTGAGATAAGGGATGGCAGAAAGGAATACATTTACTCCGACGAGTACTACACGAAATTCAACGACCAATTAAACGGTATGGACGAAAGCCAGATGCGCGAAGCGACGGAAGCCGTTGCCTCTTACTGGTACACCGCATGGGTGAACGCCGGCAAACCGAGATTCTGGGAAGAAGGGAAAAATGAAAACTAAACAATCTCCAAATCGAATATTACTTACCGAGAGAGAAATACCGAAGAAGTGGTATAACCTGACTGCCGACTTGGAGGATAAGCCTCGTCCGCCTCTTGATCCACAGACCCATCAGCCAATTTCGCCGGACAAGCTGAGCGTTATATTCCCACAGAATCTCATCGAACAGGAAGTCGCTTCTCAAAGATATATAAAGATCCCTGAAGAACTTCTGAAGGCTTATGCAAAATGGCGCCCGACACCGCTGGTTCGTGCGCGCGGGCTCGAGGAGCTTCTCGAAACTCCTGCCCACATTTACTTCAAGAACGAGAGCGTAAGCCCGGCAGGCAGCCACAAACTGAACACAGCACTGGCACAGGCCTATTACAACAAGCTGGAGGGGGTCAAGAGGCTTGTCACCGAAACGGGTGCAGGCCAGTGGGGAAGCGCACTCGCGATGGCGTGCAGGACATTCGAGCTCGGATGTAAAGTCTTCATGGTGAAGTCTTCGTACAACCAGAAGCCGTACAGGCGGGCCATGATGCACATGTGGGGGGCCGAAGTATCGGCAAGCCCCAGTGAGGAGACAAATGCGGGAAGAGCGCTTAATGAACAGCACCCGGATTCGCCGGGAAGCCTGGGAATGGCCATCAGTGAAGCTGTCGAGGTCGCGGCGAGCGACAGCGAGACCAAATACTCGCTGGGTAGCGTCCTCAACCACGTCCTGCTTCACCAGACAATCATAGGCGAAGAGGCCGTAAAGCAAATGGACAAGATTGAAGAATTCCCCGACACCATAATAGGTTGCGTCGGAGGGGGATCCAACTTCGGTGGGTTTGCCTTTCCATTTGTCCGTGAGATACTCGAGCAGAGGCCCCGCGCGAAGAAGATGCGCGTCATCGCGGTCGAGCCGTCGGCGTGCCCCACCTTGACGAAGGGAGTGTTCACTTACGACTTCGGCGATACCGCAGGTCTGACCCCTCTCCTGCCGATGCATTCTCTCGGACACGATTACGTCCCCCCGGCTATCCATGCCGGTGGGCTGCGATACCACGGAGTGGCACCGTTGATTTCGGCGCTCGTGAATCTCGGGATAATTCAGCCTGTAGCATATACCCAGAATGAGGTCTTCGATGCAGCATTGAAGTTTGCCCGGAGCGAAGGAATTGTCCCCGCGCCGGAATCGTCCCATGCCATCAGGGCTGCTATTGACGAAGCCCTTCGGGCAAAATCAGACGGCAAGAAGGAGGTAATTGTTTTCAATCTTTCCGGCCATGGCTACTTCGATATGAGCGCGTACGACGATTATCTCGAGGGGCGGCTGGCTGACAGTACGGTCGACGAGGATGACCTTCAGAAATATCTGAACCAACTCAGGCACCAGTCTTTCGAATCCTGATCACGTTCCTGCTTGTCGACCGATTTCTCGTTTTCTTGATTTTTACTGCAGGCGTTGATAACTTCAAAAAGAGTTAAAACTAAGGAGCTGTATCATGGCACACGATGATGATGGGTTGACAAGCGGGTTATTGATCGGGTTCATAGCGGGAAGCATCGTTGGCGCTGTTACCGCGCTTCTGCTCGCGCCGAAATCGGGAGTGGAATTACGCAAAGACATAAAGAGCAAGTCGGATGAGCTTCGGGAAACCGCTCAGACTCAACTTCGCCAGGCCCGGGAACGTGCCGACGGTCTCGTGAAGGAAGGGAGAAGGCGCTCCGAAGAACTCATCAGTCAGGCAAAGAGGAAGGCAGATGGTCTGCTTTCGGATGCAGGAAGTGTGATCGACCAGGCTAAAGGCGAGGGCGGAAAATTGAAGTCGGCCATTAAGGCAGGGACGGATGCATTCAAAGAAGAGAGAGCCAAGAATAGCTAAAAGGGAGAGAGTGTGGCGACAATTTTTCTGATAGTGGCCTCGATCGCTCTTCTCGCGATTGCTGCCGCGAGTGTTTACTCGATAATATTGATGAAGGATGCCAAGAAAGTTCTGAACCAGATGGAGATTTCTGTCAGGGAAATCTCCGAGAATTCCCGCCCGGTTCTCGAAAACTCCGGTGTGATCACCGGCAAGATAAGGGAGATAGCCGAGAACGTGGATGGAGAGTTCCTGAGCGTCAAAGGGGCTGTCGACTCGTTTGTAGGCGCCGTCGAAGATATAGTCGACCTTGAACGAAAAGTGAGATCCAAAGTCGAAGACCCGATCATGGACACTGCAGGATACCTTGCCGCCATCACAAAGGGCGTCAGGACTTTTTTGCGGGTCTTGAAAAGCTAATCAAAGCCTGTCCGGAATATATATCCTCGTCCGGTACGACTTTCCTAGATTTCCCGACAGGGAAAAGGAGATGAAATGAAGGAGTATCTTCCATCCAGTCTGAGGAACGTAGTACTAATCGGTCATGGCGGCAGCGGTAAGACGACATTTGCGGAAGCCGTGCTCTATGCCGCCGGAATCACATCCAGAATGGGAACGGTTGCGGAAGGGAATACGGTTTCAGACTACAATCACGATGAGATCGAAAGGAAATTTTCCGTAAGTACGTCCCTCCTCCACGCCGATTGGGGGGACAAGAAATTCAACATACTCGACCCGCCCGGCTATCCGGATTTCCTCGGCGAAGTCAAGGCCGCGATGCGTGTTTCCGACCTTGCCGTTGTTTTCGTGAAAGCAGTAGAGGGAATCGAAGTCGGCACAGAGATAGACTGGGGTTTCAGCAAAGAGTACAAGGTCCCGGTGATCTTTGTAGTGAACAAGGCTGATTCCGAGAACTCCCGGTTCGAAGCAAGGCTCCAGGAAATAAGGGATAAGATCGCGCACGACGCAATCGCCGTTCAAATTCCGGTCAACGAAGGTGCCGGTTTCGACAGCGTCGTCGACCTGCTGAAGATGCGTCTTCTGAAATTCAGCGCGGATGGAAAAGGAAAGTACCTTGAAGAGGACATACCAGGTTCACTGAAGGCGACTGCCGAAAAGTATCGTGCAGAACTGGTAGAGCAGCTATCCGAAACCGATGAGAGTTTATTGAATGCTTTCCTTGAAAACGGTACGCTTACCGAGGAGCAGATAGCCGAAGGGTTGAGGAAGGCGATTGCAGGTAGGAAGCTCTTCCCGGTTTTCCCGGCCGCAGGTATCCGTCTGACCGGTGTGGCATCGATCCTCGATTTTATCGGAAGTTATGCGCCCTCACCTGAAGTTATGCCGCCGGCCGCCGGGTACAAGACGGACGGAGGGAAGGAAGAGATCGGGATCCCGTGCGACCCTGGTGCCGATCCAGTATTATTTATTTTCAAGACGATCTCCGAAAGAAACATCGGTGAGCTTTCACTGTTCAGGGTTTATTCCGGGATCGTCATGCCGGGAATGGACCTTGTCAATCAGGTGAACGGTAAATCGGAGCGACTCGGCACTCTCTACGTCCTGAACGGCAAAGACCGGAAGGAAACGCCGAAGGTTGCAGCTGGAGACATAGCCGCAGTAGTGAAGCTCAAAGACACACACACAAACAACACCCTGAGCGGGAAGAATCATCCGGTCGCAATGAAGAAAATTGATTTTCCCGACCCGATAATGAGAGTGGCGATAGTCTCCAGGAATCGCCATGACGAAGACAAAGTGGCTTCGGGTCTCCACGCACTTCACGAGGAGGATCCCACGTTCGTTGTGGAGGTCGATCCAGAACTCAAGCAGACGGTGCTGAGCGGACAGGGTGAAATGCATCTGCAGGTTGTGACGAGACGCCTGAAGGAAAGGTACGGCGTAGAGGTAGAGATGGTCGAGCCTGATATTCCTTACCGCGAAACCATCAGGGGAGTCGCTGCAGATTCGGAGTACAAGCACAAGAAGCAGTCCGGTGGCCGCGGACAATATGGTCACGTCCATTTGAAGCTCGAGCCTCTTCCGAGAGGGAAGGGATTCGAATTCGTGGACGCCGTGGTCGGAGGCGTGGTTCCCGGCAGGTTCATACCGGCAGTGGAGAAAGGTGTGATCGAGTCACTGGAACGCGGCGTAGTATCAGGTCACAAGGTCGTCGACGTGAAGGTAACGTTGTTCGACGGTTCCTCACACCCTGTCGACTCAGACGAAATTTCCTTTAAGATTGCCGCCTCAATGTCATTCAGAAAAGGTTTCAAAGAAGCCAAACCGATACTTCTGGAACCGATTTACGAGCTTGAGGTCCTGGTCCCTGACGAACATATGGGGGACATCATGGGCGACATCTCCGGAAGGCGCGGGAAGATTCTCGGGATGGAAGCCGAGGGCGCCAACCAGAAGATCAAGGCGCAGGTGCCTTTGAAAGAGCTCTATAAATACGCTAACATCCTTCGAAGCATGACGCAAGGACGCGGCGTCTTCAAGCAGAAGTTTTCTCACTATGAAGAAGTGCCGAAGGAAGTCGCGGACAAGATCATAGCCGAAGCACAAAAAGAAAAAGTGGAACAAGAATAGACATCTGATCGAATCCCGAATCCTTTACTCGAAAACTCAAGAATCAGGATGCTCAACTGATGGCGGACTGAGAGTACCCCGACTGTGTGTGATGAGATCTGAGCGGGGAAGCTTGTCGGGTGATGGTGGGTTCGGTTTGCTGAGATTTACTGAAAGAGTAATTATGGAACGTCTGTGGTCACCATGGAGATCGAAATATATCGAGTCCTTTTCAGAAAAACGCGAGGGGAAGGAAGAGTCTTGCGTCTTTTGCGATAAGCTTTCCGAATCGGATGATGCGCGGAACCTCATCGTCCACAGGAGTGCGATGTGTGCGCTAATCATGAACATTTATCCGTACAACAGCGGTCACGTTATGATCGTCCCGTTCGCGCATAAGGGGACGTTCGAGGATCTGACTGAAAAGGAACATGCCGACATAATGAGCGAGACGCGTCTTGCAATTCGGCTTCTCCGCAAGACTTCGCACCCTGACGGTTTCAATTTCGGCGCGAACCTCGGCAGAGTTAGCGGCGCGGGAATTGCCGAACACGTTCACTTCCATGTGGTCCCGAGATGGAACGGCGATGTCAATTTCATGCCCGTCCTTGCGGATGCGAAAGTGATTTCTGAAGGGTTAGAACAGACTTACAGCAGACTGGTCGAAGCCTTGAATTCTCTCAAGGGGTAAAAAGCAAGACACTTTTCGTTCCTGTCGGGCTAATCGGGGATCTGCACTGAAACCTTACAGAATTTGCCGCCACGACAGGGAACTCTCCCCGAAAAGGGCTAAATTATAGTGAAAAGTTGAACTATTTAGGATGACTGATGCCGCATAAGGTGCTGTTTATTTTCGGGACCCGGCCGGAGGCCATAAAGATGGCCCCGCTCATTAAGGAGGTTCAAAAAACGTCCGGGCTCCAGCCGAGAGTCTGCGTGACGGCTCAACACCGTCAGATGCTTGACCAGGTATTACGCATATTCAGGATCGAACCTGATCACGACCTTGACATCATGACGAATAACCAGAGTCTCTTTGATATAACGTCGAGAGTTGTTTCCGGGCTTCAGAAGATTCTCGTTGAAGAGAAACCCGAACTTGTGGTGGTCCAGGGCGATACGACGACTACTTTCGCGGGCGCGCTTGCCGCTTACTATACCCGTACCAGTGTCGCTCATGTCGAAGCCGGTTTGCGAACCGGTAACAAGTTCGCTCCATTTCCTGAAGAGATTAACAGGAGACTGACCAGCGTGATCACCGATATCCACCTTCCCCCTACGGAATGGGCGCGCGAAAATCTCCTGAAAGAAGGAGTCGATCCTTCCGCAGTCCATGTCACCGGGAACACGGTCATCGACGCGCTCTTCTATGTTGTCGATGGGCTGCGGAAATCCGGGCCGGATTTCAAGGGGCTGTTCGATGGTATCGATTTCAGCAATAGGATTGTCCTCATAACGGGACACCGCAGGGAGAATTTCGGCGAAGGATTCATCAACATTTGTGAAGCTATCAGGGAGCTTGCCGAGAAAAAGCCTGACGTGGAATTTGTTTACCCGGTCCATTTCAATCCCAACGTTCGGGGACCTGTAAACAAGATCCTCAGCGGTATTAAGAACGTTCATATTATTGAGCCGCTCGACTACGAGCCCTTCGTTTACGCGATGGACAAATCTCATATTATCCTGACGGACTCAGGCGGGGTACAGGAGGAAGCTCCTTCGCTGGGGAAGCCGGTACTTGTCATGCGAGATACCACCGAGCGGCCTGAAGCTGTTGAAGCCGGCACCGTCAGGCTTGTCGGCACCGACCGGCGGAAGATAGTCGGAGAAGTCACCAAGCTCCTTGACGATGATGCCGAGTATTCCTCGATGAGCAGGGCGCACAATCCTTACGGCGACGGAAAAGCGTCTCAGCGCATCGTGAGGATATTTCAAGAGCATTTTGACAGGCACGCAGCAGGGGGAGTGGACTGAGGTCGTGTCACGGATTCAGGAGTATTCTCTGGCGCTTTTCGATCTGGACGGCACTCTCGCCGACACGCATCAGCTTATTTTCGACAGTTTCAATTTTGTGCTTCGCAAATACAGATCGATCGTGATGACTCCGCACGAGATACTTTCCTATTTCGGTCCGCCGGAGGAGATATGCATAGTCAATATGATCGGCCCCGACAACTTCGACTCGGTCTGGAAGGACTTCATCGAATATTATTCTTCCCATTTGAACGAGACTACGGTGTTCGGTGGTGTTAAGGAACTCCTGTCGGAGTTGAAGTCGGCGGGAAAGGTTATCGGAGTCTTTACTGCGAAAGGTTCGCGGACGGCAGAGCTAACGCTCGATTATCACGGGCTGAAACAGTATTTCGATATCGTCGTGACAGGTTCTAACGTAAAGAATCACAAGCCTCATCCGGAGGGTATCGATGTTGCGCTCAGGAATCTGGGCATCGGTGCGTCCGACACCATAGTCATCGGTGATTCGCCGTCGGATTATAAGGCTGCCACCTCTGCCGGAACAGGGTTTGTGGCGGTCACATACGATACAGTTTCGAGGAATCGATTCGACTCGATAGAATGTGTCAAGGCTGCGACTGTCGATGAACTTCATCGACTATTATCTCGTGCAGGTGACGGGGTCAGAAGAGGATGAAGTATTCGCTGTTTGACAGGTATGCATGGTATTTGAAGGGGGCGGCTCTTCTTATAGCCCTACTGACGTACTGGCGCTTTCGTGAGCTCGACCTCTCCGCCGTGTACGCGTACGTGGCACAGGGCGACGTGATTCAGTCCGTGCTGCTTCAGAGCGTCGCAGTCTCCCGGTCAATCGTCTGGGACTTTTTCGGCCTGATAGACAGGCTCGTTACACCGCATTCGATAAAGTTTCTAAGGTACACGGGGCTTGTTATTCTTGTCCTGGATCTATATCTACTCTCGTCCGTCGTCGAATACATACTCGGCCAGAAATTCTGGGGATTCCTCGGCGTTTTCCTCGGTGCTCTTTCTCCTTTTGCCGTCGTGGCCGCGGTTTCCGGAGGGTCTGCCGCCACCGGTGTGGCCCTGATGCTTCTCTTCATCATGGCACTTTACCGGAACCAGTATGTTTACGCTGGCATACTTTCGGGAATTTGTTTTGCAGCCAACCTGCCGGGACTCATCATGTTTCTTGTAACGGTTCTGGACCTTCTCCAGAATCTGCAGGACAGGAAACAGCTTATGACGAAGCTCCTTACATCTGCGGCGGGGTTCGTCGTAGTGATGGCTTTGGCGTTTTTCTACTCTGTGTACTCCGGGAACGCCAAGGTGTTCTCGGTCCCGGTTCGTGAGCACGATCTCACCTGGCTTGTATCAGGAGCGGTTCCGCTCCTGGTAGCAAATCTCCTCAATGTTGCTGGTATGGTCTATATTATCGTGAGGAAGCGCTACGATGTATACAGGACTCACTTCCACACACTGATGATGTGGATCGCCTCTCTCGCGCTTTGCATAGCGCAGCCGACCACGGGAAATCTTCTCCTCGCGCTGACGGTATCAATCATACTCGCGATGTTTTTTCTCCAAGGATTCAACTCCCTCTGGAAGATCAAGCTCATTTCCCCAGATACCTTCGTGTTTTTGTTTGTGGTGGTGTTTTTATTCGGCGACTTATACTCAAACAATATGTTTCTGAAGAGAATTGTGCTGGAGAATACGTTTGAGAAAAATGAAGCTGTGGGAGACGTTGTAAACACGATCGCGCGTCAGCAAGGGGATGCCAGCATAGTAAGCAATTTCGTGCCTGCAGAGTTATCCGTGAAGCTTGGGAGAAAGGTATATGAAGTGGGGGACGGCATTTTGCCGGCAGGGAATTTCGTAGGGCACGAGGGCAGGGTTATATATGTCGCACGGCGGACCACGAACCTAGATACACTTACTTCAGGTTGCAGGCAGCTTTCGGATACTCGTTTGATCCAGGATGATAGGACATACTTTGTTCAAGTCGTTGAATGCAGGAATGAGCATGAGTGAGAAGATTAAAATCGGTGTAATCGGAGTCGGACATCTAGGTCAGACGCACGCGCGACTCCTGAAGCAGGTAAAGTCGGCGGACCTCATCGGAATCCATGACGTCGACAGGTCGAAGGCAGAGGCGCTTGCCGGCGAACTTAGCGTGAAGGCATTTGAGTCCTTGGACGAGTTGGCTGAAGCGGCGGATGCTGTCTCTATAGTAGTGCCGACCAGCCACCATTTTGAGCTTGCTACTAAGCTCATGAAAAATGGCAAGCATTGCTTCATTGAGAAGCCGGTGACTGTGACCGTCGAAGAGGCGGAAAGAATATCTGCACTTGCGGACCAGACGAAAGTGAAGATCCAGGTCGGGCATGTGGAGCGGTTTAACCCGGCAGTCCTGGCGCTTTCGAGCCTGAAGATCGAACCGATGTTCGTCGAGTGCCACAGGCTTGCTCAATTCAAGCCGCGCGGCATCGATGTAGCGGTCGTGCTCGATCTGATGGTCCACGATATCGATCTGATTCTCAATTTCGTGAAAAGCCCGGTGACGAGCATAGATGCGAGCGGTGTCGGGGTCATTTCCGATACTGTCGACATTGCCAATGCGAGAATAAAATTCGAGAACGGAGCGGTGGCAAATCTTACTTCGAGCAGAATTTCGCAGCATCCGATGAGGAAGATGCGCATGTTCCAGCGTGACGGCTACATCTCGATCGATTTTGCCGAAGGGGTGGCCGAAGTGTATCGTGCCACGAAACCCGATTCCGCCACGCCGGCCGGACTTGCCCTGGGGACGATCGGGATCGGAGACGCGGCGCGGATCATAACTTATGAGCAGCCTGAGGCTCCACAGGTGAATTCGCTCAAGATGGAACTCGAACTGTTCATTCAGAGCATCATTGACGATACACCGACTGTTGTAGCTCCGAAGGACGCGTTGAATGTCATGATCGTGGCGGACTCCATTGTAAAACAAATAGAGGAATCGAAGAAGCTTCTGAAATTGTAGAATGACAAAGAAGAAAAACTTTAAGATAGATGAACCCATACTAACCGAACTCGGCAAATTGGCTGACGAGCTCGGGTTCGAAGCATACGTCGTTGGAGGTTACGTCAGGGATTTGATTCTCGGGAAAGAGAGCAAGGATATCGACGTGATGGTGGTCGGCGATCCGCTCCATTTTGCCGGGAAGGCGGCAGAACGGCTTAAGGCTACCAATTACGTGGTATTCGAGAAGTTCCGCACGGCCCAGATGGCTGCCGGCGATAAGAAGGTCGAAATTGTCGGTGCCAGGAAAGAGTCATATGATTCGGGCTCTAGAAAGCCGAAGGTCGAAGAAGGGACTCTGGAAGATGACCTGGCGAGACGGGACTTCACGATAAATGCGATGGTGATTTGTATCAGCCGATCGGCCCGCTCCGGCGCTGATGCAGGGAACAAGGAAGCTGCAAATGAAGGGACTCTTTCGGGTGAGGTCATAGATATTTTCGGAGGCATAGGTGCACTTTCGGATAAGATAATCGACACACCTCTCGATCCGGCGGAGACTTTCAGTGAAGATCCCCTTCGAATGCTACGTGCGTTGCGGTTTGCTTGCAGGTTCGAGTTCAGATTAGCCCCACGCGTGGCGGAAGCGGTCGTCGCGATGAAGGAGCGATTGGCTATCGTCTCGCAGGAACGAATTACCGACGAATTCATGAAAATACTCTCGGCGCCACGTCCATCGATCGGTTTAAAACTGATGCAGGATACCGGCATCATGAAGATCGTGTTCCCGGAGATAAGCGAGATGCCGGGTGTAGAGCAGCGTAACGATCATCATCATAAGGATGTCTTTCTTCACACAATGAGCGTCGTAGATCACCTTGCGGAAGTCACCGACAACATTTGGCTGCGGTTCGCCGGGCTTGTCCATGACATTGCAAAACCTGACACTAAAAAGTTCATCGAGGGCATTGGGTGGACGTTTCACGGTCACGACGAGATCGGTGCCCGCCGGATGAAGAAGCTGTTCCAGCGGCTGCGTCTCCCGGGCGACAGACTTCCATACGTCGAGAAACTCGTCAGGCTTCATCTTCGTCCGATGGCTTTGGCCGTCGAGGGGGTGACGGATTCCGCCGTACGCCGCCTTCTATTCGAAGCGGGCGACGATTTCGACGATCTTATGAAGCTCTGCAGAGCTGACATAACCAGCAAAAACAAGAGGCTGATTGAGGAGTACACGAGTAACTATGACCTCGTCGAGGAGAGGGCGCGACTCGTGGAAGAGAAAGATAAGATCAGAAACTGGCGGCCTCCTATCGATGGGGAGGAAATAATGAGAATTTTCGGGCTCAGGCCGGGGAAAGAGGTCGGCATATTGAAGAAAGCGGTAGAGACTGCAGTTCTGGATGGGCGGATATCCAACGAGCACGACGCCGCACTTTTGTTTCTCAGGGAAAACGGGGAAAAGATCCTCTCCCAATAATGAAACTGTCACTTATCTAATCCGTCTAAGTAAAAGAGGTAATTAAAAGTCTGAATCTATTCATATTTTGAGGAGTTGTTAAATGATCAAGAAATTGATGACTCTGGGTATTATCTTTGTACTGGTACCTATGGCATTTGGGCAGCAGGAAGGGGCCGCGAAGCAACTAACGCTTCAAGACTGTATAGACATCGCGCTGCACCGTAACACTACGGTATTGCAATCACAATATCAATCGCAAGGTCAAGGCGCGAAACTTCTGAGCGCGTATGGACAACTTCTACCAAGCCTAAGTGCGACAGGAGATTTTTCATACCAATACAACCAGATTGAAAGCGGCGTGCAGGTCGGAGGAGTCATAATACCGCTCACTGCTACGGCGATTTCACGACGATATTCGGCAGGTGTCGGAGCAAACTATACGCTCTTCGACGGAATGGCGAACTTCGCCGGACTTGACCTTGTGAAATCGCAGAGCGCATCGGCGTCGCTGAATTACGACAGGGCTAAACAGACGGCAGTCTATCAAACCATACAGAACTATCTCGCGGTGTTTAACGCTCGTGATCAGCTTAAGATAAGCGAAGATAATCTGAAGAGAGACCAGCGACAGTTGGAACAGATCAAGGAGTCTAACAGCGTTGGTTCGGCCTCACTCGCCGATGTGTACCAGCAACAGGCTGTGGTGAGCGGAGATGAATACTCACTGGTACAGGCAAAAAATGCTTATGAACAGGCTCAGGCGAATCTCAAATTCTTTCTCAGCATTCCTGTATCTCAGAACATCGGCTTTGCCGATACCACGGTGAGCAGTTCGATCGACACCACCCAGTTCTCAAGATTGAACGCTAATTACAGCGACGTGCCGATGCTGGTTGAAAGGGCAATCGAATCTCGTCCGGACTACAAAGCGGCAATGGAAAACGTCAACGCCAGCAAGTCGCAGGTGGCCATCGCCAATGCGGCGTACTCTCCTACGATCAGTGCATTTGCCAATTACGGGATCAACGGTCCGGGTACGAACACGATAAACCAGAACAAAAGCTTCTACGGAGGATTGGAACTTTCGCTTCCGATATTCAACGGTTTTCAGACTCAAACGAATATTCAGGTGGCCGATGTAAACTTGAAGGCAGCGAGGCAGACGCTCGATGCAACAAAACAGCAGGTTCAGTTGGATGTGTACAAGGCGCTCCTTAATCTCTATTCCTCGGAAAAAGGGTATGAATCTGCCGTGAATGCTCTTGCGTATGCAAAGATCAACCTTGAGACTGCTCAAGAGAAGTACAAGGTTGGCAGCGGTACTTTGCTCGATGTGCTGACCGCCAATGCATTGTACACGCAAGCCGAATCGAACCAGGTAGTGGCTGCTTATACTTATATCCAGGCTAAGATGCAGGTGGAATACGCCACCGGAACAATCAAATACTGAGGATAATAATGGCGACTTGCTG
>JAJZNW010000120.1 GCA_021811615.1 Bacteroidota bacterium
ATGTCCGAAAAGAATACAGTTGCCTCAACCTCGCGTCCTTTTAAATCGACAGTGTCGGGATCGGATGAAATTTCGTCGACTACTTCAGGACTAATGTATCTGTTCATCAACCTTCTCAGCTCTTTTCGCTGGCGCCCTTCGGTGACGTAGCTAATCACTCCAGCCAGCGCGAAGGCGGTCAAGCCGGAGATCTCCGGACCCGCCAGCGGCAGCCACAACCTCGAAGCTGATAGCAACAGGAAGCCGGCTCCCATATAAGCTCCAAACGCGGCCAGAACAGTGACGACTGAAATCACAGCCCTCCTTATTCCGAAGAGGGTTCCCACTGCAAATGCAGCAAGTCCTATCATCAGGATGATTTCAACATCCTTCGACGGTTCTATCAGGTAGTCATGCTGGAGCAAGTTACTCAGGATTGTCGCATGAATTTCCACACCGGGGAAGGGCTGAAGGGCAGTAAATGGAGTCGAGACATAGTCCATGAGTCCGATCGCAGTGCCGCCGACAATCACATATTTGTTCCTGAACACCGTCGGAGAGATCTGCGGCTTCAATCCCTGCTTAATCTGGACGGCCGAAAGGATCAGCGAACCGATCGAGTAGTACTTGAACACTCCGTCCGGCCCCCCTTTTCCATACCAGTTGATTATGTAATTGCCGGCCCGGTCCGTCGGAATCGTCTTAATGAACTTCTCGAGATCGGGCCTCGAAAGTCTGTCTCCCACGGCGTAAGCGGCAAGCGACAGCTGGGGAAGAATTTGGTTGTCGACTCTAAACAATAGCGGTATCCTACGGGCAACTCCATCGATGTCTACGAAATAGTTTGCAACACCGATGCCACCTGCCCCTCTTTGAAATACTTTCCGCGGAGCCACACACGAATTGAAGCGCGGCGCGAGAACATTCGTGTGAAAGACCGGCAAGGAGAAGGAGGAGTCGATCGCCGAGACCGAAGGCGCGGAAGAGTCGGCAGTCGTGGTCAAGACAGTGATGAGCACGACGTCTCCGCTTCTCCGTATGGCCGAGGCGAAAGAGCTGTCGGATTCCGAGGCGTCGACATCAAGCCTGTCCATGTCCTTCTGGGAGAAGTCGGCATCAAATACAACGGCTTTCGCGCCTCCTTCGTGCAGGTAATCCAGTAGGATGCCGTAGAATTCGCGAGGCCAGGGCCATGCGACCCCGTTCTTCTCGAAAAAGGCGAGGCTCCGTTGATCGATAGCGGCTATGACAACGGAGCTGTCAGGCTTCCTTGTTCCTGATGCGACGCGCATCCGCCAATCGAGCGTCTCTCTTTCGACAGTGGTACCGAACTGCGAATTCGAAAAGAGCATCGCGATAATGACGGAAACGGCTACTGTCAGCGCAAAATGGAACGCCTTTGACTTAAGAAAGAATTTTTTCATTGAGAACAGCCCTGCGGAGATTAATGTAAATCTCCGCAGGGAAAATCGCTAGCGGCCGGTACCTTGTTGCCCCGCCTGTTTGTCCTTATTGTACAGATCAACATCGTTCTGAAGCTCTTTAAAGGCCTGTGATGCCCTGAAGCGCGTGTACATCTGGTTGTTGTTTTTAATCTGTTGCATCAGGGCTGTGTTCGCTGCGCCGACAGGATATTGGACCAGGACGTATGCCCGCCACATTCCGCCGTCTTTCACTATCTTCTGGTTTTTCACGGTGCTGCCGGTCAGAGTCTCGTCGACCACTGTCTTCTCGGCCTGCGTGAACATCTGTAGGAGCTGCGCGTCGCTACCCGTTCCAGTCTCTTCAGTGAACCTCTTCTGTAATCCCTCAATCTTCGTTTGAAGCTGTCGTGCTATGTCTGCACGCGCTCCTTCGGTAGCCTTATCCACGGCGAGTTGCATGTCCTGTGAACTTTGCGAGTTTGCCGCAAAGAGATAGTTCGGGTCCTGCGGCAGATTTGTGTACCACTCCGGGATGTCACCGGTCGCCGCAGACTGCATCGATTGAGAGCCTCCGCAGCTGGCGATTGCCGCTGCCAAAATAGGTATCAGTAATAGTATCCACTTCTTCATTTTGTGCTCCTTACTTTAGTTCGACACGTTTAGTTTGAAAGCAACCCTATTGAAAGCGAAGCCGCGCCATTTCCACGAGATAGATTAATTCAAGCGGGCCTCAACTATTTTCCATTTAATAGATCGGAGATGACTTTACCTCTCGTCCTGTGTGTTAGCCACTCACTTCAAAAGCATCATTTTTTTCACCTGCCACGATCTTCCCGCGACAATCCGGTAGAAATAGACACCGCTCGCATACCGGTTCCCATCGAACGGGACTTCGTAGTAACCCGGAGAAACTTCGCCGTCCATCAAAGTCTCAACACGCCTTCCGAGCACATCGTAGACCGTCAGGCTCACATGCTCCGTCGATGGAATTTCAAATCTTATCACAGTTACAGGGTTGAACGGATTCGGATAATTTTGATAGAGCATAAACTCGTGCGGGACCAGCTCGGCGAGTTTTCTGTTTACGAAAGACTTGTCTCCTATCAAAATTGCGAAGTCTTTGACCTTGTTATACGAAGGGATCACGATCCTGCTCGTGTCGTTCAGATTGTACGACCTGCTGAGATCTTTGTCGACAAGGTACACCTCATAGCCCGCAAGCCCGTCCCCAATATCGAAGTGAACATCCAGGTTCTTGCTTGTCTTGTTCGACACATAAAGATCGAATTGACACCCACTCCCCACTGAATCGACATATTCGCAGGCCAAATCTTTCCAATCCGCACCGACACTGGAATCGATGACGCACATCCCTGCCCGTTCAAAACCTCCCGGCGGGTAATAAATGTCGGCTAATTCCGGAACGGTACGCAGGCCAGCTGAAACAGAGGAAATCTGCACGGAGTCATCCAGCAATATCGCGGTGACTGCTGTATTCTTCTTAGTCGCATTATTTGCAGCGCCCTTCAAAGCAGCAGGCGCAAGACTGGAAATGTATGGGACCCGGAGAGAAGCAAGGCCGGTGGAGTTATAGTAGTAATAGCCATGGTATGGCTCTAATGTTGAGGATTGGGACCATGATCCGTTGATAAATGCCCAGAGAGGATTGGTAGCTCCGTTGATGGCGCCGACGTCGGACCAGTCTACAACTTTTTCGAACGGATCGGAAATCAAATTCCATCCGCTGTGGAGGGGTATCGCGTAACAATCACCGGTATCGATTGGGACCGTCGGATAATTGCTAGTAACATCAAATGAGTTCTTGCTCAAAAGCCAAAATGCTTTTCCGGGAGTAAAATTAAACGTGGAAGAACCATCGTATTCTACGTAGTAGCTCTGATCCGCGCCGTTGTCCCAATATGCGTTCCAATCTTTCCCCTGTGTCCCTGCCATGACACTGGACACCGGGATGCTGATCGCACCAGGTAGACCAATTATCTCATAATCAGTCTGGCTGATTGAAGAGGGAGGCGTATAGTGCTCTGCAAGGGGAATCGACGACGGGTAAGTAAATGTCGTGAAGCTCCAGGCGGGCGACCATTCGCTTGAGTCGTAAGCATTCTTCGCATCAACGTGCCAAAAGTAGGTAGTCCCCTGCGACAGCCCGGAAACACCCTGCGCGGTACCCGTGATATTCTGGCCATCATAGTCTAGAGTTCCAAAAGTCGGATCCGTCGACAGTTGAAGCTCATAAGTGGAATCGTATAGCGTACCGTTCCACGACAACTGCGGATTAGTTGCGACGTTTTTCGATGAATCAAAAGGAGAAAGTAAAGCAGGGACCGACAAGCCTGTTGTAGTAGTGAAACTCCAAACTTGCGACCATTCACTCATCACCTGAGCATACGAAGCCCTTACGCGCCAGAAGTATTTCGTGAACATAGCTAAACCGTTTACCGCTTGGGAATCCGGGCCAGCCTTAGTGGAATCATATTTCGAGATCTTATCGTATATATTCGACTTGAATGTAGAGTCGGCAGATACTTCCACTTCGTAAACACTAGAGCCGTTCTCTCTGTACCATGAAACTACTGGATTTGTCGACACGCCGGCAGAACCGCTCGCAGGTGCTGCAAGTATAGGCCCTACCGGAAACGCTGTGGTGAAGTTCCATACATCGGACCAGGGGCTCGTTCCAGCCGAGTCGCTTGCGTCGACTCGCCAGTAGTACCTGGTGCCCGGAGATAGTCCCGTGTCTACACTGTCAGTAGTAACCGCCAGCCCGGCGACATCGCTCGCCAGAGCTGAGAAGGACGTGTCCGCTGAAACCTGCAGCTCATACATCCTTGCTCCCGCAGAGGTATTCCACCTAAACCTGATTGAAGCCGGGAGTCCGATCTCTCCATTAGCAGGCGAAGCCAGGATTGGAGTCGGCGGGACTTGAGCAGGCACACCTGCAGTATTGAAATGCCAGACTGCAGACCATGGACTCGTTCCGGTTGAGTCCGAAGCGCTAACTCGCCAATAGTAAATCGTGCCGGGCAACAGTACTGTGTCAACGCTGTCGGTCGGCAAGATTAGATTCGGGACGGTCACCGGGGCGCTGAATGAGGAATCAGCTGAAATCTCGAGCTGATACGTGCTTGCATCAGCCGAAGGAATCCACATAAACCGCAGCTGGGTGGACAAACCTGTGGCACCGTTGGTAGGCGAAACAAGAGTCGGAGCCAAGAGCATTTTCAATCTGGCTACTGTCGTAAAGCGCCAGACTTCCGACCAGGAACTTGTGCCCGCAGAATTTACCGCATCTACTCTCCAATAGTATGATGTACCGCTCGCCAGTCCACTGACCGTCAGAGAAGTAGATGTTAGACCGGATCTATCAATGAATGTTTTCGCAAATGTGGAGTCCGTCGACAATTGTAGTTCGTAGCTCGCCGCAGTTGCAGAAGTCCTCCATGTTAATGTCAGACTCGTATCGGGACCGGTTGTGTCGTTTGCGGGATATGCAAGTGTCGGCGAATTGGGTGGCGTGGTGACACCCGACATCTCAACCTTGACATCGGCCCAGTAAGACCAATCTTCATATGTCACCCCATTGGGGTCCGTTATCAATCGCAGGGTCACTACCGAGTCTTTCCACATCGACAGGCTTGCCCCAAAACTTCTCCAGCCCGCGGAGTCGTTTACGGTTGAATCCAGAAGCGTTGTGTATTCGTTATTGACCTTCACCTGTACCACGAACCTTACGTCGGCATAGGTTGTTTGCCTGCCGTCGCCGAGACCGTACTTCAAGCTGATTGAGTCGGGATAACTTAGTGTGTAGTCTGCCACCGTGGCTAAGTCGGTACTATCGGTGGGCGCATAAATTGCGTCGCTGTCCACCACTCCTCCACTTGTGGCAGACCCTTTCTGCACGAACGCCCCCCAATCGGTCGTTCCGGAACCATTTGGCGTCTGCCACCCGGTTGAGGTCTTGACGAACGGTTTTATAGAAGTTGTCCAGTTATTCACACTGTCGGATGAATAAACAGTGGCAGTGAAAATGCTGTCCCTTAGATCGATTATCGTAAAAGCAGGAGTCACCCCGGTTCCGCTCACACTAACATATAGTGGTGCCGCGCCTGAGCTGGAATTCGATATCGTATCGGAATAAAACATTGCGGAGGTTGGGACGAACTTCACCCAGATAGTATCCAGGATTGAAACCCCAGTTTTGCTTTGGGTTGTTGAGTCTGAATAGCCTCCGCTCTCTGACCCTGACACCAGGAAGCCGTTCGGAGCCTTTATTATCACAGGCCCTGCAAGGTAATTTCCCGTCAGTATATAGCTTTGCGGTAATGACTCCGAATTTGCCTGAATATTTCCAAAAGTTAGGTTCCTGACGCTAGAAATTAGTGCGGGCGACACGGTGGGTTCGAAACTTGCTGATATAGTATAGTTTGACGTCACGTTATTGAAAGTATAGCTCGTTATCGCTCCTTGACTTACTCCGTCCACCGTAACCTGGCTTACCTGGTATCCACTGTTTGCTGTGATCGTGAACGTCTGGCTCCCTCCAGATGTCACGCTGACATTTCCCGAAGGGCTTATCGTTCCTCCCGTTCCTGCTGTCGCCGTTATTGTGTAAGTTATTTGACTAAACGTCGCCGATATCGTGTGATTTCCAGACACATTGCTGAACGTGTAACTAGTAATCGCTCCCTGGTTAACTCCATCCACAGTGACCGAGCTTACCTGGTAGCCGCTGTTAGGCGTGATCGCGAATGACTGGTTCCCTCCATACGCTACCGTCACG
>JAJZNW010000036.1 GCA_021811615.1 Bacteroidota bacterium
ACTATGTCTTTTTCAAAACGTAAACTCGATATGAATAAGTTCAACCCGAGGGGCGGGAGCATGTACCCGATTTCCAGGTTGAGAAGGAAAATAACGCCGAGATGCACTGGATTTATTCCGTACTGCATGGCGATGGGAACGATAAGGGGAACGACTATTATGATGGCCGAGAATATTTCGACCATGTTTATCACAAGCAGGAACAAATTCAGGAGTATCAGGAAGACTAACTGGCTCGACACGAAACGATGAATGAACTGGAACATCAGCATCGGGATTTGCTGATCGATCAGGTAATTCGTCAGGCCGAGCGCTGTGCCGAGGACGACGAATATCGCGCCCACAAGCATCATGCTTTTTTTAGTGATCCTCGGAAGGTCCTTGAAAAATTTCACATCGCGGAGAATGATGACTTCGACGATGAGGACGTAGAATGCCATGATGGCACTCGCTTCCGAAGCCGTGAAGAATCCCCCGTAGATACCGCCGATTATGATGAACGGAAGCGGGAGCTCCCAGATGGCTCCCTTAAGAGCACCGAGCGCTTCCCTCAGCGAGAAAGCCTGCCGTTTCACTCCGGACCTGACGCCGGTGTAAATGCTGTAAATCGAAAGCATGACGATCAGGAGTATTCCGGGAAGAACGCCCGCGGCGAAAAGTTTGTCGACGCTTATACCGGCGACGATGCCGTAAAGAATGATGGGCAGGCTCGGCGGGAAAAGGAGACCGAGGCTCCCCGACGTCGTCATGAGCCCTGTGGCAAACCTGTCCGGGTAAGATTCCTTTACAAGTATCGGATAAAGTAGGCCGCCGAGCGCGACTATTGTGACGCCTGAAGCTCCGGTGAACGCGGTAAATATGGCCGTGGAGATCAGGGAGACTATCGCAAGGCCGCCGGGCATCCAGCCGAAGAACGCCTGCGCCAGGCGTACGAGTCTCTTCGGAGCTTCGCTCTCGGCAAGAAGGTATCCGGCAAAAGTGAATAGAGGAATCGCGATGAGCGCAGGCAGGCTTGCGAGACGATACAGTTCCACGATGACTGCCGATGTGCTCACTCCGATGGAATTAAATAAAAGAAGCCCACCGGCTCCGATAAGAATAAACACCGGCTCGCCGAGAAGTACGAGCAAGAGTACGGCGATCCCGATGACGATGTATAACATTTAACTTATACTCCCTGTCCCGATAAGGACGATATATAAGAAGCTCAATGAATTCGGTTCCCCGGGAAATGACGAGGTCAAATCACCTCGGCAGATCGCGGGCCCGACACCGCGGCTTCTATCGCCCTGAAAAGGAAATGCAGCCCGATCAAAGCGAAGCCGATGGGAATAATCACTTCGAGGTAATACGGCATCACGTTCTTCCCCATAAGGGTGAAGAGCGGCTCCGTGTCGTATTTTATCTCATCCCTGAGGAAGGACATCCCGGCGTGGAAGAGAAAGTAGCAGACAACCGCCGAAGTCGCGTGCAGAAAGACCTGCACTATTCGCTGGGCAATAGGCGGGAGTCTCTTCGTTATGATATTTATCGAGAAGTGTCGCGATTCCTTTGCGGCTAGCGCCGCACCGAAGAATCCAATCCACAGCACGAGGTGTCTCAAAAACACATCGGCCCAAACCATTCCGGTCGACCAGAATTCCCTCAAAATAACCTGGAGGAACGCCAGTACCACCGTGACTGTCAGGAACAGAACGAGCAGTGCGTTCTCAAGAATACCGAGGGCGTTTTCGATCTTTCGAATGGTATTCACTTTCCCGGATGCTCCTTGCGATACTGGGCGAGTGCCGACTGGACTTCATCGAGCAATTTTTGTGAATACAATTTTCCGACGAGCATCTGCCGCGCTTCTTCCCCGGTCTTGTAGTACCTGGCAAGTGCTTCCTTGGATTTCGGACTTGTCAGGACTATCCCTTTAGACTGGAGCGTCTTTATCGCCTTGTTATTTTCGACCCGGCTCATCTCAGTAAGTTCCTTCAGGTAAATCTGGCCGTTCTTTACCAGAATCTGCTGAAGGTCGGGCGGCAGCGTATCGAAATACCTCTTCGATATCAGAACGGCTCCGCTCGCATTCGCCAGGGGAACATCGAGCATGTACTTCACCTGCGTGAACCATTGGAGTGCGATCATTGCCAGTGGCGACGAGTAAACGCAGTTTACCATTCCCGTTTGAAGGGCCTGGTTGACATCGGTCACCGAGAGCGGGATCGGGGCGAGGTGCAGGACCTTGAACGATACCTGGGCTATCGGATCTCCTTCCCACATCCATGCTTTCACGTCGTTCATGTCCTCCACGGTATATATCGGTTTCTGCGTGAAGACGTAGACGAAGCCGACTTCCGCCCAGCCGAGGAAAACGAAGCCACCGCGTTCGAACGCTTCGCTGAACTGCGGTGTGAATTTCTTGTAGACATAGTTGATCTCGGAAGTATCGCGGAAGAGAAAAGGCGTATCCAGGATTCTCTCTTCAGGAGCGATCTCTCCCATCCCCACGCCGGTGAAACCACCTGCCTGGTACTGGCCGATCCTGATTTTTCTCAGGACATCCTTTTCGTCGCCGGCGATGCCGCCTGCGTAAAATTTGAAGCCGAGCTTTCCGCCGCTTTCCTTCATGACAGCCGCGTTGTACTGTTCCATGACATTCATCCAGGTGCTTCCGAGCGGGGCAACTGTCGCAAACTTAATCGTATATTGCTGCGCGTAAACGGAAATACTCGAAAGCAGCAACACCGACACCATTACATAAAGACTCTTTGCAATCTTTGACATTTTCGACCTTTCAGAAATAATCACTTTCGTGTTTCAACAACTCTTTCGCCTTCTCTTTGGCGATTTCATTCGCGAGATTTTCATCTGGCAACAGGTTCTCCGGCGCGTCTATCACCTTGTTCAGGAGCGAGACGAAAAGCTCCTTGTTCTGCGTCATGACGGCATACGACTTGGCAAAATAGTAATAAGTCATCAGGAATTTGCCGTCCGAGTATTGAATTGCTTTTTCGAAATTCACCCTCGAAGCCGTGGTATCGCCGCCGAACATTGCCGGGAGGCTTCCGAGGATCGTCCCGAAGAAAAGATGCGCCCCGCCGTAGAAATATGACGGATCGTACTTCAGGACAAACTTCATCATGGCCTCCACCTTCGGCAGATCAGACAGGGCATTGACGTTGTCCCGGTTGAGGTTGACGTAATTTCCCCAGGCATTGGCCGTCCAGAAAACGGCGGGAACATCGCCCTTTCCCAACTCATTCAGAGCCTTGTCGAAGTCCGCAACGTCCCCGTGGAAATGCTTTTTGAAATTTTCGTTCCTGAACAGAATCCTCAATCCGTAATCACGCGCGCGCAGGTAGAAAAGGTTCGCGCGAGGTCTCGAGGAATCCTGAACAAAGCCGAGGGCATAGCTGGTATATCCCTGCGCTCCGAGGAGGAGGAGCTTCTCGTTGTTGGGCGCCTCGATGATGAGACCGTCCAGCAATTTCAGATCGGCTGGGATTGCCTGCGATGCCAGATCCAGGTCCGTCTCGCGGTTTATTGCCTTGAATCCGCCGTTAATGATGCCGCTCGTCGCCCCTATAGTAAGCTGGGTCAGGCTGCACCCCTGGACAAAGAACGACGCTGCAATGGAAAGAACCGCTGCAACGAGGAATTTTTTCGGACTTGTCATCAAAAGTTTTCTCCGGTCTTTTACCGTCGGCGGGATGAGGACAACCGACGCGCCTCCGTCAGATTGAAAGGACCTGGGACAACTCAACGAGGCTATTGTCCACAGCTTTCTTCTTTTCCCACGTGTCACGCATAGGGGTGAGAACGACGTTGCCGTTAATTTCGCCAGCCATCACGTTTGTTTCACCGTGCAGCAGCGCTTCGACGGCCGCCGATCCAAGCTTGGCAGCGAGCACGCGGTCGCGGGCAGTCGGGCTCCCGCCGCGCTGAATGTGACCGAGGACGGTCACACGGTAGTGCAGGTGGACAAACTCGCTCATCCTCCTTGCAAGGTCTACAGCGCCGCCTTTGAAACATCCTTCTGCGATAACGACAATGCTGCTTCTCTGGCGACCCCCCGACGTTAACTTCTGCCTGATCGCCTCAAAATTCTCCTCGATCTCGGGGATCGCAATGTATTCCGCTCCTCCAGCTATGCCTACGTCGAGAGCGATGAAGCCGGCGTCGCGTCCCATGACCTCTACATAAAACACCCTGTCGTGAGCGTCTGCAGTATCACGAATTTTGTCGATCGCTTCAACAGCCGTGTTTATGGCAGTGTCGTAGCCGACCGTGAAGTCCGTCCCGTACAAGTCGTTGTCGATAGTTCCCGGGACGCCGACGGTAGGAATCATGTGCTCATCGTGAAGGAGAGTCGCACCCTGGAAGGTGCCGTTACCTCCGATTGCCACAAGGCCTTCGATCCCCTGAGATTTCAGGTTCGCAGCTGCTTTCGCTCTACCTTCACGCGTCATGAACTCCTGGGAGCGCGCAGTCTTCAAAAGTGTGCCACCACGCTGGATGATGTTTGAGACGGAACGGGGACCAAGCGGTACGAAGTCCCCTTTTATCATGCCGTTGTAACCATGCTGAATTCCGACGATATCTATGCCCCGATATGCAGCCGTTCTTACGATTGCTCTTAGTGCCGCGTTCATGCCCGGCGCGTCCCCGCCGCTCGTATAAACGCCAATTTTCTTAATTTTACTCATGTTCTCCTTTAAAAAAACGCATAAATTTATCATTTATAGCGCCGAAATGCAATTCAGTCAGGTGAGATATGGCCCGACTTGTAATTTTATTATGATTTGCGTAATCATTAAACTACAAACGAAACTTCAATGCACACTCTTTCTCGCAACTTAACCGGAAAACTCAGACATATTAGACTTATCGTGACTGATTTAGACGGGACGTTGCTCGACGATGAGGGAGAAATCTCCGAAAAAACGAGAAGAGCGGTTGAGAAACTCAATGAACTCGGTATTAACCTGGCCATAATGACCGGCAGAGCGCATTCGTCGGCCGAACGAATTGCCGACAGGCTCGGGCTCACCTCGCCGATAATTTCTCTCGATGGAGCTCTGGTGCGCCTTCCTCATGCAGAGGGAAATATTTCTGCAAGCTTCATCAAACCTTCGACAGTAAGGAGTGCTCTCGAAGAGGCCGAGAAAAAGATGACAAGTATCGCCCTCCTCGCGGACGACAGACTTGTCAAGCTTGAATCTGCGGCCACACTCCCGGGCTACATAGAAAGCCTCGATTTAGAGAGCGAGGTCGTCGAGGATCTCTCACCCTACGTCAACACGACAGTCAGAATAATCGCAGGGGGAGAGCATCACGAGGAGTTGAAGGCGATCGAGAGAGTCGCGTTCGGCCTTTTCTCTAAGGTTGAAACCAGTTCATACCGCAGTACTGCCCACAACGGTCGGTGGTATCTCGAGTTCCGAAACAAGAATTGTTCGAAGGCCACAGGCCTGGCTCAACTGGAGAGATACTTTGGGATTGGCAGGAAGGAAGTGGCCGTCCTGGGCGATTTCAGAAACGACATCGAGGCTTTCAAACGCGCGGGTACAGGGATAGCGATGAAGAACGCGGTTCCCGAGTTGAAAAAACGGGCAGACTTCATTACGGAATCGACGAATGACGGCGACGGGGCGGCGGAGTTTTTCGAACTTCTGTACGAAACCAGAAAAAACAACCGGTACTGATAAGAATGAAAGATATTCTCGCTCGGCTCAGGCATGATTTTCGACGATTAAGAGGAATTGACTTTGAAAAAAGCATGACGATCAAGATCCTTCTTCTTGCCGGACTCGTCCTGGCAGTAACACTCCTTGCTCCCTCCCAGAATCAGCTCAAGATTCATTACGACGTCGGCACGATTTGGACACACGAGGACGTCATAGCACCTTTCTCCTTCCCCATCTACAAAGACCCCGCCGAGTACAAGCGGGAGGTCAAGCAAGCGGTTGAGAACGTGAAGCCCGTGTTCGACCGGGTCGAGATCGAAAGGTACCGGCTTGATTCCACCGCCGCGTTCATGTCGCAGATCAGGACGGCGCTTGAACTGCAGCTGAGGATGGAACGCGAACGGAACAGTCGCATATTCCAGAGAGACTCTTCGGCGCTGATGAGCATAATGCAGAACCTTCCATACAGGTTCTCAACTTCCGAGTGGCACCAGCTCCTCGTCAACATTTACCGGAATCCGATGCTTCTTCGGAGGATCGGCTCGCTTTCCTACACTATCACTCCGATACTCGCGAGCGATTACCAGACGGGTGTCATAGACAGGCCGCGCGACCAGGTGGGATCGTCGGTGATTGTTGTGAGGCAGGGAAATTCGGAGACGCCGGTTCCGCTTGAACAGGTTCTGACGATTCGCGACGTTGCCAGACAGCTGGATGCCGCCTCCCTCAGCATACTCAAGGGAGACACGGCGAGCGCCCAGATACTCTCGAGTGCCATAGCTTCACAAGTCCTTCCGAACCTCACATACAACAGGTCCCAGACACAGCGTGAAATCAAAGCAGCTGTCGAATTGGTCCCGAAGACCGTCGGCTTCGTCAAGGAAAACGAACGCATTATCGGGAAACACGACAAGATAACTAACGAGATAAAGCTGAAGCTTGATTCATTGGAGAAGGCCCTGCGTGAAAGGACGGGCGCGGCAAGCATGCTCCTCCAGTTTGGAGGAAAATTCCTGATGATGCTCGTCATCATCGGGCTCCTCTGCATTTACCTTTTCCTCTTCAGGAAGAAGGTTTTCTTCAACAATAAGATGCTTCTGTTGATCGCGGTCCTCATCATTTTTGAGGGGCTGCTCATGTATTTCGCCTTCACCGCCCAAACGACTCTACCGGTTCAATATCTCGTCCTTGTTCCGGTCGCATCGATGATACTAACTGTTATTTTCGATTCGCGGCTGGCGTTTCAGGCCACCGTGGCCATCGCGCTCATGGTCGGAGCGATGAAGGGTAATGACTTCGGAGCCGCGTTTACAGCACTCAGCGCCGGCGCGCTGGCGGTCTACACTGTGCGAGACATTAAGAACAGAACTCAGATATTCAGAAGTCTCGTATTCATCTTCTTCGGATATGCCCTGGCGACCCTCGCGATATCCTTCCAGCGGGCTGAGGACGTGTCGACTATGTTGGCGAGTTTTTCTCTGATTGCCGTCAACTCCGTCCTATCGCCGATCATAACCTTCGGCCTCCTCATATTCTTCGAGAGGGTATTCAACATCGCGACCGATTTGACTCTCCTGGAGCTTTCGGATTTTAATCAGCCCGCACTTCGCGAGCTGTCGCAGAAGGCGCCGGGGACATTCCATCACTCGATCATCGTGGGGACGCTCGCCGAGAAGGCGGCCGAGGCAGTGGGTGCAAACTCCATACTGGCGCGTGTCGGAGCATATTACCACGACATCGGAAAGACACTGAAACCCGAGTATTTCATCGAAAACACGATGGATTCCAACAAATCGAAACACGATTGGCTCCCTCCGGACATAAGCGTCCAGATGGTGATGTCTCACGTTTCCGACGGCATCGAGCTCGGAAAGAAATACCACCTGCCTCAGCGCATACTGGACTTCATACCGATGCATCATGGTACAACGCTGGTGGCTTACTTCTATGGGAAAGCGCTGAAGAGACCCTTCGCCACCGGTGACGTAAGCGAAGACGACTACAGGTACGACGGACCGAAGCCGCGTTCGAAAGAGACTGCCATTGTCATGCTCGCCGATTCGGTGGAAGCTGCGACAAGATCGCTGGAAGAGAAGTCGATGGGAAATATCGTCTCGATGATCGATGCCATCGTGAAAAGCAGGTACGAAGAGGGGCAGCTGGACGAAACGAGTCTAACATTCGTCGACCTGACCAGGATAAAAGAGAGTTTCGTCGCGGTTCTTTCCGGAATATATCACAAGCGCATCGAGTATCCGGGACAGAAGTCCATCACCAGGGACGAACCTCCCCCTCCGGCTGAAACAGAAGAGATACCCGAGCCGATCAGCGAACTGAGCCAGGAAGAACTGGATGAGCTTGCGCCTCCCCCTTCGAAGCCGAAACCGAAGCCGAGGAAGAGATCCCGGAGTTCACACCCCGTCAGGCGCCCGCGTAAGAAGTAACCCCCTTCCTGGATTCCACGAGATGTCTGTGCCCGAAATGAACAGGAAGATTTCCAGCCAGCTCGAACTCTTTTTCGAGTTCATGAAATTCGAAAAAGGGCTGGCGGACAACAGCCTCGTTTCTTACCACAACGATCTGAACCGATACGCTGAGTTCATGGAGTCTGAAGGCAAGACCGGATTGAACGAGGTTTCGAGGGCCGATGTCCGGAATTATTTCAGGGCACTCTTCGATCTCGGTCTGAAACAAAGCAGCATCGCGCGGAATTTCTCGGCTGTCAAGAATCTACACAGATTCCTCGTATTCAGGAAGATGTCGGAATTCGACCCGACCGCAAATCTCGATCGTCCAAGACCGTCGAAAAAACTACCCGTCGTGCTGACCCGCGACGAGGTCGAACGGCTGATTATGGCTCCCGATACGTCGTCCGAGCTCGGGATCAGGGACCGCGCCATTATCGAGACACTTTACGCCACGGGGGTGCGAGTTAGTGAGCTTGTTAATCTCAGGAAAAGAGATTTAATTAAAAGCGAGAATGTGATCAGAGTATTCGGGAAGGGATCCAAAGAAAGAATAATCCCAATTGGCGAAGTGGCGCTCGAGTGGATCGACAGGTACGACTCATCGGTGCGGTCTAAAACGGGACAACCCCGTGCGGGCACGGACAAGTCCCCGGGAAGTGATTTGATATTCCTGAACTTCCGCGGAGGAAGGCTGTCGCGGATCTCCGTCTGGAGGATGCTCAGAAAGTATTCGAAAGAAGCCGACATCAAGAAGGAAATTCACCCACACACGTTGAGACATACTTTCGCAACCCACCTTCTCGAGGGCGGGGCCGATATTCGGGCCGTTCAGGAAATGCTCGGACACAGCGACATAGGCACCACACAGGTTTACCTGCACCTCGACAGGAGTTATCTTAAAGAAGTTCTTGACAAGTTTCATCCAAGAGGAAAATATGCTTCGTGAATTATATATACTCCCGATACTGTTGTTTTCGGTCATCATACACGAGATATCTCACGGTTATGCCGCATTGAAGCTCGGCGATCCGACGGCGCGCGACTCCGGCCGGCTGACGCTCAATCCGATACCCCACATCGATCTCATGGGATCGATAATCATACCGCTGTTCTCGCTTCTCACCGTGGGCCAGGTGCTCATCGCGTGGGCCAAGCCGGTCCCGGTGAACCCGATGAATTTTTCCGACTACAAGCGGGACGAGGTAATCGTCTCGGCGGTCGGACCGCTTTCCAATCTGGCCCTGGCCCTGCTTTGCTCGCTCATCACGATCGGCCTGCTCCAGCTTCAACCCGTTATCGGCGCTGCAGCGACAAACTCGGAGTTTTATGTTTTCCTGTTGAAGATGTTTTCAGGGGGCATCTACCTGAACGTCATACTCGGTGTTTTCAACCTCGTTCCTATTCCTCCACTGGACGGATCGCACGTCCTGGCTTCACTTCTTCCCGATTCGGCAGCGATGACTTACAGCAGAATCGGCTTCATGGGAATCATACTCATCATACTCTTGATGCAGATTCCGGCATTCTTAGCAATTTTCAATTCGATCATCAATTTCTTCTACGATCCGCTTTATAGACTTGTAGTCGCCTTCGCATAATACCGCAATGGATATTGATTCCAGAAATCCCGTCTATTCGGGTAACCTTTTAAACTCACAGACCATAATAACCGGAAGTAATGATCCACGATGATTGTAATGAAATTTGGCGGAACCTCCGTTGAGGATTCCGCTGCAATTCGCAGACTAATCGAAATAGTTGATTCCGAATTACCCAGAAGACCTATAGTCTTCGTCTCCGCCTGTGCGGGAGTGACGAACCAGCTCCTTAAGATCGCAGATTTTTCAGCGACCGGAAAGAAAGACCAGGCAAACGACTTGATAGCAGCGATCCGATCAAGGCATGAGAAGCTCGTCGATGAGCTCATAGGTGCGGAGCTTCCGAAGAACTATCTGAAGGGCAAAATATCCGTCTATGCCCACGAGCTGAAGAACCTTTCACAGGCTATATCCGTGCTCGGTGAGGTGACCGGCAGGTCGCGCGACACCATCGCCTCATACGGCGAGAGGCTCTCATCAATGATCATCGCACAGGCGATGGAAGAATCGTCAATGAAATCGATGTTCGTCGATGCGAGAGAGTTCATGATCACCGACGACAACTACAGCAATGCCGTTCCTCTATTCGATATCGTCGAGGAGAAATCGAAAAAGCTCCTCCTCCCTCTTGTTCGCGACGGTTACGTCGTGGTGACGCAGGGATTCATCGGCTCAAGTGAAAACGGGATAACCACGACCATCGGACGCGGCGGTTCGGATTATTCCGCCTCCATCGTCGGCTCACTTCTCGATGCGGAGGAGATCCAGATATGGACCGATGTCGACGGCGTTCTAACGGCTGATCCTTCCATAGTGAAGGGCGCGAGGCGGATAAAGAAGATGTCCTTCAACGAGGCATCCGAGCTTGCTTACTTCGGCGCCCGGGTCCTGCATCCGAAAACGATTTTACCCGCAATAGACAAGAGTATTCCTGTCTATGTGCGGAATTCGCGGAATCCTTCTTATAATGGTACGCTGATTACAAAGGGCGACGGCAACAAAGAGTGCGTGGCGAAATCGATTGCTTACAAGGAGCGCATAACTCTCCTTAACATCGAATCGAGCCGGATGTTTCTTGCACCCAATTTTCTTGAAGCAGTGTTCTCGGTGTTCAGCAAGTACCAGACGATCGCGCACGCCGTCGCCACAAGCGAGGTGAGCGTTACAATCGCGATCGAGGACACGACACATCTCGAGGAGCTGAAGAGGGATATTTCCGAGTTCGCCGAAGTATCCGAGTCCGCCGGGAAGGCAATCGTCTGCATAGTGGGTGAGAATATCAGGTACAGTCCAGGCGTAGTCGGGAGAATTTTTTCCGCGTTGAAAGAGGTCAGGGTCAATATGATTTCGCAGGGCGCCTCCGAAATAAATGTCGGATTCGTGGTGGACGAGAAGGACATCGGCCAGACCGTCCAGATGCTTCACGAAGAGCTGTTCGCCGACGCCGGTTCTCAAGGATCGTTCCACGAAATTTTCGATTGAGTCAAGGGGCTTAACTCACTTTGACTAACTCAAGAAGCGAACGCAATGACGGAAAAAATCAAGTACGTAGGAAATCAACTTTTCATTGAAGAAGTACCGGCAGAAGAGCTGGCCGGGCAATATGGGACACCGCTTTACGTTTACAGCGGGAATCAAATATCGAAGAATCTCAAGCAGCTACAGAAGGCTTTCAGTGTAATCCCGGGTACGCGGATCTTATACGCCCTGAAGGCCAACTCTAACCCGGAACTCCTTAGGCTGATAAGTTCGATGGGAGCGGGTGCGGACACCGTCTCGGCGGGTGAAATATTCGTCGCGTTGAAAAGCGGTTTCCCTCCTTCCACGATTTCGCTCGCCGGCGTCGGAAAGACAGACCGGGACATCGATTTCGCCCTATCACGAGAGATAGGCGTTATAATCGTCGAGTCCAATGAAGAGCTCAAAGTAGTCTCGGAACGGGCCGTGGCGCTTGGAAAAACTGCGCGGGTCTCTCTCAGGATAAATCCGGACGTCGACGCACACACTCACCCGCACATTTCGACCGGCCTCAAGGAAAACAAGTTTGGCATCAATATAGACCGGGCCGGTGAGACTGCGAAGCGTGCGGTACAGATGAAAAACATAGAACTCGTAGGCATCCATTCGCACATCGGCTCGCAAATCACCGAGCATTCCCCTTTCGAGGAAGCGGCGGAATCCATCAGGAACTTTGTTCTCGGACTCGCGAAGGAAGGAATTAAGATAAACCAGATCGATCTCGGCGGCGGGATCGGCGTCCGATACAGGAACGCGATCAAACACGATCTCCTCCCTCTGGAGAAGAAAGAGGAACCGCTCATCGATTTGAATACGCTCGCGCGTGTTATCAAGGAGAAGCTCTCCTTCCCCGGATGCGATATCGCACTCGAGCCCGGGCGATTCATCGTGGCGGAATCCGGAGTGCTCCTTACCCGGGTCCTGTTCAAGAAGAAATCGGCCGACAGGACTTTTATCGTCGTAGACGCCGGGATGAATGACATGATGCGCCACGCGCTATATTCGGCATATCACCAGATAGTTCCGCTCCGGCTCGAGAAGTCGGAGTTTTCACTCGTAGATGTCGTCGGGCCGGTATGCGAGACTACAGATGCGTTCGCAGTCCAACGGGAGCTTCCTGCGCTTAAGAGGGGCGATCTCATCGGCATTATGACCGTCGGTGCATACGGATATTCAATCGCATCCAACTACAATTCGCGTCCAAAACCAGCGGAAATCCTCATCGAGAAAGGTTCCGCCCGTGTAGTGAGAGAGCGAGAGACCTACGAGGATTTGATTTAAAGCCGATTTTTTCGTTATTTAATTCCGATCAGGTATTGCCGGAGACAAAGACAAAAGTGCATCCCGGGGGCCGGAATTTCTTCAACGGTTCCGAAGCGTTTCGAGATAGCAGAGGATCTCGCCAGGTACATTTTCATGATGCTTCACTTTGAAAAGAAGGGGCGCTGACTCTTCGTTCCCGGAAGGCAGATTCAATCAGACAGTCACAGATATCGACAAACATAACGATGAAACTAAATTAGGATCAGCAGCAAGATGAAAGCGTACGATGTAGCAGTAGTAGGTGCGACAGGACTTGTAGGACGAAAGATGACACAGGTTCTAGAAGAGCGTAATTTTCCCGTGAAGACGCTGACGCCGCTGGCGTCGAAGAGATCGGTCGGCAAAGAGATTACTTTCAAGGGCGAGAAAATAGAAGTAAAAGAACTCACACCCGACAGCTTCAAGGGAATTGAGATAGCGCTGTTCTCCGCAGGCGCGACAGTCAGCAAGGAATTCGCTCCGATCGCGGCAAAGGCCGGGACAGTCGTCATCGACAACAGCAGCGCTTGGCGGATGGACCCGGAAATTCCACTCGTCGTCCCGGAGGTCAATCGCCAGGACATATTCAAGCACCACGGAATAATCGCCAACCCGAACTGTTCCACGATCCAGATGGTTGTGGTTCTGAAGCCCCTGCACGACAAGTACAGGATAAAGAGGGTTGTCGTATCGACGTACCAGTCGGTGACCGGAGCGGGGCAGAAAGGCGTCGACCAGCTCGACGAAGAACTCGGCAAAAAGGCGGGCGACACTCACAAGTTTCCTCATAAAATTGCTTTCAACTGTCTTCCACACATCGACGTGTTCCGCGAAGACGGATACACGAAGGAAGAGTTCAAGATGATTTTCGAGACGACGAAGATCATGGGAGACAATTCGATAAAGGTCAGCCCGACGTGCGTGCGTGTCCCCGTCTTCGGAGGGCACAGCGAGAGCGTGAACCTCCAATTCGAGAAACCGTACGAGCTGAAGGACGTGTTCGCAATTCTAAGGAAAGCGCCGGGAATTATCGTCGAGGACGACCCTGCAAACAACGTGTACCCAATGCCGCTCAACGCCTACGATAAGGACGAGACATTCGTCGGCCGAATCAGGCGGGACGACACGGTTCCGAACGGGCTCAACATGTGGATCGTCTCCGACAACATAAGAAAAGGCGCAGCGACTAACGCGGTACAGATTGCCGAAGAGCTGATCAGGGGAAAAGACTGAAGGTCCTGTTCCGCAGTCAAGCCATAATTAGACAGCAGGAAAATCGACTTAAGTATTGTCGGATTACTAAACGGCGAGCGGATCATTTTGGGGTGCGCTCGCCTTTCTTTTTCCGGATAATGCAGCCCCTGCCGCAGTAGTCCACATTGAGGGACGGCTGACCGATAATCCGAGATCTGACCCTACGTTTCCGGGTTGTTACCCGGGAATTTGTAATCGCCTTTCCTCACATTAATCCCAATTCCATTTTCCCATTATTCCACTATTCCAATCCCCGCTACAGTTCCAGCTTACTCAGCCTCGGCGCAAACTTCCTTACGGCTCCCACGACCAGAAGCGCCACCACCCCTCCGAACACAACCGACGGGACGAGCCCCATCAGCTGAGCGGCAACTCCCGACTCGAACGCCCCGACTTCATTCGAGGAACCTACGAACAAGCCGTTGACGGAAGCTACTCGTCCCCGCATCTCGTCGGGCGTCTGAAGCTGTATGATGGTGTTCCGGATGACGACGCTGACGTTGTCGAACATACCGCTTATTATCAGGATGAAGAGCGAAAGGTAGAAATTCTTCGAGAGTGCGAAGGCGATCATGGCTATGCCGAAGCCGAAGACGCACAGGAATAGATTCCTGCCCGCACGCTTGAAAAAGGGATAGTGAGCCTGGATGACAGACATAATGACCGCCCCCACCGCCGGCGCGGCCCGCAGGAAGCCGAGCCCTTCCGCGCCGATATGCAGCACCTGGTCTGCGAATACCGGCAGGACCGCGACCGCGCCTCCGAAGAGCACCGCAAACATGTCGAGCGATATCGCGCCGAGTATGATCTGATTGCCGAAGACGAACCTTAGACCGCCGGAAAGGCTCTTCAGGATCGACTCCCTTGCCTTGCGTTCCGGCACGGGTTTCTTTCTGACCATCGTATAACAGACCACGCCCACGAGCGTCGAGATGACGACGAGGCTGTAAGCGGGGCCTACTCCGGAAAATCCGTAGACCAACCCGCCCGTTGCAGGGCCGGTAACATCGGCGAGCTGCCATGCGACGCTGCTCCATGTCGACGCATTTCCGTACAATTCCCGCGGGACAAGTTGTGCCATGAAAGCAGTCTGCGACGGTGAAAGGAAACCGCGAGCGAGTCCGGTTATGAAGATAATCACGTAAATCGGATAAACACCGTGAAGGTTCAGCAGCCAGTCGAGCCTGGTAGACACGAGAAGCAGTGCCGCGGCACAGATAAAATAGATGACACTAGATACGAGTATGATTCTCTTCCTGCTCACGAGGTCCGCGACGTGGCCGCCGAAGAGCGATATCGCGAAGAACGGGAGCGCCTCCGCCAGGCCGATCAGCCCAAGTGAAAGTGCACTGTGCGTCAGCTCGTAGATTTGCCAGCCGACTATAACCGACTGCATCCTGATGCCGAAGGTCATGGCGAACCGGGCAGCTATGAACCACCTGAAATCACGCACCCGCAGGACGGCGTATGCGTCCCGGTCATTCAATGAAGCGCTCAATTCCTCCGCCCGCTCACATCTTAAGGTTCCACAACCTCCGGGAGAGAGCACGCGTTGTAGCCGCGGTGGCAAGTGTGATACCTCCTCCGATAACAACCGAAGGGACCAACCCGAGCAGCTTCGCCGCGAAACCCGACTCGAAAGAGCCGAGACCGTCCGAGGCACCCGTAAAGATGCCGTTCACCGCGGAAACGCGCCCGCGAAGCTCATCCGGTGTATTAAGCTGTATTATCGCTGTGCGCAAAACGACGCTAACGTTGTCACATAATCCGTTCATGAAGAGGGCGGCCAAAGAGAGCCAGATGTTTCTCGATAGTGCAAATACGATAATGGATATTCCGAAACCAAAGACACTTATGATCAGGCTTCGCCCTGCCCTGTCGAGGAACGGCCGGTGCGCCTGAACAACAGACATGACAATAGCTCCGACCGCAGGAGCCGCGCGAAGTATCCCGAGCCCCTCCGGACCTGCATGGAGAATCCTGTCGGCAAATATCGGCAGGACAGCGACGGCACCGCCGAAAAAGACCGCGAACATGTCGAGCGACACTGCGCTAAGGATGACCTCCGTTTTGAAAACGAAGCGGACACCTTCGGCAAGGCTTTCCCTTATAGACAATGGATGGCCCCGTTTCGGCAAGGGTTTGTCCGAGACCATCAAAAAAGCGACGAAGGTAAGGATGCTTACGATTACGACGGCTGCATACGCACTGCCGACACCAGAGAAGCCGTATATCAAGCCGCCCACGGCCGGGCCGGTCACTTCCCCGATCTGTCCGACAAGGCTGTTCCATGTAGAGGCATTGCCGAATATCTTCCTCGGGACAAGCTGCGGCATGAGCGCCAGTATGGCGGGCGACAGAAAACCGCGTGCGATCCCGGTCACGAATATGACACAGTAAATCGGGAAAGCACCGTGAGAGCTAAGAGCCGATTTGAACACCGTCGAAAGCAGCAGGAGCGACAACCCGGAAAGCAGATATACGAAAGTTGCGATGACTATTATTTTCTTTCGGCTGAACACGTCGGCAACATGACCGGAGAAAAGGACTATGCTGAAAAAAGGGGCTACCTCAACAAACCCTATGAGTCCGAGAGAGAGCGCGTCGTGCGTCAGTTGATAGACCTGCCAACCCACGACGACGGACTGCATCTGCAGCGCAAATGTGAGAAAGAAATAAGCGGTTATGAAGCTGCGGAAATCTTTTATCCGCAGTGAAGAATAGGCGTCGCTTTTATCTAGATGGGGCTCCATTGAAATTTCCAGTCAAGATAATAAGGGGGTGGGAAAGAATAAAAGAAGTAAACCAATCTTTAAACCGTGGAGATAATTTCCTTATCAAACACGGTGATTCAAACGTGAAACGATTCGGAAACATACAGATACTCCTGGCGTGCGTGGTGGGATTATCCTCGACGGCGTTTGCACAGACTATCTCAGTCAAAGGGAGAATTCTCGACGACAATCGTACTCCGGTGGCGGGGGCGATTGTCCGCCTGACGGATCCTGACGATAGTCTGCGCGCCTTCATCGCCTCAACGGACTTTGATGGAGTATTCATCTTCAACAGCGTTCCGAAGCGATCGTACCGCTTCAAGGCCACCGCCATCGGCAAGAAGACACTTACGTTCACGATCGAGCCAAAAGGAAGTCTTGTGGACCTCGGTACGCTTATTATGTCAGACGAGCCGATCCCGATCCGCGGTGTAACCGTGGAAGGAAGAATTCCACCTGCCGTACAGGTTGGAGACACTACGGAGTATTCAGCCAAATCCGTGAAAGTCAACAGCGATGCCACAATGGAGGACCTCCTTTCAAAAATGCCCGGCATGGTGGTCAGCAACGGGACTGTCACAGTGGGCGGAGAGCAGGTGCAGCAAGTGCTGATCGATGGCCAGCCGTATTTCGGGAACGACCCCACTATCGCTCTTCGCAATATACCGGCCAGTGCAATCGAAAAGATACAGGTATACGACCAGATGAGCGATCAGTCCAAGTTCACAGGTTTCGACGACGGAAACGACATCAAGACCATAAATGTAATTACTCGCTGGCGCAGGAGGAGGGTAGACTTCGGCAAAATCGCAGGCGGCTACGGTGAGAACCGCCGCTATGACGCCTCCGGAAACATAAACCTCTTCGAAGGAAGCAGGAGACTCTCTCTTATAGGCTCCTCCAACAACGTCAACCAGCAGGACTTCTCGACGCAGGACATACTTGGAGTCATCTCCACGAACAACCGTGTGTTCATGCCCGGAATGGGTCCGGGCGGCGGGAGAGGACCGGGCCGTGCCGCCCCGTTCGGAGCATCAGGTGCCGTCAACCCGAACAATCAGCTTATAGGCCAGCAGCAGGGAATAAACACCACAAGTATGATCGGTGCGAACACCTCCGACAGCCTCGCAAAAGGCCTGTTTGCGCAGGGAAGTTACTTCTTCAACCAGGTTAACAATCAGAACATTCAGACCGACCATCGCATTTATCTTCTGGGCGGAGACTCCACGAGCCTGTATGATCAAAACAGCAATGCGGCGAGCCGCAACTACAACAACAGGATAAACGCCCGCATCGATTACTGGCCGGACCAGTCGAACGGGCTGATCGTCCTTCCGGTATTGTACTTCCAATCCAATACCGCAAACGACCTGCTCAACGCGGCGTCGACAGACAATTCCACACTCTCTCAATCGCTTTCGAATACGAGCTCTATCAATAGCGGCTACAATTTGTCGACTCATGTAATCCTGAGGCATCGATTCGACCTGCCGGGACGTACGATATCGCTGGACCTGGGCGTGGGTGCGAACCGTAAGATCACCAATGGTAACTTGTTCAGCTCGGACGTCTATTCCGCCCAGGCCGCTTCGGATGAACTCGTGCAAGGTTTGAACGACAGCACCGCGCAGCAATCGGGTTACCTTTCGAATGTGGAGACGATCAGCGCCAATTTGATATATACCGAGCCGACAGACGTCGACGCCATGATGGAACTCACTTACAATCCCTCGTTCACTAGGAATACCGCGAGCAAAAACACGTATAACTATGATCCCGTTACCGGAGGGTACACCAGCCTCGACCTTCCGCTGTCAAACGTTTACGCGGATAATTACATAACCCAGCAGTTGGGTATCGGCTACAGGTGGCACGGCAGCGGCTTTAATCTTATGGCAAACCTGGCGTACCAGTTCGCCGAATTGCAGGGGAACGATTCGACCACATCGAACATAAGCATCGACAGGCGGTTCAGTTCGTTCCTTCCGAATGCGCTTTTGATGTACAGGTCATATTCGGGGAGATTCCTGCGGATATTCTTCAGAACTTTCACGACCGCGCCGGCCGTCACGCAACTTCAGCCGGCCGTGGACAACTCAAATCCCCTTCTCCTCTCGACGGGCAACCCGAACCTCGATCAGTCTACCACATACCGTCTTATGGGAAGATACAATCTCACGAGCCCGCGAAGAGCCGAGAGCATGTCGCTTTTTGTAATGGCGAGTTACACGAACAACTATATCGGAAACGCGTACATAATCCCAACACGCGATACACTCTTTGCTAACGGGATTTCGATTCCGAAAGGATCACAGCTGACATATCCTGTCAACCTCAGCGATTACTGGAACGTTAGATCATTTTTCACTTACGGCTTACCTTTCGACCTCATCAGCAGCATGCTGAACCTGAACGCGGGCGTCACATTCACACGCACGCCGGGAATGTTGAACGGCATTAACAGTACCGCAAACACCGTCGGACCCAGCGCTGGATTTGTCATAGGCAGCGACATAAGCAGGGATATCGATTTTACTGTCTCCTACATGGGCAACTACAACTTTGCCGGGAACACCCTTTTTCCCGGTGGCAACAACAATTACTACTCCCACACCGCGTCGCTCAAGTGGTACTGGGAATTTCCGCTCCAGGTTTTCCTGAACAACCAGGCAAGCAACGTCCTGACGAGCGGACTGGCGGCGGGCTACAATCAGAACATTGTGCTCTGGAACATCAGCATCGGGAAGAAGTTCTTTGCCAACGGAAGCGGAGAGCTTCAACTTTCTGTCAACGACATCCTCGGTCAGAACAAGAGCGTGAACCGCATAGTGACCGACACGTATATCGACGACACAAACAACGAAGTATTGACCAGGTACGTGATGTTGACGTTCTCTTACACGGTTAGGTAGCCTTTGAGCCGGCGACCGTCAGCTGCGGGGCCAATCCAGTCCGGTGACGGTCGCAAGCGACCTGAGGAACTCGATGGGTAGTAAAGCCCGTTAATATTTATGAAGCATGCGAAGCCTTGCTTGAGAAATTCTGATAGCGCAGCCGAAGCACCGGTAGCATGCCGGTTGAATCGGCGCCTTCGCCGGTCGGCTTCAACCTCCGGGGATCATTGACACAGACAAGGAACCAGTAGAAATGCTATCGACTGCAATCGCCCTTTTCGCAATCGCCATACTCGTGGGTATTATCCTGCTGACACTCTTCCTTATGGACGGAAAAACACCTCGGACTCTTGCGAGGATCCACGGTATAATCGCCTCGATCGCGCTCCTGCTCGTGATAATTTCCGTGGCGCTTGACTCCTCCGTTCCGCAGATATTCGGAATGATAGTACTGATCGTCGCCGCATATATCGGACTCAGACTTTTCTTACTCGGCAGAAAGAACCGGCAGTTCCCAAAATGGCTCCCCGCCCTCCACGCACTGATCGCGGTGATCGGCTTCTTCCTGCTGCTGATTTCCCTGTGAACCATCTTCCCGAAAGATCAGCCGACGTTTGGGAGTCCCTTTCCCTCTTCGGGGCTCAGTCCTGTCTCCCAGCCGTCATATATTCCACCGAACTCGCCGGCGATTCGATCCATCGTACTGTGTATTGAAAGCAACTCCCCGATCCGTGGAACGACATCCTTTGAAGCGAGACAGAGCCATTTCTTCGAGCCGGCGGATTTCACGCATTCGCATGAAAAACCAAGCTCCGCAAGCTTCTTTCCGGCACCTTTCGCCCCTTTCATGTTCGGAAAGTACAGCCAAAAAGTCATCGGCCTTTTCCGTTTAAGATCTGCGCTACTTTGAGAAAGAAGATTCAGGACCGCCTGATCCGGTCCGACGGGTCTGAATTCCTTCCTCGGCCTATCCGGCATTTTGCGACCCATTTTTGCCTCCCATTTGTCCCCGATATTTACATCCTTCACGCCCGGTGATGTCGTCGATTTTCAGACCGATCCCCCCGGGGCATAGTGAAGTAATACGTTTCCGGACTTGAAACTTCTCGTTCGCAGGAGCTTCAATCCGATTTTCTCCCGGATACCCTCGAACAGTGGATTTCCCTTGCCCAATATTACCGGGTTGACCATGATTCGGAATTCGTCGACAATGTTCTGCTGCATCAGGCTCGCAGCCAGGTTCGCGCTCCCCAGAATCCCGATGTCCTTTCCCCCCTGCGCTTTCAACTTCATCATTTCGTCGGCAGCATTTTCCCTGATGAGTGTAGTGTTGTTCCATGAAGCTTCTTTAAGCGTTCTCGAGAAGACGATCTTCGGCAATGAATTCATCTGGTGAGCGACAATCGGATCATTTTTCGCGGCCTCGGGCGTCGTCCAGAAGCTTGCCATACCTTCGTAAGTAATACGCCCGAATACGAGAATGTCCGTCGAGTTCAGTTGTTCTACCGCGAACTCCCTGAATTCATCATCGACGTTGTGCCAGCCGACCTCCCATTTATGTGGACCTTCGAAGAAGCCGTCGAGTGTGATCAAATTGAAAAGATATATTTTCCCCATAATCTCACCTTATATTTTTATTTCTACCCATTTCCCTTTGTTGAAGTAGTACCACATTGCAAGCGCTATCGCGGTCTCCGCGACAGGTACCGCAATCAGGGCGCCGGTGGCGTTCAAGTGAAGTCCGATAGCAAGCAGGTACGCAATCGGTATTTGGAACATCCAGAAGCCGACGAAGTTCACAATCGTAGGTGTCCGGGTATCGCCCGCGCCGTTAAGCGCCTGTACCATAACCATCTCAATGCCGTAGAAAATAAAGCCCGATCCGAAAATACGCAGCGCAAGCGCGCCATGCTCTACCACTGCCCGGTCCTTCGAGAAGAAACTCACTATCGGATGTGAAAAGAAAAGGAACAAAATCATGACAAAGCCCATGAAAACCACGTTATACTTCGTCACCAGCATGACGCTCTGTTGAGCTCTCCTAATCTGATTTGCTCCAAGGTTCTGCCCTACAAGCGTAGCAGCCGCATTGCTGAGGCCCCATGCAGGGAGGATGAAGAAGATGAAGTTGCGCAGGGCAATCTGGCATCCTGCCGACGCAGTTGTGCCGCCGGTCTCCGCAACGAGGCGCACCAGCACAATCCAGCTTCCGCTGGATATTATGAACTGCGACGCTGCGGGCCAGGAAATCTTCACGAGGGACCTGATGACTCCGGCATCGTACAGGAAATGCGCGCCGCGGAATGTCAGGACGCCGTTGCCTCTGAACAGATGGAACGATTGATATATTACGCCTGAACTCCTGCCGACTACGGTGGCAATCGCAGCACCCTTCAGACCAAACAGCTCGATGAGTATCGGACACAGGACGATATTGACTCCGCTGGCAATCCAAAGACTCTTCATCGCCATTGCCGGATCCCCGGCTCCGCGGAATATCCCGTTAATGAGGAACAGCAGAACTATCGACACGCTTCCGCCGAACAAGATGCGAGTGAATGCTGCGCCGTCTCTAACGACATCCGGACTCGCCCCCATCAGCGACAGGATAGCGCCACCGAGAGAGACTCCGACTGCACTGAGTACAATAGCGACTATCAATCCTATGAATAGTGACTGTGCTCCGGCATGCGCTGCGCCGTCATGATTCTTCTCACCGATCCTGCGTGCGACGATCGCTGTCGCAGCTGAACTCAATCCGAACGAAATCGAATAGACGAGCGTCATGACAGATTCGGTCAGCCCGACCGTCGCAATCGCGTTCGGGCCGAGTTTGCCTACAAAAAACATGTCCACAAGTGCGAAGACGCTTTCCAGGCTCAGCTCGAGGATCATCGGTATCGCGAGCAACACAACCGCTCTGGGCACACTGAGCTGCGTGTAGTCCTGTTCCTCGCTCCGAAGCGATTGCCGAAATGTCGATATGATTTCCCTGACGGTTTCCATTTAGATTAATTACTTGCTTGGCTAAAGCAGATGGTACGCGAAAAAGAATGAACCGGATACGCAATTTCGCCCAGACTCCTCCTGCGCGAGTCCGGCAGCATCTATGAGGCGGGTAAGTGCAGCTTATTTCATTTGTTAATTTTATGCATTCCCGGTTTGAAAAGCAATTATCGCAACTGCAGATGTTTGCCGTGAGGTCGATCTGAGGCGCTCGTCCACTTCCTAAGCGCGAGTTGATACATAGTTGGACGCGACCGCTCCCGACTTGAACACCTTTGATTCGACGAGCCTGAGCATAAACTTCTCATCCGCGTTCCCGAAGAGACGCCTTCCACTGCCGGCGACCACCGGATGAACCTCCAGTTAATATCCGTCGATAAGACCTCGGCTCATCAACACCGGTCCAGTCCGGCAATCCGCTGGAAAATTCGTGCCGTTCGTCGTCGGCAAAACCGTCGACAGATAGATTAATAGCAAGAACCGAGGTTCTCATTTCTTCGGATACGTGTAGTTTATCATCCAGCGGATTCCGAACTTGTCTGTGAACATTCCGAAGTATGCTCCCCAGAACTCATCGTGGATCGGCGTCTCGACTTTTCCACCCGCAGACAGTTTGTCAAAAATCCTCTTCGCTTCTTCCTTGGTGTCGGTCTCTATCGAGATGTTGTAGTTGTTGCCGAATGTAAGTTTGTGTCCCATGGATTCGAGGGCGTCAGTCCCCATCAAAACGTTTCCCTTTCCGATCGGAAGTGCTATATGCATCAGCTTATTCTTCTCTTCGGAAGAAAGCTTATCCGCAACCGGGGTCTCTCCGAACCGCTGGATCGCAGAGAACTCACCGCCGAAAGCGGATTTGTAGAAGTTGAACGCCTCCTCGGTAGTGCCGGGAAGATTTATGTATGGATTCACTATTGCCATGAGTATCTCCTTTGGAGAATTTTAAGTTATGAATTTTGAATTCTTAATTAAGAATTGAGAATTTAACATTTAGAATTCTAACCGGCATAGGCTTTTTCCAACGCGGCGATATCAAACTTTTTCATCTTAAGAAATGCCTCGGTGACCCGCGCGACCTTTTCCCGATCCTTATCCTTCTGCATTTCGGCGAGGACTGCGGGGACTATCTGCCATGAGAGGCCGTATTTATCCTTGAGCCAGCCGCACTGTTCCGCTTTCGGGTCGGCGGAAAGTTTCTCCCAGTAGTAATCGATCTCTTCCTGTGATTCACAGGGGACCACGAAGGAAACCGACTCGTTGAACTTGAAGAACGGGCCCGCGCTCATGAGCGTAAATTCCTGGCCGAGAAGTTCGACCGTGACGATCTCCACAGTACCCGACGGGGTATTTTTCAGAACCCGCGATTCCTTGATGCTCGAGCCTTTGAACACCGAGACATAAAACTTCGCCGCCTCTGTCGCCTCTTTGTCGAACCAGAGGAACGGAGTAATCTTCTGGATTTTTGCCATTTCATTTCTCCCTTTACTAATTGTCGAACGGTGACAGCGAAAATCGACAGCTGCATCCGGAAATTCTATATTCGAAACCCTAAACAATATCAAATTCCAAAACTCACAATCCGAAAACGGCAACCGACATTTTCTGTTTTCGACTTTCGATTTTGAATTTGCTCAGGGTTTAGAGTTTGGTGCTTCGGATTCCCTCATATCGTCCGTTTTCCCTCAGACTGTTCTCGATCGGCCTCACTTCGATGCTTCCGAGCCGTGCCGACGGCCAATGCGCGGCAATCTGTATCGCTTCGTTGAGGTCGGCGGCATCGATGAGAAAGAAGCCGCCGAGAGTTTCCTTCGTCTCGGCAAACGGTCCGTCCGTCACTCCGATTTTACCGTTCCGGACGCGAACGGTCGTCGCGTTGTGGACGCTCTGAAGCGGCTCAGCGGAAATAAGCCTGCCACTGCGCCGGAGTTCGTCGACGTATGAGAGAGTCTCGTTTCGCAGCATGTCCCACTCCCCCTTCGTGAGAGAGTTGAGTTTGCTTTCTTCTTCGTATGCGAGACAAATATATTTCATTGGTGCTCCCGGCGTTGTGATTTGATCGTCATCTATAAATTCTAAATCCCAAATTCTAAACAAATCCTAAGATCGAATTTCAATAATGAAAAGCAACTGACGAGGCATTTCGAGTTTTGAATTTGTTCAGAATTTAGAGTTTAGTGCTTAGGATTTTTCTTGAGACTACCTCCTCTTCTCGCTTTCTTCAGTCATTGTGCTAAGGTCGGCAGCGGGACGAATCTCCCAACTGCCGCCCCCTTTGCTCAAAGCGAGCGACGGGTGTTTCGACATAAGCTGGATTGCGTGGTTCAAATCGTCGGCCTCGAGTATCATGATGCCGCCGATCTGCTCCTTCGTTTCGGCATAGGGGCCGTCAATCACGGAAACTTTTCCGTTCTGAATCCGCAAAGTCGCCGCGTTCATCCCTGGCTGAAGCGCCTCGCCGCCCGCATAGTGCCCGGTCCTTTTCAATTCCTCGTCGTATGCAAAGCATTTATCGACGAAATTGTTCCGTTCACCTTCAGAGAAATTCTCAAAGATCTTCTCGTCCATATAACCCAGGCAAATATATTTCATAAGTCTTCCTTTTTTCCAGTTTAGCATGATTACGGTTGGCCGGCGGCCGATGCAGTGGGATACCCGAGTCTCCCACCGAAGTAAACTTCTATCGAGCTTATCCTCCCGGCAGCGGAACGGAAATACTCTACATTTCGAAAGGTCGCCCCTTTTATCGTGGTACAAAGATATTTGATGAACGCCTCGTTCTCGCGTTGAACCAGACTCTCCAGCTCAAACCGTTCGATGAATTCCGACTGCGGCCAGCATCTCGCCTTCTAGGCGGGTATGTCGATGTGGTAGTCATCGTTCGGGCTGGTGAAAGTAATGTCCCCGGCAAGCAGGTTTTCCACGGCTTTCCATTCCTTCAACTCATAAGCTGAATAATACGCCCTGACTATCTCGTCCGCATTCAATATATGCCCTCCTCAGTTGTATATGCTGTTGCGTCGTCGCATGAATTGCCGGTCATTGCGCAACCGGCGGTGCCGGCGTTCCGTCGGACCATTTGCCCACCAGTACCATGAACACCGTCGCCCGTTCCTGAGGATCGTTCGAAGCCAATACAGGCGAGCCGGGCAGATTGGCTCCCCAGCTTTTCGCCGCCTCACCGGGGGCAAAGAACATCAGATGCGGATGCCAGCTCCTGCCTTCATCGTTCAAGTATTGCTGCTTCGACATCATATAGCACATCGCTCCGGGCTCCAACGAGGGGAGCTTTCCATTATCGAACGCGGATGAGATCGCCTGCGCGATCGCCTTCCTGGATTTTCCCGCCAGGACCAGTCGAGTCTTCATAAGATAGATGGGTAAAAAGGTTTTTGCTGCGGCAGGGTTAAAACAAATAGGGGCGCGCATCTTATCATTCCAAAATTCCGGGTCGTCGGTCGATGTAGCCCACGAACGTTCCACTATGCAGACAAAGCCGTTCGTGCCCTTCACCGCTATCTTATACCCGGTCCGCTCCAATACCATGACTTCTGCTTTGTCGGAAATGGACGGCGGAGCCGCACTGCGGGCGAGCGCAATTTCTGAGTCCCTATCCTTCATCAGGTACTGATTAAGAGGCGCCATAACAGGATATGGAGTTTTCGCCTCATGCGATTGTGCCTGACAGGCAGCCGAAGCCAGCAGGAGCTGAACAATCAAGGCTACAATCATGACACCGGCATTTCTCAACGCCGGATTAATCTCAAGTGCCGAGATATCTTCATGAAATCTCTTCGTACGGGAGTGCGATCCTGTAAATATCTTTCCCGAAGCGGCACTTCCCTCATACGAATTGACTGCATCTTTCACCTTATCCTCCAATTACTCGTCACAGATGGGATCCTCATGTGAAATATCACTCGTCGATTCATTGAACGTGTTGCGTATAGAATGATGCGACGAATGTCAACCGGGATATGATCGGGTACAACAGGCGTCGCATCGGGTTTCTTTTTACGCATGCTTTTTGTAATGAAGCGCGACGACGCCGGAACGGAACGTATCCGAACCGGTGAAGTCGAGCAGAAGCCTCTCCGGAAGCTTCACGGTTTCGAACAGACGCGGCCCCTTTCCGACGATAACAGGGTGGACCACGAAATGATACTCATCGATCAAACCGCGCTCCGAAAGCTGAGACGCGATACTCAGACTCCCGACCAGGATGTCTTTCCCGGGCTGCTGTTTCAGCGCGAGTACTTCATCGGCAAGATTGGCGCGTGCGATTCTCGTTTTGCTTCTCCCGGCGTCTTTCAACGTCGTGGAGAATACGACTATGTCGAGCGAGTCGAACACGCGGGCAAACTCTTTATCTGCGTTTGTCTCGGATTCGCTCCTGGCGATGTCGGGCCAATAGGGCACCATGAGCTGATAGGTGGTCCGGCCGTAGAGCATGATGCTCGCGTTGCGAAGCACACCGGTGAAGTACCTGAGCAGCTCGTCGTCGGGATTCATGTCTGTGTGGCCACAGCATCCGTCAGCAGAACTATTGATTGCAAAAACAACCTTTCTCATAGACCTCCCTGATTCCTTCGAATTTCCGGCTCGGTTGTGCCTCATCGTTGATTCTTATTTTAAAGTGTAGCCGGATAATAAGTTGCCAGTATAACTCCGGTGGTCGATATCGTACTTTTA
>JAJZNW010000051.1 GCA_021811615.1 Bacteroidota bacterium
TGGTCGCGTCCGACAATGAGGTGCGTGCAGCCGAAGTTCTGCCTGAAGAGGCCGTGGAGCAGGGCTTCCCTCGGACCGGCATATCTCATGTCGAGAGGATAACCGCCGCAAACAGCCGTATCCTTGACGAAGTAATTTTCGACCAAAACGTCGATGCATTTCGCGCGGACTTCGGCGGGTATGTCGCCGGGTTTCAATTTTCCGACAAGCTGGTGGATGTAGAGTCCGTCGCTCACTTCGAGGGCGATCTTCGCGAGGAATTCATGCGAGCGGTGCATCGGATTCCGAAGCTGCAGGGCCGCTATCGTCCTCCAACCCTTTTCAGCAAATATCTTCCTGCTTTCTTCCGGACGCTGGTACAGTCCCGCGAACTCAGTCGGGAAATAACTTTCCGAAAGCACCTTCACCGGACCCGCTATGTTCCACGGCTTCTGCTGCATAACCATCTTGACGCCGGGGTGCTCCGGATCGTCGGTAGTGAACACCTGCTTGCACTCGAAGCCCTTGTCGATCTGGTACTTCTCGGTGACTTCCATCGTCCCCATGACTTCGTTTGTCTCGTCACTTATCAGGGCAATTTCCTGTCCGGTCTTCAGAGACTTCGCGTCTTCGTCCGAAACCGAGAGCGTGATGGGAATAGGCCAGAACAGCCCCTCAGACATTTTCATATCGGAGCAGACTCCCTGCCAGTCGTCATGCCCCATGAAGCCCTCCAGCGGAGTGAATCCGCCGATGCCGAGCATAATCAAGTCGCCGGTCTCCCGGCTCGTCATGCAGATTTTCTTGAGATGATCTGCCTTCTTTGATTCTTCTTCCTTTTCTTTGCCGCTCAGAAGAAGGACCTTCAACCGGTCACTTCCGTGCGGCCTTATAAGAGTTGATCCTGCCATAACTTTCCTCTCATTTAAGAACGTTACCGGCAAAAACATACCCGCCCACCAAGGGAGAATCAACGAGGAGCAGGAGTTCTGTAATCGTGTTGTTGGAACATGGAAGATCGACCGGAAAAGGATTTCGCGCATGACCGGCGAATAACATTACGGCTAGTAATTCGGCGACGGGCTTCGTTGCCGGTGTGGAAAAAGAAGATAGATCACAAGAGTGGAGCAGCGCTTGCGGCTCGGGTACCGATATCGAATAACTTTGAAAGGAAATAACCGCCTTCACAGGAATGGGAGCGTTAGTCACACTGATACTCCATCCAAATAGACCGCACCATGGCGTCTATCTGAGATCTGATTTTTTCGGATGCGCATCCATCCGGGGTTACATCCCCTTGTACGGGTTCGGACCGAGATCTCTCATCTCCTGGACGAACTCGTTGAAGATCCCCGGCAGCTTCGCGTATTCGTCGATCGAAAGAGTAAGGAGCTTCACACGTTGCGGCTCGAGCACGAGCTGCTTCAGTTTCTCCTGGACGTTTTCCATTCTCTTGTTCGCGAGCTCGCTCCCACGGATGAAGTGGCACTGGTAATCCACACCGAACTTGCAGCCGAGCATCAGAACTCCGTCGTAACCTTTCGAGAGCGCGTCCGCTATCCAGACAACGTTCACCGAACCTAGACAGCGCACCGGGATCACGCGGACGTTCGGGTCATACTCCATTCTGAACTTACCGGCTGTGTCGAGCGCGGGGTACGCGTCGTTCTCGCACATGAACGCCAGAATTCTCGGCTTATCTTCGTCCTCGTCGGGAATCTCGACTGCCTTGATCATCGAAGAGATCATCGAGATCGAATAATCCTTAAAGGAAATAATTCTTTCGGGACACGCGCCGAGGCAAATGCCGCACCTTCGGCACCTGTTAATGTTCGGGAGTGGAGTCCCTTTCTCATCCTCATCGAGAGTTCCGAACGGACACTCCTCCGTACACCGCTTGCATTGAGTACATCTTTGCAGGAAGAACTCTGGAAACGATTCATCCCCCGATCTCGGATGAACCGCTTTCCCTTCTTTCACCGAATGAATGATCTGAATCGCCTTCAGCGCCGCACCATAGGCGTCGTTCTTCGCGGCGGAATAATCCATCGGGGCACGGACGGTACCGGCGGCATATATCCCGGTCCTTCGCGTCTCGTACGGAAAACAAATGTAGTGCGAATCGGGGAACCCGTATTTGAGCGTCGGCAGATCAGTACCCTGCCTGTAAGCAAGGTTGAGAATCCTGGCTCCGGCCTCGGCCGACTCTGCAGCTTTCTTCCCGCCAAGTGTCACTTCGGCAGGAGCAGGGTCCTCACTTCCGGATTCGAGATCACCGACCAGCGTGGTCGGGACCATGCCCGTTGCCAGCACCACGAGATCGGATTCTATACGGACCTTTTCACCGAGCAGAGTATTGTCGATGTCTATGGCGATCGCTCCATTCCCGGATTCACTAAGGCCGACAACTTCGCCCTTCGTGAGGAATATGTTGTCTTCGTTCTGGACGCGCTTGTAAAAGATCTCGTGCTGGGCGGGAGTCCGCATATCCCTGTAGACTAGGTACACGAGTGCGTCGGGATACCGCTCTCTGATGTATAAGGCTTGCTTCAGAGAGGCGGAGCAGCAGACCGAAGAACAATATGGAAGATGCTTTTCGTCCCTGGAACCGGCACACAGGATGAACGCGACGCTCTTGATTTGTCCTCCATCGAACTTCTCGCCGTCACGTCCGTTCTTAAATTGCTCTTCGAGCTGGATTCCCGTAATGACATTGTGGAACCGGCCGTAACCAAGGTCGCCAAGTCTGTTGGGATCGTACGGTTTCCAGCCTGTCGCCTGAACGATGGCACCGACGCTCATCAACTCCGTTCGAGCACCTCCGTCGATGCGCAGTACGACTTTGAATTCACCCGGCTGACCGGAAATCTTCTCGATGTCGCAGGAAGTAATGACAGTGATCTTGACATTCGTTTCAACCGCGCGGATCAGCTCATCTATCTTCGAGTCTTGCGGTTCCGTATAAGGAGGCCGGTACGGGGCGACTTTGTAAACTCTATTCGCCCACCCTCCGAGCGAGCTCTCTTTTTCCACGAGTACTAGTGAATAGCCTGCTTTGGCGGCAGCCAGAGCGGAGGTCAACCCTGTGACCCCGCCTCCGACGACGAGGATAGTTTCATTGACTTCGCTCTTGAAAGCCCGCGGAGGCTCGCTGTTCCTGACCTTCGCGATTCCCATCCGGACGTAATCTTCCGCGAGCATCTGTGTATCTTCATCGTTCGGCTTGTGTGTCCACGCGACACTTTCTCTAAGATTCACCCGATCCACCAGCACGTTTTGGTCGAATTGAAACACATCGGAGAGAACCCTCGGAGAACAGGCCCCGATCACTACACGATTCAGACTTTCACGTTTGATATCATCCCTAATCTCCGCAACAACCTCTTCGCTGCAGAGACGGTCTTTGGTCTTGCAGAGGGGTACTTTGTTTTCACCCGTCGCGACCTTCGCCAGTCCGTCGCAATTGATCGATTCTCCGATTCCGCATCCCGAGCAGAGATATACGCCGACTTTAGTCTCTATGGCCATGGTACTAGTTCCCCTTGATTGCTTGAATTGCCTTCAACACCGAACCCGTCGCTTCCTGGACAACTGCAGACACCTCCTTCGGCCTCGTGTTAACGCCGCATGCTATCGCCCCGGACCCGTCGGATACCAGGAAACCGTCGCTGTCCATCAACGAAGGATCCAAGGGAAGATTCCGAACGTTCGGCTGCATCCCGGTCGCGAGGACAACGAGCTCGGCAGACTTCTTTACGCGGGAACCTGTCAGCGTGTCCTCCGCTTCCACAACCAGTTTCCCGGAAGACGAGTCAAGCGAGACCTTTGCGACCTTTCCCCTGTGGAAATGCACTTTGGGATCCCTGGAGACGTCGTTGTAGAAATCCTCGAATACTCCGCTCGAACGGACGTCGATATAAAAGATATCCATTTCGGCATCGGGGTACTGATCCCGTATGTATCTTGTATGCTTCAGCGATGCCATGCAGCAAACGGACGAACAATATTCAAGGTGATTCTCGTCTCTCGAACCGGCGCACTGCACGAAGGCTACACTATTGACAGCGCCGCTAGTAGAAGGCCGAAGAATCTTCCCCTTCGTCGGGCCGTCGGGTGCGGCGAGCCGTTCCATCATCACGTTCGTGATGACGTCGGGAAATTTCCCGAAGCCAAGCACTTCGAGTCTATTCGCGTCGTACGGCTCCCATCCCGTCGCCCAGATGATAGCGCCCGTTTGTATGTTCACACTCTCTTCTTTTTGCGACAGGTCTATCGCGCCGTACTTGCACGCTTCTACGCACTTATTACAGCTTGTCCCTTTGCAAGTAGTGTCATCGATTACATATTTCGAGGGGTAGGCATTTTCGTACGGAATGTAGATTGAAGCCGTGCGGTCCATGCCATAATTGAAATCGTTGCTCCTCGACTCCGGGCAGACTTTCACACAGTCTCCGCAGGAAGTGCATTGATCGGAGACGAACCGCGGCTTCAGCTTAACGTTCACGTCGTATTTTCCCGGCTGCCCGGACAGACTGCCGACTTCGGCCTGTGTCAACACCTTCACCTTCGGGTTTGTACGCAGCCGGCGAATGTTGATTTCGAGTCCGCAGGACGGCGGACAAAGTTTTGGGAAGTACTTGTTGAATTGCGTTACTTTCCCTCCGATGTACGGCCTTTTCTCGAGGAGCACCACTTTCAGTCCAGTCTCGGCGGCCTCCACTGCCGCTGTGATGCCGGCAATGCCGGCACCTACGACCAGAAGATCGGATGATATTGAAACCTCAGTCATGATATATTCTCAGTTTTATTCGTAGTATCCCACAACAGTTTTTTCGACCTTGATTGTCTTTACACCTTCGACCTTGGAGAGGACGGTTCTTATATCATTCTCCCACATTTTCGCTCCGACTCTCGGGCAGCTTCCCCTGACAGTTAGCGAACCTTCCGCGGAGTTCCCCTCGATCTCCACATCGCTGCCCCTCGTTCGCGGCGATTGTTGCAGAGTCACTTTAGCGATGGATGCCAGATGCAGATCTGCGAGTACCTGCCTTGCCTCCTTGCCGGACTTGAATTCTTTCCTCGACATGACGTCGGCAAGGATATCTGCCGCAAGGTCGATGCTGATCCTTTCGATGTTAAATACGAGATCGTAGTATGCAGGATCGCGCCAGTTCACGCCGTAGAGAAACTGTGACCACTTCTGACGTCTCTCGTCGGTAAGCTTTATGTGTGATACCGCTTCTTCCCTCGACTTGCCGCTTTCTTTCATTACACTGCTTATCCTGAACTCATCCGGGGCGGTCAGAAGGACTCGCACCACTGACGGAACTTTTGTGAGAAGGAACTGTGCGAGGTGACCGTTGTAAATGAAGTTGCCTTTCAATGCGAAATCAAAAAGGGCCGTCTGAAAACAGACGAGGTATTGCTTCTTCCGGTCGCCCATCTTATCGAGAAAGCCCGGCGACTTTTCGATGAAAGAGAGTTCACCCAGCCCCGTCTCTTTTATTCCGTATTTATCGGCCGATTCGAGTACGTCTTCTCTTGTTACGACGGGCCAACTAAGTCTTTCCGAAACTTCCGCGGCGAGCATTGCCGACGCGCTCAATGATCCTCTTGAAATGGTTATGATGGACATATCGCCTCCCTGCTCATTCTTAATTCCGTCTTACGATTCTTACGTTTCATGAAACAGAAATTGTTCTCCATTACTTCAAGCAGGCCGCACTTTTCAAGGAAGGGCTGGCACTCAAACGTTTTATAATCTTGCTGTAAAGAAGGTTACCGCCGCCCAGGTAAGAGACATTCAGGTGTCCATTTTCCTTGAACAGCCTCGCCGCCTCATACCCCCTCGGCCCTCTCTCGCACACAAACATGAGTCCCCGGACAGGATCGAACTCGTCGAGTTTCGAATTCAGATTCTTCAGAGGGATGTTCATCGATTTCTCAGGGAAAGGGAACGACGACGTTTCTTCAGGCTCCCGCACATCCACGAAGATACCCTCATACGAAGAGACCTCGAGAGGGCTGACGTTAAGGATGCCGGCGAATTCCTGGTCGCATGCCATGTAGCCGATGTAATTCAACGGCGATACCGGAGACGAGTGAGCAGGTGTGTAGGCATGTTCCAGACTCGCGAGGTCTTCCACAGTTTTCCGCTGCGATAGCAGTTCAGAAAAGACATCGGCGTATCTCGTCACCTCTCCCTCGCCGGCAAGCTGCAACCCCAGCAATCGCAGGCTCGGTTTCTCGTAGACAAGCTTGCCGAAGATGAGCCTGGTATCCGGATGGTAATCAGGTCTGTCCGGCCAGCATCCGATGACGGTGGCCGTATCGTATCCGTTCAGCCTCGCCCCAGCTTCGGTGAGTCCAGCGGCACAAATAGTATTGTCGAATAGCTTCAGCGAGAATGTACCTACGGCGCCCCTGAAACAAACGTGTCCGCCCGAGATGGAATCTGCCGCTGCTCTTCCCATCCTGTTGGAAATCGACCCGAAAGGGAAAATGTCTGTCGAGTCGGTAACCAGGTTTCTCACCTCCGCGCAATCTCCTGCAGCCCAGATATTGTGCACGTTGGTCCTCAGCTGATTATCGACAAGGATACCTCCGTGTCTGCCGAGTTTGACTCCCGATTTCTGAGCGAGGACGGTATTAGGTCTCACACCAAGTGAATAGAACACCCGATCTGTTGAAATACTTCGCCCGCCCTCGAGGGAAACGACAGGTGTTCCCGTTTCCTTTAGGGTGAGCTTCTCCACTGTAGATGACAGGAGCAAATGTATTTTGTCTGATGAGATGCAGCTCTCGACGAAGAGTGACATTTCAAGGTCGAGGCTCCCGGGCAGGAGGGCGGCTTCTCTTTCGATAAGGACGGTATCGATTCCCCAAAGTGAGGTCATCGCTTCCATCAATTCGCAGCCGACGAACCCTCCGCCGATAATTACCGCACTCGCGACTTTTCCCTTCTGTGCAGCCTTCCTGAAATTCTCCGCATCGCCCGGATAGTGGAAAGAGGAGATTAACGGCGACCTGGCGCACGCAAAGTGCGGCCTCACCGGCTCGGAGCCGGTGGCAAAGACGAGCGAATCATACGGCAGAGTGAACGCGCCGTCTCCGCCGACAGGTCTACACACGACTTCATTCTTCTCCGTGCGTACTTCGACCACTTCGGTCTCAGTCAGGACTTTCACTCTCTTCACTTCGCGAAAGAATTCCACGTCCCTGACGGCACCGTAAGATGTTTTGTAGAGATCGGAGACGCCGTCGACTTCTCCGGACGCGAAAAGCGGGAGGCCGCAGCTGCTGAAGGAAATGAAGGGACTCCTTTCGATGATCGTCACACGGTAGTCCGTCGAGAGCCTGCTCAGCCTCGCGGCGGCTTTGCATCCCGCCGCCATGCCGCCTATGATAATGATATTATGCAAGCGACTCCCGCCGGCAAAAGAGTCGACCGCCAAGCACGCTAAGAGACGTCAAGATTCCTGTCGTCATAGATTGTTTACAACTCTCTTTATACCGTTCTTTATCAATTTCACATTGAAGTTCATGAGGAAGCCCAATTTGAATCCTGACAATTTTAGATATGTCAAGATCTGTGCGAAATGGATGTCAGTAAGAATATCTACCGACTTAGCTTCGATAATAACCTTTTCATCGACCAGCAGATCAAGTCTGTACCCGCAATCAAACTTCACTCCGTCATAAACGATAGGCAAAGGTACCTCCGATCTAACTTTGGCACCTCTCTTTGCAATTTCATGACGGAGACACGACACGTAAGCTGATTCGAGAAGACCTGGACCGAGTGCCTTGTGGACTTTCAACGCGCAATCCACTATGATCTTGCCGAGTTCATCCTCTGTCATAATTTCCTTTGCGCCCCTTTGCGTCCTTCGCGGTTGAAGCCCATTCTACGAGGACCGGTCACCTTAGGCACTTCACGCCTCGATTTCGCGCCTTATGGACAGTGCCATCTTGTAAAATATCGTTATGAAAAACACGCCGATGGCCCATATGCCGAGAGCAATCAGGGTTTCGGGCAGCGTGGGCCAATACTGTATGACCTTTCCGAAGGGAGACGGGATGAAGCCCGTAATAACCAGGCCGAGCCCTTTGTCGATCCATATCGATAGAAAGACGGCGATGCATGCCAAGCCAAGCGTCCTGTGGTTGCTGCGTGCCCGCGGGACAAGTAGTATGGCGAGCGACACGACCGCAAGCACCGCCGATGTCCACATCCACGGTACGAGCCGCGCCTTTCCATCGAGGCCGAAGTACAGATACTGCATGTGAGCCGCGTCCTCCGGGATGTGGCTGTAGAACGTCGTGAAGAATTCCATGAGAATGAGAAACACATTCACGCACATGGCATATGTGATTATCATTCCAAGTTTCTTAATCGCCTCCTCGCCCGCATCGAAGTTTGTCAGCTTCCTGAGGAGAAGGCAAAGGAGAAGCAGGAGTGCGGGACCGGCAGAAAATGCAGAGGCCAGGAATCGCGGCGCGAGTACAGCCGTGAGCCAGAACGGTCTTCCTGCCAGACCGGCAAAGAGAAATGCGGTAACCGTGTGGATGCTGACTGCCCAGGGGATCGATATGATTATTATCGGCCTGATCCACTTCGGAGGCGGGATAGAATTGCGCTCCGCCGCGAGTGTTACCCGGGTTATGATCACGTTTAAGACCAGATAGCCGGTCAATGCAACTACGTCCCAGAACATTAGCGAATGAAACGTCGGGTAGAGAAAGATGTTCAGGACCCGGAAGGGCTGGCCGAGGTCGACGAAGACGAAGAGCATGCACATGATTACGGAAGAGATGGCGAGGAACTCGCCGAGTATCGTGATCTTCCCGAAAGCCTTGTAGTCGTGCAAGTAGTACGGGAGAACGACCATCACCGCCGAAGCCGCAACGCCGACTATAAACGTAAACTGAGCGATGTAAAGGCCCCAGCTCACATTCCTGCTCATGCCGGTTATTCCCAGGCCATAGCTGAATTGTCTCATGTAAAAATAAAAGCCTGCCAGAATTATCAGGCCCAGGAACAGGAGCCAGCTCCAGTATCTTTTGCTTCCTCTAAATGCATGTTCTATCATCGGCTCACCTTATACCAGGTAGTAGACCTCAGGACTTGTCCCTAGTCCCGGCTTTCGTCTGACAGAGAAGTTGTCTTTAAGCAATTGTCTCACCTCGGAGTTGGGATCGTTCAGGTTCCCGAAGACCATCGCCTTCTCGGGACAGGCCTCGACGCAAAGCGGGAGGAGTCCCTGGTCGACCCTTTCGTCGCACCACGTGCATTTTTCGACCACGCCTTTTGTGCGTGTCGGATAATCCGGGTTGATATCTTTGATGAACGGCCGCGGATCCCTCCAGTTGAAGCTTCGGGAGCCGTACGGGCAGGCGGCCATGCAATAGCGGCATCCTATGCAGCGATGCCAGTCCATCATTACAATCCCGTCGGGCCGCTGGAAAGTCGCCTGTGTCGGACATACCTCGACGCAAGGTGGATTGTCACAGTTGTTGCAGAACACCGGAACCATCTTGTTCTTGAACTCGTCCCGCATGTAGAAGTTCTCCTGGTCCACGAAGGCGCTCTCATAGGGCTCTTTCCAGATCCACTTTATGGCGTCCTTAGAGTCTCCTAAGTCTGGGATGTTGTGTCCCCTGTTGCAGGCGTCGATACATTTCGTACACCCCTGGTTCGAGACGCATTTCCTGAGGTCGACGACCATCGCAAGTCGCACCTTCTGCTGCACGTTGCTCTTTGTCAGCCGCTTCCCCGCACCCACTGCCTTTGAAAGCACCTTTGCCGCAGTACTACCGGCGTGAGCGGTGGCATATTTTTCCGCCGTCACGCCGAGCGCGGTAATGCCGGCCAGTTTCAAAAGTGTTCTTCGACTAATGCTCATTCATCTTCCTGATTCTTAGACTCTGCTCGGAATGTCTCACACGATGTGAAAGAAGCTCTGAATCCTAAACGCTAAACAAATCTTAATATCATAAAGCCGATTTGTCACACTTACCTTCTTTCACTGAACATGGGTTTCCCATTTTGTTAATTCTGTATTTGGAGCTTGTTTAGAATTTCGGAGTTCGGGTTTAGTATTTTTGCTGCCATCGGTCCCTGAATCTGAGTTGCGGGCATGTTATGGCAGTCCAAGCAGTAGAGGGTGACTCCGATGTAGTTGTGACATTGATCGCAGAACTGCGACGTATTCGTGTGACAGCCAAGACATGTCTTGGTGTATCTCATCTCGAATTCTTTTCCATTCGCAGACTTGTAGTAGGTAATCCCGTCCCTGACAACCTGCGTCCTCCAATCGTTCAGGAGGGCCATGTGGTCTCGACGCATGAACTCCAGACTCGCAACGCATTGCTTCTGATCCGCCTTCGTCGGTAGAACGAGATCCGGCGTCTGCAGGGCGGTGCCACTGGCAAGGTCGTACCAGAAAGGAGACGTGAACAACCCTATGAAGATCACGAGTCCTGCGATTATTTTACCGCTGTCGTACATCCCTGTTCCTTATTCCCTTATTCCCCGAAGGGTTCTTCGGACATGTTTCCTTCCTTCATCGCACTCTCATTCACGGTCAGCGGTTCTCCGCGGAGGTCGGTCGTCCGCTCCTTTTCACCCTTCATGATGAGCGCGTTGCCGACGAGTTCATGGACGCCGCCGACGTCGACGCCGCCGACCCAGTATTCCATAAGCGGTGGAAGCGTCGCCTTGTCGATAGCGCAAATGCAGCCTAGAAAGTTTACGCCGTGCTTCTCCTTCACGAACTTAACGGCGTTAGCCCTGGGGAGACCTCCCCTCATTCTCATCTCGAGGTTCTCGTCGGTACCGAGGCCGGCGCCGCTTCCGCAGCAAAACGTCTGTTCCTTTATGGTATTCTCGGGCATCTCGAAGAAATAATTGCACGCGTTCCTGATTATGTATCTCGGCTCCTCGATCAGGCCCAGGGCCCTCGCCGGATTGCATGAATCGTGGAAAGTTACTCTCCGGTTATCGTTCCTGCTCTTGTCGAGTTTGATCTTGCCGTTCTTTATCAGGTCCGCAGTGAACTCGCATACGTGTACCATCTTTGTCAATCTGGCGTTCCCGAATTTCGTGCCCGTCACAGGCGAGACAGGTTCTTCGAGAAAATCCGCCGGCCCGTTGAGCGTGCTCATATACTGGTGAACCACTCTCCACATATGCCCGCACTCGCCGCCGAGTATCCATTTGACCCCGAGCCGCCTCGCCTCGGCATACATCTTGGCATTCAGGCTTTTCATCATATCGTGTGAAAGAAACGAGCCGAAATTGCCTCCTTCCGAAGCGTATGTGCTCCACGTATAATCGAGCCCGATCTCATGGAACAAAGCGAGGTAGCCGAGAAGTGTATAGTAGTGAGGGCTGCCGAAGTAATCGGCAGATGGAGTAATGAAGAGTATCTCCGCACCTTTCTTATTGATCGGCGCTTCGACTTTCACGCCGGTTATCGCCTCGAGTTCATCGACGGCAAAGTCGATGCTGTCTTTGAAGCCGTGAGGCTGGATTCCGAGGTGGTTGCCCGTCTTGAAACTATTCGCGACGGGGGTGACAACCCAATCGATGTTGACACCTATAAGACCAAGTAGCTCGCGGACCAGCAATGTTATTTCAGCAGTGTCTATGCCGTAAGGACAAAAGACAGAACAGCGGCGGCATTGCGTGCACTGATAAAAATAGTAGAACCATTCCTTCACGACGTCCAGCGTCAGCTCGCGTGCACCCGCATATTTCCCGAAGATCTTCCCGGCTAGCGTGAAGTCCTTCCGGTACACAGCCCTGAGCAGCTCAGCACGCATGACCGGCATGTTCTTCGGATCGCCGGACCCTATGAAGAAATGACACTTGTCGGCACAAGCGCCGCATCGCACGCAAATGTCCATGAATATCTGTAACGAGCGGAACCTGTGCAGCCTGTCCCTGAGCCCTTCCAGTATGATCTCCTTCCAGTTCTCAGGAAGCTGCCAGTCGGGGTCCGTCGGCTGCCATTTCCTCGGATTGGGAAGCTGGAGGTACTCGACGTTTTTAGGATTGCCGCTGTAGTTGAATGTCCCTTCCCTGAATTCGACAGGCTCGTCCATCCAACCCTTCGGCGGAAGATTATACTTGATCTTGCTGGCTAATTCTTCTGGTTTTAGTTTAGGTCCGGCCATTTCTATTCCTTGTCCAAAGGTAATCCCGCTTCTTTCATCTTCTCCCTGTATTCATCTTCATATTCTTCGTACGTGTGAACTCTCACCGGATGATTCCAGGGGTTGACGTGCCTTTTCATTCGGCTGTTATTTGCCAGGTTTCTTGTCGGCGAGAGAAAGATTCCCGGCATGTGCATCAGTTTGCTGAACGGGAAATACACCAGGAGCGTACACACCAGGAAGAGGTGAACATAGAACAACACTCCGGTTCCCTGCGGCACGACAGGATGAAACGAAAACAATCCGACGGCCAGCTCTTTAACGTTCACCAGGTCAATCCTGAAGAAGTACCTCATCAGGACGCCCGTAGCCGCAATACTGAAAAGGAGAAAGAGCGGGAAATAATCGGCGGCAAGTGAGATGTACCTGATCCTACGAACCGTGAGACGCCTCAGGATAAGAAATGTCAGCGCACTGAGAATGAGGACATCCGTTATATAGAGTCCCGGCAATCCTACCTGGAAGAAGCCGTCCAGGCTGTCGAGTCCCAGCACGAACGATGGGATCGGCTGCATGAAAAGTCTCAAGTGACGCAGCACAATGATCAGCATCGACCAGTGAAACACTATAGCCCCCAGCCAGAGGTACTTGCTGCTTCCATATACCAGCTTCGGCCCGTTCTTCATTTCCATCTTAGTGTTTCTAAAGAGCGACCTGAAGAACAAAATCTCTAGAGCCATTCTTCCGACAACGCCCCATGTATTGTGGGGACTTTCCAGCGGGCTGTCCTTGATCCATGGAAGCGACTTCTGTTGTCCGGCTACCGTGGGGATATGGAACGGCACAGGCGACGTCGACCATTTAATCACCCGGTAGACAATACCCGTCAGGAAGACTGTGATGGCAGCGTAGGGGAACACAACCCCGAATAAGAAATCGAGGTGCGGCACGCTCGCTCCGAGAAAGGCGGCAGCTATTATTACAATGATCGCAACAAGTGAAAAGAGGGCGTTCATCTCTTCTCCTCTTCACGACAAGATTTTCCGATGCTGTTCGCCTGTATCAAAGGAAACCCGAACTTCAATGGGAAGTTGTCACTCATCATTACTTCCCTCCCTATAATTCATCCCGGATCCATTTGCCGCCATTGTTTCGAATGATCTGGCTTTTACCTCATCGATGCGAATCTTGAAGAGTTTCTCCCTGGACTCCATGTAAGAGTCGAAAGCGATCAAGGCGAGATCGTCTATCCTGCACTCGACGTCGGAGAACTCTTCCCGCCATGCCCTGTCGCGCGCTTCGCTCTCGATTTCGTTTCTCATTATCTCTTTGAGATCGAAGACGAACCTTATTGCTTTCGAAGGTGAGAATTCCTGGACAGCCCGGATCCTCACTACATCTTTCAGGAGCACTTCACTCACGAGCAAATCGCCGTCGCCGACAAGTTCGTCGAAGATGGCCCCGGCGCTGCTGGATATGGTGTATCCGACCGGATTCGCGAACCTGTCCTTTTGGGACGACAGGAACTTCATACTTTCCGATGGGTAATAGCTGAGAAATCTCTGGACCCACTTTTCAACGATCGAAGATTTCTTCCGCAACAATATTTCTTGTAGAGTAGCCTTCACAGAACACACCATGGTTCGTTCAGAAAGTTGACACAGTCCGCCTTCGAGTTTATTCCGCCGGCCGGACAACTCGAACGTCGCCTCTTTCGGCCGCTGTTTTCAAGAACCGCACCCCGCCTTTGGGACGGTCTCCCGATCGTCTGAAAGAGGGAACAGGCTCCCTGTTAAACGCAGCCCGTTGGCTTTGCAAGACCCGCTACTTTGCAGGCTCCTTTCGCAGGTCCGGACGGGTAGAGGTCATATATCTCTTTCAGAGAAAATCCCGTCTCCTTGCACACCTTCCTGATCATCGGGGCGATACCGTACTTCTTATAGTAATCGCGGAGATAGTAGACGATCTTCCAGTGCGCTTCGGTCATCTCCTTGACGTCTTCCGTTGTGGCGAGGGCTTTCGCGACATCCTCGTTCCAATTTTCGGGTTTCTCCATGAAGCCGTCTTCGTCGACTTCAATCTTGACATTTCCGCATTCAAATGTCGGCATAGCGTTGTCCTGTTTGTGATGAAAAGTTATTTAACATCTTTAAAGTGATAACAGCATTTTCGAATTGCCGGATTATATCGTTGTTCTCCCTGGGTCATTTCAATCGTCCGCCAATTCTATATCCCATTATTCCCCGCAGGGTCCTTGGGACATTCTTCCATTATTCCATTACTCCATAATTCCATTATTCCACCTTCTCCTACTTCATCTCTATGTATCCGCACGGACAGTTCTCCGCGCATTTCTTACAGCCTATACAAAAATCAAGCTTGTACTTGTAGGACCCATGTTTGGTCAGAGGTTTCACTATGACCTGGTCCTGGCAATAGCTCCAGCATGTCCCGCAGTCGAAGCACGAGCCGCAGCTCATACACCGTTTCGCCTCGTCGATAGCCTGAGCCTCAGTGAGTGCCGACGTAATCTCGCGGTTTAAATCTTTCAGACGCTCCTCAGGCGACAATCTTACCGGCTCGTTTCTCAGCTTGCTTTCGTAATAGCTCAATATGATTTTATCGTATGTAATAACTGGCGGCTTTTGCTCGGGCTCAGGCTGAATGTTTTGCAACCTGTTATGGATCGTCTCTGCCGCTCTCCGGCCGTTGAAGATCGCTATCGTCACCAATCCTAATTCCAGGTCATCCCCGCCGGCGTAAGTATTGGCAATCGCAGTCGTACCATCCTGGTCTGCCATGATCCACTCTTTCCCGTCGTGAAGCATGTCAAGGCCAGTGAAATCGGGTTCCTGACTGATGGCGGCTATGACGGTGGAGGCATCCAGGGAAAAGAAGGAATCGGGAACGGGTACCGGTCTCCTTCTGCCGGAAGCATCGGGCTCGCCCAGCTCCATTCGCTGGCATTTCATCTTCGTCACCCTGGTTCCGTTCCGCTCGAAGTCAACCGGCGCAGCCAGGAAGACGAGCTTGACGCCTTCTTCTTCCGCGCCGGCAATCTCCTCCTTGATCGCAGGCATTTCGTTCCTGGTCCTGCGATAGACTATCGTGACATCCGCGCCAAGGCGCCTGGAGACGCGTGCCGCATCAATAGCTGTATCGCCCGCGCCGACGACGAGTACCTTGTCCCCGACCTCGACAGGTTCGCCTGAGTTGACCCTGTTAAGGAACTGGGTGCCTGTGAGGACGTTATCCGCTTCCTCGTTCGGAACGCCGAGGAGCCGTCCCTTGTGTGCGCCGATCCCGACAAAGATCGCGTCATAATTCTTCTGAAGCTCAGCGTAAGGTATGTCGCGCCCGACGCTCTTATTGCATTTAATCTCGACACCGAGCTCTTCGATCCTACTGATCTCCTTGTCGAGTACATCCGAGGGGAGCCGGTAATCGGGAATGCCATACCTCAGCATCCCGCCCGGTTTGCTGAAAGCCTCGTAAATGGTCACGCTGTACCCTCTTCTGGCGAGCTGGTACGCGCACGACAGGCCGGCAGGTCCGGCGCCGATGACCGCGACTTTCTGAGGATAGGTTGTTTCCGACAAACGCTGCAGCTTGAATCCGTTCTCGAGCGCATAGTCGCCGACAAACCTCTCCAGGTTGTTGACGCTAACTGCGCCGTCTTTATGACCTCTGTTACAGCCGTCTTCACAAGGATGCGGGCACACCCTCCCGCAGACAGCCGGGAGCGGATTCTTTTCCGTCAGGATTTCCCATGCCTTGCGGAACGATTCAGGGTACGTGCGGCCCGACTCCTCCGACTGCCCTATAACCGTCAGGAACTCTCGAATGTTTGTTCCGTTCGGACAGCCCTCCGAGCACGGCGGCGTTTTCAGCACCTGCACAGGGCGCAGCGGCGACGTTTCGCGTGACGAGCTTCCGCTCGACTGGGACCTGAGACCTCCCAAAGGTCTTGCGACTTTCTTAACTATCTTTGCCATTTCTTATTCTCTATTTTCTGACACAAAGGACGCAACCTGAAGATCAAGGATCACGCGGATGATAGCTGCGGTTCCGATCTTTCCTCGAATCCCTCGCCAGAGTCTTCGGGCTCTTTGCGGTTAGTTTCCTTTGTCAGATTCCTGTACTTTCTCGCGCGATCAATCATCCTGTTTGCCCATTCAGGGCACGATGTCGCGTGTAAATGCAAGTAGCTTGCGAAAACGTTCTTATCCGTCAGGCCGTCTTTCCTGTCAAAGCATCCGACACCTCGGGTCAAACTAAGTGCGGTATTAACTCCTGCGTCGCGTTCAACGATACTTGAATAATGGAATTCATGCCCCTTGATCGCGCTTCCCTTCCTGAAAAACGGATTCTCACCCTCCACAAATGCTTCGCAATAGCCATGTCCCTGAGGCTTGCGGCTGACGCGCACGGTGATCGGCAGGACGCCGGACATGCGGTAGGCTTTAGCATTCCATTCAACGCTTCTCGCGAGATACATCAACCCGGCACACTCCGCATAGATCGGCAGACCGCTTTCAGCGCGAAGTCGGACACGCTCGAGCATCTCCCTGTTGAGGGCGAGCTCGTCCAGATTCATTTCGGGGAAGCCGCCGCCGATATAAAGAGCATCGCAATCGTCGCGCAGCTTCTCCCTGCTGGGTGAGGTCGGGATGAGTTCCGCACCGACTGCCTCAAGAGCTTCGAGATTCTCGGGATAATAGAATGAAAACGACTCGTCCTTGAAATACGCTATGCGCACTCTTTGAGCAACCGGCTTCGGTACCAGCGATTGAGCGTTCGTTGTCTCACCTTGCTCAAGGGAAGGCGCGTTGAAGGAAACGTCTTCGAGCCCCGGAACGTCTACATTGTCCCCAATGATTCTTTTGGCCTCTTGCAGGAATGAAAGAGTCATTCTGTATTCACCGGGCATTATCAGTCCCAAGTGTCTCGTCGGGAGAGTAGAGCCTTCGGGCAGCTTCGGGATCGAGCCGAACACATGTACACCGGAGACGGATTCAATCGCGTCTTTCGCGACGGAAGCATGCCTCGCATTAGCAGCATTATTCAGAATTACTCCCGCAATCTTAACTGAAGGATCAAACTTCCTGCATCCGAGAACCATGGCCGCCGCGGTGCGCGTGACCTTGGATATATTCAGAACGAGTATGACAGGGGCATCCAGCGATTTAGCGAGCTCCGCGGTGCTGTGAGTTCCCACGCTGTCCACGCCGTCGAACAGCCCCCTGTTCCCCTCAACTACGCTGATGCCGTCCTTCGGAGCGTGTCGCATGAAAGAATCCTTAGCCCCTCCGAATCCCATGAGGAAGGTGTCGAGATTCCTCGCGGGCTTACCAGAAGCGAGACTCAGCCATGCAGGGTCGATATAGTCCGGACCTTTCTTGAATGCGGATACTTCCAGACCGTGCTCTCTGAAGCAGCCGAGAAGGCCGCAAGAGACTAATGTCTTTCCCGAGTCGCCTGATAGACCTGCAACGACGATTCGAGGGTAGTTACCGTGGGACATATGCTATCGACCGCATCTGAGTCATTTAGAATTTAGTTCTCGGCTCCTTCCTTGTGCGGGATCTCGATGAAGCTTCCTCCGAAGTACGTATAGACGCACTTCCCGCTCTCGATCAACTCCCTGATGGCGGACTTCGCCATGTTCTTGTCACATTTCTCGCCGAACATCTCAGTAACAGCTTTCGTCAGATCGGTGGCTTTCCACTTCTTCTGTCCCATGCTGTCCTTAATTAACTTGTACATCGCGTCAGAGACTTCCTGAACGCTTGCTGGATCTCCCATGGCCGTCTCCTTTAATGAGTCAAATGCACTGATCGTTTAAACGTCAAACCCGCGTGCTTGAAATCGTCGATATGTTCTTTCTGGAACGGGATGCCGGTCAGCTCGAAGAACCTCGGCCAGCCGATCCGGTTGATCCACTCGCCCATTCTCTCATATTTCCTGGCGTTCTTCGCCCACACCTCGACAAGATTCCTCACGGCGTCGGTGACCTCAGGCCATCTCGGCGGATTATTCGGAAGAAATGGGATCGCGAGCTTCGAGAACATCGGTTCGCTCCTCGCGTTAGAGACCTTGCCGCCGACCCAAATGGATACGCCGTCGTTTAGAGGATCGTTCAGCTTCATAGCCGGGCAGACCGTGTAACAGTTGGCGCAGAACATACACCTTTCCTCGATGACTTCCACACTAGGTACGCCATCTATGGTAGCCGGCCTGACGGCTGCCGTCGGGCATGCGGACACGACCGAGGGTATCTCGCACATCGCTTTCAGCTTATCGCGCTCGACCTTTGGAGGACGACGGTGAATTCCAAGGATAGCGATGTCGGAACAGTGGACGGCGCCGCACATATTCAGGCAGCAGGCAAGCGCTATCCTGAGTTTGCCCGGGAGCTTCATATCTGTGAAATACTCGACAAGTTCGTCCATCACCGACTTGACGACACCCGACGCGTCCGTCGCCGCCGAATGGCAGTGGACCCATCCCTGCGTATGAACGATACTCGAGATCGAGTTTCCCATCCCGCCGACAGGATGGCCGAGCGCACGGAGGTCCGAAATCAACGGATCGATCTTCGACTCATCGGTCACCAGGAACTCGACATTATTGCGGCTGGTGAATCTAAGGTAGCCGTTCGAATATTTGTCCGCGAGGTCCGCGTAGGCGCGAATCTTATCTATACTCAGTAGTCTCGGCGAACCCGCCCGAACGGTGTAAAGTTTCGCTCCCGTTTCGGACACTGTCACCATGACACCGGGCTTCACGATCTCGTGATATTTCCATTTCCCATAATTTTGCTTTATGATAGGCGGCAAGAATTTCTCGTAATGCGGCGGACCGATATCGGTTTTTCTTTGCGGCTTCGGTTGAACGTCAGGCATGTCAGCTCCTTAAAAAGACTTGTTTGTTTCCATTCAAAAAAATGCTAAGCTCTAAATCCTGAACTCTAAACAAGCATGAGATCCGAGATCGCAGTCCGGAAGACAGGAGAGCTCTTTTCCGGTGTGGCAGGATTCTGTTTTCTGAAATTGGCTCATTCGAATTCGTTTAGGATTTAGAGTCTCGAGTTTAGGATTTATCTTCCGAGTCTTCTTCGAAATATTCTTCATAGAACACATATGGATTCTCTCGCGGATGAGCTACCATTTCCGGAGTCGGCTCCACGCCGATCGCCTCGAGGAAATTCCCCATCCCGACCCTTTGGATAAATTCGCCGACTCTCTCCCGATTCTTTCCGTTCTCGGACCAGACCTCATGAATTTTGCCGACAAGTTCGATCAGCTCCGTGTATGGAGGCTCGAGCTTAATGAACGGTATCAGTACCGAGGAGAGAAGAGCTCCCTCCACGATAGGTGCTTTCGCGCCGATCAGAATGCAAGCCCCGCGGTCTTTGCCCGGCGCGAGCGCCTTGGGCATCGCGTTTATGCAATGCATGCATTTAACACAGGCTTTGTTGTCGATCTTGAGTTTCTTTCCGTCCCATTCCATGCATCTCGCCGGACAGTTCGCGACAACGTCCTTCTGTATGTCCATCCCCGCCTTAGCATACTCGGCGATGGCAGCTTCGTCTACCTGGATATCGTCTCTCCAGGTGCCGATGATCGACATATCCGATCGGGCTATTGCGGCGACGCAGTCATTCGGACAGCCGGACATCTTGAATTTCCATTTGTATGGAAACGCCGGCCGATGGAGCTCATCCTGATAATGCATCGTGAGGAAATAGGTAAGTGCCATGGTGTCGTAGCAGGCCCATTCGCAGCGCGCCATTCCGCAACAGCAACTGGGGGTCCTGACATCCGAACCCGAACCGCCAAGATCGAAGCCGAGATCGGTCAACTCCTTGAAGGTCGGTTCGAGCTCCTCAGTCCTTGTACCGAGGAATACAAGATCGCCGGTAGAGCCGTGCATGTTTGTCAGGCCTGACCCGTGCTTCTCCCATATGTCGCACAATTTCCTGAGCACATCGGAAGTGTAGAACCAGCCCGCGGGTTGATTGATGCGCATAGTATGGAAATGAGAAACGTTCGGGAATTCTTCCGGCAGATCGGAATATCTGCCGATGACACCGCCGCCATATCCGAGCACACCTACGATCCCGCCGTGTTTCCAATGTCCGATCTTCTCTTCGTAAGAACGCTCGAGCTGTCCCAACAGATCGTTCGCCATTGCATTCTTGTCCGCGGCACTTTTTATCTCCTTGACAAAACTAGGCCATTCTCCCTTTTCTAGTTCATCCAGCTTCGGTGTCTTTCGTTTCTTATCAGGCATGTTCGCTCCTTTGTTTGACTGAGGTCACTGAGAACATAAAGGGGAGTCGATGCGGAAACAAGAAACGGAGGGGTTTTTGTATTCTTCGTGTTGAACGTGAACAACTTCAACGAAGACGATATGATGGAACACCGCGCACCTAACTCGGAGCACAATGGTCACTGTTTAATTCAGAACAGGTTTCATTCAAAGCGAACCGTCCGTACAGATATTGAATTACCGCCGAGGCAGCACGTGACGCCCTAAAGAAGATTACCTTGTCTCGTGTATTCAGCCCTTCGGATCTCGTGACTCACCCACATCCCTTCTGTGTCCAAAAAGAGAGGATGTTGTAGTGCCTACTTTCAGACGCTGGCGGAACAAATCCAGACGCTGACACGCTTGTTTGCCGATCGCCTGTAACATGATTCGCTTCATTAATCACGCTTGCAAAACGAGACGAATACAGTAGCCATTATGTGATACCGCCCGACAGCCCCACTCCGATGGTTCACTTGACGGGGATCTGAAGCGACCTGACCGCGAGTTCGACGACAAAGTTCCTGGTGGCAGGATCGTCGAGAGGCAACTGAAGCGGCCTGGGGAGCGTCCCGCAATTGAAGTTCCTGAAGTGAGTCTCGCATGGACACTGAAGATACAGTGAGAGCCTGCTGAAACCGATAGGCAGCGGATCGAGCATCCACCAAGCTATCCATGCATTGACTACCGGATATGGATCGTATTTAATCATGTGAAATTTCTCGAACCTCTTCTCAAAGGCACCAAGCAATCCTTCGAAACGCGTACACGGCTGCTGTATCATCCTCTCCTGGAGACGCCTCAGAAAGTATTCCTTCGAATTGAGAACTATCTGTTTCATCCGCTTGTCTTTGAAAATGACAAGGTAATCCTCCAGCCTGCACGAGCCGTCGTTAATGTTGTCCCTCACCGCTTCAAGAATCAACTTCCGGGTATCGAACGAGTGGCTCAATTCCTCCTTCAGTTGTTTGTCGTAATATGTCCTCGTGAAATTATGAAGCGTCTCGGAATACGGGAATACGACCTTGAGTGCATCTTCGACCACCTTGAATCCATATGACATAAACGTGGGACAGGCAAATCCCCTGCAATTCATCCTGTCAAGAAGTGATAGCCATACGTTCTCTGACTCGCAATCGCCAATTTCGAATCCGAGCACGACTGTTGAAAGCGCGTCTATCGCTAGAGCGAGGTACATGGAATGTTCGCCGCTGTCATTCACCTTAGCTTTAAATTTTCTCCCGACAAGATGTATGAGGCGTGACTCGTGCTTAGGAGTGCAGGCATCCAGGTATTCCTCCCATGAAGAACACCCTGCCAGGTATTCCCTGAGCTTCTGGTTAATCCTTATAGGCGAGCTTCGATATAAGGATCGCAAATCTCTATACGAGCTCCCGCTGAGATAAGATTCCGCTAACGCGCCAAGATCAGGACCTGGCCTGCTGCAGCCGTCCTTAACCCAAGTTCTTTTGCAGGAAAGGCATCTGTAGCGAAGAGTGTTCGCAGACGTTCTTCCGTGCTTCACGATTCTCGAACTGTGACAGAAAGGACAAACCAGAATGGTTTGACGCTCTAGACATTCTTCTGATAATTGTAGGGTCATAGAACTCCACCTGCCTTTCCAGAAACGTTTTGTCCTGCCCCAGCTGCTTCTCGCCCCGCCGCGCGAATGTCCAATGAAGTGACGCGTCTTCCTTAAGGTCGAGTGAACAAGTGGGTCGATAATTCTTACGCATCACTTCTTTCGTCTTTCCACTTCTATAGCCCAACTTAATCCAATCTCCATGCCATACTGTGCCGCCGAGATTTTCATCGTCGATTCTTGAGGGCGCAGTCCTGTTGTTCAATTAGACAACACGAAGTGATAGAGCCCACCTATCATTCAGGATGGAGCACAACTCGACTGAGTTTATTCCCCTTTTTCGCCCATTTCAGATGAATTGGGAGAAGTCCCATTTCACCACTGAGCAATCGGAACCGACACCCGCTATCCCACTTGAGCGCATTGGGGCAAGATGGGCTATCTTCCTAATCGCGAAGGCGGATTATTTAATTCCCGGCACCGGTGCCGGAAGTACCACATTATCAAAGCGCGGCAGTGACACATCCCATTTCATCCCTGCCCTTAAACCGGGAGGCGTCCCCGTTCGATGACAGGTCGAACACAGAGCCAGGTTCGGCTTGTCTTTTATTGCGCGCAATTCAATTGTATGGCACGACACGCACAGCTTGTGCATCGCGTCGACATAGGACGGAATGTAGTATGCGTCCGCGCCATATCCAGCCGTGTCTGCGAAAGTATAGGAAGGGTGACATGCGGTACACTTCTTCGCAGTCCGCGCGGTCCTGGTCTCGCCCGGCGTGTGGCAGTCGTCGCACTTGAGATTGGCGCCACTGCTCGAAGCATGCCAATCGTGCCTGAAGAAATCGACTTCACTATACATACTCGTGTGACATTCCCAGCAATTGCTCAGTTTCTCTCCGGGCAAATTCAGATGATGGCACACCACACAACTGTCCGCACCGGTCGCCAGCACATAACGGATGCTGTCTATTGTAATCGAGGATATCTTGCCACTTCTCATCCAGGCGATATGAGACTGATGTGGAAACTCGACAAATTGCCTATCCCTGTTGCCGTTGACGCAGAGAGTATCGATCCCGCTCGCCGGTCGAACGGTAACGTTCTCAATCCCTTCGGCATGAAGCTTCCTTCCGGAGATCAAGGCCATCCCTATCGCAAAGCTGATCACGAATGCGAGAGTATGCCTTGTCAGAGCGCTCGTCTTTGGATTCCCGACCCAGGCACCGGAAACACGATCGAAAAGAGGAGGAGTGTGAGCAAGCTCTTCCGGATCGCGCGGCTGAATATCCCACACGTGGAAAGTCTCGATGAGGAAAAGGAAGATCAGCGCCGCCGTCGAAAGGATGCCGATGCTCAGAACAACCTCCATCCACGACGGAGTGTACCATAGCGTCGCGTCGCGCATCGCGAAGCCGCCGATGTCGATTCTATTCAGCACAACACCAATGATTCCTATTGATGTCCCAATCCACTGAACCTTTCTGTTTGCACACCACTTCGGCACAACAAACATGACGAAAGGAATGACGGTCGACAAAAGCAGTTCGCCAATATACAGATAGCTCATCCAGCTCCCGTCGAACAGGAGACCAAGCTTCCCTTCTATCAAAACATCTCCAATCTTCACAAGGAAGTATAGACCGAGGATCCACACGCTGACGCTGCAAAGCAGGCGCACCAGATCTGTTTCCACCTTTCGGCGGTACATCCAGTGAAGGGCCAGCGTTTCAAATGCAAGCATCAGTAGTCCGCCCGCAATCGCTGAGACGAAGAACTCGATGGGGATTATGTGGGAATAGAACAATGGGAACAACCGCCGCGGCATGATGAGGAATAACGTTCCGAGTGACGACTGGTGCAGAGTCGAAAGCATTATCCCGAGGAGGACGATCGGGAAACGAAATTTCAGAAGGAATGTCCTGACGGCCGCGTAACGGCCTGTGCTTTCAAGCGGGACGGGGAGAAACTCGAGCACTAATACCGTGGTATATAGCATTACGCACCACCCCACTTCGAAAAGCGGCGAGTGCGGATTCCAATAGATTATCATGTGCCAAATATTCCACGGGAGACCGAGATCGAATATCAGGCTGACAATGAAAGAGCTGTAGCCGAGGAATGCGGTCAGTATCGCGATCCTGACTAGAGAATGGAACTTCTCGCGTTTCATCATGTAGAAGATAGCACCTATTACAAACCCGCCAGCGGACAAAGCGACCCAGCTCAGTTTGAATCCTATCCAAAAGCCCCATGGCACTTCATCGTTGAGATTTGTCGTCGCGCCCAGACCGAAGACGAACCTATTGAGAGCAATAGCCGCTGCCAGCCCAGTGATCAGCCAGAGGACGATCTTCGTGTTATGCACCCTATTCATGTGCGGAACCCTCTTTCTTGCTTTGCTCCTCGCTCAATTTCATTCTCCTCTTGATAATCCAGCTGAGTCCAAGCATGACTCCGCCCATCCCGAAGAAGGCGTATGGGACTGCGTCCATCGCCGGAGAAGTCTCTTTCGGAAGCGGCATGTCGACGGGACGAGTTTGATACGAAAGGAAATCCAGGTCTATATCGGAGATATAAAGCACGGAAGTCCCGCCGACTTCGTTCTCACCCCAGACCCTGTCTATATACTTTCCGGGATTTTCTTTAATCCTCTTGTGAGCTTCTTTCAATAAGGCATCCCGATCTCCGAAGATCGTAGCGTGTTCGGGACACGCCTCGGTACACGCCGGCTGTTTACCAACTTTGATTCTGTCATAACATAGGATGCATTTCTCCACGTGGGGCACGGTCTGGTCCCAGTCGTAACGAGGTATGCCGAAAGGACAGGCCATCATGCAGTAACGGCAGCCCATGCATTTATCGCTGTCGTACACTACCGCGCCTATTTCAGTTTTTTGCAGGGCTCCGACTGGGCACACCGACACGCATGCCGGTTCGAGACAGTGCCGACATTGCTTCCGAACATAATCACCGCCGGGCCTCGATATGACGGACGTCCAATTCTCAGCGGACAAACCGTCGTTCTTGTCCCAGACTCTCGGCACATCCGCTTCGAGGTGGTTCACCTCTTTGCACGCCTCCACGCATTTCAGGCAGCCGATACATTTAGTGACGTCAGTCAGAATAGCTTTGCTCAACGGGACACTCCGTCTTTTTCTTCATTGTTCTTATATACTGCGCCGTTAGGATGCCTATATTCACAATCCTAACCTCTTAACAAATCCGAATGCCGACAAAACATCTCAAGGGCTTTCTCCAAAGAATCCTGCAGCATTACAGATTTGAGTTTTGCCAATTTGGCTTTCTTAGGATTTAGTGATTCCTATTTAGAGTTTCTAAAATGTCCTGGTCTGTTGCCGGAGGAAATTTCCATGCGAGCGCGTCGATCACCTGAGAGAACGGTGCAAGCACGCAGTGTGCTATCTTCGTGAACGGTATCAGGAGAAATATCAAATCACCCGACAGCACATGCACAATCATCAGGAATTCGTACAGTCCGGCACTTATCTTCACGTTCGCACAGACAAATCCGGTTACGAACGGGAAGAGAAGTAGGACAAGCCAGAAGTAATCCTGGCCGCGGCTCAGCGAATGTATCGATTTCACAAACAAACGCTCTATAAGAAGGACCGCGGCAAAGAAGATCGTGCTTATGGTCAGCCAAAGGGCCCACCTGAACGAAAGCGCGGGCCATGAGATACCAATACCACTTTTCCAAAGATCGATATGGGCGAATAGAAAGATCGGCACGACTATGAGCCCGACATGAAACAGTATTGAGGCGATAGAATAGAGCTGCGGATCACGCGACAGTCTCTTCACGGGGACGATCCATTCAAAGCTACGGCGCGCGATCAACCTCCACGGCATCTTCCTGTCGCCTGCCCTTCGATAAGCCCTATATGCTTCCCATAGGTCAAGGAACAATATTCGCGCGAGTCCGAGGAGCATTACCATGAGACATAGTCTGAAGAGCGGACCGCGGGCGAAACTCAATAAAGACTCCATGCTTACTTCCCCTCCCCGTCTGAGGGCTGGCCGGGTCCGTCTTTGCCCTGATCGACAACTGCGCTTAGTTCATGATTCACTTTGAGCTTCTCGTCAAATTCGATGGCTTTGTAAATTAGGTCGTGGAACCCGACGACGCGGCAGTTGAGTCCCTGGTCTTCGACAAGCTCACGGAGCTGTTTCTTGCAGTTTGCACAAGGCGCCACGAGTATCTCGCATCCGGATTTCCTGATTTGGTCGGCCTTCAGCTTGCCGCCGATTGTCGTCCTATAGGGCCTTATCTCGTCGATGGAAACCGTACCGCCGCCTCCACCGCAGCAAATATTGTCTTCGCCTTTCGGCGTCATCTCCACGTAATTCCTGCAGAATGATTTAAGGACTTCGCGCGGCTGATCGACGATCCACCGGTTCCTGGCGAGGTTGCACGGGTCGTGGTATGCAACCTTCTCAGTGACTATATCAGGGTTAAGCTTCAGTTTGCCTTCCTTCCACACCTTGTGAGTATACTCGAGGATATTCATTACCGGTAACGAATCGCCGCCTCCGCAAAACGTCGGAAGGAAATTCTTAGCGGTGCGGGACGCATGGCCGCATTCTCCGATCAGGACCTGCTTACCGTTAAGTCTTCTTGTTTCGCGATCTACATTCTTGATTACCCTCTCCATGATCCTGTCATTGTAGAAGAGGCCATAGTTGATGGCGTCGAAATCTTCCGTGCCGATGGTCCAGGAATCGCCCGTCGCGGTAAAGACCGACGCGATACCCATGAGAGTATCCGCCTCCATCAGGTAATCGCTGACCGGAGCGAAGAAGACGTAATCGCTACCTTCGACATCCGTCGGAAATTTTATTTTCACAGACTTCTCTTCGAGCATGTCATCTTCGAGAAATTCGAGTGTGTCTTTCAAAGCGGGGACCGGGACTGCGGACGTGTTGTGGTACGGGCCTTCCAGTTGTGCCCGCACGCTCACAACCAGCGCTCTCGGGA
>JAJZNW010000145.1 GCA_021811615.1 Bacteroidota bacterium
ACGGTTTGAGGAGGGGTCAAGGGAAACGGAGCGATGGTCGGCTTGAGCGGGACACTCGCTTGAAAGAGGAGAAACACTTAGGCTCACATGACCTGTACACCACCGCGCCCTTGTCCTACTCTACAAATCCTTGTCCCGCGTGTGAACGCGAGGCAGGTGATGGGCATGCGGCGGGAGGCTTGGGCCTCCCGTTTTTATTCTATCCGTACCTTGTCGAGAGAAATTCTGATTGATAGTTCTTTGCCAATAGGCTATGTTTACAAAACTTCGGAAGATGACGGTTCCGATTTGTCCTTCACCAGAAAAGGAGTATATCAAATGAAGTCAAATCTAAAGAAGCTGATCGTGGCAGCCAGTGTGCTCGTAGCCCTATCGATATCGATAATGGTGTTCATGCCGGGCCGGACGAAGGCTCAATCGCAGGTTGTCGGGAATGTTTACTCGAAGGTGACTTTGTATTCTAACGACGGAGCGGTGTTGGGGACCTGGACCGCTATAGGTCTCGGCCGCATGGACGGGAACACTTTCGTGTTCGACGTTTACCGAGGAGTGGGGGTATCGAATCAAAGGCAGATACGTATCAACGGAACTTTCACCGTCGAACAGACAGCACCCTGACCGAATATCTAGGACAGCGGGGAAGGCGACCCTCCAGCGTCAAGGGTTACGAGCGCTTTCCGAACTCCTTGGCCGCGTCCTCCAACGCGTGTTTGATCGCCTGGTGATCCTGATACGAGAACGAGTTCAGGTTCAACAGAGCCGTCTTTCCGTTTGACTGGGTCACTCGCACTTTGCCCGTGCCAATTACCACATTTGCCACATCTCTCCAATTGATCTTCATTCCCCCGCGGAACCGCGGCCGGTATTCGATGCCTTGATCATCAATCTTAAGATGCCACTTCACTTTCGCCGACACAATCACAAAGGCTACTTGCATTAAGCCGAGAGCGATGAGCAGTAATCCATCGTAAAAATCGAAACGCGCTCCGTTGTTCAAGCCGCCGGCTGCGAGAGCGGTTCCATCCAAAACAAAGAAGATGCCTATGATGATCTGGAAGGCGATCAGGCGTTTACGTCGCCTGAAACGATCCCGGAAGTCGATGCTCAGTTGTTCCATTGCGCACCCCGCTGTTTGTATTAAACGCTTCCGTCCTTGACCGGAAAAAGACGCGGGGACCGCGCGAGTCCCCGCGATGGGAGTCTATTCCTGAACGGGCTTCGGTTTCAGCACGAATCTCTCCGCGGCTTCGTAGACGCCGAACATCGCCGCGCTGTAGACCAGCGTGCTCAACAGCGTGTTTCCGAAGAAAGGTATCGCCATCACGTAGCACTGCGCAAGTCCGGCAAGCGTCTTCGGGTAGATCGAGCCCGGGACGAGCCACACCGCGAAGTTCGTCGTCACGAAGAATATCGCCGCCCCTGCCAGCGAAAGGCCAAGGAGCTTTCCGGCTGACACCTTCTTCTCGAGCAGCAGGCCCATCGCGACTATGAGGATAATCGTTCCGTAGACGAAGGCCATCGTCTCGAGTCCGTAGAATCCGATAACCACATCGCTGAGAAAGAGTGCTGCGACCGGCACAAGGAAAGCGTAACCTTTCTTCAGGTAAGCGCCGGCGAAAAGCGCTATTGAAATGACAGGTGTGAAATTCGGCGCATGAGGCATAAGCCTCGAAAAAGCGGCGAACAGGATAAGAATCAACGCCAATAGTATGCCCATAGTTACCTCCAGTTTGTAGATTTATTCGTTATTTGATTCCAAGATCGCATTCAAGAGATTCTTGTGTTTGATGTCTCAAGTCAGGAGTCCCAATTATCTGATGAAGGCTATTCCGTCCGGATAGATTCCTGCGGTGAAAGACCTGTTCGTGTATTGGCCGCTCGACGTATAGACATATACCTTGCCGTCAGCCGTTCCGCTGTTCGCTTCAGTAACATAAACGTCCCCCGTTGCACCGTCGGCGGCTATCGAATAAAAATTCCCGTTCATCAGGTCGCTGTTCATGATCGTACGATTCGACATGTCTAACTTAACGACGGAGCTGTCCGCAATCAAGTATGCGACGCCGTCCTGGCCGTCCATCGCCAGAGTGTGCCCTGTGAACGAAGGGATCTGTTTTCCTATGGCGATCGAGTCGATCACCGAATTCGACGAGGCGCTGACGATGTAGATCCACCCGTCGTAACTGGTGTCGCCGGCACAGACGACCCAGAAATTGCCTTCCCTGTCGGGCTCAACCTCGGTGGGTCCTTTTCCGACCGTCACTCTCTTCACCACTTTCCTCGTGTCGGCATTGATGATGCTCACCGTATTTCCGCTCCCGTAGCCGGAGTTGGCGACGCATACTTCGCCGAAAGCACAGGCGATACCGTAAGGTTCCGGACCGACAGGTATCGTGTCCTGAGTTACTACCGTATTTGAAGCGAGGTTGACAACGGAGACCGAGTTAGTGTACAAATCCGAAACGAAGGCGATGTTGGACGGATTATAAAATGCGATCCGGTACGGACTTGTTCCGCTCGGGAAGTAAACGGTCCCGATATAAAGTGCGGTGGAAGCGTCCATGACGACGACCTTATCAGAATTATTGATCACCATGTACGCGTCACCGTTGTACAATTGGATGTCGTTCCCGACGTCGCCGAGATTCATACCGTTCGCGAGCTTGAACAAGTCAGTCTCGGCGAAATTGGAATCGGGAAAGTATGCGGTGAGCGACGCGTTTCCCTGGCCGTAGTTTCCCTGGTTCAGGACGTACACCGCGACCGCCTGTGGTGTGAAATAACTCGATGAGCTTGTCGGGGCCTTTGTGCATGAGCTTACGACAAAGCCGAGAAAAACGAGTAGCGATATTCTTTTCATTGGCCTTCCTTCACTGATTGAATTGGATGCCGAGATCGAAGTGGAAGGTTCGCAGCGGCATCGGGTATTGCGGAATAACCTGATAGTTTTCATTAAATAAATTCTTCACTGAAATGAGCGGAGTCAGATCGAAGCGCGGCAAATGAATTCTGGCGCCGGCGGAGAGATCCACCGTAGTGAATCCCGGCAGGAATTCATCGTTCTGTACAGTCACGTATCTGAAGCTGACGTATCGCAGCGCGGCCGAAAAAGTTGTAATCCATGGAGAGACTGCCGCAACCACGGAAGCTTGTTCCTCCGGCAGGTAGATAAGCTGCTTGTCATATGTCGGTGAATGCGGATCGGACAAATCGACAGTCCGACCGAATGAGTAAGTGCCGCGCAGCGCAAGGAAGTCGCGGTAATTTGCCTGCGCGCTTAATTCTACGCCTTGCGAGAGTGTCTTCTGATAATTCACCGGGCGCCAGATAATGCCGGTGGACGGTTGCCAAACGATTCCGTCCCTGATATCGATCACGTAATAGTCGGCGTCCGCCTGCAGGTCGACCGGCTCATGGAGGGAGAAGATAACTCCGGCATCGTAGTTCATGGAGCGTTCCGGTTTGATAGAAGGATTTCCGGCCCCCGCGTAGTAGAGCTCGTTGAACGTCGGTGCCCTGAAGCTTGTGCCGACGCTGGCGCGGAGATTGACCGGAATTGCCTTCACCGGTCGCACGTTCAGACCGAGCTTTGGGTTGAAGGAGCTTCCGAAATCGGAGTACCAGTCGGTCCTCGCACTCGGGAAGAGATGAATCTCGGACGAGTATGGGCCTTTGAAATTGATAACCCCGCTTGCGAAGGCGCCCGCTCGCGTGCGGTTTTTAGTACCCGACATCTCCGAACTTGTGCCACGATCCTGCTCGCCGTCGATTCCGACGGTCGCTTCGAACGCAGTCGAGGAGTAACTCAGTTGAACGTTCGGCTGGAACGATAACATTTTGTAAAAGTCGTCTATGAAATAGCCTCCGGGCACGACCGGCGGTTGGACGTATCTGAGATAACCGTAGGTGAAACCTCCGGAGGCGGAGAGGAGAAAGTGGCCGAGCTCCTCCTTGTGATTGACAACCGAGAAAAAGTCACCATCGTATTCCCGCTCAGTCCCGATATAGAACGGGCCGGTGACCGGTCCGGGCGTACCGCGGTTTGCGGTCATATTGCTCGCTACGATGGAAGTTGAAGATTCCTTTCCCGGAATCACGACCTGCAGGAATTCATTATCCCGAAGGAAGTCGGCTCCCGTACGGACCATGGGGTATGAGTTCAGGCCGTTGCTGAAGTTGAACCTGAAATCGTTTGTAGCGCGCGTCCGTTCAGCCATGATTGTGACGGTTACGCGACCCAACCGCTCGTTCACGCTTGCGCGGCTTCGCTGGTAGCCGTATGAACCGGCACCGAGACTTATGCCGACATGTGGAGACTTGTCCGATCTTGTCTTGAGGCTCACCACTCCGCCCATTGCATCCGCACCGTAGAGCGAACTTGAGCCGCCTTCCGAAATTTCGACGTTACCGATTTCCGATATCGGTACGAGGAAGAGATCGACGACACCGTTCTGCACGCTGTTAATTCTGACGCCGTCTATCATAAACAGCGTTTGCTCGTCTCCGGTGCCTCTTATGCTGATCGTGGAGAGCTGAGACGGCCCGTAGTCCTTCACGTACAAGCCGTCGCCGTATGAAAGGATGCTTCCCAAATTTGCAAAGCCGAGAGATGAGAGTTGTTTCACGTCTAGGTCGACGATTTTTGAGGGCGAGTCCTGTGGACTGACGGGGTTACGCGATGAGGTCACGACGACCTCGGGCGCCCTGAATACCTTGAGGGAGTCGGCGGTTGTGTGAAGCAGCAATGTCAGAACTAGTGCAAGCATTCCGGTCCGGTAAAATAAAAAGCCCCAACCTCGGGGAAGAAGTTGGGGCGGAAAAACAGAAACCTGACGCTTGTTCAGCCTGAACTTAACCTCTCCCTCGAAGGTCGTGAATTCAAATAAAGTCGCGGCAGGTCTCCTGGCTCACGGCCGTTGTCGCTGTCGCCTTCCCATCCCGATCCTCTTTCGAAGGATCAGGAAAGTGGCTGAAGCATCTTAATGCCGTATACAGTTGCGGGGCAGCTCCCTTTTTGGTTCCGGAAAGTGTTCCGGTCGGGATTCCCTTTTCAGTCCGTCCGTATTTAGACCGGACGGTCACCGTGACTTCACTGTTATGAAAGAACGCGGATTGAATTTAATCGGCACCGGCAGGGAAAGCAAGCATCAAATGAAATTCGATGCATTTGTCGGCGGAGGTGGATTAGCTTATCCAGCGGTCTTGTTGTCCGATCGGTTGCGTCCAGCGATCTTAAAGGCAGAGCGGGGAAGTTCCCACCGGTAACAAGACCTTAGCGCGAATACCTTCCCATGAGCTGGGCCTCGGCGAGGATGTGGCCTGCCATCGCTTTGAGCAGTTCGGCCTTCGTGCAGCCCGCCTTTAGTTGCAGTGTCGTGTCGAGAGCGTACAGCTTGAAGAAGTACCGGTGCGTTCCGCCGGGAGGGCAGGGGCCGCCGTAACCGAAACTCTTGAAATCATTTTTGCCCTGCAGGGCGCCGTCCGGAAGAGATTCCTCTGCCGGTACGTTCTCGGGAAGTCCTGTCACCGAAGCCGGGATATTGAAGATGACCCAGTGGACCCAGGTTCCCATAGGTGCATCCGGATCGTCCACGATAAGCGCGAAAGTCTTCGTCTTCTCGGGGATGCCGCTCCATCGGAGCGGAGGAGAGATATCGGCGCCTTTGCAGCCGTACTGCTTTGGGATGGCATCTCCTTCCTTGAATGCGGTGCTTGCCAGGACGAGTCCTGAGCTGGAGTCTGCCGTCATCGCGGCCTCCTTTTGATTTGTCGCGGAAGGTTGCTGTTTGCCTGAACTGCCGCAGCTTGCTATGAGGAGCGCGGCAGCGAGGAAGATGAGGTGTCTTTGCGGTATCATTTGACATGAGCCTCGTTATTACCACCGCCGAATTTTAACTGGCAGCCGGGAGCCGTTCAAGACCCCCGACTTGGGAAAGAGCTTATTCCTGGTGATAATCCTGCAGGAAGTTCTCAATGGCATGGAAGGAGATGCCATCCCAAAG
>JAJZNW010000119.1 GCA_021811615.1 Bacteroidota bacterium
CGACAAAGGCCTTCCCGGTCGCTATGTTGACGTTGACCTTTTTCACGCCATCCAACTGTTTAATTTGCTTCTCAATTGTAACCGCACAGTTGGCGCAATCCATGTTTACAATTGGAATTTGAATTTGAGTCGTTTCTAGCTTCAGTTTGTCTAAAGGAATACCCGCATGCGGAGATGCTGGAACATCTGAATCTGATGCTGCTCCTTCCTTCGCCATGCCAAGATATTTCTCAGGCTCACCGTCAAACTTTTCTTTGCATGCGGACGAGCAGAAATAGAAATTCTTTCCGCCGTACTCCGAATGAAAATTCGATGATTCTTCAACAGGCATTCCACATACCGGATCTTTCAACATAATCAGTTCCTCCTTGTTTAATTCCTGATAAATGGCCATGAGACAGTTTGAACTTTCCCGTTATTATTGCGCTGGACGGTGCTCATCTTTCACCTTCGGCGATGTATGCCATACCGAACCAGAATTGCCTGACGGAAACATTTGACAGGTATTTCTCAAAAGACTCCCAGGGATGCCTCGCAGTCATCTCAAGAGTTCCTCCATAGGGCTTGACGAGATGGATGAGCAATGGAATGAACCGCTTGAGCCAATTGGTCGGCATTTTAAAATCCATCACGACCCACTTTCCACCCGGCCGTAATGATGAAGATCCTCTGTGGATCACATCGTCATACTCGGGTGCCATGGTAAGAGCAAATGTGGAGATAATGGCATCGACGTTTTCGGGAAACACGTATGCGGCAGCACCGCTTTCCACAAGCTCGACGTTACGCCATCCTTTTGCCTCAACACGGTGTTTTGCTTCAGCCAACATCGAAGGAGTCAGATCGACGCCGACAATTTTCCCATTCGGTCCGATTACTTTCTGAAGGTACGGAAAGTTGGCCCCTGTGCCGCAGCCAATCTCCACAACCGTGCCGCCCTTCTTCAGACCGAGAGCGTTGACAGCGAGGTTGCGATGCCTATTTATTCTCATTCCAAGAAGATTGTAAAGAAGAAGCGTGGACATATTGTATCGCTTCGCCCTCTTATTGTAAATTCCGATAACTTCGCTCGTGCTCATGAAAATTCTCACTCCTTTCATTACATTGTCTCAACATCAATGACGCAGGTGGACGTTTCCCATTACACTTCGATTTACATCAAATCCTTTTTCTTCTCTTCGAATTCCTCTTTGGAAATCTCTCCGCACGCGTATCGCTTCTTCAGCACTTCGATTGCGGAGTCTTCCTTCTGTGACTGCCCCTTTTGTTGAGACAGCCATTTAACCGCCACAATAACGATGGCAATAATGGTCACCCACCATAGTATCATCATAAACCAGCCACTTCCCATGGGATGCATCCAGTGCATTTTTGCTCTCCTTTCTCAGCAAGTTTCGATAACCTTCTTCAACTTCCACTGAATCTGCTCCGCAATTTCTGCCAGTTGAGGATTCCCGACAGCTTGCATAGAAGCTACAGGATCAACCGCGGCAATCTCAACGACGCCACTTGAAAGTTCCTGGACCACCACGTTGCAGGGCAGCATCGTCCCTATCTTGTCTTCCGCCATAAGCGCTTTGTGCGCAAAGGGCGGATTACAGGCACCGAGTATTCTGTACTTCCTGAAATCGACATCTAATTTCTGCTTTAACGTCTCCTTCACATCGATCTCGGTCAAAATACCGAAACCTTCTTTTTTCAGTTCGTCTTTGACTTTTTCTACCGCCTCTTGGAACGAGGCGTTCTTAGTTTTGCTGAAATAGTAAGTCATCACGTTTCCTCCTTTTTAATTTTTCGTTGATTCCATGCCGTGCCCGTGAGGTTGATTTCCATGTCTGCACCAGACGCAATCACAATCCACGTGCATGCACTGTTTATCTATCAGACGCGAATGGTACCAGCGTTTGGCGACCTGGAACATTACTGTCTTGAGAGTCGATGGATTGTACCACTTTCTGAGCCACGCAATAGGGTCTTCTAGATTATCCACGACAGATAGAGCTTTCTCGTAGCCGCGATTTCCGAGAAGCGAGAAAATCAACCGGTCAGCCACCGAGACTTCAAGTATCTTCTCTATCCTCTCTTCAACGAGGCGCTCATAAGACTCGCCCTTTATTATGCTCTGCGCCGCTAAATAACCCGACATCATGGCGTATCTCATTCCGAATCCCCACAGGCCATCCTGGAAGCCGGCGCTTTCGCCGACATACCAGAACCTATTCCCCTTTGTTACAGGCTTGAAGAAAAAGTTCACAAATCCTCCGAACTCCTTTGGCTCCTGGATGTCGATTTCGACCGACTTCCTCATTCTCTCAAGCGCACTCTCGAAATACGTCCTCTCGTTTTTAAAATCTTCAAACAGACAGGTCGCGAAGGTTGCCTTCCCTCCGTTTATAAGTAGATACGCGTAAGCTTTAGGTGCAATCCGATTATCAACAAACGTGATTGCGGCATCGTTATGCGAAGTTGAAAAAACTATTCCTTTGGCAATCGCATCCGCCGATTTCGGCCCCGTAGCTACTACTGCCTTACCTTGCTTCACTTCCTCCACTTTATCGTTCCATATAATCTTCACGCCTGTCGAAATCGCCTGCTGCTTGAGTCCGTTGTCGAGCGATGCTCCAGTTGCGCCCCTTTCCACCAAATAGAAAAGCGGCCTTGGGAATTTCACGAGATGTCGGCTGCCCGACGGTGTGAACACTGTCAATTCGCTGTAAGGCTGGCAGAGGAAGTTCACGGAGATCCCGACGCTCCTCAAAAAATCAATCGTATCGTCGCCCGTCGACCAGTTCTCCAATCCCTGGAAGTCGCCGTTGAATCGGAGTCCGACATCGTTATTTTGTTCGTGTACCACTACGTCCAAATTGGCTTTTGCAAGATTAATCGCTGCGGTAAGGCCGGCCGGTCCAGCGCCTATAATATGGACTGTTTCGTTCACCCGGCAATCTCCAGCTTCTTCGGAAACTTGACTTCCGACTTAGGAACAAAACGCGGTATTGCTCTCTCGTATTCTCTGTATTCCTCGCCAAACTTAGCCTCCAAGTCACGCTCCTCTCGCAGGGAAAGTTTGTAATACGCGTAAGTCAATATCGGAAACATGATCAGCGTGAGGATAGTGGGCCACTGTATCAGCATACCGATTGTCACGAGAAAAAGTCCGGAATACTGCGGGTGCCGCACACGCGCATACGGACCTTCGGTTACCAAGCCGCCGCTTCCGTGGTAAATGTGGTTCCACCCTGATCCCATGATCCAGAGTCCGATCAGCATGACAAAGCCGCCGATCTGACAGATGACAAGCTTAACCCATTCAGGTGCACCGAAAAGCGTTCCAAGCAAATGGCCGTTGACGTGTCCGAAAGGATTGGCAACGCCTAGCTTGTTCCCGAAAACGGAAAGCAAGATATATATCGTCAGCGGGAATCCGTACATCTCCGTGAAGAGAGCGACGATAAAGGCAGCGAAAATCCCGAGTGTACGCCACTCATATTTCTTCTTGGGCTTAAGGAATCCGATGGCAAAAGCGGCGAAGATGACCACGTTGATGAACACCATAGTCCAGAGCCCATAATCATAAGATTCGTGCATAGCGTTTTTCCTTTGGGAAGCAGGTCGTAGGTCATAGCAAATAGCAGCGACCCCCTTCTACCTACAACCTACTACCTACTTTCTCTTTTCAGTGATGATGATGTTCGTGTCCGCTTCCTTCCTTAGGCTTGGCATACTTCGACGGTTCTTTGTCGAAAGCAGCCTTGCATGAAGGCGAGCAGAAATAATAAGTGGTACCCTGGTACTCACTTTTTGCAGTCGCTTTTTTCTCGTCGATCTGCATTCCGCATACTGGATCGTGTGTCATTTTATATCTCCTTTCAAGAGTTGGTTATTTTGTACCATGAAATGTGCTCATACAAACTGGACCAGAGCATTCCGAAAGAGAACGCAAAAAGTAATTCCTCAAGCGGAATTCCGAGCAGCAGAATCCCAGTCAGTGCTTTTAAATTCCATACATGAACGACATAATTTGGAAAGACGGCAAGCAGGCTGAGGAAGAAAACGAAGTAGTAGAGCAGGAATAGAAATCCTCCAATCCATATTTTCCACTTCAGATCCGGCCTGCAATATAGCGTCAGCAGTGCACCGGCAAACATCGCGATTACCCCGCAGTAAATGTGATTTAATTTCGTGAATATAGCGAGCGCGAGGAAAATCGGGATGGGTGAAGTCAAAAAGTAAATATGGAATCTATGTCGGCTGTGCATCATTTCAGATGCGCCCATCTTCATGACATTCCCCTTGTAAATTACCCTATACAAAACCGAGGATGTTCCCGCGATGGCAAACGTAAAGATAAAACTCTCGATGTCGAATCCCGTTCGCTGCGCCAGATCGAACAAGCTCGGCGGATTCCAATAGGCCGGTACAAAGAGAGGTTCCGTGAAACCGAACAGCATGGTGCCGAGGCTAATCGACATCATCTCTTTCCTGAAAGCGGGATTCGATAAATACAAGACGCCCCATATCAACAAGGAGATCAAAGACCATATCAACCAGACGTAGTGCATTTAATTAAGACCTCCTTTCAGCTGAATCTTCAAATTCACTCTGGCACAACGGGCAGAGACAAGATATACTTCTCCGTTATAATTGACCTCTGTGTAGGCTTTGTTCCTGTTCAATTTTCTAATGCAGACTGAACGTCGATTCATTTTCATCCTCCATTACAGAATTTTGGGAAACATGATTTCCCCTAAGCAGAATTGCGAGCGAGCTGGCAGCAACCAAGTACGAGATTGCGCCGGCCGCAAGACTTGAGTTATATCCATTGATCATGGCAATGATTATCGCGAGAGCGCTTCCGACAACAGACGCACTTCCGTTAATTGCCCACATCCACGGTATCGCCGGTCCACCGAGCCGTTTTTCAGCAACACGCAGACCGGTCGGGAACATCATTCCCATTGGGAATCCCTGGACGAGCAACACCACCGCGGCAAATATCCTCAATGTTGAAAGGCTTGCGGCTTGCAAGCTATTGAAGATTGGAGGAGCAATAAAAAGGATTACGAGCGCAAGTACTGCGCTTGCCAGACCTGCGACCACGGCCGCAGAGGGCTTGGTTCGATTTGAAAGTAAGCTTCCCGCACCGCTCCCGGCAAAGAGGGCAGCCAGCAGCAGTGCAAGGCTCCGCGATGGGTCCCCAAGATAGAGCACTAACTTCTGGAACAGGGCAAGCTCGATTATAATGTATCCCAATCCAATTGATATAAAGAACACAGGGAGCCACCACGAGAATTTCCTGACGTTGTGTTGGGTGTTATTGGCTGCGGTCAGGCCTTTGAACCATGATGCCGGGATGACGAGGACAGCTACAAGCAATCCTAACGACAGCCACAAGAGCGCATACAATACCGGCGGAGTAGAGAAATCATACTGGAAGAAGAATGGCCGGTTGTCCGTCGGGGGCACAAGGTTCATCCCTGTACCTGTCTCCAAACGAACAAGTGACAGTCTTCCATCCGCAACCCCGGCAAATACAGGATTCATCATCGGCACACCCTGATCGATGCTTGTCGAAAGCGGGAGACGAGCCATTTGCTGTTCGGCACCAGGGATGTACGACAACCGAGGATCGAACTGTCCAAAATTATGGACACCTAAATGTAAGAATGCGGCTTCCCATGTCGGCAACGGAGTCTTTCTCAATCCGAAGAGCGGCATCATGTCGGATCCGAGAATATATAAACGCCTCATCGCCTGCTGCACGGAAAGCCCCTCCGACTGCAATGCTGCCACAGCGGTCGTCATCATCTTGGCTGCTTCAGGCATGTT
>JAJZNW010000047.1 GCA_021811615.1 Bacteroidota bacterium
TGCGACTGATAGTAGTTGTCGGGTTGAACGGGTTCGGGAAATTCTGGTCGAGCGAGAATGCTGCCGGAACTTGAGTCGGATCGCGCTTAATGCCTGTGACCGTACCGAAGTCTGCGTTGGTCCTCGGCTCTAACTTATAGTTGCCATTGGCATACCTGAGTATACCGGTCAGACTGGCTATTGTTGCCCCCTTCTTCAAGATATAGAAGCCGTAGGTCGTATCGTGAGGATCTGGACTGTAAATATTATTCCCGTCATCGTCGACGCGGCATGCGCCCGAACCGTCGCTGACGGTGTATTCCCTGAAGCTTCCGTTCGCGCTTGTTATGCTGTAGCTCGGATCGGGATCATTATTCGAGACCGTCACGCTGTCGAACTTAATCAGCATACTTTCCCATTGCTCTGCTGTCGAATCGCCGCTGACTTTTGCTCCGACTGTTCCGGTCTTCACAACGACCGGCTGATATGTCGGTCTGCCTGTCTGTATGATCTTCACCGAATCGACCGTAATCTCGGTCATGCCGGAATATTCGGAGACAATTCCCGTCACCGACACGCTGTCGCCGCGATGCAGCCCATACGCGACGGAGTCGAATAAAACGATGCCGCTGTAGGGGCCTGTACCATCCTGCATGTACACGTAAGGCGTTTTGGTAGCCTGGTTGCGGTGGTCGATCTCGGGCGGGAAGTCGTTTGTGTCCGCCTGAACAACTCCGTTTACGGTGACGGACAAGTCGGTCACGCCGCTGTTTCCATCCCTGAATGGAGTGTATTGTATATCTTTTATTTTGTACCCGGCCGATTTGACGTAATAGAAGAATGCCGTCTTTGAAGTGTCCGGGGTCAACGACATGAATGCAGCAGTGTCCTGCCATGCAGTGAAGAAATATTTCACGAAAGATCGGTCACTTTGCGGCGGAATGGAAGCGAAGAAAGTGTGTGAAGTGTCAGGAGTCATCTTAACTCTGGTGTAAGCTCCGTTGTTGACGGAATAATAGAGCGCCGCCGAATCAACTTTCACGTTCGTGTCAGGATTAATCGACACTGCCGTAATTCTCACATTCACAGGATCGGTCGGGAGCGGAAACGCGGCGGAACGTCTTCCAGATAAACCGGTCGCCGTAATGCTCGGCGTGAAAACCCCTATCTTCACGTCGCCTGGATACAGAGGAATGATCTCGAATCCGGTGGAAGAGTAAGTCGCAAGTATGCCTTTGACATAATCGATTTTCGAGCCGACAGGAGGCGGGACGTACTTCGGTGTAACTCCGTATGACCTTCCGGTAAAGTACATCGACGGGTCGTAAAGACTTATGGTATTCCCGAGCGAATCCTGAAGTGTGACAGTCCATTGGCCCGTACCGCTGTTCTGCGTTCTTGTCTTAACGGCAAGATTTCGTAGGATCACGTATGAGTTCTTGTATTTCGCGCCGGTTGATAAGTGCAGCTGGCCGCCCGCAGATAGATCGCCGGTCACCAGATCGCTCACCTTGACTTCGGTGGGTGCCGGCCTTGGACCCGACACTTGTTGGATGTTAACCGGGATCGGCTGAACCGTCGCGCTTCCTATCGGGATGAGCTCGAAGTTTCCCCAGAAGTCAGTTCCGAACTTAGTAAGTTTGCCTGTAACCTGAATGACCGAGCCGCTGTCTATCGAACCATATCCAGCATTGAGGACGTTGGCGGATGTGTCTGCCGTGTAAATATTCATCCCGCCCCATTCGGCCCCATCCAGACTTTGTATGTAAAATGAAAAGTGGCCGCCCACGTTACGAATAACCCTCGTATCAGTCGTCAACACACCGGTGACCGTGATTGTGTCGTTCAGATAGCGCGAGTCCGTCAGGCCCGCCCTGAGAGCGGCTCCGGCCGCCTGAAGTGAATCAGCAGCTCTAATCGAGTCTGCAGGAATGAAATTCACGCTGTCCAGCGGAACTTCCGGATAGGTCTGAGCGACAGCAAGACCCGCAAACAGCAGCACAAGCAATAACGACTTTCTCATATCAGCCTCCTTTTGCGGAGAAACCGGCAACCGGATTCTAAGAACCGATTGCTCAGAAGTTGAAACAGGAATGATGAGAATTGATTGGGAAGCTAATTCCCGGCTGGAGAATCGTGTCCCAGTTCCATTATTCCGTGTTCCTTTCTTCCTTTCTCCATGATCCTATTTAATTACCAAAAACTTCCCACGCTTTATCGCGCCCGTATTCAAATCTTTGACGGTAAAAAGATACAGCCCCGTCGCAATCGCCTGATCGGCGTCGGTGATCAGATCCCACGCATGCAGCCCGCCCGGCATGGCCTGAGTATTATCCGACGCATAATGTTGAAACCATTGTATGTTGGATCCGGTGTAAGTCGAGGCATCGTGCTCAAGCGTCGCAACGATGTCTCCTGCCACGGTGTAAATCCTGATTTCGCAGCGAGCCGGAAGGTTGTAGAAATAGATCTTTTTCTCCCTCGCGCCCGGCCCGTCCCATACCGCCCTTGTGTAGTATGGGTTCGGGAAAACACCGACGGCGCCCGAGTCGCCCACTGCAGCGGGCGTCCCCGGAAATACTTTTGCCAAAGCGCGCACCGACGGTTGACTGGGAGTCCCGAGCGCCGCGTTGCCTTTGTCGTAGGCTTCGACTCCGAACGCATACTGCCAGCCGTTGAGTAAGCTTGTCACCTTGTACCTGTAGACGTATTGGTTCGGATCACCTGCGAACATCTTGGGTGGAATTACGCGGGCAGGCAAACCGGCATCGAGTCCGATCGAATCCACCAAATCGAAGTCCGCGATTTCCTGGAACGGATCCTGCATCCCTTTGAAATCGTAACCCGGCTTCGACATATACAACCGGTACCCTTCGAAATTCTTCCTGTTGAGAAATGGATCGATAACATTCTCCGGTGCGTCATCCCAGTAGATGTTAGCCTCGCCGTTTCCCGGCTCGACGTGAATGTGAGGCGGCGGAAGAATATTCGGAAAGATGTATCGCGTTATCCTGCCGTTACCGTCGAGGTCTTCACCCGGATCGAGGATTCCGTTCCCGTTTTTGTCCTCGCCGTTATAAGTGCGCTGCGCCCAGCCCGCGTTGTCATATAGCACCTGTCTCGATGCTACCTTGTTGTTCTGATAGTCGGCCGGATCGGACGTCTGGCTCTTAGGAGCGCAGACAACCGCATAAACCACAGTCACGCTCGAATCGGGAGCGAGAGTGAACGGACCCACGGAGAGAAGCGTGTACCTGTTCCCCGCTTTGCCGAGATAGCTCGGATTTGCGGGATTAGTGTAATAATCGTTGGGGATCGACGTTTCCATCTTCTCGAACCGAAGCGCGTCGGTTGAGGGCGAGAGAAGCTGCGCGTCTCCGGTACCGAGTCTGAATTGCCACGCCGAAAAATGTGTATAGCTGTTCAGCGAATCAAGGATTGCAGGCTGCGCGCCGACCACGGAAGACAGCGGATCGACACCGAGAAGTTTCATTGAAACGTAATTGTCTGTCGGCATGTCGGAAGCGAGGTGTTCTGCATCGAAAGCGTAGGCAAGTCTGAGCGAATCGACATAACCGATCCCCGTACCGCTGTAGAATGGCGTCCCCTCGGTGGGAAGTCTGAAGTTGGTATTCCTCACCACAAAGTCGTTGACGAAACCGACAAACATCGAGTCGACAGGAGTGCTTCCTGTATTTTTCACCTTGAAGCTGAGGACGACGAAGAAATTCGCGCTTGGATATTCCCAGGCATAGGTCTCCTGGTGTACCGAAACGTTCAGAGGTATATGCCCGACGAGTTCCTGACCCGTACCCGGATCTATAGTGTTCGAATCGGTGTAGTTGGAAACAAAATCCTGGTGACTTATTGCAGAGGGGGAATAATACCGCGACTCGAGGAGAGAGCTCCGTTCTGTCAGGCCGCTGTCCAACGGCTGTGTGAACTCCGAAGGGTTACTGTAGTAATCCGTCGTTACTGTACTGACGAAAGGTCCCTGACCGTTCTTATATCCACCGATCCAAAGTCCACCGCTGAAGAGGTGTTCGATCTTGGATCTTACAGGGGTGATCGGATATTCGCACGACGGCTGCGTCGGCCAGAACGACTGATTGAAGGAGTTGCCGATACGACCGAAGCTCGTAATGGTAAGCCCGATGTTGCCGATACTGGTAGAACTGTTATCCGATACCTGACTTTGTGCTACTGCGTGTACACATAGTACAATAGTAGCAACTCTCAAGAGATTGCGCACGACACGCCCTTTATGCCCTGATTGTGTTGCTGTTCTAAAACTAATACTCGAAAAAAAGAATGTCAAGGAAACTTGTACTAAATCCTGGATGTTAAATGAATAACTGCGAATGATCGGCGGCGACTAACAACAAATGGAGAATAAATGAAAACTGTCGGAATAGTAGTATCTACACTGGTTGCGGAACTGATTTTGATTATTGTGTTCGTCAATTCGGGCTTATACAACGTATCAACCATGTCGCCGGACCCGGGCTTCTTGCGCTGGATATTCAGTCACACAAGTGACAACTCGGCCAAGCATTATTCGGAAGGAATCGCAGTCCCTTCGCTGACCGATTCAACCATGATCGTCAAAGGCTACCAGCGGTACCACGAGTTGTGCCAGACCTGTCATGGCGGACCCGGAGTTACGCCTTCACCGATCGAGAGAGGCTTGTATCCACATCCACCCGATCTGATGCGATCGGCGAAGCATATGGGTGCGAATCGTCTTTTCTGGGTAGCGAAGAACGGCATAAAGAGTACCGGTATGCCGGGATTCGGCTGGACTCATTCGGACAAGCAAATATGGTCGATCGTAGCATTCCTCGAGAAGATGAAAAACATGACACCTCAGGAATATGCGGCCATGGGAAATCAGACGGTCACTGGAAAAAAGACTGATATGAAAATGCCGACTCGAAACGAAAGGCGGCGGCATTAACGAAGTTTAGAGAGGAACAACGCGTAACACGACAGGCAGTGCGGAGAGGCACTGCCTGTTTTTTTTTGCGATGAAAATCGCGGCTCACCCTCAGTGTGAGTCGCGACTGTGTGTATCTCCGGTCGAATTGGGAGGTTTCCATGCAAATCCAAGCGTTTTCGGCCCCATTTCGTGAGTACTGGGCGAAATACATAGTCTACTCGTGCTCAAACCGTGCGGTCTCAATGTGACCCGAAGCGGACTCACTGTCAGTCAGAACGATCTCTGTGCAGCTCGATGCAGTTTGCCGTTTGACTGAGAAACAGGAAATCGGATCGAGATGGATTGAGAAGGAAAGGTGAAAAGTCAAATCGAGTAAGGGTAAGAGCGTAAACGGAATCACAGGCTGCTTGCTTTCGAAAGCTCCCTTTTCTACATTTTTCAATCAGGGAAAAGCGCTATTCTTTGATTGAAAACTTTTGGAGGAGTGCAAATGAAAGCATATGGAATTCTTTTTATGTTGCTGGCGATTTTGGCTGCGGGTTGCGCGCCTTTGGTATTGAAGCCTGCGGACTTCGCGTGGCCGATCGAAGACGAGCTCAAATCCGATTCTCACGGGATGATCCACGTGAATCGTTACAGCCTGTCGTTCAGCATAAAACCGCTGATGTATGCCGAGCTCAAAGATTCCGTACACGTAGCGGACCGCTCGATAAGAATCATTCGCGGAACTATGGGACATTACTATCTAACCGCTACGAAATTTAAGAACGTGTATGTATTCTCCCAGGGGGACGGAGGCCTTGTACTCAAGAAAAAAATCTTGGTATCAAAAGAGGGTCTGGCATCGCCCGCATTCAATCAAAGAGCGCCTTACATTGAATTGATTGACGGAAATCAGAAGCCCATATACCTCAATGCTGAAGGTATTAGAGAGGAAGGCGGGAAATGAAAAGATTTATTGAACAGGCAACCCGCCAGGGGGTCAATCTTGTCGCTGTCATCTTAATCGGATTTGTGTGCAGTGCAGCCGCCCAGCCCAAGTCGGACTTTGAAATAGTGAAGTCGTTCCAGGCCAAGTACAAAGCGATCAAGGAAGCGATCAGGGAAGCAAAGACAGTTCAGGAATGCGCGGAGATCAGTGCTAACATAGCCGATCTCGAGAAGGAATACGCAGCCGATACGACGCTGCTCAACAGCGCTTTGTACCCGAATAAATACGACGACGAGATCAGCAATGTGCAGGTCGATCTCCAGATGACTCAGAGCAGACTTGGGATAATCGAGTCCCAGGTTAACAGGATATCGGAACTAGAATTTCAGGTAAGGACGCTGTCAGGAAGGGTGGACAGTCTTACGAATGCGAACTCGAAGTTGATGGCTTCGCTTGACGTGATGGCAAATGCGCTGGTGAAAAACAAGAGCGTCATAGATTCGCTCAATAGAATTATTTCCCGGCTGCGCCATGGGTTGAGAGAGCGCGATGCGGCGATATTCGCACTTGTCGACAGCATGTTCACGCAGTACGGGACGAACATCCAGACTCTTCCGGAAAACCAGAAAGGGATGCTCATCGGAAAGATGCAGCGTCACAATGTGGTTGGCGCAATCCGCCAGGCCGCAGAACAGAATCTGAAGTTCCTCGAAACAACCGAACTCACCGGCAACGATCTAGTCCAGATGCTGAAAGAGCAGCATAAGTTCAGCTCTTATTGGAAGGGCCTCGGGCCGAGACTGGCGACGTTATACGTCAACAGCAGGGACAGGAAACGAGATGTCGCGAACATCGACACCGTCATCGCCCTATGGGGAAGAAAGGCGGATTCCACCTTGTGGGCAGGACTATATAAGGAATTCACCGACAACAAGATCCCAGTCGACACGTTCAGCAACGCGAGCGAGTTCGTAACCAGTCTGAGCAATTATTTCGACACGCAAGGGGGGAATCTGAAAGCCCCCGGGACCGAACGGGTTTCGAGGCTCAGGTATTTCCTAAATCACGTTTGGGATCCGAGCATCAATTCTCAATGGCTCCCGATGCTTGTCAACGAAGGGATTCTGACACAGGCTCAGGACAATCAACTACAGAATAAACTCATAGCGTGGAAGGAAGCCTCCAAGCCATCGTACACACTCTTTTATATCGTGATCATTCTCGTATTGGTGGCTATACTGGTGTTCTTCCTGAGAAGGCGAAAGAGTATGCCTCACTCTCAATTTCCGTCTCAAAACTGAGCTCTGTAGTTCCGACCCGGCACAGAATGAAAGGCGGCGAACCTGACTTCGCCGCCTCTTTTGATAGCCCCAAAAGGCGACGCAGACAATTTGTCAGACAATGCTATTTGAATTGAGAGAATTCGTTCTCTTCAATGTGTTCGTCCTGGCCATGCTGGTACTGGACCTCGGTGTTTTTCATCGAAAGGCCCACGAGGTCAAAGTCGGCGAGGCCCTGCTATGGACTTGTGTCTGGATAATAATGGCATTGCTGTTTGCAGGCGGGATCTATTTATGGCGCGGACATGAGGACGGGCTCAGTTTCATAACAGGGTATCTTATCGAGAAATCGCTGAGCGTCGACAACATCTTCGTCTTCATACTCATATTTTCGTTCTTCAGGGTGGATCCTGAGTGGCAGCACAAGGTTCTTTTCTGGGGAATACTCGGTGCGCTTGTTATGCGTGCCATCTTCATCTTCGCAGGCATTGCGCTCATCCAGACGTTTCACTGGATCATATACTTCTTCGGGGCATTCCTCGTGTATACCGGCATCAAGATGTCCTTTCACCGGGAAACCGAAATACATCCCGAAAAGAATCCCGTCCTCAGGGTTTTCCGCAGGCTGTTCCCCGTCACTGAAGATTACAGGGGCGGAAAATTCTTCATAAGAGAAAACGCACGAACACTGGTGACGCCGCTTTTCATAGTCCTGCTGTTCATTGAAACGACCGACATAGTCTTCGCCGTCGATTCAATCCCCGCTATCATCGCCATCACCCGCGATCCGTTCATAGTCTACACTTCAAATATTTTCGCGATACTCGGACTTAGAGCATTATACTTCGCTCTCGCAGGCACCATGAAGTTGTTCAGGTTCCTGCACTACGGGCTTTCGTTCATACTTGCATTCATAGGGGGAAAAATGCTGGTATCCGGTATTTATGAAGTACCCGTAACGGCTGCGCTCGCTGTCGTGGCCGCGGCGCTCGCAGTATCAGTGACCGCCTCGCTTATCGTGCCAAAGGGAAAAGAAGCGTAGGCGGGCGCCATAACGCCCGCCATGAAACCCGGCAGGCGTGGTTACCTGTCGACCGCCTTCATCATCTCATCGGTATATCTCGCGCCCGCAGCGACGCCCGGAGGGGCAATCTCGTTTATCCGGTCAAGATCTTCCTTCGACAGTTTAAGATCGGCGGCGGCGACGTTCTCTTCGAGGTACTTCCTTCGCTTCGTGCCGGGGATAGGAACGATGTCCTTGCCCTGTGCCATCACCCATGCCAGCGCGATCTGGCCTGCAGTGCATTTCCTGGCAGCCGCGAGATTCTCTATACTCTTAACGAACTCAAGGTTCTTCCTGAAATTCTCGCCCACGAACCTCGGATTGTCCTTCCGAAAGTCCTTCTCACCAAAACCAGAAGTGTCTTTGATCTGGCCGGTAAGAAAACCTCTTCCAAGCGGGCTGAAAGGCACGAAGCCGATACCGAGCTCGCGGCACGCCGGAAGTATCTCTTTCTCGACGTCGCGCGTCCAGAGCGAATATTCGCTTTGCAGCGCGGTCACCTGGTGAATTTTGTTTGCGCGCCTGAGCGTCTTAACGGACGCTTCGGACATCCCGATGAACCTTATCTTCCCCTCTTCGACGAGCCGTGACATTGCACCGATGGTATCCTCGATCGGGGTGTTCGGGTCGACGCGGTGCTGATAATAAAGGTCGATCGTGTCGATGCCGAGCCGTTTCAGGCTGGCCTCGCAGGCCTGGCGGACGTATTCCGGTCTGCCGTTGATCCCGAGTCTCGTTCCATCTGAGGTCCTTACATTTCCGAACTTAGTCGCGATCATGACTTTGTTCCTGTAAAGTTTCAGCGCCTTACCGACGAGCATCTCGTTCGCGCCGGCACCGTAGACGTCGGCTGTATCGAACAATGTAATTCCGAGTTCGATTGCCCTGTGGATCGTCGCGACAGACTCTTCCTCATCTCCCTGGCCATAGGATTGCGACATTCCCATGCAGCCGAGGCCGAGGGCCGATACCTTCAACCCATTTTTTCCTAATTCACGATATTCCATGTTGTGCTCCTTTGCATTTCAGATTTGGCCGGAAAAAATCTTAAGATAACATTTGCTCGGATTACACCGCGCGCACGTTCGTCATAGATCGTCTAGATATTTACCGCTCTCATTCCGGCTTCAGGATAACGCATTCCTGCAGCGATTCCGGGAGGGGCCACTTTGTCGAGCCTTTTGAGATCATCAGGAGTCAATCTGACGTTCGCCGCGGCTGCATTCTCCTCGAGATACTTCACACGCTTCGTGCCCGGAATCGGAACGATATCCTTTCCCTGAGAGAGAACCCACGCGAGCGCAAGCTGCGCAGGTGTGCAGTTTTTCTCTGCGGAGATCTTCTCGATCTCCGAAACAATCTTCAGGTTTCTCTCCATGTTATCGCCCTGGAAACGCGGGTTGCTTCGTCTGAAGTCCGTCTGGTCGAGTACATCGAGCTTTTTTATCGCGCCCGTAAGGAAGCCTCTTCCGAGCGGACTGTATGGGACGAAACCAATCCCGAGCTCGCGGCACGTCGGGAGTATTTCCGCTTCGACATCGCGTGTCCATAGCGAATATTCGGTCTGCAGAGCGGTGATCTGATGAACCTTATTCGCCCTGCGTAGCGTCGCCGCCGATGCTTCAGACATTCCCAGGAATCTAACCTTTCCTTCCTCGACAAGCTTCGCCATGGCACCAATGGTATCTTCAATCGGTGTATTCGGATCCACCCGATGCTGGTAGTACAAATCGATCGTCTCGACGCCGAGCCGTTTGAGACTCGCTTCGCAGGCTTTTCTAACATAATCAGGTTTGCCGCTGATGCCGAGTCGCTCGCCCTTCGGACCGCGGACATTGCCGAACTTGGTCGCGATGGCAACACTGCTCCGATGCGGCTTCAGAGCTTTCCCCACAAGCTCCTCGTTTACGAAGGGGCCGTACATGTCGGCAGTGTCGAAGAAAGTAATGCCGAGTTCGATGGCCCGATGAATGGTCCTCATAGATTCCGCATCGTTTCCCGGTCCGTAGAATTCGGACATGCCCATACAACCTAGGCCGAGAGCCGATACTTGCAACCCGGGTTTCCCAAGTTTTCTCTGTTCCATGATTTAGTCTCCAATGAACATTTAAGGTAAATTAAGATCGAAAGTCACCCGACCGAAAGGTAATTTTATTTTCCCGGCAAGTCGCCGGCTTTTCCCCACTGCGCGACGGATGGCTCTTAAATTTCGTGTGCCGCCGATGACTCCGGCGGCACACTAATCAATCAACATCTACCTTTAATCTACGGTTCCAGTCGTTTACCCGCAACCTCGGAACCTGTACCCCTGCCCGCTCCCAAGGGGGTGACTATTTGACCAGCATCATTTTATTCGACTGAACGAAATCTCCGGCGACCATCTTGTAGAAATAGATTCCCGACGCCAGGCCTGCGCCATTAAATATCGCCCGGTATCTTCCGACCTGGAATTCCCGGTCGACCAGCGTCCTTACCTCCTGGCCCATGGAATTATACACCTTAAGCGTCACGTTGCTTCTCTTCGGGACCGCAAATTCAATCTGGGTCGTAGGATTGAACGGATTCGGATAGTTCTGCGAAAGAGAGAAGCTCGCCGGTGTGACAAACTCGTTCGCCGTTTTCACGTCCGTCAATGTGTTGTCAAGGACGAGATCGTCAAACAAGACGTATGAACCGGGATGAAATTCATCGCTCGCGGTGTCAGGGAGTGTATAAATCGTGATGCTGGCGGTATCTCCCGCCGACCCCGGCATCATTTCAACTCCAACGGAGAACGCCGTGTAAACAGATTTCGCATCGTAAAAATCCTTGCTGCCTGCCCCGACAAGAGTTCCCAGCAAACTGGCAGGATGGCCATGGACAAAGATACCGATCAAGAAACCGTCCCCGCCCTGCGGATAGAATTGATACCAGCCTTTCAGGGAAAAGGAAGTTCCCGAAACCAGAATTGAATCCTGGTTCAGCGTCCCCATGAAGGGTATCCCCATAATGTTCGAATGATTCAGACGTATGGAATAAGCCCCGGAATGCGAGACTGTCGAACTCTTGGAGGAGACGGTATCGGTCTTCCAACCGCCGGGCAGACCGCCGTTCCATGTTTCAAAACCCGGGTTCTTAAGGAAATTCTGCGCAGACGCTTCAACTGAAAAGACCAGCATTGCTGCAAGAAGAAGTAGTCGATGACGCTTCATGTTATGCCTCCTGTGTTTATGTTTATGAAATGACGGCAGAGTATCGCCTGGAAATTATACCGTGATTGAGGGTGCGACGTAAACACAGCATTGGACTGTTCTGCAGAATTGTTGAGCATACCAGACGGCGAAGCAATCCATTGAATCGATCTCCCAGCGAAAAGCGGGGTGATCGATGAGAGACGTCTGCTAATCTAAAACCGGACGTCTACCGAAGGTATTTACTGGTACTTGATTGACGATTTACGGAAGGGTGCTTGCGAGTTACAAATTGCCTGACGACTGTAATCTATGGACGGCGAACGGTATGAGGTGTGAGATTTCTCACTTTCGCTCGCCGCTGCGGAAATGACATTCGCGGGTTCGCCGCTCCGCGTTTACCGCTTTCGAACTACTGCATAATAACTAACTTAGTGCATTGCAGGTCGAGATAGAAGAATGTTGTCAAAATTCAAACTGCTTCGGTTCCCCGGGCATGAGCCATTCCAGCCTTTTCTCGATGCTGGCGGCACTGAAGGCTTTATCGATCTCCTCCCTTGATTCAGAGAAATGCCGCCACCCCTCGAAGTGAAGCGGGATTATCCTGGCATTTGGAAAGAGACTCGCCGCATCCACTCCCTCATCTGCAGTAAAGGTGAGATGATCGGGCCCAACTTCCGGGACTCTTGCCGCGCCCATGAAGAGTATGGCCAGCTTAATATTGAAACGCCGGGCTACCTCCGCAACTCCTTCGTAATAGACCGTGTCGCCTGAGACGTAAACGGCATCGGTTGAATCCGGCGTCGTCAGGACAAAGCCTAACACGGGGCCTCGATCCCCGTTCGGCGGTCCGTGACGCGCCGGGGCTCCGGTAACACGAAGCACATTTCCGTCATGACTTTTGAGCTCAATTTGCTGCCACGGCAGGAGAGCTCTTGCGTTTCCACCAAGCCGCTCGGCGCCGGCGTTCGTGGTAATTACTTGTTCTGCAAGCGTCAACATCTCGCGGCCGCTCCTGTCGAGATTGTCGAAGTGATGGTCGTGACTCAGAAGGACGGCATCTATCCTCCCTATGGAGTCGCGACCCACCGCCGGGCTCTTCGTTTTGCGGAGAGTATATAAATTGGTTTTGTACTCGCTACCAGCGGAGTCGAACGTCGGATCGGTAAGGAAACGCACGCCGTTCATTTCAATCAGCGCTGTGGGCCCACCAATATATGTCATCTTTAGAGATGCATTCATAGAGACGTCACCTCCTGTAATCGCGGTTCAACATTGAAGTCCCGTAATACACGTGGCCGACTATTTTGTGGTGTGACTTTTTATCCACTCGGCCGCAACTATGCGTTGTCCGTTCAGATCGCCGGCCTCATCCGATGCAAGATAAACGGCCGGAGGTCCCATTACTGCCGGATCGATCAGCCTGCTTCGCTGAGAGGTGGTGAACGAGTCAGGAATCATGCCGGTGTCTGTCGCGCCGCCGTGAAGGAGCACGTTAAGATTCACTCCGGTCCCTTCAAGTTCCTGGGCCCAGATGATGCTCATCGACTCAAGCGCGGCCTTAGAGGGGCCGTACGGCGTGAAGCCTTTGCGCTTCATCGTCTCGTAGTTCATAGAGATGTTAATGACGCGGCCCGACTTGTGCTTCAGCATGTGGGGAACCACGGTATGTGTCATAAGAAACACACCGTTGACATTCGTGTCTATCACCATTCGCCAGACATCGGGGTCCGCTTCCCAGAATGGCTTCGGTTCGGACATGAAATCCCCGTTAACGAATTTCATCCCTCGCCCAGCATTGTTCACGAGAATGTCGATCCTGCCGAATTTCGCGATCACTTCGTCGACGAGCTTACCGACCTCTTCTTTTTTTGAGACATCGGCCAGGATCGCCGTCCCTCCGATCTTCGAAGCGACACTCTCAATCTCATCCCTCTGCCGCGCAGCTGTGACGATAACGTCAGCTCCCTCACGCGCAAACGCTTCGGCTATTGCCTTTCCGATTCCCCGGCCACCGCCGGTCACTATAGCAATCTTGTCTTTTAGCTTCATCGACTCTGCTCTTCAGAGATAAATCCTAAATACTAAACTCTAAATCCTAAACAAATTCACAATCCAAAACTCGAAGTTCGAAAGCGAAGCATCGCCTTTTGATTATTTTTGTCTTTTGAACATTGTTTAGAGTTTAGGATTTAGAGTTTCCCTTTTATCTGTCCTGCACGGTTCTCTCGAGCATCCAGTACGGATAAGCTCTCGGCGGTTTGCTCATCTCGTCGAGGCGGGCAACTTCTTCCGCAGTCATCTCCCAGTCGGTTGTCTTAAGGTTGTCGGCAAGCTGATCTTTCGTCTTCGCGCCGATTATGACTGAAGTGACTCCCGGTTTCTTCAGGAGATAGTTAAGCGCCGCCTGCGTGATCGTCGCCTTGTGACTACCGGCGATCCTCTCAAGTTCGTCGACGATGTCGAAGCCTCTTTCTTCGTCGAACTGGAGGAACTGGTTTGTCGGGTCGGTCCTGCGCGCGCCCTGTGGACGTGTCTTCCCTCTCCTGTATTTCCCGGTTAGAAATCCCCCGCCGAGCGGACTCCAGGGAAGGATTCCGAGTTTCTGGTCGAGGCAGAGCGGCACGAGCTCGTTTTCCAAATCGCGGGCGATAAGAGAATACAACGCCTGGAGCGTGACGAACTTTTCCAGATTCTGTTTCTCGGATATAGATAGGGCTTTCATGAGCTGCCAGCCGGTGAAATTGGAGACCCCGATGTATCTCACCTTTCCGTCTCTCACGAGATCGTCGAGGGCTCTGAGCGTCTCTTCGAGCGGCGTCATCGGATCGAAGCTGTGTACCTGGTACAGGTCGATGTAATCGGTACCGAGCCTTTTCAGACTCGCATTGCACGAGTCGGCGATGTGTTTTCGGGAAAGACCGACGTCGTTCGGACCTTTCCCCGTTCGCCCTCTCACCTTCGTCGCGAGAATTATGTCTTTTCTTTTATCGCCCAGCGCCTTTCCAAGGATTTGTTCCGACAGGCCTTCGGAATACACATCGGCGGTGTCGAAGAAGTTTATTCCGCCGTCGATCGCCATATCGACGAGTTCGTCGGCTTCCTTCTGCTGGACCTGGCCGATACCTGTCCAGTAACCTTTACCACCGAACGTCATGGCTCCGAAGCATAGTTCGGAGACCCTCACGCCTGAGTTACCCAGAAATCTTGTTTTCAATTTTTGCGTCTCCTTTCGGGATTAATCTCCAAATTCCAACCCACAAGTCCCAAACAAAAACAAACCTCCAATCAGTAACCAGCCAACTACCGCCTTTATCTTTTCGATTTCATTTAGCTGTTGGAGCATGTCCCGTCAATTCATTTATGTGTCGGTCACCGCGAAGCGGGATACCGCATACTGATATAAAAGAATTGAGCGGGAGATGCCGCAGGGCTGCATTTGGAACTTGGTGTCTGGAGTCTGGAATTTTCACCTTGGTTTAGCTCTTAGATATTGGTTCGGATAATTAGGATCGTCGCCGAGACTCTTCGCGGCGTGAAGCGGGAAATACGGATCGCGGAGAAGCTCGCGAGCCATGAAGACGGCATCCGCCTGGCCTGTGACCAGAATGTTTTCCGCCTGCGCCGGGTCTGTGATCAGGCCGATGGCGCCGGTCATAATCCCCGCCTCTTTCCTGATCTCGTCGGCAAACTTCACCTGGTATCCTGGAGCAATGGGAATTTTCGCGCCAGGAAGCAGACCGCCGGTCGAGCTGTCGATCAGATCGATGCCGATTTTCTTGAGCTCCTTTGCAAGCTCGATAGACTGAGGCAGATCCCAGCCGCCATCGATCCAGTCGGTCACTGAAATGCGGACAAAGACGGGAAGATCATTCGGCCAGACTTCCCTCACCGCTTTAGCAGCTTCGAGAGGGAACCTCATCCGGTTCTTGAGACTTCCGCCGTATTCGTCCTTCCTCCGGTTCGAAAGCGGAGAAAGGAATTGATGGAGCAGGTATCCGTGGGCCATATGAATCTCGGCAACCTGAAATCCCGCTTCGAGGCTCCTCTTTGCCGCGTCCGCCCACGCTCCGACAACCTTCCTGATATCGGCTGACATCATTTCCCTTGGCTGTGGATAGTTGTCCGAGAATTTTACCGGGCTTGGGCCGATGACCTGCCATCCGCCTTCCGGCTCAGGCACAATGCCGTCGCCGATCCATGGTGTTTTCGTAGAAGCTTTCCGCCCCGCATGTGCGAGTTGAATTCCGGGGATCGCTCCCTGGGATTTTATGAAATCGGTGATCCGTTTGAACGCGTTCACCTGTTCGTCGTTCCAGATTCCGAGGTCTGCGGGGGAAATTCTGCCTTCGGGCGATACTGCGGTCGCCTCGGTCAGCACAAGTGCCGCACCGCCGACCGCCCTGCTTCCTAAATGGACGAGGTGCCAATCGTTCGGCACTCCGTCCTTTGCCGAGTATTGGCACATCGGCGAAACGAATATCCTGTTTCTGAATTCTAAATTTCTGATTTTAACCGTTGATAGAAGTTTGCTCATACAATTCGTGTTTTAGTTGGTCTTATTTGAGATGATATTTTAGAAACTCCAGCGTCATCGGCCACGCCTGTTTCGAGGCCTTCTCGTTATAACTGGCGCGTTGATCGCAGAAGAATCCATGGTCCGCGTAAGAGAAGGTCACGCTTCCGAACTCCTTCCCGGCTGCACGGATAGCATCCTCAACTGCGCGCGTGTGTTCCGGGAGAATGTGCTTGTCGAGTCCGCCCCAGAAAAGAAGAACCGGCCCGTAGAGATTCTTCGACCGGTCGAGCAATCCCTGTGCGATTCCGCCGCCGTAGAACGAAACTGCGGCGCTGAGCGGAACTAACGTGTCCGCGAAGAACGAGACGCGTCCGCCCATGCAGAAGCCGGCGGAGAATATTTTCTGCGCATCTGTCTGTGCATCTTTCGACAACCATTCGTGAGTCGCCCTTATATCGGCTTCGAGGCCCTCGTTCGTCAGCTTGGTTGTATGCTGCTGCGTGGCGGGAAAATCAGTATAACTTCCTTCGAAGCCGGCACCCGACCGATGAAAAAGCTCAGGCGCAATCGCTGTGAAACCTTCTTTCGCGAACCTGTCGGTCACGTCGCGTATGTATGGGTTCACACCAAACGCTTCCTGGAACACCATGATTCCCGGGTGCTTTCCTGAACCTTGCGGCCTGGCAACGTAAGCCGACATAGTTGTACCGTCGGCGACTTTTATTTCAACAAAATTCTTTCTATCGGACATTTTTTCCTCCTTTTGAAGTCTTTCTTTCCATTAGGTGCTGCGCCGTTCACCGGCCTCCCCCGGCAGTCTCATCCTCCAGCATCACCGCGTTATGATTGACATCCCATCTGCGACAGGCATGACACAATTATCCAACTCTGCAGGATTCCGCTGCTCCATATTCACTTTGCTACGGTCGGATAAATCTTTGCGTCTATCGCAACAAGTACCATCATCGATATAATTAACGCAACGAAATCGGAAAGAATTCCGTAAGCGCTCCTACCGCCGACAAACATCAAAGCCCTCAACGCATCGACTTCATATGTCAGCGGGTTTACATGTCGATCACCTTCAACCAATCCGGCATGATTGAGATGGGATAGATGGCGTTGCTGGCGAAGAAGAGCGGCATGGTCAGTACCTGACCGATTCCCATATCGCGCTCTCAGTCTTCCGGCCGTCCTTTCAAATAACATTGTTCCAGCTTCTCCACGAGGGATTCCATGCTGAAATATTTTTCAACCCGTTCGCGTCCGGCATTTCCGTACCGTTCGCGTTTACCCGGATCGGCGGCGAGAGACATAACGGCATCCGCGAGCAAGCTGTAATTCTTCGGCGGAAAGAGAATTCCTGTTTCTCCATCCACGACTATATCGAGAACGCCGGCGTTGCCGCTTGCGGCAACCGGGAGCTTCATCGCCATGGCTTCCGTCAAACCGAGACCGAACGATTCTTCGTGGGACGGAAAGACGAGAATATCGAGCGCGGAGAGGAATCTAGGCACATTTTCAACGAATCCGATGAAGCGCACCGCGTCGGCCAATCCCAGCTCTTCGGAGACAGAACGTATTTTTGCCTCGTAGGCCTCTTCGCTGTGGCTTGCCCTACCGGCAACCATAAATTGAAACTTAAGGTCCGACGTCTCGAGAAGCATCCGCGCGGCTTTCAAATACTCCTCGTGCCCCTTGCCCGGAGTCATCCTTCCTGCCATTCCTACAACCACCACGTTTTCTGGAATCCCGAGTTCGCCGCGGACGTGGGACTTGCTGTAGAGTTCAGGGTTGAAGATCTGGAGAGAAATACCTGGATGAAGCACATGGACTCTGGATTCAGGCACCGGGCAAGTGTCAATCACACTCTTCCTGATATAGTTCGAAATCGCGAATGTTGCCTGGAGCCGCCCGTAGAGAAGCCGATGCAGCGGATCAGTCTTCCTAACTCCGCTGGCCATGTGTTTTGTCAGGAAGAGTCTCGCGTCCGATCCGGCAAGTTTCATGGCAGGGACTATCCACCAAAGGTCGTGCGACAGATGCGTGTGGACCACGTCGTAGTTGTAGCTTTTGATAAGCGCACTAAGATCTTTGACCGTAATGAAAGCATTCTTGTCCTCAGCCAGAATGCTTACAGCAGGCACACCGGCCGCATTTGCTTCACGGAGGAGTGTGGATCTCGGCGGGCAAAGAAGATTTACGTCATGTCCGCGCTTCCGCAGTTCAACGGAAGTCAAGAGGGCCTGCATCTCAAGGCCTCCCCAGGAACGGGAACCACAACTTTGGAGTATCTTCATCAGTACAACTCAACCCAGTGATAAGTGGACAAACCGGGGAAAGATTCCAATCGCCAAGCTCCAAGCTCCAAACAAACACGAAAGCCCAAAAAACCAATGAGGTAAGAAATCAGCGTTGAGTATTGTCCCTTGATTCCCTGAGCTTGTCCCGTCAATTCATTTGTATGTCGGGATGCCCCAAGGCGGCACTTGGAGCCTGGTATTTGGGGCTTGGAACTTACTCGCACGGTTACCATTCTTTTTCGCCGATAGCCTGATCAAGTTCATATCTTCCCATGACGAAGTTGTAAAGTGCCTGCAGTCTTTCGAGTCTCGCCTGCGCAAGTGCCGTTTCCGCATCGAGAAGGTCGAGGTTCGTAACGGTTCCAGCTTCATATCGGATCTTCGCAAGGTTCAAAGCGGTCGCGGCCTGCTGCACGGTGACTTCGGTCGTCTGCAGTTTATCCATGCTCGAACGCAAGTCTGAGACGCCCTTCTGAACGTCGGCGGAAACCTGCTGAGCTACTTCGCTCTTGTAAGACTCGGCTTCCTGTATGTTCGCGGAGGCTTCCTGCTCCATATTCTGTTTCCTGTAACCGCCGAAGAATGGTACGACGTTCGAGATCGGGATTTGCATCTGGGCAGCTACCGCATAGTTGCCGCGCCAAGCATTTATGTCGGGTTCATAGCCGTTCTTGAAGCCATATTGTACCGCGACGTTCAAACTCGGGTAGTAAATGGAAGACGCCACGTTGTAAGCGGCGCGGGCCGTAAGGATGCGATCGTTCGCTGCCTTCATCTCGATACGCTCCTTCATTGCAATCTGAATAAGAGAATCCAAATCGAGTGTCACCGGTGCCTGCTCGAACTGTCCCGATACATTTACTGGGGAACCTGCAGGCAATCCCAGCAGACGGCGTAGAGCAATCTTAGCGTTTGCGAGCGAGTTTTCAAGGCTGATTTTCTGATCCTGCGCAGCTGCGACTCTGACCTGCGTAGTCAGGACATCGAAATCTGTCGCGGTTCCGGCTTCGACTTTTTTCTTAGTTATTAGAAGATGCTGGTTAAGCGTACTTATCTCGTCGTTCTGGACCTTTATGGCTTTCTCGAGAAAGAGAATGCCGTAGAAAGTCTGGATGGTTCGGTAGGCCAGGTCCTGCCGGACAACGGCGAGCTGGTCCTTCGAATTCTGGACCTGCGTTTTTGCGAGTTCGATGTTCTTCTTGCGCTTCCCGAAGTCGTAAAGCGTCGCGCTCGCCCCTACGTGTTCATCGAAATTGTTCGCCGGGAAAAGATCGAAAGTCCCGAATCCCGGGAAGCTGAACGCGGCAACCGGTCCGAGAAGCGTGTAGTTCAGTGACAAGTCCGCGTTCGGGTAAAGAGAGCTCTTACTGACCTGGACGCCGGCCTCGGAAGCCTGTATCGCATGGGCCGCCTGCTGAATCGCTGGATTTCGCTCGAGCGCCGTACGAACGGCCTGATCTACCGTCAGCGAGTCCTCTCCTCCGTTCTGTGCCATCGCGGAACCCGCGACCGTCAAATAGATTATCGTCAGTAATATTCCAAATCGAGATTTCATTATTTCCACCATTGTTTATGTAAACTATCTGCCATCAATAAGACTTAATGCGTCGAAGTGTATACCTTCTGAATTTTCAAATTCTCAACTGTAACCGCATTTGCGCTTCCAAGTAATCCATCATTCCACTATTCCATCGTCATCACTTTTTCAGCTTTCCCTTTTCCCCTGGTCTTCAGGAACAGGATGGGGATAACACACAAAATCATAATAGCAAACGCAGAGAGGAATGTACTGTCTGTCGCCTGCACAATCGCCTGCTGAACCACATTGGAGATTATCAAGGCTTTAGCCCGCGCCATCTCCATCGCCGACGGAGCGCTCAACACCATCGTCGCGAAGTTCTTCAGACCATAAAACACATGCTGGTACACCGGGGAATACTGGCGTACGGCCTGACCGTCGATCGCGGTGTAAAAAAGAGTCCTCTGTGTCAGAACAGCGCCGATGATCGCAACACCGAAACTTCCGCCGACCTGTCTTATCACGTTGAACAAACCTGACGCCTGTGCCATGTCCCTCTTCCCGATATCCGTGAGGGCTACTGCGCTGAGCGGAGTGAAGATCAGCGCCATCCCGAAGCCGCGGAGATAAATCGGGAGCATTATCTGAGCAGGCATGGAAAACAGTGAAAGAAACGCGTTCAAATACCAGCTCCATCCAAGAAGCGCAATTCCGACTATGGCGATAATCTTCGGATTGATTTTGTCGGTCAGTATGCCTGAAATCGGTCCGACGACTCCCATGATAATTCCCATCGGCAGGTAAACGATGCCCGCCTGATAGGCGGTGTATCCAAGCGAGTCCTGGAGATAGAGCGGGAGAAGGAAAATGCTGCCGAAGACGGAGAGCCCGAAAATAAAGAAGACCACGTTCGACATTGTGTAGTTGAAGCTTCTGAAAAGCTTCAGATTAATCATCGGATGCTTAAGGTTAAGCTCAGTCACAAGAAAGACAACGATCGACACCAATGCGATCGCGAAATTTGTAAGAATGAACGGCGAGGTCCAGCCGCCAGTATTCCAGTTGGCGTTGCCGTCTGCAAGCGCAAGAAGGAGTGTAATGATGAATGCGGCCATCGATATGAAACCGACGATGTCAAATTTATGCGACTTCTCCGCCCTGTATTCTCTCAGGATGGTCCAGACGGCGAATACTCCGAGAATACCGATCGGTACATTGATAAGGAAAATCGAACTCCAGTCGAACCTGTCGACGAGATACCCTCCGACTATCGGGCCAAACGATATCGACCCGGCGGCGGCAACTCCCCAGAATCCGAGAGCCGTTCCGCGCTGTTCGTACGGGAACTCATGGAGAACGATCGCCATTCCAACGGGCATGAGCATCCCACCGCCCAGACCCTGAAAAACGCGGAAGAGGATCAAGACACTCTCATTCCACGATATTGCGCAGAGGAAGGAACCAAGAGTAAACGTGAAAAGCGAAATCCCGAATACCTTTTTATATCCGAACCTGTCAGCAAACCAGCCGGAGGCCGGCAGCAGGACCGAAAAGGCAATAAGGTAACCGTTCAGGACCCATTCCGCAGTGTCTATGGAGATTCCGAAGACCGCCATTATTTTCGGCAATGCAACGTTCACAATATTCGAGTCAAGTATGACCATAAAAGTGCCGACCATGACGACGGTAAGCACCCACCATTTGTAGCTCGGATGATCCGATCCGACGATCAAACCACCGTTCCTCCTTCTTTCCTCTGTTCTATATCCTGTCATTTCCTCCTCTTATATATAGAAATGAAATATTAACTGGCTCAATGCATCGCGACGACTTTTTCGCCGGCCGATTTACGATGCGTTCTCAGGAACAATATAGGGATGGCACAGAGAATCATTATCGCGAACGCGAACAGAAAGGCATCGTCGGTGGCTTGCACCACCGCCTGCTGTGCCACGCTTGAAATTACCAGTGCTTTGGCTCTCTGAATCTCAGTTGCCAGCGGCGCGCTCAGGACCTGCGTCGCGAAGTATCTCAGGCCATTGACGACGTGCTGGAAGGTAGCTGAATATTGGTTCATCGCCTCCGCGTCGACTGATGTATGAAAGAGAGTGCGCTGGGTTAGAAGAGTGCCTATGACCGCGACGCCGAAGCTCCCGCCGACCTGCCTGATGACGTTGAAAAGTCCCGACGCCTGTGCCATCTTCTCCTTTCTAATCTCCGAAAGGGCTACCGTACTCAGAGGAGTAAAGAGAATTCCCATCCCGATGCCCCTGAGGTAAACCGGGAGCATTATTTCTGAGTGCATCGAGTACAGCGAGAGAAAACCGTTGAGATACCAACTGGCGCCGAGGAAGATAATTCCCGTCAGCGCGATTATCTTGGGATTTATTCTGTCGGCCATGTAACCGGAAATAGGTGCGGCGACGCCCTGGATGAGTCCCATCGGCAGATAAACCAGGCCAGCCTGGTATGCGGTGTAATTCAAAGAGTTCTGCAAATAAAGCGGCAGAAGAAAAGTGCTGCCGAAAACGGAGAATCCGAATATGAATAGAACGATATTTGCCATGCCGTAGTTGAAATTCTTCAACAGATTCAATTCAAGTATCGGATGCTTCACCCTAAACTCATTAATGAGGAACACCACCAGCGAGACGGCGGCAATTACAAAACAGCTCACGATAAAAGTGGAAGTCCAGCCGCCTGTGTTCCACGATGCATTCCCGTCGGCGAGCGCGAGTAAGAGCGACACCAGAAACACACTCATGGACGCGAAGCCGAGGAAATCGAAGGAGCGGGTTTTCGCCGCCTTGTATTCTCTCTGAATTGCCCAGCTTGCGATGATGGCGAATATACCGACCGGCACGTTCACATCGAAAATCGAGTGCCAGCTGAAATTGTCGACCAGATAACCTCCAATGAGCGGTCCGAAAGAGACTGAGCTGGCCGCCGCGACCGACCAGAAGCCGAGAGCCGTCCCGCGCCGTTCGACAGGAAATTCTCTCAGGACTATAGCCATTCCGACGGGTGTGATTATTCCGCCGCCGAGTCCCTGGATCACCCTGAAGAATATCAGCACGTTCTCGTTCCACGCCAATCCACAGAGGAACGATCCGCTCGTGAAAAGGAAGAGAGCGAGCATGTAAATTTTCTTGTAGCCGAAGTGATCGGCGATCCAGCCGGAGCTCGGCAGCATAACGGCGAACGCAAGAAGGTAAGCGTTTATTACCCATTCCGCCTTGTCCACCGTTATTCCGAACGCGGCCATCAACTTCGGCAAGGAAACATTTACGATGGTGGAGTCGAGCACCGCCATGAACGTGCCTATCATTATATTCGCAAGCACCCACCATTTGTAAGATGAGTGATCATGGCGAATCGATCCGATCCCGGGTCCTCCGAACGACCCATTTTGAATTGAATTGTTCTTACTCATTTTCGATCCCACTATTCCATTGCCATCATGTGCTCGCCATGTTCCTTCTTTTTCTTGCTGCGGAGGAACAACACAGGTATGACGCATAGAAACGTTATGGTTGCCGCGATCAAGAAATCATCGTCGACCGCCGATACGAACGCCTGCTGGCCAACGTTGTAAACGAGAAGCGCGTTTGCCCTGGCAGCTGATAAAGCGGAGTTGCCTCCGACCGTGTTTTGAGCGAACTGCTTCAGGCCGATCAGCGCGTTCCGGACAGCCGGCGAATATTTGTTGACCGCCTGTCCATATACCGTTTCATGAAATGTCGTGCGGTCTGTCAAAAGTGTTCCCATTATGGCAACGCCGAAGCTTCCTCCGACCTGTCTAAGGACATTATAAAGCCCGGAAGCGCGCGCCATCTTTTCCTTCGGCACCTTGGAAAGTGACAGCGAGCTGAGCGGTGTAAAGATGAAGCCCATACCGAGACCGCGAAGGTAAATTGATATCATGACGGAGTGCGTCTCGGAAAACAGCGAAAGAAAATGGTTGCTGAATAGGCTAAGAGCAAGTACCACAACACCGTATAGGGCCAGGTACTTTGGGTTAAGCCTGTCGGACAAGTATCCGGCGAGCGGGCCCATCGTTCCCTGTAGAAAGCCCAGCGGCAGGAATAGTGATCCCGCCTGGAAGGCCGTATAACCCAAGCCGTTCTGCAGATACAGCGGGAGAAGGAAAGTGCTTCCGAACATTCCCATCCCGAAGATGAACAGGACCAGATTCGCCATCGCAAAGTTGAAGTTCTTCATAAGACTAAGATCAACCAGCGGGTCCGCCGTGTTCAGTTCAACGGCGATGAATGCCACGAAGCCGATCAACGAAAGAGCGAAACATGTAAGTATGAATGGTGAGGTCCATCCTCCCGTGTTCCAATCGGCATCGCCATCCGATAGCGCGAGGAGAAGAGTAGTCAGAAAGAGTGCCATCGACAGAAATCCGGCCACATCGAAAGTGCGCGACTTCTGCGACTGGTATTCGCGTTGTATTACGAGCGTAGCAAAAATAGCAACTATTCCGATAGGCACATTTATATCATATATAGAGTGCCAGACAAAATTGTCGATGAGATACCCACCGAGTGTGGGACCGAGCGAAACGGAGGCCGCCGATGCGACCGACCAGAAGCCGATGGCAGTGCCTCGCTTCTCGGGAGGAAACTCCCTCATTACGATTGCCATGCCGACGGGCATCAGAAGTCCGCCGCCGATCCCCTGAATTACCCGAAACGCTATCAATGCCGTTATGCTCCATGAGAGCGAACAAAGGAGCGAACCCGTGGTAAAAAGAGTGAGCGCGGTAGCATAGGTTTTTTTGTAACCAAATCTGTCCGCAATCCAGCCCGAAGTCGGAAGCATAACGGCGAGGGCAAGCAGATATGCTGTCGCCACCCATTTTGCCGTATCGACAGTCACCCCGAATGTTGCCATTATGGTCGGCATCGAAACGTCGACGATGCTCGAGTCGAGAACGACCATAAATGTCCCGAACATGACATTGAAGAGCACCCACCATTTATACGACGGATGCTCGTGGTGAGGTATTCCTAACGCGGAAGAAAGGGATCTCCCGTTCCCATTTGAATTGTGATTCGAGTCGTGATTCGAATTATGATTATCGTTTTTCATTTTGTTGGTGCTTCAATTAACCTGAGAATGCGATCAGCTGTCAGCCGGTCGAAACATCTTCTTGCTTTGCAGAATTCATCTTATGAAACAATCGCACTGAACAGTCTGTCCATGGATCCATTAATCCCTTATCATCATTCCCTAATATTCCCTATTTCCTAATCGATCGCCACTACCTTCTCGCGGGGACCCGTTGGCTTCTTATACCTCAGGAGCAATACCGGAATCACACACACGATCGTAATTGCCGCCGCGACAAAGAAGTCGTCGTCAACTGCCGATACGAAAGCCTGCTGGCTGACGTTATATACGAGAAGTGCCTGCGCTCTCGAAACCGCCACGGCCACCGGGCCGCCCAGAGCCTGTTGGGCGAACGTCTTAAGGCCGAGCAATACGTTCTGGACGACGGGAGAGGCGGGACTGACGGATTGTCCGTACATCGTGGTGTGAAAGACTGTACGGTCGGTCAAAAGTGTTCCCATTATTGCGACGCCGAAGCTTCCGCCCACTTGCCTGATAACATTAAAAAGTCCGGATGCCTGGGCCATTCGCTCCCGGGGAATGTCGGAGAGCGAAAGAGTATTCAACGGCGTAAATATGAATGCCATTCCGAGGCCGCGCAGGTAGAGCGAAACCATTATGTCGGATTGCATCGAAAAGAGGGAAAGATAATAATTGACGAAGAGACTGAGTGCCAGAAGTATTATACCGATCACCGCAGGAATCTTGGGATTGATCTTGTCGGAAAGCACACCGGAAATCGGGCCCATCACCGCCATTATGAATCCCAACGGTATGAACAGCGATCCTGCCTGGAACGCAGTATAACCGAGACCGTTCTGCAG
>JAJZNW010000052.1 GCA_021811615.1 Bacteroidota bacterium
ATGCGACCCAAATGGAGATCGAGTTCGGATTGTTCTTGAAATGATTTCGATGAACTTAAGTCCGCTCTTCCTAAATTTATCCGTCAACGACATCGCATCTAAAAGAAGGACCGCGAATGAATCACGCCAGAATCGAACCCGCTCTCCATTTGGGTCGCATCATGAAACCGAAGTACCTGATCTTCCTGATAGTGAATATCCTCATCGCCATGTCAGTGCTTCCGGCGAACGGGCAAACGAGACTCTTATCATGGAACCCGGCGCTCAGGAAAGGATACTGGAGCGCGCAATGGATCACATGTCCCGGAGTGCCCGCCCGAAGCTACGGAGTGTTTCACTTCAGGAAGACATTCCAACTCGCGAGCGTTCCTGAGCGCTTGATCGTTCACGTGACCGCCGACAACCGCTACGAGCTTTTCGTCAATGGCACGTCGATCGGACGCGGACCGGCCCGCGGCGACCTTTACAACTGGAATGTCGAGACATACGACATCGCCCCGTACCTCCATGAAGGGAAGAACGCGATCGCCGCACTCGTCTGGAACATGTCAGAATACGCGCCGATGGCACAGATTTCGGCGCGCACAGGATTCCTGCTCCAGGCCGACACAAGCACGGACAATTTCCTCAATACCGGCACTCCGTGGAAAGTCCTGCACGACACGGCGTACTCGCCTTGCGCGCTCAACACTGAAGAAGTATTGCACGCCTACTTCGTGACGGGGCCAGGCGACGATGTCCATGCGGCAGACTATCCATGGGGCTGGCAGGAGACGAGTTACAACGATTCAAGCTGGACCCACGCGGTGGATGTGCCGGCTGCCGCCGTGACCTCAGGATACGGGAGCGACAACGTGTGGACGCTCGTCCCGAGCATGATTCCGCAAATGGAATACAAGCCGCAACGGCTGAGAATCATTCGCAGAAGCAACCCTCTTTCCGTACCCGACACGTTTATCGACGGCAATGAACCTTTCACCATACCGCCCCACACGGATGAAAGCATCGTACTCGACCAGACGTTCGAGACAGTCGCTTACCCCGTCCTCAAAGTGAGCGGCGGTAAAGGAGGCATGATAAAAATTACTTACGCCGAAGCTGCTTTCGACAGTAACGGCAGGAAAGGCAACAGGAACAACATAAAGGGGAAGGTAATCAAAGGGCTTTACGACCTTTTCTACCCAGACGGCGGGGCCGACAGGATATTCAGTCCGCTATGGATCAGGACCTACCGGTATATCGAGCTTGACATAGAGACTTCGGATGCCCCGCTTACCATAGACGACTTCTACGGAATCTATACAGGCTATCCATTCAAACGGCTCGCGACATTTTCAAGCAACGATTCCTCTCTCGAAAAAATATGGAAAGTGGGTTGGCATACCGCCAGGCTGTGTGCAGGCGAGACTTACTTCGATTGTCCGTACTACGAGCAGCTGCAATACGAGGGAGACACCAGGATTCAGGCTCTGATCTCGTTATACAATACGAAGGACGACAGGCTTGTAAAGAAGGCGATCCACGATTTCTACGAGTCCCGCGCGCCGAACGGGCTGACGCAGGGGCGCTTCCCGAGCCGCCGCCTTCAGATAATTCCGCCATATTCGCTCTTCTGGATTTCGATGCTACATGACTTCCTCATGCTCCGGCCCGACCCCGCTTACGTGCAGAAATATCTCCCGGCAATCGTGCCGGTACTCGGATGGTACGAGAGGCATATCGACCCGGCATACAACATGCTCGGACCGATGGATTGGTGGAACTTCGTCGACTGGGACACGGCGTTCCCGGGGGGCGTGCCTGCCGGTGCGGATAACGGACACTCGTCGATCATCACCGAACAATTCATCTACACGCTTCACCAGGCCGCGTTCATGTTCCGCTACTTTGGCGACAAGACGCGCGCGCGGCATTATGACCGGCTCGCAGCGAGATTGTCGAAAGGTGTGTTCGAGCATTGTTTCGACAGAACCAGAATGGAAATGGCTGACACGCCGCAGAAAAAGGAGTTCAGTCAGCACGCCTCAGTCTTTGCGATACTTGCCGGAGTGATCCCGCAGAGCATGGAACGGAGTGTGATGAATCGAGTGCTGACCGATACGACTTTGAGCCAGGCTACCTATTATTTCAGGTTTTACGTGACGAAGGCGATGGTCAAAGCGGGACTCGGGAACGATTACTATTCACAGCTCGGTCCATGGCGGAACATGCTCAGGCTCGGTCTCACGACTTTCGCCGAGCAGCCTGAGCCAACCCGCTCGGATTGTCACGCCTGGTCGGCGAGTCCCGTGTACGACTTCCTCGCGACGATTTGCGGTATAGAGCCGGCGGCGCCCGGCTTCAGTAAGGTGGCAATTATTCCGCATCTTGGCCCGCTCGAAGAAGTAAGCGCCTCCATGCCGCATCCGGACGGCGAGATCAAGGTCCATTTGAGAAAAATCGGAAATTCCGGACTCGATGCCACCGTTCAGCTGCCTCCGAGGCTCAGCGGGTACTTCATCTGGAAACATGAGAAGGTGAACTTGCATCCCGGAATTCAGAAGCTTTCGTTCAAATGACTTACATGATGCTGGAGATAACTGCGTTGGTGCGGGATGGATTCCCGTTCTGCAAGTAATGGGCAGCGCATTCAGTCGGGATGCGTGAGGAATACCGGAGTGTATTTAGGTCGAATTGAGACACCCGACGGCTGGATCACAGCGCTTAGCTGTAGCTCCGAGGTCGTAGTCGGCAGTTGAGATATGATCGTCGCAACGTGCGCAACAGATGTTCCTCATAGCGGAATGCGCGTCGCTCGCCTGGGAGCGGTTTGTCCTAAGTGTTGAACGCTTGTCTGTCGTTCCGGAGGGGTCGTCTTTCGCTTCAGAGCGCTTCTTTCTCATTCGTGGCGCCGAGCTTGATTTGAAGTAACGGAGTGGGCCTGTTAGATTCTAGTCGGTATGAAGGGCGGCGGGAATGAAGTACACCGTCAACGCAGGAAGGGAGCGAGGCAACATGAAAAGGGCAAACGTTCTCTCTTTTTTTGCACTCCTTGTGCTCATGGTGATGCCAGGCCGTGCAGAGGCGCAGGACTTTCTCATCAGTCAGGAAGACTCACTTTGCGGTTTCGCTCAATCGAATCCGCGACTCTTTCCAAACGGAAGAAAGGGGTTCGTAGTCGTATGGAGGGACAATCGAAATGGAGTTGAGCAGTGTTTTGGGCAGGAATTTGATTCCACGGGTGCAACTGTCGGCAATAACTTCCGGGTGTTTTCAGACGCCGATGTGGCCTTCTCTCGGGACGGATCGTTCCTATCGGAGAGTGAAGATGCCTACAGCCTGGATCCGTACGGTTACTTCAGTTTCTATGACTTGAAGGGAGCTGTCGGTAAGGCCGACGGTTCATGGACGCAGCCTGTGCTTTTTGTGTCCAAACAGCTCCCGATCGATTGCGTCGGGTGTTGCATAGGTGTGTACCATGACCTTCTCCCGATTCCCGAAGGCTATTTGCTCGCTTACAACGACGGCGGACTACTGTCCGTCTCAAAACGCAACTCGAAACTCGACACGCTATGGACCTGGTGGAACAAAAAGAATCAGTATTCGAATACCGATTCCATAATGCCGGCATCGATTTCCATCGGCGTAAACGGGAACGGAGACTTCGCGGTTGTCTGGCTTAACGCTCCCTGCAGGGAGGATACGGCTCATCAGGTCATGGGCACTTTCTTCGATAGTCGGAATAACGTTCTGACCGAGAATGTAATGCTGAAGAAGGTCTATTCATCGACGCCGGATTACTGTTGGTGGGGTAAATATCGGATCAGACTAGCCGCAGTCGGAGATTCTCTTTACGAAGTCTTCCTTCTTGACGAAAGTTCATCAGAGCTGAGCTTCTGGAAAATCGACAGGTCCGGGAAACCTGTTGATTCCGGGAAAGAGGTGATACTCTTCAATCCTCCCGATTATGGCCCTAATTCGTACTTCACGTCAACCGGTCTCAGCATGACTCCGATAGTCGGCGGAAGATTTTCAATAATGATTTCAGGATACATGGTCGTGAAGTCGACCTTCTCATCCCACGATTGGGTCCTGACATTCGACGCCTCGGGAAATCGGATCGGAAGTGTACTCGGGGACTCTTCGCAGGATGTCTCTGTACAGAAATGGTTTTTCAGAAGCGGCGACTCGACGATCTTCGTTCCCGCAATCAGGAACGGAAACATCTACCTGGGTGCCTACAGCGGATTTGCGCCGCTGTGGTCCAGCAAGGTTCAGGATAACCCGCCAGGGAGTAACGATTTCGTATCGAGGGTTATGCCTGTCGACAGCACGCGGTTTTTTGTAACATGGAAGGACAGCAGGGGGATATTCGGCAGGATGGTCTGGGACAACGGAGCCGGCCCGGTGTCGCAATTGGCCAGTGACAACTTCCAATTCCTCGCCGATGGCCGCAGACTTGAGGTGTGGAGCCAACGAGACGAACAGAACAACTATGCATTCGGCTACAACATCCGTGACGAATCATGGTCGATAATCGGTACCGACACGCTCGAGCGTGTTGCCACACCACATTATGCCGGGTGCATATCGCTGGTATTGCCGGACACGAGTTTCGTCGTCATGTTCCAGCCTCAGTGGAGCCAGGACGTTCTCTGGCACGTCGCAAAAGACGGAAAGGCGAAACGCATGGTTTTCGATTCGGATAGCTCCATTACCATGGGATTGACTGCGGCGAATGATACTTCGTTCTGGGTGTTTTACTCCGGCCACATGCGGCTTTTGTCAGGGTCGCTGACGGCGTTGAGTGATGAGTACAAAGCGGTAAATTTCAGCGCCTATCTGGGAAATGGCAGATTCCTGACACGAAGCAATGTCGGCGGAGTCGATTATGGAGCGGTTCTCTCCGCTGCGGGCGATACGCTCGCCGGCCGTTTTGAAATTGCCAGCGGGGAGGATTATCTGGCAGTTGGCGCGATAAGTGACGGCTATTTTCTGGTCTTATATTGCAGAGGGAATCGTATTTTTGCGAAAACTTACAACGCCGATGGTGTGCTACGATATGGGCCCGTCGAAGTGGCTTCCGATCCGAATTCCGTCAAACTTGGTCCGCTATGGAGTAGTAACGGGAGAAAAGTGCTTCTATCCTGGACCGATGCCCGAACGCCCGGAAAAGGTTACGACGTTTACGGAAGTCTGTTCGACGTTGCAGAGATCACACCGGTAAAGCCGCTGCACTCCACTCTCCCTTTGAATTATGCTCTGTATCAGAATTATCCCAATCCGTTTAACCCCACGACGACGATCTCTTATGGTGTCCGGTCGAAGGTCCGTGTCGTAATTGTGATATACAATGTTCTTGGCGAGAAAGTGGCGACTGTCGTGGACGGCATTAGAAATCCCGGGACGTATTTGGCTGTCTTCAACGGGAGCAGGTTCGCGAGCGGAGTATATTTCTGCAGGATGACGGCGGGTGAATACGCGTCCACTCGCAAACTAATGATATTGAAGTGAGTGCCAAGGTAAACTGTCTTGTTTCTATTCGGATGAAAAGTTCCGAACACAGTAAGACTCTGCAGCTGTGTAGTGAGGAGTCGGTGTATGGCTGGAAACGGCTTTACGCTAAGCGACTC
>JAJZNW010000063.1 GCA_021811615.1 Bacteroidota bacterium
ACGGTTTGAGGAGGGGTCAAGGGAAACGGAGCGATGGTCGGCTTGAGCGGGACACTCGCTTGAAAGAGGAGAAACACTTAGGCTCACATGACCTGTACACCACCGCGCCCTTGTCCTACTCTACAGAGTTCTAGTAATTCCCTCGTTCCGCTCCGCCGGTTTTATGATCCCTGCGAAACGCGCTTCCTTCTGAAGAAAATGATGTGACAAGCGAGACTTCCATTCTCATCTTTTCGACACGGGCGACGTCGCCGAATGGCACCTCGCAGAGGTGAGCTTCCTCCCCGAAAACGTTCAGGAGCACGCTTTGTTCCGCTTCAGTCGGAGCCGTGAACATCACTGTGTGGAGTCCGAATGTGCTCGCCAGTCTTTCGGCGAAGGGAATGTTCACATGGCTTTTGCGGTCGTCGTCATTCACGATGGTCTGCCTCGTGACGCCGGCTACAAGGTTTATGGCCCCGGCATCGAGCCATTCGATCGCATCGTCAAGGACGGCCTTCTCCCTATCTGTGCCACTCTCCGAAGACCATTCGTTGATCTCAAACTGTATATCCAGGTTTCGGTCGTCTGCAAACGAGACGACTTCCCGGGGGGTGATGCCGTGTTGAAGGCTCGACTTCCTGAATTGTATCCTGTTGACTCCGTTCTCTCCGCAGAGATCCAGGTAGATCGGCAGGACTCCGCGGGTAATGACGAACTTCAATGACTCGACTCGTGTTACCGCGGGAATGTTGTACCTGCGTGATAATTGTATACATTGCCTCGTGGTCCCGACAGTTGTATGATCGTTATGCCCTATCAGCACCCTTACTGAGGATAGCCGTTGACCGAATTGCTCGAGACAGTCACGCAAAGTCTCGGGATCCGGACGTGTATCGAAAAGCGAGGTCAACGGTACCATTTCTCTGACTGCGGTGGTAACAGGCGTCCCGTTCGAAATTCTTAATGCACTCATTTTGCTCTCCCGTATTTTACTTTGTACTGCAATTTCTGAAAGTCATGGATCCAATTCTCTATCGATAGTTTCTATAATCGTGCCTCTGTTGCTGCAACGGCCTTTTTGTTTGAGGGATGTTCATGAGAGTCGTGATGCGCAGACTGCCGTCCGGCGGCGGACAGGGAAGTAGCTTCAGGCGAGTTCGCACACGTATTCCCCTTTTTCCGGAAGGAGCCGCTGTTCTCGTAAGAGGCGCATGCGTCGACAATCTTCTCAAATTGTCGTGAGGCCATCAGCGGGTGTGTGGGAAATTCGATGACGCTTCTCGCGAGGGATCGCGTTTTCGTAAGGCGATCATCGAACGGAGATTCCGGCCAGCCAAGACCGCAGCTGATGCCGCGACGAAGGAGCTCAACCTGCAATAGAGTGCGGTCTACTTCTCCGGTAGTCATCGGAAGGCTGTACGGAGTCCAGGATACAGGAAGATCATCGTAGACCGGATCGAGGAAAGAGAACATCCTGAGCCTTGCAAGCAATCTCGCGTAATTATCTCTCCTGATATCTGAAACCTTCTGTATGTCCACACCCCATTCGTAGACTGCGGTGAGAAGGGACATTCTCCTTACATCGAGCCGCAGCGGCCTGTCCGGATCCAGCCATCCTACCTGGCTGGGCCGGGTTACATGCAGGACATCGTTGCCGCCTGTAATCTGCATATAGACTCGTTTTGATCTGGATGACAATAAATTTGAAAGAGTGTAAATGCTTCGGACTCTCTTTCCGTAAGTGGCTCTGAGATCGGGGCACTTCCGGTTCATGACGAGCACCCCCCCGTCCGATAGCTGCAACATTTTCCTGGTACTGAAAATTGAAAAATCGCCGAACGATCCTAGCGCTTTTCCGTTGATCGAGCCGATGAGGACGTGCGCGCAGTCCTCTATGAGAGAGATGTGGTTCCGCGCGGCAACTGCCGAAAGAGACTCGACATCTGCCGGATGCCCGAAGTAATGTATTGCGAAGATCGAAGTCGTCTGATCGTCGATCAGATCCTCGACTTCCGACAGGTCGAAGGCGCAGCCTTTTCCGATGTCGTAGAATCTGGGCTCGTATCCGGCGGCAACAACGGTGCGGTACAGCTTTGCCGGAATGAAGCCGGGCATGATGACGTTGGGCCTCTCGATGCCCGACTTTCTGCTCAAATAGAGAAGGACATCTTTGAACGCATGGGAGGCGTTTCCGTATCGGCGTATATCCGTACCGAACGACTTCAGATAACGATCGAGCCCGCGCAGTGTCTTACTTCCCGGATGAAGGTTCACGTACTTATGCTGACCTCACTTTCGTCTGTTAATCTTAAATCCCCAGCATCTCTTCATATTCGTTTTGCTCAATGTCGGACCGATAGTCCGGCGATGCCTTTCTTTTCTCCACTTGGTGCAATAACACTTCCGCCAGCAGCGTCCCCGAAACGAGCAGCAGAATTCCCGTGAGTTCCTTCGGGATGTTCTTGAACGGATCAGAGGTCATCGTCATTGACCCCATTCATAACGAAACCCAACACACTCTTCTCGTGTAATTTCCTGAAGAGTCTTCCAACCTCCCGGCGCTTCGTCATTTTCGGGCGCACAACGATGAGCAGTCCGCCGAGCTGGTTGGCAATGATTGTCGGAAAAGCACGCGATCCCGCGGATGGGAGATCGACCAAAACGAATTCGAATGAGTTGTTAAGTGAAAAGAGAATCTCCCGGAAAGCCGACAGTCTATTCGGTGTGAATAATCTCCTGTCGCCGGCTGGCAAAGCAAAAAGGTTTTCAAGCTGTGTCGGAACCACACAAATATCCGACCCGCATAGGGCTTCCGCGAGCCCCGGGCCCGGCGGGATACCGAAGACTTCATGGATGCTCGGCCTGGTGATGCTGAAATCTACCAAGACAGTCTTTCTTCCCGTTCCCATTGCGAGGGCAACGGCGAGGTTGCAAACAGCAGTGGTCTTTCCCTCGCTTCGGCCGGGACTCGTGACTCCGATGCTGAATATGGGCGAGCGCCGCTCTGCAGGGAAGAATGCGGAGTAGTTAAATGAATTGTAAAGCTGGTAAGAGACCACCCGTCTGTCAACCATATCCCCGGTCACAGCGCTGATCTTTACAGGGCGAACATATTGTCTGACTTGCTTGCCGTCATTCCCCCAGGGTGATTCTATTAAGTCGTCGCGCATCTCGTACATCGGTTGTTCTCTCCTACTCTCACTTGTATCTGAGCTACCAGTCTGCTCATTTGTCTTGAAGGCGCTCATCGGTCCGGTTCTTTCAGTTAGTCGGCGTGTTTGTTAATGGTTTCGACGGCAGGAAGAAATGCTATCACTGGTTTGTTGTACATCTCGACGTCTATCGGGGTTCTTACCCTTGAATCGAAAATCTCAGCCAGACCCGCAGAAAGGAGGCCGAGAATTAATCCCAATATCAGTCCGGCTCCTACCATGAGCGGCTTGTTCGGCTTCGCGGGACTCGAGGGAAGTTCGGGAGGATCAAGGACTACGAACTCTCTTGCACCGTTCTCTCCCAGATCTTTGCTCGTCTCCGCCTGTTCCAGTTTGACCTGCATGTCGTTATAAAGCCCTTTGTAAATATTGAAATTAGACTGAACATCCTGGTCCTGGCTCGATGCTACGGTTGCCTGCTGAACGGTGGCTATCTCTCTGTCTCTCTGTTTTTCAATTTGCCATATCTGGTTTTCCTTGGCGACGAGGCCGGATTGGGTAACCGATCTCGAGCGTTGAAGCAGCTGTACCAGATTCGCTTTCGCGTCCTCCACGGCCGGGTAGTGCTCAGTATATTTGTGGAGCAGCCCGTCATATTTGACTAGGGCTGATTCCAGTTCGCTGCCGTAAGGCACACCGAGGAGCGGTATTTCATACAGGCTCTTTAGATCGAGCTTACCGGCGTGAGCTGCATCAGTGTTGTTGAGGATTGCCAGAGCCTGCTGGTAGTTGGAAATCGTGCCCTGGAGTTTGTCGATTTCCTTGTTATAATCTCCAATTTGCGTGTACAATTCGCGGTCGCTCTCGGGGATGGCGCTTATGTGCTTTTTTATGAGTCCGACGAGTTGATTCTGACTTTGTTCGAACTTGTTCCGCAAGCTGTTCATTCGCTGTGTGAAGAACTGTACCGCAAAATCATTTTTGCTGTTTTGTATCCTGAGGCTCTTCTGAATATACAATTCAGTCAGAACTTCGACGGCTCGCCTCGCCATTTGCGGGGTCGGCGCATAGTAAGAAAGGGTGAAGATATCGGTACCCTTTCGATCCGTGACTATGCTCTTTGATGTTGCATTTATCAGCGCTTCCTTCGCTGAAGCCGTCTTCTCCTTCGACTGCAGCCCGAGGCTGTCGATCAGCGCCTCTATGACAGGCCGGCTATAGACTATCTCATCGAAATTGTGAAGTTGATTGTCGTACTCCATCGTGACAGCCATCGTGTACCTTACAAGCGGATTCAATACACCGTCACCCTGTACCAGTATGGTTGTGGAGGATTCGTATTTCTTCTGCATGAGAAACGCCCCGATAGTGCAGGCGGCCATTATGATAACGAAAGGTATCAGGAAGGGTACTCTTCTCCGTCTCATCATAGCGGTGAATTCGTCAAAGCCAAATTGTGCATTCTTCATACTTTAGTTTCCTCTCGCATTCATGACCTCAAAGCGCGTGCCGCGGAACGCACCCCATATCTGCCGCAATATTAGGCCGAACACTCGTTTCTTGATTCACCACGACGCGAGTCGCCGATTTGTCTGTGTATGAAGGAGACAATAGCGCCGGTGTCAACGTGTATGATGGCGTCACCATCTCCAGGCGCATCAACCTCGGCGATTAGAGTCCCGATATGTTTTGTCGCAAATGCCGTCATTTTCCGGCCTGCCGTGAATGTCGTGAGATCTCCCGCCGTGCGGCACGCATGTTGCGCTTTCTATTTCTGCAAGCATCTGCGAACGGAAACTTGAAAGAAGGATTGAGAACTTGTTACAGAATGGGAAGTCGTCTTACGAATCAATAAATGGAAAGCCGACTGTCGCGCAGGGGACTCTTCAATCTCCGGCGTCGAAGAAAGTCGTTGCGGTATGGCGGAGAATAGCCGTGGCGATCGTACTCGTTTCTGCGGCGATGGTTGTTTCCGGATGCGGAGGAGAGTTGCCGCTGACACGTCAGAACGACAGGATCCCGCGGGTTGCAAACGCGCTGGCAAACGACCCGGAGTCTAATATTGGATCTTTGAGCGCGGGCGATTCCACATCCGATCCACCCCCGAGTCCCCAGAATGTAATTGAACCGGGAGATCAGGTCCAGGTGATGGTATGGGGATATCCGAAGTTCAATACAACAACCACCGTAGAGAATTACGGGACGATAGCTATACCGCTGGTTGGAAACGTGATTGCGGAGGGACTAACCGAGAAACAGCTTGCAAGGGAAATTCAGGAGAGGTTGTCGGAATACATAAAAGGAGATGCGAGGGTGACCATCTCGCACGTAAGCAGAGGCAAGAGGATCAGCGTGATGGGTGCCGTGAACAAACAGGGCAACTATCCTGCGCTCGGCGGGGTCTCTCTCGTAGAAGTCATTGCTGAAGCGGGAGGAACTGCGACGCATGCTGATTTGAGACATGTCAAGATATTCAGGCAGGGGAGTCAGGAAGATGCCGTGGAAGTCGATCTTCAACGGTATCTCGAGAAAGGCAACATCGCGGGTATCCCGCTGGTTCACGCGGGAGACACGGTGTTCGTACCTACCGAGCAAAACCTGATCAGGCAAGTCGCCCGATACGGGGAAGACATGCTGGTCTTGTTCGGCTTTTTTGCTCTTGTGCATTAACCGGAGAGAGTTGAAATGAAGATCTCCATTTTTCGTTTGCTTCAGACAATAGTGACGATGGCATTTCTGATCGGAAGTGCGTACGGGCAGGAGAGCGTCCGTAACTTTTCTATCGGGGCCAGGAACGCTTCGATGGCAAACGCGAACATATCGGAGTCGTCCGACGCGAGCGTTATGTACGAGAATCCTGCCGCACTGGCATACCTGGACAACGGTTCAATTTTGTTAAACCACTCACAGGCGAACAATTCGTCGGGGATGAGGGAAAATGTGACGGTTCCAGTTGTGTTAAGAAGCCCTGTCGCGATTGCTCTCGGTCTGGACGCGTACCACTTCGGGTATCTGAGGAACCCGGCTCCATCGGATGAACGGTTCTTCGAGTATGGATACGACCTTGCATTTGCGGGGGATATCACCCCGACACTCAGCATTGGAGGGTCGGCCTCGTTACGCCACGGCTCGTCGGGTGACGGTTCGCAGGCCTGGGGTTCGTATTTCGCGCTGGGAGCGGACTACGCGCCTACGCCGGACATCAGTTATAGTCTTGTATGGGGAGGGCTGGGTCGAGACGTCGTTTTTTTTCCAGATGCTATCGGCACCGGAATGACTGCCGCAAGCACGCCGTCATCGACGTTCATCGAGATCGGTGCGACCATGACATATCCGTCGTCCACGTCGTTAAGGCCTCCGTTTTTCATAATGTCACTTGCAAACGAGAAGATTCTAGGCACTACAGGGCTCTATTACATGGGAGGGATTGAAATCAGGCCGTTTGAATTCCTCGAGCTCAGGATCGGGTACGCCTCCGGGCCGGGAGTATCTGCTGCCCGTTACGGTCTCGGCATAGTAGAGGGTGTCTTCGGATTTCAATATGCAGTCTACCCTGAGATGGGTACAACTGTGTTGATGCAACAGTTTTCAATTTCGATGGCAATGTAAAATGAAAAGTTCATACCGCGCACGAATTTGCGCCGATGTTAATCCGGGAATTGGACCTGCGCCACGATGCGAAGCGGGATTGAGGGTGAACTCATACTTAGAACCAAGGAGGTTGTTATGCTAGAAGTACTTCTCTTTTCTGCCGCTGTGTCGATAACTCTTTCTCTGTTGTTGACCCCACCCGTCATACGCCTTGCGTACAAACTGGGCGCCGTCGACAAACCAGATCCGCGGAAAATCCACAAGCTTCCGACTCCGAGGCTGGGCGGCCTGGCCACGTTTGGCAGCTTCATGATCACCCTCGTGGTAATTCATTACGCCGTCCCTGGCTCCGGGCTCGGTGCCTTCTTCACGAAATTCAGCTGGCTCGGCCTTTCGATATCGCTCGTGACGATACTGATTCTCGGCGCATGTGACGATATGTGGACACTCAAGCCGGGACAAAAGTTTCTCGTGCAATTCGTCGCCGGCGCTCTTGTCTACGTCGCAGGCTTCAAGATCGGCTCCGTAACTAATCCGTTCACCGGCGGAGTCCTTTCGTTAGGACTATTCTCTCTTCCGATTACTGTCATCTGGGTTGTCGGAATTACAAACGCTTTCAATCTTATCGACGGACTTGACGGACTGGCTGCCGGGATTTCGGCAATTGCGGGTCTCACGATAGCCGCGATCGCTCTCCTTCACGGGGATCAGACTACTGCTGAGGTCGCCATCATACTTGTCGGTGCCGTGCTCGGGTTTCTCAGGTATAACTTCAATCCGGCAAAAGTCTTCTGGGGCGATTCAGGGAGTCTCTTCGTCGGTTTTATGCTCGCGGTGCTGTCCATAAACAGCTCGACAAAAGGGACCACGGCCTTTTCGATGATCGTCCCTATTCTTGCCCTTGGAGTCCCGGTAATGGATACATCTCTGGCTATGCTCCGGAGAATCCTGAGGTCGTTCCTCCCGGGTCAGTCACTTCCGGCGACGACACTAAGGAAATTGCACTCGATGTTTTTGCCCGATCGCAGGCACATCCATCACCAGCTCCTGGCACGCGGGCTGTCCCAACGAGATGCCGTATTTGTATTGTATGTCGTTTCATGTGCCTTCGGGATCTGCGCATTCCTGGTTACGGCCGGTAGCCTAAGCGCTTCTCTCATACTCGGCGGTGTGGGAATCCTCGCCGTGATTGCAGTCCGGAAACTCGGTTATCGTGAGATGGCTTTGCTCCGGAACGGAATTCTGCTGCGTCTCTACAAGAAGGCCTTCATGAAGCACGTAATCTCGCAGGTACTCCTGGATGTGGCGGCGGTATTCGTCTCTTTCTTCCTTGCGTGGGAGTTTAGTTCACATCCCGGCATCTACGTCGCAGGCTGGAGGACATGGTCGTTCTATATGATAGCGGTCTGTCTGCTTCAGCTGCTGGCGTTTCTTCTGGGCGGCGTGTACAGGAGATCGATTACCCTGATGGGACTCGGCGATTTCCTGCAAATGCTGAAAGCCGCTCTTGTGGGAGCAGCGATAGGTGCATTCGCCTTGTTAATCCTTCCGGTCGTGAACACCGGATCCAATGTCGGTATGTTTACGATACTAGATTTCTATTTCCTCTCGACACTGGTGATAGGGTCGAGAGTCGCATTCCGCGCCTTGAACTACGTCTTCGGGCGCGAGGTGGTCGACGGTGGAAAGAAAGCGATCATATACGGCGCAGATGGCAAGGGATTGATCGCATTGCAGTCCCTTCTCGCGGGTGAGCAGCAAGACGAACACGGCTTTTCGTCGTTCGTGCCGGTTGGATTTCTCGATGACGACCCGCGGATGGAAGGAAAGTATCTTGACGGTTACCCGGTCTTCGGGGGCCACTGGAAACTCGAAGGACTGATGAACAGGATGAACATCGGGGAGATAGTCCTTGCGAGACCCAACATCGATTCTGAGGTCTTTCTGCGGATAAGAAAAATCGCAGACCGGCACAACGTTCCGATCAGAGTTTCGGAGATGAGATTTGATCCGGTGGACGTTTATGCTACCGGGGAAATGCGAAGTGAACTCAGGAAACAGAAAACAGGAAGTCTAACTCCAAAAGCCGCATAGCGAAGGACGAATATGTTTAGAGGCCATTTACACAAACCGGTTGATAAAGTGGGACGAGCTGTGCCGGTTGCCGTGTGGGCAGTCGCAGCCCTGATGATCCTGGTCTGGAGTTTTCCGGCATCGGCACAGGTTGGGACGCCGTCGCCAGCTTCGCCGGCAGATGGCGCGACGGGGCAACCGACTTCGGTAACCTTATCGTGGAGCGGAACCTCACTGGCGACATCCTACGAATTGCAGGTGGCGACCGACAACTCTTTCAGCAACGTGGTGATCGATCAAACGGAGTCCGGCACATCGTACACAGCTTCCGGTCTGTCCCAGGGAACAACATACTATTGGCGGGTCAGGGCTTCCACTTTAGTCTTGACGGGAAGCTGGTCTTCGACATGGAGCTTCTCAACGGCGTCGGGCACTTCGTCGCCGTCGGCACCTTCACTTGCCTCGCCGTCAAACGGTACCTCGGGGGAGTCGACAACATTGACCCTGAGCTGGAATGCCTCGTCCGGCGCGAACTCCTATGACCTACAGGTAGCGACCGATAACACCTTCTCAGGAGTCGCCGTGAGCAATACCGGCATCGGCGGCACTTCGCAGCAAGTGAGCGGCCTGTCGGGAGGAACGACTTACTATTGGCGCGTGCAGGCTGTCAACAGCGTAGGGACAAGTTCATGGTCGAGTGTCTGGAGTTTTACAACGCAAAGCGGGGCAGTTCCACCTTCGACTCCTGTGCTCGTGTCGCCATCCAACGGCTCAACCGGCGAACCGACCTCGATTGTGTTAGGCTGGAATGCTGCTTCTAATGCTACGAAGTACTGGCTCCAGGTTGCCACCGATCAGGCTTTTTCATCGATAGTATACGGAGACTCGACGATAACCTCGACATCGGAACAGGTCAATTACCTCTCGGCATCCACTAATTACTACTGGCGGGTAATGGCGATGAACCAGGCGGGAGCGAGCGGCTGGTCGTCCATATGGAGTTTCACTACAGCAAGTGCGCAAGTCGTGCCCCCCTCAACTCCGACTCTGGTCTCGCCCGCCAACGGCGCTTCAGGCCAATCTACAACTTTGGAGCTGTCCTGGGACTCTGTTTCAAATACCGGCCATTATAATATCCAGGTTGCAACTGATCAGTCGTTTTCAAACATAGTCTTCTCCAATTACACAACAGTCGGAACATCGGTGCAGGTAAGCGGCCTCTCGCTCAACACTGTTTATTACTGGCACGTGAGCGCATCGAATACAGGAGGCCAAAGCTCATGGTCGGGTACCTGGGATTTCACGACCGCTTCAACGTCGCTTCCACCCGCACCCCAGTTGTTATCGCCTGCGAACCGGGCGGATGAGCAGCCCGACTCGACAGTATTCGTCTGGAGTTCGTCACCGGGGGCTTCAGGATATGATTTGCAGGTAGCGCTATCGAACACATTTTCAAGCTACCTGGTCGACGACTCATCGCTGACAGATACGTCAATCTATGTGACCACCCTTACTCCGGGGAACGAATATTACTGGCGAGTCGCCGCAAGAAGCAGTGCCGGTACCGGATCATGGTCAAGCACATGGAGTCTCACAACCAGCAGCCAGATTGTGGCTCCGTATGTGCCTGAACTGGTTTCGCCTCCAAACGGATCGGCAAGTATGCCGACGACGGATACTTTGACGTGGACTCCATCCCGGGGAGCAGATAACTATCGGCTTCAAGTGTCATTGTCGTCCGCATTTGCTCCATTTGTAGTGAATGACTCTGAGGTCAGCGGGAGTTCCTATGTACTTACCGGACTCTCCATGGGCGCAACGTATTACTGGCGTTTGGAGGCTGTGAACTCTTCCGGGGTCAGCGGGTGGTCATCACCGTGGGCTTTTGCCACCGGTGCACCGCCTGTCACCCCGACGCTTCTTTCTCCTGGAAACGGTGCTGTGCATCAACCTGTGAATGATACGTTGCGCTGGTCGACTTCAAATGATGCCGTCTTCTACCAGGTAGCTTTCTCGACTTATCCTTCGCTCGATTCGGATGTTGTTCAGGACTCCACTGCCTCGGCAAATTACCTTGCGGTGAATTCACTTAACTCGGGAACCTATTATTACTGGAAGGTGAGGGCTGGGGATTCATTCGGTATCAGTGGCTGGTCTTCTAAATGGAAATTCACAACACTTACTCCTGCTACCGTACCATCAACGCCGGTGCTCGTTTCCCCTTCGAACGGTGCGACCAATCAGCCTACAGTCGAAACCCTTAGCTGGAAAACATCGGAGAACGGTCAGGCGTATAGGGCGGAGATTTCGACGACCGCGAGTTTTGCGACTTCGGTGGTCATGGACACTACACTTCGGGCGACGAGCGTCAGTACAACCTCTCTCCCTTCCGGCGTGACTTACTGGTGGAGAGTGGAAGCGATCGACAGCGCCGGTGCGAGTCAATGGTCTGCGGTTTGGAGCTTCACGACATCCGGAGTGCAATTGTCCGGACCGCTACTGGCGTTCCCGGCTGACCGGGCATCGGGCCTACCAACTTCCGTGGTATTGTCCTGGGACAAAATCGAAGGGGCAACACGGTTCAATGTCCAGGTAGCACTCGATTCTTCCTTCAGTACATTTGTTACGAACGATTCGAGCATCACTGCAACGTCTGTGACAATAGACTCACTGGAAACATCCACTTCATATTACTGGCACGTAAGAGCGGAGCTTGACTCCGGGAGTTGGACGGCTTTCAGCAGTGTCTGGGAATTTTCAACGACGAGGGGAGTCTCGCCAGGCCACGTAGGCGTAGCTGTCGATGTCGGTTTTCCCAGGTCCTCCGATACCACCGGCTTCACCGCCCTGGACTACAGACTGGTCGGGCTGCCGGGTGCCAGCAACCTGCCTGTTTCGACGGTCCTTCGCGGGACGCCGGGGGTATCGTGGGAAGCTTACTGGGATAATGGAGATCCATCGAATTATTTCATGAAATTCAGCAAGGCTAATGAAGACTCGGTGTTTATCTTTTCGCTCGGCCGTGCATTCTGGATCATTAATATCGGACCCCTTGTTGTCGACACGACTGTAGCCGCAGCCCCAGTGGATTCGAGCGGGTCGGCGTATGTTCCTCTTCACGCGGGATGGAATCTGATCACAGATCCGCTCCCGGATTCAGTGGCATGGGGCGCCGTTCAGGTCTCCAACTCCACTGCCGAGCCGCTTTATGCGTTCAACGGGGCGTTCCAGACATCTTCGGAACTTGAGCCCGGACTGGGCTATTATTTCTTCAACGCCAAAGGTTTGAGCCGACTGCGAATACCTTCCGCGACAAGCAGCGCTGTGCATTCTCCGGCGGAACAGCGGGAGGAGCTCGCGGCGTCGGCCGATTGGAAAGTCAATATCTCGCTCACCTCCGGCAAAACAACGGACGATGCAGCGTGGATCGGAGTATCATCGTCTGTCAGAAGCGATCACAACCCGCTCGACGTACATAAGCCGACTGCTATAGGTATTTGCCCTGCGACGTATTTCCACCACCCCGATTGGAACAGGCAATACAGCAACTATGCAAGTGAAATACATCCTGAGTTTTCGGATTTATCGGAATGGGGACTGACGGTAGATTCTTCGCCGTTCATGAACGCGAAGCTGAGGTTCTCCGGACTTGATCGGGTGCCCTCATGGTTCGATGTCTACATGTTCAATCCGGTATCGAAGAACTGGTTTAATCTCAGGGAATCCCCGGTTGTGGCATTTACACCTGTATCAAAGACAACGACTTTCAAGATACTGATCGGCAAGGGCTCTATTATCAGACATAAGATCGATCAGAAAGGGCCGTCGACTTTTTACCTTGGCCAGAATTATCCGAACCCATTCAATCCGTCGACCGTGATACCCATTTACATGTCGGAAGATGCACATGTCGAGATAACAATTTTCAATGTGATTGGGCAGGAAGTTGCGAGGATCTTCGATGGGGATTTGAAGGCGGGTAACCACACGTTCGAGTGGAACGGTCTGGACGAGCACGGAGAGGAGGCTCCGAGCGGAGTCTACTTCTACCGCGCCACCACAAGTGTGGGAGCGACTGTGGTACACAAGATGGTACTGTTGAAGTAAGAGAGGAAATCATGAGAGAAAATGTGGCAATTCGGTTTTGCGGCAAACTTCTTAAGACGGCACTACTGGCAGCCGGGGCCTCGATTGTTCTTCTGCTCCTGTCATCGGATGCCGCTGCTTCGGGCGCTCGCAGATATGCCAAGGTAACGGATGTCCGGTTCGGGCTGGAAGGCGGGGAGGTGCATGTCAGCTACAACCTCCTCGGCGAACCTGGAAAGACCTACCGGGTGGGCCTCGAATTGAGGAAACGCGGCGATCCGAACTTCAGGTTTTTTCCGAAGGCGGTTCGCGGCGACGTTGGGGTCGGAAAGTTTGCGGGACCGGATCGCCGTATTGTTTGGGCAATCAACCGGGATTTTCCAGGAGGTCTCCGGGGGGCGGACTTTTACTTTGTGGTCAAGGCCGATGAAGTCCATCCCAAGGAAGGCGTCGGGTTCCTCACGCTTGTGGGTACAGGTGTGGCGGTGGTTGCGGCAGCTGCGGCCTATTTCGTACTGGCAGATGCCCATTCTCCGGGGCCGCTTTCTTCACCATTCCCGGCTCCGCCCGGTAGACCTTGACCGTTCGGGAGTCTTGCTCGAAACAAAATGAAATGAGGGAAGTGTCTTATGTGTGGAATTGTCGGTTACATAGGTAAAAAGGTGGCGATACCCATTCTGGTCAACGGGCTCTACAATCTCGAGTACCGCGGATATGACTCGGCGGGTGTCGCCGTACTCGGTCAATCAAAACTATATAGTGTCAAATGTCCCGGGAAGGTAGAGGGTCTCGCCAGGTTGGCAGCGAGCCAGCTTCCCGCTTCCGATATTGGGATTGCTCACACGCGTTGGGCGACTCACGGCGTCCCTTCGGTATGCAACGCCCATCCGCATCTCGACTGTACTCAAAGCATTGCAGTTGTACACAACGGAATAATCGAGAACTATTATGCTGTCCGCGAAAAACTCCTGGAGGCGGGTCACGTCTTCGCGTCTGAGACAGATTCGGAGGTGATATCTCACCTTATCGAGGAGAAATTGAAAACTGACTCCTCACTTGATTCGGCTGTGCTTGCGGCACTGGCCGAGCTGGAAGGGACCTATGGCCTCGCGATCCTGCATACAGAGTCGCCGGACTGCCTGGTTGCCGCCAGGAAAGGCAGCCCGCTTCTGATCGGCATCGGAGACGGGCAGTTCATGGTCGCGTCCGACCAGGCGGCCCTTGTGCCCTATTCCTCTGAAGTGATACATCTCTCGGACGGAGAGATAGCTTTCATTTCGAAGGATGGAATCGATCTGCGTACCCTTGAGAACCGCGAGATATTTCGCCGGGCGGAGCAGTTGACTCTCGTGTCCAGTGACATCCGGAAAGGGAATTACGAACACTTCATGCAAAAGGAAATTTTCGAGCAGCCCGAATCGTTGGAAAATGTGATGCGGGGGAGAATTTCGGCGGACGATGACAGCGTGAAGCTGGGCGGACTTCTGAATCTAATGCCCAAGATTTTGTCCGCGAGGAGAATAATACTCACAGGATGCGGGACGTCATGGCACTCCGCTCTTTACGGCAAATACCTCCTCGAAAGATTCACGAAGATCCCGGTCGAGGTGGAGTATGCGTCTGAATTCAGGTACCGCGACCCTGTCGTCGGCGGCAGCGACATAGTGGTTGCGATTTCTCAAAGCGGCGAAACGGCGGATACACTCGCGGCCATGAGGATGGCTGCCGCAAAAGGTGCAACCTGCCTCGGTGTGTGCAACGTGGTCGGGAGCAGCATCGCTCGTGAAAGCAAGGCCGGCATCTACATCCATGCAGGCCCGGAGATCGGCGTCGCTTCAACGAAGGCATTCACCTGCCAGCTTGCGGCGCTCAGCATGCTCACAATTGCAGTTTCCCGCGGACTCAACCCGGTATCCGAGGAGCCTAAGTTAATCGGCGCCGAATTGCGCAAGCTGCCTGAACTCATGTCGGAGACGCTAAAGCTCGATCCCTACATAAGAGAGATCGCGGAGGCCTTTTTTGAATCGCCAAACTTTCTCTACCTGGGAAGGGGATATAATTTTCCCGTAGCGCTCGAGGGTGCGTTGAAGTTGAAAGAGATTTCGTACATACATGCGGAAGGGTATCCTGCGGCAGAAATGAAACACGGACCGATCGCACTCGTCGACAGCGAAATGCCGGTCGTTTTCCTGGCACCGCGCGACGAGACCTATGGCAAAGTCATCGGCAATATGGAGGAAATCAAGGCCCGGGGAGGTAGAGTCATCGCGGTAGTCGACCATGACGACCCACGCGTAGAGAAGATGGCGGAATACGTCATACCTGTTCCCAGGACTATCGACTCGCTCAACCCGGTCCTGTCAGTTGTCCCGCTTCAACTACTCGCGTACCATATCGCTCTTCTTCGGGGATGCGATGTCGACAAGCCCAGAAACCTCGCGAAGAGCGTCACGGTGGAATGAAGCATGTCATAGCATTCTTGCCCGGGAATTGTGCTGGAGGTTTATCTGAGGGAAACATCAAATAGCGGGCGTTAAGGAGGGAAAGGACTTGGTAAATGGAGAGATATCAGTTTTCATTAATTCGGGTCTGGATGTCATAAACGCGAGACAGAAATGTAAGTGGCTTGCGGAAGAGGTCGGATTTCATCCGAGCGATGTGACGCTTTTATCTACAGTTGTGTCTGAACTTGCAAGGAAGGCAATCGCGCTGCAGTGTACGGGAAACATTGTGATTCAATCGCTGCAGCTCGCTGGGAAGAAAGGCATTTCCATTAGTGTCCTTCAGGCCCCTGCCGGGAATCGTGAGGAGCCGGATGGTGAAAGGGGAAAGACATCGTTGCCAAACCGCCGAAACCGTTTCTCGACGGACGACAGACTCCTCCTTCTTGCGAGCAGGCATTTTGCCGACGAGTTCGAAGTAAGATCAACAAGAAAAGATGGATCGGTCGTCAAAATAGTGAAATGGCTTTGACGAATTTGTTGCGTACTCTTTTACCTGGCCGGGAATTAGGGTGCCTGTCAAATCTTCCTTGTCTTACGTCCAGACATGGACGACCGGTGATCGAGCGACGTGAATGGATCCACCGCAGCAAATTGAAGTGACGACGAAAGCCTTATCATGATTGAAATGCAGGGTGACATGACAGAAGCTGGACTAATTTCCGAGTCCGCGAAGGATTTTGCGATTTTCATGATCGACCATAAGGGATTTGTATTAAACTGGAACGGAAGTGTCCAGCGGCTTCTGAGATACGAAGAGGCCGAATTCGTCGGACATGCCGTAAGCGAGTTCTTCCCCGACGAGACGACAAAGAAGCAGATTGTCTCGACCTGGTTTTCGAAGACGGGCGACGTGATGACGGAGTTTGAGGGAGTTGGGCTTCGAAAAGGGAATGTCAGCTTCAGGGCGGCCATAGATCTTTGGAAGACTACAGATAAGACGGGAGCCGATCGGGGAATTCTCATGGTCGTTCATGACCTATCGGGACCTCAGATGGTTCAAGCGCAGATGAAAGAAAGCGAAAGGCAGTTGAGGTCTTTGGCAGCCAGGCTTCAGGAAGTCAGAGAGGAGGAGCGGACAAAGATAGCGAGGGAACTGCACGATGAATTCGGGCAAATGCTCACCGCTTTGCACATGGACCTTTCGCTCCTTCAGCGTATGGTTTCCAAAGTCATAAACGATCCGGTCAGCAAGGTATCCGTCTTCGGAAAGATTAATTCCATATCCGAGCTTGTCGAAAAAACAATCCGATCGGCCAGAAGAATCATCACGGAGCTTCGGCCGGCGGTTCTGGATGAATTGGGACTCCTGACGGCGATTCAATGGCAGGCTTTGGAGTTTGAAAACCGTACCGGCATCCGTTGCAGGATTACGAGGCTGCAGCACGAGATCGACCTTGACCAGAGCGCTTCGACTGCCGTGTTCCGCATACTGCAGGAAGCGTTGACCAACGTTGCCAGGCACGCAGAGGCCTCAAACGTCACGATATCCCTCCAGCTTGTCGGAGAAAATATGGTGATGGAGATTTCCGACGATGGGAAAGGTATGGAAGAACAAAAGAAGAAGGATCCGACTTCCACCGGTATTCTCGGAATCAGGGAAAGGGTCATAGCATTGAACGGCGATTTCGAAATAAAGAGCGGCGGCGGGAAAGGCACGACTCTTACCATAGCAATCCCCTACAAACACTAGGACGCGACCGTTCGACTTTTGACTCTTCAAGAGAGAAAAGTGAAAGCCAATCTTTCCCGTTTTTTCTGAGTTTGTAACGTTCCCCTTCATCCCGACGGTCGCCGCAAGTCGGGACGCGGCACCTTTTGCTATACCGCTGTCTCTTTTGAAAATCTAAGGCATGAATTCGCTTCGGGCGTGCTCAACGCCGCACGAAATGCCGGCGAAGTTCCTCTTGGACGCACGCGCTGTCGCCATTTCCCGCTGAAAAGAGAGAGGTCATTTGAGCGCCCCGAATCTTCTGAGTTTATTGTAGAGCGCCTTTCTGCTCAACCCCAATACGCTTGCCGCTTTGGACTTGTTGTTGTCGACTGAAGAAAGCGTCTCCAGTATGATGTCCTTTTCCGCCGAGCGCAATTTCGTCCCTAGCGGTATTGTGACTATGTGATCGTGGCGCGGGGTGCTCTTTGAGATTTCGGGAGGAAGATATTTCAATGGTACTACATCGGCGGGAGAGAGCAACACTGCACGTTCGACGACGTTCTTAAGTTCACGGATGTTTCCCGGCCACTCGTAATTTGTAAGCGCCTCCATAACTTCCCCGGAAAACACCTTAGGTGAACGATCGTGTTTCTCACAAAGCGACCTGAGGAAATGGTCGACAAGCAGGGGAATGTCTTCCTTCCGCTCTCTCAAGGGGGGGAGCCTGAGTTCCAGAACGCTGAACCGGTAGTACAGGTCTTTTCGCAGCTCACCGGAAGCGATCGCAGCAGGAACATCCTTGTTGGTTGCGGCGAGCATTCTGACGTCCACCTTGATCTCAGAAGTTCCGCCGAGTCTTATATAGGATTTCGTCTCGATCACGCGCAGGAGTTTCGCTTGAGTGTCGGGGTTCATCTCGGCAAGCTCGTCAAGAAAGAGTGTCCCGCTGTTTGCCATCTCCAGGTAACCCGCCTTGCGGGCAATGGCGCCGGTGAAGGCGCCCCTCTCATGTCCGAAGAGTTCATTCTCAAATACGTCCCTCGGTACTGCCGCGCAGTTTATCGCGATGAAAGGCTGGTCGGCCCTGGGGCTTCTCGAATGGATAAGCCGTGCCACTACGTCTTTACCCGTACCGCTCTCGCCGGTAATCAGGATTGCCGTCGTCGAATCGGAGACGACCTGGATCATGGAGTAAATCTCCCTGATCGCCGGGCTGTTGCCGATGAAATCGACTTGCGGTTGCTTGCTCGGTTCCTTCGGGAAAGAGGTTTCGGGGGTCCTGTCGTGCACCGCTGCAGGAGCAGGAAAATAATCGGTCGTTCGGTATGACATTGGTCTCCTTATACGTTGACGGCTAACCGTGTACTAGATCCAACTTCGCACTGTCGAAGCCGGTTACTCTGACTACGCCGACATATTAACGTGGGGCGATAGAGGCTACAATTACATGCGATGACGATTTTCTTCTACACATTGAAATGTACCTCCGGTCATCAGGGTCGAGGCCCGATTTCGATGAGCTTCTTCCGTATCGCATATTTTACCAGCCCCACGGCATCATGGATGTTTATCTTCTTCATGATATTCGTCCTGTGCCTGTTTACCGTAGTGACGCTCAGGAAAAGCTTGTCGGCGATCTGTTTGCTTGTCAGACCCTCGGCTACCATTCTGAGTATCTCCGTCTCTCTGTTTGTAAGCTTGCTCTCGTCCCCTTTCGCGTAAGGGTCGCTGGTCCTGTTTCGTTTCACAATCCCGTTCAACAAAACCTGAGAAACCTGTGAACTGAAGAAAGTCCCTCCGTCCGCAATCGTTCGAACCGCGTCGAATATTTCTTTCTTGCCAGCGTCCTTCAGCACGTAGCCGTCGGCCCCGGCCTGTACCATCTCCTGAATGTATTCTTCGTCTTCGTGGATGGTCAGTATGAGAATCCCTGTATCGGGATAATTCTTCTTTACGACACGCGTCGCTTCCACGCCTGTGACTTTCGGCATCGAAATATCCAGGACTGCGACATCGGGCCGTTGATCTGCAATCAGGCTTATCGCTTCCTCTCCGTTCGAAGCCTCACCGACAATCGTGAACTCGGGTTCGCTCTTGAAAATCGACCTGAGTCCATCCCTGACGATCGCATGATCGTCTGCGAAAAGTATCTTTATTTTTTCAGTTTTCATCCGTCTTCACCACCGGCACGCTTGCCGAAATTGTTGTTCCTTTACCTTTGTGCGAATCTATGTTGAAAGTGCCTCCTGAAAGCTCGATGCGCTCGCGCATGTTCATGAGGCCGAAGTGTTTATCAGCCTCCGCCCGGTTCCGTAGCTCCCAAGGATCAAAACCGGCGCCACTGTCCGAGATAGTAAGCCTGAGGTTTCCTTCCTCCTCCATGATCTTCAGCCCCGCTTCTTTGACATTTGCATGTCTGACGCAATTCGAGAGGGCCTCCTGCGCAACCCTGTACAACGCGATTTCAACGTCCGGGTTGTATCGTCCTCCTGCAGGTATGTTCGTGTGGAATTCGACAGTGATCGAGTTGATCTTCTCGAATTCTTTGCAAAGATATCTCAAGGCGGTCGCCAGCCCGAAGTGATCGAGTGCGGAAGGCCGCAGGTTATGAGAGATTCTTCTTATTTCACGGAATAGATTGGATACCTCCTTCTTGACCGATCGCAGCTTTCTTACGCTGATTTTCTGCGAGGAAGAGAGGGACTCATCGAAGGAGTCGAGGCGGAGATTCAGGGCGGTGAGCCTCTGGCCGATTTCATCATGCAGCTCGCGCGAGATCCGTCGCCTTTCGTCCTCCTGTGCCTGCTGGATCAGCCTTGCGTATCTCGTGATCACCTCGGCTCTCTGTCTTTGGCTTTCCCGTATGTCATCCTCGGCCTTCTTGCGTCCCGTCGCATCTCGCAGTATTGCGATAGCGTGCGTGACCTTTGCCAGCTCGTTGAAATATGGGTAACAATCTATTTCCAGATATCTTTTACCGATTCCCGGAAAGTCGAGCCAGCATTCATCTTTCACCTCGGCGCCGGTCAGGGAGCGTTCGAGGTGCCTGCTCATGAGATTCATGAAATCCTTTTCCAGTATGACCCGGTCGATCCTTTTGCCGAGTATGTCCTCGCGCGCGCTCGAAAATGCGGTGCACCATGCCTCGTTCACGGCCTCGAACTCATATTTTGTATTGACCATCGACATCAAATCTCTCGATGCGTTCGCGATGAATTCGTACTTGCGCCTGATCTGTTCCAGATTCTTCCGTGCGGTGATGTCGCGTGAATTTACTATGATCCCTCTGACGGACGGATCATCCAGAAGGTTTCTGCCTATCGATTCCATGTTGAGCCACTCGCCGCCCCTGTGTCGGAACCTGAACTCAGCCCGTGCGGTAGAATGGGGGATCACCTTCGCTGAAGAGAAAATGTCAAGTATTGTCCCGACATCATCAGGATGAACCAATTCGAAAACATTCCTCCCAACGATCTCGAGGCTGGAATAGCCCAGGACGCGTTCGCCGGAAGGGCTGGAGTACACGATCGTTCCGGATCCATCGAGTATCGTCACGACATCGAGCGCGTTTTCGATGAGGGACTTGTAGTATTTCTCGCTTTGTTCGAGCGCGGCTTCCGCGTTTTGTCTCTCGACAATCTCTGTCTTCAACGACGCGACTGTTCCGAGGAAACTCCTGAACGTCATTTCGAATGGTGAGAGAAACTCGACAAGGAACGTTGCCGCGTCCAATGTCGATTTCTCATGACGCTCCTTGGGAACTTTCAGCAGCACATTACAAAGGACTTCCGAATGCAGCCGGGGGATATCCAGGAGCGTTCGCCCATCGTTGAGCGCCCTTCTCCCGAGTTCGTATGCCTGGTGTAACGGAAGCTCTCCACCCGATTCCAGGTAAGACGTCATCATGCGGCTGTATTCGAGCTCGAACTGCCTCCTTGCAGAAGCCGTCGTATCGGTCATTTCTTGCCTAAATATTTTGCGACGAGGACGAGCGCGTCGTCCGTCCCTTTGGCATAATTATTCTCGATGAATTCCGCCAGATTCTGCGGGGAAAGTCCCTCTTTGCCGTTTGACACTAAACTGAGATCAATATTGTGTGTGACTGCAAATTCGTAAGCCGCGACGGTGTGATTCTGGACGGGTTTCCCGTTTGATAGGTTGACGATCTGCGAAGCGGTCAGTCGATTGAAAACATCCTGTGCGTACCGAACGTCTGAGGCGACTCTTTGAGAGTAATCGATGTTAATCCCGTCGGTTGTAAGGATGAGAAGGTCGCCCCGTGAGATCGAAAAGACGGAAGCAAAAAGAGGGGGAAACCGGTATCCGACAACTCCCGGCCGCATGAAGATATTTTCGTAAGCCGGGCTCGCTCGCGGATCGACTCTTATGAGCAGGCCCTCGACGTTGCCGATACTCAGCCAGGTGACGGTCTCCTCGGTCGAATTCACGGAAGCCAGTGCCATGACTGCTCCCCTCGTGCCTTTCAGTTTTTCATTGCATGCTTTAGCAATGTTGATTATAGATTCTTCCGAATGGGCATCGATAGTATTTACGGCGAGTTTTGCCGCAGCTGCCGCTTCGACTCCATGTCCGAGACCGTCTATGACGCCCATTAATACGCCGTTCGAAATCTGTTTGACAATGTGCAGGTCGCCGGACTCTGGCTGGCCCTTGAGCTCGAGCGACTTCACGCCATATTCCAGCTCGGGGAAGATTCCTACTTCACCCATTGTTCACCCATTTTGATTAACCCACTTTTTCATTTCCACAATCGTCCCGTTGCCCGCCGAAGATATGACCTGAAATTCGTCCATGAGCCGGCGTGAACCGGGAAGTCCCATTCCAAGTCCCTTGCCGGTAGAATATCCTTCCTGCATCGCTAATGAGATGTCGGGAATACCGGGGCCGTTGTCCCTCGCAGTTATTTGGATGCCCGACCTTCCGTGCTCGCTCACTTCCCGGATGACTATCTCGCCGCTCTTGGCAAATACAAGTATGTTTCTGGCGACTTCAGATATCGCAGTAGCAATTATCGTCAGGTCGGTTGCGGAGAAACCGATCTTTTTGCCGATGAGTCTTCCGTGTTCTCTGGCCAGGACAATATCTGAGTCCGCCTCGATGAGCACTCGAACTTCATCGCCCACGTGCCGCCTCGCGCTCTCTAGTCCGCTTGTTGAGAAGTGCAAGTCCTTCCTCCAGGTCCAGGGCAGTCGAGATTCCTTCAAGTGTCAGTCCGAGCTGGACCATGGCAAATGCAACTTCGGGCTGGATACCGCAAATGACGGTTTCAGCTCCTCTCAGCTTGATCATGTGGGCAATTGAGCGCAGCGTCCGAGTGGCGAACGAATCCATAACATCAAGCGCGGTGACGTCGATTATGACTCCCTTCGAACGATACTTGCCTACCTGTTCCACAAGTGCGTCCTGCAATTTAATCAAGTCCGCGTCCGATAATGCCGCCTGGATCGTCGCGATCAAGTATCCACCCTGTTTTAGTATGGGTACTTCCATTCCGACTCCCTTATGCCTGCGCTGTCGTGTCGCTCACAAGGATGACCTTGTAACCGAGAAGTTTCTCGGCCTCTTCAATTCCTCCCTGAAGATCACCGACAGTGTTCATCTTCGTAAGATCGACGCCGATCGTCACAAGAGTCTGCGCTATCTCGGGTGACAGTCCGGTTACGATAACAGTTGCTCCGAGCAGCCTCGATGCCTCCACGGTTTGTACGAGGTGATTCGCCACGTTGGAGTCCATGGCAGCCACACCGGTTATGTCTATGACTACAACCTTCGCGCGGTTTGTCCGGATTCCGCGAAGCAGCTGTTCAGTCAACTGCCGCGCACGCTGCGGATCGATAACTCCGATAATGGGAAGTATCAGAAGCCGCTCGCGAACCTGCAACACGGGAGTCGAAAGTTCCCTGATAGCTTCCTGCTGTTGAGTGATCGTGCGCTCTCGTTCCTGAACGAAACCTACAGCAACAGTGTTTGCGATGCTGTTCGCAGCAGGTTCATATGCATCGAGTATCCGGTTCAGTAGCGCAAAATCGTGCTGATACTTCGCGAAAAGCGATCTTGCAAGCACGTCGCGCAGAAGCAGCACTATCCCGATGACTTCCTGCGTTTCAACACCGCGCGGGATGATACGCTCCGACAGGTTCCTGGCATATCCCTGCAGGGCTTCGAACGTACCTGACTCCAAAGCCTCCACATAGTTGTCGTATATAGTGGTGGCTTCCGCGAAAATTTCATCCTGGCTCATCGCTGTCAGTAGCTTCGCCTGCGTGATACGTCGGGCCCACTCCTGCCTTAACTGCGTCCGGTTTTGGCGCAAGTGAGCTACCAGCTGCCTTAGCAGTTCACCGATCGACTCCGATGGAACGTTTTGATCGGTGTCGGATGTAATTCTGTTGTCTTCTTTCTTTGCCATACTTCCTCCTAAAAATGAGTGAGACCGACTTTTTTGACGGACATCGTCGGGTTAGAAGCCGATGCCGGCCTGTGTATGTTGGCCACAATTAAAAATGAGCGAACTTCCTTGTCATAGACTCTACTGATGATGCGTACATATGAATGAGTATACTTTTGTGACAAGCGAAGGTCAACTGTGTGAAGTGTGTATTATCGACTACTCATTATTAGTCATGTGGTACGCATATTCAGAGAGTATTCGCTCTGTGGCTATGAAGTGCTCACCCTTTCCGGGTTGTTAATACCCAAAACAAGCTTCCATGTGACATTGTTCCGGGTATCGCCATCGGATCACAATCAGGTTGCGTTGCAGGGAAAACGCCTGCCTGGATGTCACCTTAGGAAACAAGTAATTCCGTTGCCGTGTAGTTTGTATGCGATGATGCGGACAGCGTCACGCGGCATGATTGACAACTGGCGCCTATGCTCCCGATTCGGGGCCATCAGAACCGGCACGCCCGTTGAGTACCGTGAGCATGTGACACCTTTTGAGCTGATTCGCTGATATGCAGGAAGAAATAGGGAAGGTGGCATCCGGAACGACCTGCCGAAGCGCAACTTCGGTAATGACGTCCCGTGTCCGAGGCACCTGGACCGCTCGAATGACATGTGCCATGAAACTAACGGTTTAAGAGTCGAACTTGAGGCCATGAAGACTAACGACGACCAGAACACTCTAGGGATTGATCGTACCGGGGCGATGCTCCTTCACTACGCGGCAATAATAGAGTTTGCGGAAGACGCCATCATTTCTAAAACGCTGGGCGGCATCATAACGTCGTGGAATCCTGCGGCGGAAAGGATTTTCGGCTACGCCGCCGACGAAATAGTTGGCAGATCTATACTTGTTTTGTTCCCACCGGAAAAGAGAAATGAAGAATATGAAATCCTTGGGCGCATCGCAAACGGACAGCGCATCGAGCATCAGGAGGCCGTCAGGGTCCGGAAAGATGGTCGCTTGATTGATGTATCGTTGACGATTTCTCCTATTAAGGATACTTCGGGCAAGATTGTCGGGGCTTCGAAAATTGCCCGCGACATAACTGACGAGAAAAAGGTGCGCATGGCGCTGAGAGAAGCGCTGACCAGATTCAAGGCGACAATGGATGACATGATCGAGGGGTGTCAGATTGTCGGCCACAATCTGAAGGTTCTTTACAGCAATGATGCTGCAGGGAGAGTACTGGGACGTTCCCCGGGCGTTTTCTTCGGTATGACTATAAGGGAAGTGTACTCCGAGCTCCCAGGAACCGATCTCATAGATACGGTAGAGCGCTGTCTCCGGGATCGTCTTCCCTTGAGAACTCGGGTCGGAAAGATGGACGATGCAGGAGAATATGTATGGTTAAATGTGAATGTAGAACCGGTTCCCGATGGCGCACTCGTTCTATGGATCGGGGAACAGTGAGCCGGATAGCGGTGACAGAAGGTAATCTGTTCAGTACGCGAACACCGGATACAACGTCATGGCCATTGAATCCGCTTACGTCGGCGAGTTGGATCCAGGCGGACCTGCGGGCAGTAGCCCGCCTTCCGGAAGCTTGCACTTTGAGCAGGCCGAAAGGGTGCTTTCGGCATGGGCAGCCGTTTGGTGTGGCCTCCGTTCCCATCGTCTGTCCGGAGTGCGGCAGAACGGGGGTGTCCCAAGATTAATTTCGGGACCTGGCGATTTTCAAACTCAAACAATGGAACTGGAATGCCTTCACCGGTGTTGAAGGTTATCCAGCTTTGTGATGCGATGCATGGAGCCGGAGGAATTTGGAAATTTCGAGAACAATTTGAAGTAGAAGTGTTGTTTTCATGTCGAACCCTCCGTTCATGCCGCCGCTTTTCAGCGGCGGGGAAATCGGTATCTGAGCTGTTTGCCCAAACCGAGAAAGGAAGGGTTGGAGCATTCGACTTTTAATTACTCAGCTTGTTCAGGCGCGCCCCAAAGGCTGCGTTGCGGTACG
>JAJZNW010000015.1 GCA_021811615.1 Bacteroidota bacterium
CACGTTGACCTGCTCGTACTGGTTGACTTTTTTGTATTGATCGCGCGAGAGAGAGACCATCTCATAACATCCTGCAAAGAAGAACATGGATATTGCGAGAAGCATCGACACAACTGACCTCAACATCGGAGCCTCCAGTTTGGAACCGGGATATCGACCGGCGGAGTGTAATCAGATACGAGTAGAATTGACGCCATTTATGATTAAATTAAACACAAATCCCTTTGAAAGAAATTGTAACCACAAGGACGGTCATAGAAATTGAAAGAGTCAGAGCCAATTACTCCGGCATCCAGGAAATCGGAAACGATAGAGCCTCAAAACGTCAAAGGCTTCCGGGACCTTCTCCCGAGAGACGCATACAGGAAAAACGAAATCGTGTCGGTCATAAGGCGAGTTTATGAAAGCTACGGATTTCTGCCGGTAGAGACACCCGGACTTGAATACCTGGAGATCCTCCTCGGCGAGTACGGCGATGAGAACACGAAACAAATCTTCCGTTTCAAAAGCCCGGAGGAACAGGATGTCGCTCTAAGGTTCGACCTAACGGTGCCCCTCGCAAGGATAGTGGCACAGTATGCCGACCTGCCGAAACCGTTCAAGCGTTACCAGGTCGGGTCGGTGTGGCGGGCGGATAAGCCGGACCCCGGACGATTCCGTGAATTCACGCAGTTCGATGTGGATGTAGTGGGCACATCGAGCCAGCTGGCTGAGGCAGAGGTGATTTCAGCCGTCGTCAAATCTTTGCGGGAAATTGGAGTGGGGGATTTCACCGTTAATGTGAATAGCCGACGCGTCTTAAACGCGGCAATCTCTAAAGCTGGGATTGCTCCACATAACGCTAAGAAAGTTCTACGAATCCTTGACAAGTTCTTCAAGATTGGGCATCAAAATGTCATGCTTGAGCTGACAGAGGGAAGAATAGACTCTTCGGGAGACAAAATTCCAGGACTCGGTCTAAAAGAAAACAGCGCAACACTCATTACGTCCGTGTTCGTTATAGCATTGTCAAGCCCTGGCACCTCCAGAAAAAAGATGCTGGATTTTCTGACCGAACACTTCGGTGAAGAAAGTTGTTCGGACCTTATAAATCTTGATGAACTTCTGGAGTCGCTTGGTTTGGGCAGTAACGTAGTGCGATTTGACCCGACAATAGCAAGAGGACTTGATTACTACACAGGCCCTGTTTTTGAAGTCAACCTTAATAACAAGCCTCTATTCGGGAGTGTCGCCGGAGGCGGAAGGTACGATAATCTTGTAAGTAGGTTCACTGGCGTGCAGCTTCCTGCGGTCGGGTTTTCTATTGGAGTTGATAGGTTGCTCGCCGCGATAAGTAGTGAGGCGACTAATGCCAATCTTGTGGATGTCGTGGTAACCATAATGGAGCGAAATAAGTTGGATGAGTATCTGAAAATTGCAGAGGAATTGAGAGCGGCAGGCATACGCACAGACTTATACCTCGGAACAGAAAAGAGCCTCCGTAAACAGCTCCAATACGCAGATAAGTTGAACGCTCGATTTGCAGTTATCGTGGGTTCGAATGAGTTCCAGAACGGGATGGTGACAATTAAGAGTCTAGAATCTGGTTCAACGCTTGCAAGTGAGACCAGCGATCGAACCCAGTGGCTGAAAGAATCCAGGGAGAAACAGTTGGAAATTGCGAGGCGCGATCTAGTAACTGAGATGAAAAGGTTAGTGGACAAGAGAAAGCTGCTGATCACTTTAGAATAAATCCGGAACCACTCTATTCTCTGATACAGCTAATTACAGTGCAATAGCCGCGAAATACAACGCGAGATACCGAGAATCGGCTTCGCCACGGAAATTGTGAAGCTCCTTTCCGAACTCTGAGTTGCCGGCGATCGCTAGCCGGTCAAATCCGCGACGCACATTATGCCGGTGTTTTTTTACCCACCGGGCATTCATCCCGTAATCGATATCTGCCGGCAGAACCGTGCCGGCCAATATTACTATTTCCATAAAAGTGAGGGGGAGGAAATGGCAGGCTTAATTGAGAGTATGTTCGCGCGGCAGCTCGAAGAGAGAAAGCAGCGGCTGCAGGAGGCGGCAACCAGGGCAAGCGATCCGAGGCAAATCCACGATTTGTTGGACGATGTCGATCGTGCGCTGGCGAAAATCTCATCCGGTAATTACGGACTCTGCGAGAGCTGCCACGAGCCGATCGAACCCGACCGGCTTGCTCTCGATCCGATGACAAGGTACTGCGTAGACCATCTTACGGAAAACGAGCAGCATGCGCTTGAGAGGGATATCGAACTGGCGCGACAAATGCAAAACAGGCTTCTGCCGGCTCGGGATCTCATCCTGCCAGGCTGGACCAGTCACTTCCACTACGAGCCGTCCGGTCAGGTAAGCGGCGACTACTGCGACATAATTGCCGGGGATAATCCGGCAGAATCGTTCTATTTCATTGTAGGAGACGTCACAGGGAAAGGGATAGCCGCATCTCTTCTTATGTCACAGCTTCACGCGATGTTCAGGACCCTGGCAGGTTCAGATTTTTCACTTAGCGAGTTGATGGAGCGGATCAACCGGCTTTTCTGCGAGGCGAGCCTTTCCACCCATTTCGCGACACTTGTGTGCGGGCTGGCTCACAAGACCGGAGAAATAGAGTTTTCAAATGCGGGCCATTGCCTTCCATTTATTATTCGTGAGAGAGGGATCGAGAGACTTTCCACCTCCGGTCTACCGCTCGGATTTGCCTGCGACGCGCATTACCATACGGAGAAAAAAGCACTCCTGAGCGGTGATACCCTTTTCCTGTACACTGACGGGCTCACGGAATCGGCAGCGCATTCGGGTGAACTTTACGGAGAGAACAGATTGCTCGATCTGCTTAAGGGAGCATCATCCGTATCCCCGAAGGAGCTGCTGGAGTCTTGCCTCCACGATCTCACTCGATTCAGTGGACGTGGACGGAGAAGCGACGATCTGACTTTGATGGTACTTAGGAAAGAATGACGTTTGCCGAAAGTCACGTCCCGCTATGGCAACGATCAGAAATCCGGTCTTACCGGCGGCGGTGTGAATGAGCCGAAAGAGATCTATCGTGCACGAGGTGGTATCCAGTCGTCCCTGCTTATGCTCTTCAATTTGACGACGATACTTCCCAGGATTACCTTGAGATCGGCTCGTAACGGAACCTCCGCGGAGTCAGCTGAGATCCACCCGTTGAATTGTCCAGTTACTCCGAAGGTCCCTGTGAAATTGATATGACCCGAAAGCCTTTCGGCTTCGATGGGAAAATCGAACGCGTCGACTTCGCATTTCCCGTGCTTTTCATTTATCGTCAACGTCACAGTGGATCGGACGGTATCTGAGACGATCGGGATTTCCAGCGTTTCCTTTTTCCCATCCGATGTCCTGCAAGCTTCTCTCACGTAGTAAAAAAAACTCAAACCGTCCGTGTAAGTAGTATCGAGGGGCATTTCGACTTTTTTAACTACCACTCCTTTAACAGACTCCTCCCATGTCAAAATCTTGCGGACGTAGTTGAATATGTAATCGCTTCGCACCTTCTTGTCGCCCTCGTCCTTTTCGTTGTAGGTGGAGAGGCACGTGAGATCCCGGGCATTGGCACAAGTTTCATATACTGCATGATAATCGACGAAAGGTATCCCGCTGTAGGAATCGATGAAAGCACGGATCCGGTATGACGGTACTCCATCGCAAACCTCTTTCCCAAGCAGCTCAAACTTGACAGTGCCGAGTTTGAAGAAAAGATAACTCGCCTCGAATGTTACCGATTCCCTCGGCTGCATTATGTATCTCTCCTCAGACATACTCCACCCGCTGGTTCGCATCGCCGTGCCCATGTCATTCAACAGAGACGAGGCAACGATGACTTTCAACAAGAAAAGAGTGGAAATTGAAACCCCTGGAATCGCCACGAAGGCTGCGGAACGCTTTAGCAAGGACATCCTCCTCGAATGACTTACCTGTTGTGGATTTCAAAAATTCGCTGCCGGTTTCAGAACACGCCTGCCTGGCACATGGAACCACACGGACATCAAAACAGGCAAACTAACCACTTCAGCTTTCGTCCGCCCGAAGCACATTTTTCACCGGAATATCATCCAAAGAACATAGAAGAATCCAGTCACATAGAACAATTTTCCGATTTTTCTGACTTACGTGGGAAAAGGGTGTCGGGCAACTTTCTCCTGCCGTCCTTTCATTATCCCCTTTCCGACGGGCCTCTTCTTCACTGCACGCTGATGATCTTCATCGACTTAAACAGTTTGAGGGTTTCAAGCTCATTCATGAGCGACTTTGCCGTCTTGCGATAGGGAGTCGGTGTTGTGTAGACCTCGAACCTGAGTGTGGTGGAGTCGAAATCTATCAGGGCATCTATGCCGCGACGGTCGAACAGGCCGCTGGCGAACGCAAGGGCGCTCCGGTAGTTGTCAAACTCGCCAAGGAGCACCGCATACCTGTCCACGATATAACGACCCGCGAAAAGCAACTCCGCCCGCCTGAATTGCCGGAAGGTTCTCACTTTATCGAGGAGATTCTGTGCATCGGTTTCATTTCCGAACGCACCGACGATCACTTCGTACAAGCGCAATGGAGAATTGTAACCGAGCCTGGTTTTCATGCCCAGCATCGCACGCGATTCGGAAGCGAATCTCTCCGCGTCGGACAGAGACCGGAAGAATCCGAGGCGGACTGAGAATGTGTACCGAACATTCGAGTCAGGAAGAACCATAACGAATGCGTCTCTGATTCCGTAATCGTAAATCAGTCTTTGCTCAAGCCGGTAGGCTTCCTCCCCTTCCTTCATAGTGTCGAGTTGGACGGCGTACAGGCTGGATTTCGGATTGTACCTTACATGGACAACTCTGCCGATCCTTCTTTGGAGTTCGGAGGCAAACAATCTTGCCCTGTCGCGCTCGGAGAACGCTCCCAGCTGAATCATGTATCTCATTGCACGGATTGCGGCAGCTTTCTTCTCTCGGGCCGCTACTACGGCAGGCGGAGGAGGGGCGCTCAGGACAAAACTGAGACCCTTAATGAAATCGCCCGATTTCTTCGACTCGACCGTGAAATCCCTGTACATCGGTGCCGACGTGTCGCCGAGCGCGGATACCTGGCTCGGGTCGACATAGATCTTGTAGTCTCCAGGCGGGACTCCCACATAGTAAATGCTCCCGTCATTAAACGCCGAAATGGTTTTTCTGTACTTCCCGTGTATCGCTTCGACGATTACCTCAATCCCTGGAACTGCTCTTTGCCTTCCTTTCACAACCCTCTTCACGCTCCCCTGAATGACACCGGCAGTATAGAACGGTATGTCTATCGGCTTGTATACGTTGGGATCGGTAATAAACGAAAAGGATTTTCTGACCGGCATCCATAACGGGTTTTGCAGAGAGCCCGATTGAATGTCGGCACTGTACTGAGTGTAAGGGAGAAGATCCCACGCCCTAATGATCCCAGACGTGAAAAGATCTGACGACACCGCCTGTCGAAGAACTATATCTCCGTTCTTTATGAGCACGTCGCCCTTATCGAACTTCCCGTCCTGATTATTGTCCAGGTACATGCGCATCGATACTGCCGACTGACCGGCCCACTGTACACGATTGAAAAGGAATTCCCCGTAGTGCGAATCGTACCCCACCGAACCGCTGACAAATTGAGTCGAGTTCCTTTGACCTCCCTGAACGGTAGTGGAACTCGATGCTTGCATGAAAGGCAAATCCCAAGTGAGCTGGAGGTTGAATGATATATCGTGATTAAGCAAGTCTCCATTCACCGAGAACTGGGCCGAGACCGCATTCCCAATGTACTGCGATAAATCCAATCTGACCGTCGTGATGGAATTCGACCCCAAATCGTAATCCGCGGTGAGTCCGGCAAGCGTTCCGTTTACGAAACTGAAAGCTCCGTTGCCAAGGAAGAAAGAGTACAGCAATGCCGCCGTAAGAGTCTTGCCTATAGCCGGGCTCTGAGATGCATAAGCCTGATAGGAGCCTGTATAGTTGAACGAAATATTGAATCTCGACACGCTTGCCTCGACGCCTCCGGAGTAGCTCAAGGTTTTGCTGCCGCCATAGTAATTCTGGCCATTGCCGGCGAAATCAAGGTCAAGCATATTTGTTCCGAATGGGAATGGAAGGTAAACGGTGCCGGACAGCTGGTTGAGTTCTCCGGATGGGTTGTAGAGTCCGTTTTTGTAGTAGTGGTAATATGTCAGGTTGACTGAGGCCTGCGAAGGGTACACAGCCTCGAGAGTACTCTCATACAGCATTGAAGGCGCCGCCGTCAAAGTAAGAATATACGGTGAACCTATTCTCATCGTGAAAGAATTGTAAGGCACCGGTTTGTTGAAGAGCGGACTCTGAAGATAGTCTGCTCCGACCTCCTCGGTCAGCCAGCCGGTAAGCCCGTAGGATGCGTTCACCTGTACAAGGTTGCTGTTCGATGTGCTTAGCTTACCGGCATTGATAGTGTAATCGAACTCACCCTTAGGAATCAGGTTGAAGGGTATCTGAAGACGCCTGTCTAATTCTTCAAACTGCCCGGAAGGTCCGAAGGTTTTCAGCTGGAGATATGAAGATCCGTAAACAAGAGGGATATCATAATGTACTCTTCCGAACGCGTTGGCCTGGGCAAAGCCCACCCGCTCTCCGTTCAGATAGAGCTCGGTCTGCCAACCTGGCTGAACGTTCGCGTCGAATGCATAACTTCCGAAGAACCTCCTGAGTTGAACCGGTTGATTTGTTATCTGGACTCCCCGAAAGTCGTACTGGTTTATTCCGTTGCTGAAAAGATTGCCAACGGAAAAGCTCGTTATCACCCTGGTAGAATCGATAACGTATCGCCAGTGAATTTCTTTTGTGTAAATAGTCGATTGTTTACCGACCATTTCACCGCTGAGAGTTCCCTCGATATCTCCGCCGAGCAATTCTCCGCCTGCGAGGAAATTGTAGGAGTATGAAGGGGTGCTGCCGCTGTAGTATGATCCGAGGGAGTAGTCCATGACCCCGCCGTTCAGGAGGGACCAGTTTCTCGGATATTCAAGAGGTGCCTGCGGTCTGAAGATGCCGAGCGGTTGAGTCTGATACTGCATGTTCACTTTTCGCTGATAGCTCGAGATAATCGGCAGCTTGAGCGTGGTTTTCAGCAATATCGTCAGCCTGTTCATATCGAGAGAGAAATCCAGCTTAAACATCTTGCGGAAGAACGCGGGAAGCACATAGAAATCGACCGGACCCCTGATAAAATCGGTGGAGTCGAACGTAAACTTCTTCCCCCCAACGTGAACGGTCAGCCTATCGAAGCTGATCGTATATTTATCAGACTCCTTGATGTAAAAACCCGAGATGGTCCCTTTGCGGATATCGAGATGGTTATCCAACTGTAAATCGTTGAAGAGCGTATGAACGGGGAGGTAAATTGAGTTGCCTGCGTAGAGAGCTGTGACATAGGTATCGACGAGCCCTCCGTAGCCGAACGTAAATATCACCGGTTGCTGATGTACAGGGGTGGAGAAACCCGCCGGCTCCGGGTCGGAGGAATTATTTTTCCCGGCACGCGGCGTTGCGGACACCACCGACGCAAGAAAAAAGGCTGTTATCGGCAAAACTAATCGCAGGGACTGCCTGCAGAAAGATCTATAGTCCATGTGTCATTGTATGGGGAGGCGAGGAATTGTGCCTCCGTCGGCAAAGAGTCGCCCGGCTGACTATATCTCAGCCGGCGGGGTTGATCTCTTTAGTCCTTGTCGTGTCGATTGAGCCGGACCACGACTACTTTCCCCATACAGGCCCTGCCGCTTCCGCTCAGGCTTTGGGCCTGCCGGAGTCAGACACTTTTCTCGGGATGTTCTACTCCTATTTTCGTTGTTCTCAAAAGGTTGCCGTTGTCGGGAAGCCCGGCTCCAAATGCTCAGAAGGTTCATGTGGCAATCGCGAGCACACCCGATGTAACCACATTCTTACTTCACTGTGAAGGTAAACGACTTTGACACAGGGATCATCTTAAGCTGTTGGTTGGGAGGGATGTCGGATCTGTTGGTGGAAAGCGTCAGAGTGGCACTGTAATTTCCCGCAGGCAGCTTGGAGAGTGGTATGTCGAATCTTTTCACGAAGCTCATGTAGACCGCGATCAGTCCTTCATTGGCATAAACGATGTCTCCGTTTTGGTTTGAGACATGGATCGAGACGGTGCCGAGGAAAGGGGCGTTCCCTGTCCGCTTCAGGTCGGCGTACAGATTCACCGAAGCAGAATCTTGAGCCGAGTGGAATCCATCGATCTGAACTCCAGTTGCAAGATTGCCCTTCTCGTACATGACTGAAGTGATTTGCCGGAAAACGAAGATGATGTTCGCAGTTATACCCGATTTTATCTGTCCGACGAATCTCTGCTGGGGCTGCGATATTGTAACGAGCCGGGACCAGTAAACGCCGTCGTTCAGACTATCCGGGCTGGACACCGACATGTGCACAACCTGTTCCTGACCGGGATTGAGGACGAATTTAGTCGGGAATGCGCTGAGCCAGGAGGCGCACGAAAAATCTTTCGCACTTCCGGTGCTGTCGTTGTAATCCATGAATATGTTCCCGACCGAATCGGTGTTGGGATAGCCGAACTTGAATTTGATATCGACTTCCTGCGGCACGGTGGAAACGTTAGAGACTACAAACGTCCCGTAAGGAAGTTGATCGGAAATAAAAACTATGGGTGGAGCGATTACGACCTGTGCGCCGGCATCGATGGCGAACAGCATCATCGCAAGAAATACTAAAGCTCTCTTCTTCAATCTTACTCCTTAATCTTCGTCGTGATCTATGTTTACTTGAACTCTGATATCGCCTTCATACTGACCGGAGGGTTGCTGAGGCTGGACGTAGATCGTCGCACCGAGCCAGAGATAGAGTTTACCCGTAACGAGAGCCGACGAAGGAAGTTGTAACCTCGAATTTGGATTGAAAGTAGTCGCGTTGCCTGGGTCGTTATATGGCGACCATGCGGCGCTGCTTCCATCGAATTGAATTTGCAGGTGACCGTCCCCCGACTGAAGGAATGCAGGCAGGTAGAAGATCAAGGAAACGGTCTCATTTTTTCCAAAGCCGTCGACAAGAGCCCTTGCAGCGTCAGAATCGGTAAATGGGATCCTCTTTTGAAGATCGCGTCCGATTACAACGGTTCCGAAAGAGAGATTATTCAATACCTGCACAGACAGGTTCTCTCCCCGGTTGCCGTTCCATCTTGCATAAGCAGGGACCGCAAAGATAATTGCGCCGCCAAGGGAGGCCACCAGAAAGGCCAGGCCGAAAAAGAAGCCGTCCAATCGTCGATTCACCGCGGCCTGAGGGGACATTACAGGTCTCATCTTCGTCACTTGTGCCATCCTTGCTCCATTCTCATTGGCATCCTGAATTTCTCCTTGTTCATCGTGCTCGAAAGCATATTCATAAGTAAGTCGATTCCAGAAGAGCCTTCTAGAGAATCAACGTGATTTCATATTTCCCGGTGTATGTGCCGCTGGGCAAATTCTTCGGTATAAGGAGATTCCCGAACAGATAAACATATGCAAACCCCGTCCAATGCTCCCGGTTCGCACTCAGCGTAAATGATGCGAGCCTTTTTCCGGAAACAGGGATGTCCTTTGAAGTGGCCGGGTCGTTCGCCTTATCGTTGTAGGCCGCTCCACCAGAGTAGCGGATGCTGTCTGCGTCCCCCATCAGATACTTAGGAGCCTTGACAGACATATAGATAGGCAAGCCTCTGTACACGCCCGTGAGCAGAAACTGACCCGCTTGTCCGCTTGTCTTGGATATCTTCCGTGACCCCGATTTCATTTCGGCCGGACTGAAGTAGATTTTCCTCGTGACGGAGATAGTGAGCCCGGGATACGGAACAACAACCTTTATGGAAGACATTTGGTGCATCAGGACTTGCTGCGAGTATGCCACACTGCTCCATAGCAGCAGGCCGCACACCGGCAATTGAAACCACAACAGGCGGGCGGCACCGGATCTAATTGTCGCCAGTTGCCTAGTATCCTATGGTTATGTTGAACACCCCGGTGTAAGTTCCGGGAGCCTGGCCCGGCGGCACATATACCGAACCGCCCAGCCAAAAATAGAAGTGACCCTGACTTCCAAGAGTGAGGGACGAGCCGCTCGGTAACGGAGAGGCGGCCTGTTGCATCGTCAGCCCAGTGGCACCGACAACGTTTGGAACGAAATTGATGCTTGTCCCTCCCTGGCCGTTATGCACGAGTTGAACCGATGGGGTGTATGATATGGTAACATTCATCGTCGGTTCTCCGTTTATCGTCATCAATCCTGCCGATGGGCTCGAGTTCGGATTGACGTTCGAAGCCCGCGTACTCTGCGTCGCTACTCCGAGATTTATATTTCCCAGACCGTCGCTGCCGGCAGAGGGTGTGACCGAAAGGCCCTGGACAAGGTCTGCCTGGACTGTTATCGGCGGGCTGGCAGCGCTTTTTTGCTGCTGCGCCATGGCGACGGCGGCCGGGAACATTATTCCCGTAAGTAAGCAGAGCGTCCGTCCAAATCTCCGGACGGACGCCCATTTATCTGAAATAGATTTTACCATTTGACTAACCCTTCTTCACAGACTATTCGCTAGCCGTGGAAGTTTAGTCGTTGGGGTAAGAGACCGTTATTTCAAACTGGCCCGAATATTGGCCGGTAGCCTGGGTGGTCAAAATGGAACTCGGCAATTTTCCGCCGACGAAGAGGTAGTAATTTCCATCGGACCCAAGGGTAACGCTGTTGCTGTTCAACGCACTCGCACCAGATGTAGTCGCGCTGCCCCAGACATTAGGAGTGAAGTTTAATGTAGCCGACCCGTTGTTAAGGGTGACGTTTGAAGTAGTGCCGGACAATGTGACCTGAGAATTGTCGTCGCCGACGATCTGCAGCTCAACCGAACCCTGTCCGTTCGGTGTAATTGTCGGAGCGGTAGTAACCGGCAGCGTCAATGTACCGAAGTCGAGCGTGGCGTTGCTGCCGACCAGGTTCATGCTAAGGCCGCGCGTCAGCTTTGCCTTAACATTGATGTTCTGCCCAACATTGTTGCTACTGGTTTGATTGTTACCTGGGCCATCCGCTAAAGCGACGGCCGCAACCGTGAACATCAACGCAATCGCTACGATTACGTTTTTCATCTTTATCCTCCGTTATGTATTTATTCGCTGCTAACCATAAGCAACTTGCTTACGATTCCGCGCTCTCCACAACCGAATTGAAATCTGCGTCGCGACCCTGATCACGTCACTGCCGTGGATGAGCGCTCGCTCTCAGCGCCCCCTACATGCCGGGGATATCTTGCACTTACGTGGGAATTCTCTCTGTTCCGCGGGTTAGTGCAACGCCATCTCTTATTTCGATTGTGTAAAATATATCCGCGTGAATAGGAATTGTCAAGATGAAAAATTTACCGGCGTCACACCAAAAGGCCCCAAAGGCCGAGTAGTTTGCTCGAATACGCTGGCTTGACACTTGCGGGCATGGGCCAGGGTGACCCCGGTCACACATTCAGGGAACGAGATCAAAACGCCCTTACGTGAAATCACGGACTCCTTCAACCTCAAGCGGAGAATAATTGCCAGGCGTTCATTTAAATGAATCCCTTAGAGTAGATAGCCCGGTAACTGAGCGGTTACGGAGTACACCGCAGATCGAGAAGTATTACCGGGAATTGTTTGTTATATTACAGGCAGTTTCAGGACGGTTGTAAGATCTATATAAGAAGGGTTCTTGATCGTTGATTTCATGCGTATGCAATCTTGGAGACTATGCAACGGGTGTTCGAAAATAGGGGGATGACTAAAATGCATTCGGGAGATATGCTCCGTGGTGTAAGCCGCACGTTCGCGCTTTCAATCGAGAGGTTACCTTCGAGCCTGCGTGATTTTGTGACGACAGCTTACCTTCTTTTCAGGGTGTCCGATTGCCTCGAAGACAACGACAAGATGATTGCGCCGCAAAAGGCGGAACTCTTGCGTTTGTGGGCACGCGTGCTCGCGGACAGCATGCCGGTTTCTTCGCTTGCAGGCGAGATAGTGGAGCTTGACGAAAAAGACCCTGAGGTATACGTTGCAAAACACGCGGACCAGGTACTCGAAGGGTTGCGGCGATTTCCCCAGCCGATACAGGACATAATCACGCACCACGTGAATGAGACATCACTTGGGATGGCGCGCTGGCAGGAGATCGGGCCGAACGTTCAGACAGAAGAGGAGATGGACGATTACATGCACCAGGTCGCCGGGCGAGTCGGCTATATGCTCACGGATCTATTCGCGTGGTATTCTCCCATCATACGGGAGAGAAAAGAAGAGATGCTCCCTCTCTCAAGACATTTCGGACTCGCTCTGCAGACAGTCAACATCATAAGAGGTCTTCACAAGGATTACGAGCGAGGCTGGCTGTATGTCCCGCGAAGTTATTATGAGCCCCTCGGTTTGACGAAGGAGACGCTGTTTTCACCCGAGAACGCCGCCAAAGTTCTGGAAATGATAGATAAGCTGGCGGACAAGGCTGAGCATCACTTGTTGTACGGTCTCAATTACATCACGATGATTCCGAAATGGCTGCATGGGATACGACTAGCCTGCATCTGGCCGCTGCTGTTTGCTGTCAGGACGCTTGCCGTCAGCCGGAACAATATCAACGTCGTACTGTCGGAGGCGAAGATAACGAGATCCGAGGTCGCAAAGATAGTACGTGACACGACGCTCCTGGGATGGTCAAACACCTGGCTGGTCAATTATTACAACCGGCTTCACACCATGCAGACTATTTGACCGGAGTTATACGAAAACCGCCCAAGCTGCGACCTTTACGCCTGCACCGACTCACCTGTAAAGCCGCACCACGGCCAGGGTTACTCCCCTTAATTACTTCAGATCGAACTTCCCCGTCAAGACTCCCTCCGAGCTTCCTCCGACTCTAACGGTGAACTCACCCCGCCCGGCATCCCACTTCCTGTTCGCGCCCCACACAGCCAGATCCGCCTGCTTCACGCGGATAGTCACCTTGACGGACTGCCCAGGGATAAGGTGAACGCGCCTGAATCCCTTCAGTGCCTCAACAGGTGTCTCGACGCTCGCCCACTTTTCGTGAAGGTATACCTGTGCCACTTCATCTCCGGGCCTTTCACCAGTGTTCTTCACTTCGAAGGAAACAAGAATGTCCTTACCGCTTCCGGCAGGAGGAGCGACGATTTCCAGATTCGAAAACTCAAATTTTGTGTAGCTTAAGCCGTACCCGAATGGATAAAGGGGCGACGATTTGCCGTCGACGTAGTTGTACCACCCAAGCTTGGATGTCCCGTGGTCGTAGTAAACGGGGAGCTGACCGGCACTCCTTGGGAAAGTCATCTCCAGGTGCCCGGATGGATTGTTTTCGCCGAAGAGCGTCTCCGCGATCGCACGACCGCCGAATTCACCGGGATACCACGCTTCGAGGATGGCAGGGACATGTTCTGCCGCCCACGAAATCGAAAGCGGTCTGCCGTTCTGGAGTACCAACACTACCGGCGTTCCGGTCGCGACCACGGCTTCAAGGAGCTTCTCCTGGATACCCGGCAGACCCAGTCTCATCCGGTCATGATTTTCGCCGGACACGCGGCTGTTTTCCCCCAGTGCCATGATAGCGACTTTAGCCTGCCTGGCAAGAGAGACCGCTTCTTCAACGTTCTCTCCATTGGAATAAAGTACCTTCGTACCGGGTGAAACGATCTCCCTGATCTGTGCCAGCATTCCCTCTTTCGTCCTATCGTCGGGCTGAGCCGAGTAATCGCCGAGCCTCGTGCTGTCCGCATTAGGACCGATGACCGCGATGCTCGCGACTTCCCGCGACAACGGAAGAAGATCACCCTGGTTCTTCAGCAGGCACATCGATTCCAGGGCGACTTTTAGAGCAAGAGCAAGATGTGCCGGCGAGCGGCGGACGCGCTTATCTAAATTGAGGTCGACATACGGGTGATCGAACAAGCCGAGCATGAACTTGGCTCTCAGGACAGCGGCAACGGCGCGGTTAACCACAGCCATCGAGAGCTTGCCCTCTTTGACGCCATCGATTATGGCGTCCTGAAAAGTGTCGTGCGGAAAATCATAGAACTGCATATCGACGCCAGATTTCAGTGCTAGACGGACTGCGGCCGCCGGTGTACGCGCCACATCAAATACATTATACAATCTCTTTATCGCTCCAAGGTCGGAAACCACTATCCCCCTGAATCCCCATTCTTTTCTGAGAACGGTTGTAAGAAGCCATGAGTTGGCGGTGCAGGGCAAGCCGTCTACGCTATTGTAAGCTGCCATGATCCCCATAATGTGACCTTCACGGACAAGCGGCTCGAACGGCTTCAGGAAGACTGACCGCATCTCTCTCTCGCCGGCGTGAGTCGGGGCGGTGTTCATTCCGCTTTCAGGTTCCCCGTAAGCGGCAAAGTGCTTTGGCTCCGATATACAGGTAGAGTCAGTAGCCAACGAAGTGCCTTGCATCCCTTCCACGTAAGCGAGTCCGATTTTTGCTGAAAGGTATGGATCTTCGCCGAACGTTTCTTCCACTCTTCCCCACCTCGGGTCGCGGGCCAAATTGACAACCGGCGCAAGGAGCATATCGACCCCGTCGGCCCGGGCTTCGGAAGCAATTGCGGCCCCTTCTTCCTTCGCGAGCTTCACATCCCATGTGGACGCAAGGTTTACACTTTGAGGAAATACTGTCTGATCAAGTCCCAGATATCCGTGCAGCCCCTCCTCGAGAAACAGAGCCGGTATTCCGAGACGATTCGATTTAATTACCCAGGCCTGGAGGCTGTTGTACAACCGGGGACCCGGGTAGAGATCATGGATCGCGCCAACCCCGAGGTGCCCAAGCACCTTCTCCGCCTTCCCTGGATTGAACAACGCATCCGGCTTTGCGTGAGTATTATCAGCGGTTTGATCAGGATCGAGGAACGACGAAGCTCCAGGATACATATCGAGCTGGCGGGCCTTCTCCTGTAGCGTCATCCGGCCCAACAGATCTCTAATTCGTTCTTCGATCGGAAGTCTTGGATTCCTGTAAGGTGGCACGTTCTTCCCAGCATGCGAAGAAGATCCTTTGCTCGTGCTCTCCTTCTGTGCGGCTACGACTACGCCAGTTGAAAACAACAGGACAACCAATAGCGCCGGAATTGCTGGCATGAACAGCCTGTCACGGAAAGCGGTGCTCCTGGAAAAGAAATTCATGGGAATACTCCGATGTGTTTACATCCTACGACTTTAAGATCATATCTCAAACGGTGGCCCTTCCGAGTGGTCTTCCATCGACGGTGGGACTCTCAGTTACGGATCAGACTTGGCAGAAGTTCACTTGCTGAAAATGAATTTACCCGGTGATCCGCTGAATTGCAATTTAGCCTGGTGGACAGTTCGGGATGAAGATCTTTGATGAAAGCTCGGCCAAGCCCCGTCGACGGCTGCAGGGATCAGGAGACTTGCCCTCGACGATAATGAAATGTGGCCCAGGATGGAGCGGGAGAAAATCCCAGATGACGGGATCTAAACGGACAAATGCCCCTTGCCCGGTCAACTGCGCTTTGTAAGCAACTGAGCTCCGATCACGGACACCCCGTTGCTTACATCGCGCTTCCTCCGCATCACCTGTTCCTCTCGGCAGGATTGACGCCGTCATAAGCGAGAAATCTCTGCTCGAGTTGATCTGCTATCTGTTTGAACAGATATTCGTGGCTATCCGCGTTGGCGACCGGTGTGACCTGAATGGCCGGCGCGTGGGTCAAGTACATGCTGACGAGATATGCTTTATACCTGATTGCCGGATTGTCATTTTTCTGGGCCACTCTATCGACGATCTTCATAATGCCCGAGTAATCGAAATTCGGATAGCGGTTTTTGCATTCGGCGACCGTATAGAGTGCAGATTCGACAAACCCAGGAACATTGCTGCTTTCAAGGGCAATCTTCAGCGCTTCGAAAGTTCGCTTCTCGTTGAATTTAAATGCCGTTGGTTTTGTCGTCTGAGCGACGGCACCCGATATCGCGAGCAGGAATACAAACGTCGCGACGCCTAACTGCTTAAGATATGTCTTCATTGATCCTCCAATTATTTTTAAGGTGTTGTATCGTTACATAATCTTAAGGATCAATCGGCATGCCGCTGATGTTTTCGTTCAAGAACGAACGGAATCCAGGAAGAACGATGCGTATTCATTCAAGAGGAGTGCCACGGAATTTCTCGACGGCCATGGGATGGGTCAACAAGAATCAGAAGCACAAAGGTTTAGAAAGAGACCGACACTGTGGCTTATCGCAGAAATGTGGCAGGGGTATGGCCCAAAATCTGCCTGACAGATCGTGACTCGCCTTCATCGATTCACAAATACAGAAGAACTTATTCCAAGGTTAGCCGCAGTTACGCAGCTGTGCTTACCGCACCTGGCATGGGATATTCCGGGTGCGGCCATCCTGTCCGCGTGACAAAGGAGCTCATTCGAAACCCCGGTCGATTTTCTTCCAAGCGGTACCTCGTCGAGGTTGCCTGCGAGAGCGCGTCATGGTTTCCCGTCATCGGTTCGGCGGAGCCGGTTGTTCAAGGCGCGTCGTGAAATCCCGAGGAGTTCGGCGGCAATGGTCTGATTGCCTTCGGCACGCTTCAGCGCCTCGTTGATCAACGCTTCTTCCGCCTCTTTGAGCGTAGGAAACCTGCCCGGGAAGTTTACAAGTTCCACCGAGGCAGGATCGTTCTCCACGGACTTCGAATTTAATCCGTTGGGTGATGCACGATCCTGAATGTGTTCGGAAATTTTTGCTCTGATGGATTCGAGGGAAAGGACTCCTCCCTTATGGAGACTCACAGCGTCAAATATCATCCCTTCGAGCTCCCTGACGTTCCCCGGGAAATCATAGTTGTTGAGAAGTGTGTACAATTCCTTCGGCGGAGTCGGCCTTTTCTTCTTCAAGGCCTCCGCCGCCTTAGCTATGAAGTAGTCTATCAGGAAGGGCAAATCCTCCTTCCGCTCACGGAGGGGAGGGATCGCTACATGGTGAGACTTCAACCGGTAATACAGGTCCTGACGGAAACTATCGCTCGACTGCATCGCCCTGATGTCGCGATGAGTCGCAACGACCATTCTCGCGTCCGAAGACTTTGCGACGTCGGAACCGATCGGATAGTAGCTTCCGTCCTGCAGGAGCCTGAGGAGTTTCACCTGCGATGCGGTGCTGAGGTCGCCGATTTCATCCAGGAAGAGGGTACCATGTCCCGCTTTTTCGATGAGCCCCTTCCTTTCTTCGTCCGCCCCGGTGAAAGCTCCCTTCCTGTGGCCGAACAGCGTGTCGGAAAAGAAATCGTCGTCTACTCCCGCGACATTGACGGAGACAAGCTCGCCTGTCCTTCCGCTGGCCTTATGGACAGCCTGTGCGAAGAGTTCCTTACCGGTGCCGGTCTCTCCAGTGATCAGCACCGGAAGACTTGTCTTCGCGATAGCTTCGATATACCGGAAAATCATTTGAAGCGATGAGCTTCTGGTCACTATCGCACTGAAGGCTTCCGGCTTTTCAATGTTGCCGCTGAGAAGGAGTTGCTTCAGCATCTCGTTTTCGCTTCGGATCTCCGTCAACTCGAGTCCTCTCCTCACAGTAGAGACGAGCTTGGTCTCGTCTATCGGCTTCACGACGTAATCGAACGCTCCCTGTTTGATGCATCGAACCGCGCTGTCGATATCGTTGATAGCCGTTATCATTACAACCGGTATCTCAGGATAATTTGCAACGATCGTTTCAAGTATGGCGAGGCCAGAAACATTAGGCATGTTGATATCGAGTGCGATCAGCGAATATTTGCGGTTCCTTAGACGCTCATTCACTTCACGGCTGTCGGAGCAAGTCTCCACGTTTCCGATACCGTTCGAAGAGAGTGTCAGCTCTGCGCTCAGGAGAAAATCTTCCTCGTCATCGACCAGTAGTATTGGATTTGACGGAAATGCCATTGAACTCATACGATGATTCTACTTTCCCTCGTTTAGAATTGCCGGAAAAGAGACCCGGGCAGTACTTCCCTGCCCCGGCTTGCTGCTCAGGATGAGCGTGCCGCCATGGCTTTTCACAATATTATACGAGACTGACAGGCCGAGCCCCGTCCCACCCATTTCTCTCTTCGTGGTGAAAAAAGGATCCATGATGTACTTCAAGTCGTCCGGCCGGATACCTTCACCCTGATCCTCCACTTTGACACGCACCTTCTTCCGCTGCGGGTTGAAATAGGTCGATATTTTTATCTCGGCCGACGGATCCTTGAGCGACTGGCACGCGTTGTTTATTAGGTTGATCACCACCTGCTCAAGTTGCTGCGCATTCCCGCGAATCAACGGGAGGTCCTTTCCATATTCCACCTTGAAATTGTTAGTCGATTTCTTGATCAGGTTCTCGGCGATCAGGATTGCTACTTCAACGACCTTGTTGATCTCAACAGGGTCGTTCAGCGTGTTTGTGTCTGCTCTCGCATAATCCGTAAGGTTCTTCGTTATGTTCTTGATTCGATCCGAACCTTTCAGGACTCCTTCAAGCAGTTGCGGCATTTTCTCTTTGGAAGAGCCGTACGACATTCCGGCAACTATGAAATCCCCGTTCTCTTCAAGATACCTGTCGAGAATGGGTGTAATGTCTTTCCAGATTTTCGAGAAAAGCTGAATATTCAAGAGGATGAAGTTGTTGGGATTGTTGATCTCGTGCGCGATGCCCGACACGAGTATGCCCAGCGACGCCATCTTATCGGCCTGGATTAGCTGTCTCGTATGAAGGGCGGCTGCGGCTTCAGCCCTCTTAAGACTGGTGATGTCGTTTATTAAGCCATCGTACCCGACCGTATTTCCTTCGCCATCCTTCGTGACCACCACCATGCTCCGAATCCACCTCATCGTCCCATCCCTGTGGATTATCCGATGCTCGATAGGGTCGACTTCTTTGCCCGCGAGCGCGGCCTGCGCCTGCTCAAGAACCTTCGCGCGGTCCTTGCGGTGTACCATCTTGTACCAGAGATCCGGCTCCCTCTTGAAATCGCCCGGAGTGTAGCCGGTAACGGCGACACATCCCGGACCGTGAGTCGTCTCCACGGCAATCCCGTCGCGGATTTTCACAGTATAGATGTAATCCGTAAGATAATTGACTAGCTTCTCGTACTTGCCTTCAATGTCCATCTGTAATTCTGGATTCTTCTCATCGATAATTCACGTCTGCAGCAGATTCGAAAGTATAGATTTACTCCTTTCATAATATAGCAATTGGTACGCGGATTTTTGAAGACAGGCGGGAAGCCGCATGAATCATCTATGATGCTGAAAATTGAAGGCTGTAATAATATCAGAGTTTCGTGGTCGGCGTTTACCCAAGAAGAGTGGCTGCCCGGGGAAGCGGATGCGGTCGTTATCCAGGCGACAGGCACGCCCGCTTTGGCCGGAGAGTACGGTTTGTTTTGATTTGATTTACAGATTCAGATTAGTAAGAGACCCGGCTCTTTTCCCTGCAGACCGGATTGGATCGTCGGCCGCTTTCCCCCGGCCGGAATTCCGGTTGAGTTTTCAGTTTTCCCAATAATGATGGCTTATCCATACCGATGCTTGCCGGCTCAAGTGGCTCAAACTCTCATCCCCGCCAGAAGCATCACACGTTTGCTTCCGTCCCCCTACCCGATGCTGAAACAGGCTGTAGTCAGTCAGCTATCCAGCCTCACCTTGCTATGCAAGGTATCGTGTACTCTAAGAAGTATCTCGCCGCTCAGATACGGCTTCGAAAGATAATCCGCCGCTCCTATTTCGAGAGCGACCGATTGAACTTCAGGCTCGATGGAGCCGCTTACCGCGATGACCTTCGCACAAGATTTCAATGCCAGAATCATGGACAGCACTTCTTCGCCACTAAGCCTTGGTAGTCCCATGTCGAGCAGGACTAAGTCAATTCCATCCATCTGTTCTGAAAACCTCCGTACCGCCTCGGTACCGTCCGATGCTAGAACGACTTTATATCCGTTCTCACCTAGAACTGCCTGGAGGAAGTCTCTCAGCATCTCTTCGTCCTCTACAACGAGTATCGTCTCGCCTTCCCCTTTGGGAAACTCCAGCATATTCAATTCTTCCGGCATCTCACTCTCCTCACAAGCTGTCATACTTACGTTTTGTATATCCGTCTCAAACATTGTTCTTTCTCCTTTTGGACTAGGACGTGTTGATATAAGAATCAACGAGCGTGCCGCTCAGAAAGGCGTGAAAAAAGGAAAAACAGGTGAACTAGTGAAATGATGGTGTGCGGTTTTGATACAAAGATGTTCGGTATCGATACAGAGGCCGTGAAATCCATCCGGCCTGTCGAACTTGTCCGACCTGGTGATCGGCAGGGACTCGATAATAAATGGCTCGCGCCGTTAAATGATTGAAGAGTCCCCTGCCGGTCGTGGTTACTATCCTTTCATTTCCTTCCGGGCCCCGCAGTTTTTGAAGCCCTATGCGCGACTAAATTGCCGGACATTACCATGAAGCCTGGTCTGGAAGGCACAGTTGAACGCTTCGCATCGTTAAGATCGTTATCGATGAATTGACGCCTGTCTTTGACATCCTTCAGATAAAGGAAGGTCCCTGTTCCCCCGGAGGCCCTGCAGTTCAGGATCGAAATATCCGCTCCGTGCTCTAACACGACGGCCGGGTCTGACCCTTTGGTTTGCGCCTGTCTGCCGTCAAACCCGTCGATCCTGACATTTTTGAAATGCTCAAAGTAGATACCGTTGGAGAAATAGCTCGGGACGGAATCAGCCCATTCCAATTTGAAATCGTTAATGCGCAGCCCCTCAACGTATTGAGCGTATATACCGGGAATGTAGTGTTTAAAAAGACTCAATGAAGGATCGGCGCCCAACCCTCGAAGATCGAAATTCCCTCCGACTGCGTCTGCGTTGACGCCGCCTTTTATTTTGATTCGGATGTGATCGAAAGAGATATTCTTAATTACGTTCTGACGGGTTCCGTAAATTATCACGCCGTCCTCGGCGTTGGCCGTGATGTTAGTGAAGCGAACATTCTTGATGAGGGTTCTGCCGTCGAAGGGCTGATCGAGCCTGACTGCAATATAGATCGGTTCCGCTTTCCCCCACCAGTCACCGGTGTATTGATGAGTCTGCATGATGATGTTCGAGAAGAGGACATAGCGGGCGGAATCATAGACACCTATTCCACGATTAGAATTCCGGAAGATCAGGTTATCGAAGGTGCAATATCTTCCGCCGTCAAATCTGATCGCGGAAGAGCGTGACGAGATGACGCAGTTGGTGACGGTTAGATTGTCGCACTGGTTGGCTGCGATGCCGTCATCTGCAGTCCAGATATTGCAGTCCGAGATCCTGGCATTTTTCGCCATGATGTTGATGCCGTCATTGTTCGGAATCAGCGGGCTGTTCAAGACATCAATTCCCCTGACATCCACATTCCGGCAGTCTTCGATGTTTACGGTCCAGTTCGGCGAGTCCTTGATGGTTATATCTTTGATGAGGACGTTTTCGCTCTGGGCAAGTATGATGAGCGCGCCGGGCCGGTCAGCCCAGGGCATCCACGGTTTTATCGGACCGTCCGATTCACCGAACTTCGGGCTGAGGAAATCCTGTCCCTGCCATGTCATGCTCTTTACGAAGTCCCCGCCGTAATGCGGAGTCTTCGCGTTCATGAAGTACATTCCGTTTCCTTGTATCGTCCCGTGTCCCACGATGGCAATGTTCTTCGCGTGGTTTGCGACTATGATTCCGGCTCTCAGCCCTTCGCCGGATTGACCGCTCTTATAAGCTCTCAGTTTGAAATACGACTTGAGCTTATACTGTGAAGTATCCCGGCTCCCTTCGAGGACAGATCCGGTTCCGAGCCTCAGGGTGACATTGCTCAGAATCTCGAACGTGCCGGTCACGTAAGTCCCGGCAGGAAAGAAGACCGTGCCTCCGCCATTCTTTGACGCAGCCTCGATTGCCCTGTTAATCGCGGGTGTATCCAGCGTCTTTCCGTCGCCGACTGCACCGAAATGCGTCACGTTAAACATACCGGTAACTTCCTGCGCTGGACACACCGGGACAGAAAGCGCAAGAAGTGAAAAGGCGAGTAGAGCAGATGACCTGAAAAAGAATATCAATTTGCTTTTCACTTGACCTCCTTGGAATCACATTCTGGTTCGAAATGGTTTTGGTTTCGAGTCGCGGTTACTTTCAGCCGTGGATCAGATTTGTAATGCCGCCGACCGCAATTTGTAAACCGACACAGAAGATAAGGAACGCCATCAGGCGGTTTACGATTTTCTCGTTGTGAGAGCCCATGTATTTGATAAGCCGGCCGGCGTTCACAAAAAAGATAAAGATCAGGATACAGATTGCAAGTATGGATATCAGCAGGGCAGCGTTGTTCAGCATATATCCGGAGAAAGTCTTTTCCTGTACGTGGGCGCTTAGAGTGAAAAGCACGGCGATCGTTCCTGCACCCGTTGTCATCGGAAAAGTGATGGGGTAGAAGAGCTTGCCCTCCAGCTCAGAAAGCTCCTTGTCGCCCGGACCCTGCGGGACGGGATCGGGCGAGTCGCCCGACTTATCGGAAGTAAGAAACTCCCACCCGATTTTACAGATCATGATGCCGCCTCCTAGCTGTATTATCGGCACGGACAACCCGAACAGCTCGAGTATCCAGTGACCGACAAACAGCGTGAAGACGCAGATTCCCATCGCGTATAGTGAGATTTTCCTTACCGCCTTCACCCTTTCGCTTCTCGAAAGGCCGGTGAAATACTGGTCGACCATCAGCGCCGTACCGATCGGATTCACTACCGGAAACAACGCGATAAAACCCAGGAAGACAATCTCCAGGAAGGATTGAATATGTGTAAACATGTATTAGCCGCTTTTTCTCAAGTTAACGAGAAGGCAGCATAGTCTACAAGTTGTCTCTAAAATTCATATTCGATTCCAAACACCGGGAGTATTCCCCACTGGTAGATTGTTCCCTGAACGTTTTTTACCTGATTCCAAAAGTACTGTGCGACGTTCTTCCGGTTGTACACGTTCCATATACTGAGGTAGCACGCGATGTCGGACCCGCTGAAGTTGAAACGCTTGTCGAAGCGAACGTTGAGGCAATGGTACGGTGGAAGCCTCTTCCCGTTGATCCTACTTGCGTCAAGGACTCCCCTGTCGAGTCTACTGGAAGCCGCCGGGTCATAGGGAGTATAGGGGACACCTCCGGCGTAAATCCATCTCGCGCTGAATTCCCACTCGCTGTTCGGTCTGTAACCGCCGTCGATACAGAATATTATCCGGTTATCGTATACCCTGTTTATCCATGCGCCACCGGCGCCAAGGTATTGACTGCTCGAGTAAGAGGCGCTTATCATCCCATAGAAATCCTTCGCCATCTTTTTCTGCAGGATGAGTTCGACGCCTTTCGACCTCGCTTTCCCGTCACCGGCCAGATCTCCATGATCGAAGAAAAAACCGTAGCGGTAGTAAAGCTCATCGATGAGAAAGAGCGAAGGCTGCTGTGGGTCGACCGGGAAATTGCTATAGTTTTTCTGGTATACATCGATGCTCAACTTCGTGCTCTCAGTCAGCAGTCTCTCGAAACCGATTATGTAATGGACCGCATTAAGGTCGGCGAGGTTAGCGTTGCCCGGGTTCTGTGCCAGGAGAATAAGCGGCAGCGTCTGGTAGTAAACACCCGCCGAGGCGGAGACCGACGATTTCTCATCGAGCTTGAGGGTCAGCGAAGCCCGGGGCGACAGGTCAACATTGCGGTTGTACGAAAAGTAATCCGCCCGAAGGCCCACAATCGATGAGAGAAACGGCGTCAGGTGGGATAAAAGACTCACGAACGCACCTGCCTTGCGGGCACGAATGCCGGTGTTCATTACAGAGCCATCAACGGGATTGCCTACGGCATCTGTGTAGCTGCCATAGACGATATTATAATTTCCGATAATACCTTTCAGCTCTATTCCGAATTCGGCGACGTTGGCGGTGTCCAGCCGCAGATGGTTGATGTTTCTCAATCCAAATGACTCTTCGAGAGAACGATTGTCCTCCAGCAAAAGGCCCGAGCCGGTTTCGAAAGATTGTTCATTGAAACTCTCGGTAGTCAGCGAAAGAGAAGTATTGGAATATCCTGCGTTTCCCCAGAGTGCCCGCCAGTTGAGACCGTTCGTCGTCTGGTAATGGTCCTGATTTCCATAGTAGACCATGTCGTTCTCGATAGCCGCCCTGGAGTCGGGATTATTGTGGTCGTCGCCTAATATGCCGAGAAGTTCGAGAGAATTGTTCCCGTTAAGCTCGTACACCGCCTTCCACTGGTAGTCGCCGTACCGCGGAGCGACCGTCGTCCCCATGTCGATCGTCTTTATCAGAAGGTCGAGATAGCTTCTGCGGACCGAGACAAGCCACGATCCCCTGTCGCTGAAGAGCGGTCCCTCGGCGACACCTCCGAAACCCGCGAAATCAACGTTGAGCTGGCCCTGAAAAGTCTTCGTACTTCCCTCCCTGAATTTTATATCCATGACCGAGGAAAGCCTGTCGCCGTACTCGGCGGAGAAACCGCCGGAGTAGAAATTCACGTCACGGATCAGGTCGACATTGATGAGACCGATCGGCCCGCTCGTCGTACCCTGCGTCGGGAAGTGGTTGATATTCGGTATCTCGATGTTGTCGACGAAGAATGCGTTTTCAATCGGACTCCCTCCTCGGACGATAAGGCCGTTCGACTGGTCGTTCACCTCGCCCACACTCGGAAGGTTCATCATGATCCTGCTTACATCTCCGGCCGCTCCCGGCGCCCGACGGATCTCTTCATATGAAAATGTTACGGCACTTGTCGGATTCTCGCCCGAACCGGGAAAAAGCCGGGGCGTAACATTAACCTCTTTAGTCTGAAATGCGGAGATCTTCAACCCGGCATCGACCCGGACAGCTCTCGCGGGTTTCACTATTACATCGGTTACAATAGCGGGGGCGTAGCCCATGTAGGTAAATTTCAGGTTATAGCTTCCCACAGGGACGTTCTTTATCACGTACTCCCCCCTATCGTCCGTAGCTGCTCCCAATGAACTACCGGGCACGACGACATGGGCCCCGATGAGAGGCGACTTCGTATCGGCATCGAACACCCGGCCTTCGATCGAGCCGCTTTTCGGCTGCGCGAAGATCATCTGTGAAGCGGAAAGAAGAATCGGTATTGCGAATACCAGTCCCAATAGTATCTTCATCATTCTGCCTTCATAATGTTTCCAACACCATAAATCACAGCAGACAATTTATGGATCGGGATACACGACGTCGTCCAGTCCCATAAGTTCGGACGACATTTTTAGTGAGATGGGGTACTATTCGACCGGATGAGACTGGCCGTAAACGCTTCCCCACGGAAGTGCAGCCCCTTGAATTTACCGGCCGCGAAATCCGGGAAGGCGCCGGGCGCGGGAAGGTGGAGCATCCATTCTATGTGGACTTTGCGCTCCCCTTTCGCGCTTTGGTCTTAAAGAGTGTCCGGGGATTTCACGATAGAGTGCGAGTGAGGGACTGCCCGACTACCGACTTGCAAGTACAGTCTTATTCACCCGGATTGGCGGCAGACCTGCGATACTCCGAAGGGGTGAGAAGCGTAGCCTGTTTGAAGACCGAGTTGAAAGTCGCCTTGGAATTGAAACCGGCATCGAAGGCAATGGAAAGTATGTTCAAATCATTTTTCGAAGGATCGGCCAGATCCTTTTTGACAGCATCGATGCGATAGCCGTTGACGAAATCGAAGAAGTTCCTTCCAAACTTCGTGTTTATTACTTCAGACAAATTATGCGGTGAGATTGAAAGCATTCCGGCGAGCTGGGCGAGAGTCAGTGACGGTTCGGTGAAAGGCTTCTCCCTCTCCATTATGTCGATTAACTTCGAAGCGATGAATTCCGAAGTGTCGTCATCGAGGCCGGATCTTTCATACTTACGCGACGAACTGCCTTTACCGGAAGCGGACCCGATTATCTCAGCCATGACGGACCTGACTGCGGGAGTCGAGAACACTTCCGACTTGAGCAGGCCGTAGTAGCCGATCGAGTAGACATATATGCCGGCACAAATCGAGGTTATGAGAAAATTCGAGACGTTGATTCCCGCCGACATCAGTGTGTTTTCGACGAGAAAGATAATCCATGCCGACATTGCGGCCAGCGTGAGATACCTCAGCCATCCGAGCCGCACACTTTCGAGGGACGACGTCACTTCCTTTGCGGTTTGAGAATACCCGGCCAGCATATGGAGGGTCACCGAAGTATAGCCGACTCCAAAAATGACGAGCACCCAATTATAGATGCGGAAGGGAAGCGGGACCAGTGCCGCATCTTCGCCGGGAGGCAGCGCGATAAATCCATGAAACGTCAGAACGACAACGAAGACGAGCAATTCCACGGCAGCCGCTGGTAAGAAATGCAGCCAATCTCTTCCGGAGAACTCGCCCGAGTCCGAGACGAGGTATCTCGTGTACATCAAATGAGACGGCGGCACGAGGAAAGGAACGCCCAGAATCGCATAAAGAAAGAAGGGGAACTTGTCGTAAAATCCGTTGTCCTGCAGGAGCATGTGAAGGACAGAAAGTCCGCACGCGAACATCATCAGGGCGAGAAACCTGTTCGCATAGACCGCATGGCGTTTCTGGAAAATAAGGACCGCCAAAAGGAACGATTGTGCAGATGCGAGAAGCAGCACGACTGATTCGAGCGTCATAACAGAAGATAATGAAAACCGCCCGGAACTCCGTGCATTTCAGACGGCAGATTCTCCTGGCGGCAAGACCCGGTCGGCCCCCGCTGCCTTGCGAAAGTGGTCAGGCCATTTCTAAGAGGCTTTCGCAGGGCCTCCCAACCCGCAGCTTATGCAGGGTTGGCGGTCACCAATTCGCTGTCAATGATCTCCTTCAGCTGCTCCTTCGGCAGCGCACCGACAGCCATCTTCGGCGTACCATCTTTTGGAATGAACAGCAGCGACGGGATACTCTGAATTCCGAACACCCCGGCCAGCTCCTGCTCCACGTCCGTATTCACCTTATAGAAGTCAACTTTACCTTCATATTCCTTCGAGAGCTCTTCGATAACCGGTCCTACCGCACGGCAAGGGCCACACCACGGCGCCCAGAAATCCACAACAGCAGGTAACGTCCCCGCGAATTTCCAATCCTGGTTTTTCTCGTAATTGAAAACCTTCTCCAAAAATGTCTGCTTCGTCAATTGCTCCGGCATTGTATAATTCCCTTTTACGTTGATAGCTGTTTTGTCTTCGGTGAGATGACGAATCGGCAAAAACGATTCGCGTTTCGCTCGGGAAAATTACGATCCGCCACTTGTCCGCCATGCGTTTCCACTGCTGCCTGAATCATAATCCGCACTTAAGTCCAAGCCATTTATCGACCCGCACGCGGTCCGGGCCCTGTGCTGCCGGATGGGCATGGCATTTTCAAAAATGATCCATCTGCCAGAACGACCGGCGTTTCGATTTGCCTTTCCGGTACGTTCCAGTATTTCCTCAGCAAAACATCTTTTTGATCTTCTGAAACAAGGACAAAACCGTGCTTCTCATAGAATCGGACTGCCCATGTCGCTGCTTTCCACGTCCCTACCAGAATGGGTTTGTTCGAGTTCTCGATTAAATACTCCAGCAAAGCTCCACCTACGCCCTTGTTCCTTCGAACCGTTCTCACATAGGCGTGCCTTATGAGATCGACTTCTTTTTTGTTCTGAATCCCCATTACACCTATGATAGCGCCCTTCTCGCTATAGGAGAAAAATCCGACGCCGTCACTGATCTCATCAGCCAGTTCTCACTTGGACATGTACGGTTCATGCCACAAATCTGACGGAATGATTCCTTTCCAAGTCACCTTCTTTGCGTTTACCGAATGGTTACTTTCCCGGATAAGGCTCGTCAGCCTCTTTACCGGAGAAAATGGTGGGATTCGGTTTCCCTATGATCTTAAGCTGTCCGAGTGCGCCCTGGTAAAATGCCCTGAAGATCGAGTGATCCACTATGTTGTATGTCCCGGGAACATCGGCTGTGAACTGCACGATCGCAGCTCCGCCCGCCGGTATAAGAGTAGTCTGAATGTTATGATCCGTTATCGTGGACCCTCCGTCACCGTAGACATCCGCAAACTGCTCGCCGATGATGTGAAACGACGATATGAGGTTCGGTCCGATATTGCCGACGTATAGTCTGAGCGTCTGGCCGACTTTGGCTGTGAGAGCATGCTTCCCGAGAAGAGCCCCGACCTTTCCGTTGAACACGACATAGGTCGGCTGTTCCTCGATAGCCTTCTGAAGATCGAATTGCTGCAGCCCTTCCTCTCCGAACTTGCCGGTCGTGTAGAATTCGCTTTGCATGATGTAGTATTCCCTGTCGACGTGAGGCAGACCGTCCTTCGGCTGGACGAGGATGAGGCCGTACATTCCATTGGCTATGTGCTCTGGCACGGGAGGCATGGCACAATGGTATACAAACAGACCGGAGTGAAGGGCCGTAAACGAAAACACGGAAGTGTGTCCCGGTAGTGTCATCGAGGCGCCCGCACCGCCTCCCGGGCCGATAACTGCGTGGAGATCGATGTTATGAGGCATGATGTTTTTCGAACTGTTGCTGAGATGCATCTCGACCAGGTCGCCCTGGCGGACGCGGATCATCGGCCCTGGCACCGTTCCGTTGAAACTCCAGAAGTTATATTTCACACCGTCCATCAGTTCCCCGACATATTCCTTGACGAAAAGACGGACCACGACCTTCGCGGGATAGTCACGAGTTATGGGCGGAGGAACGTTTGGGGCTGTAGTCAGGATCGCCTGCTCGACGGGTTCTGCTCTTTTTGAGTCGAACCCGCTTAACATGACTGAGCATCCCGCAATTGATAAGGTTACGAGAAGTGCACTCGTCAGCTTAACCATGCTTAGGTTCTTCATTTTATTTGCCGTCATCTTCTGATTTAGTTTGAAGCGCTATTCACCCGGACGGGCTGGTAAGTCTGCCCGGAGGTTCTTTTTTTGTTTAATGCTACGATTTCATAATGTTCTGAATCATCTGTAACCCAATTCTTCTTTCGCATAGTCGGTCATCATGGCCGGCGTCCACCCGGGCTCCCAGACGAGTTCGAGATTCACATGCCTGATGATATCCAGTGCGGTGATGACATTCGTACAGAAAACCGGCTTGTATGTTTCGCCGTCAGCTTCCGTCTTATGGACAAAGCCTTTCTTGCCCAATACCTCATACAGCAGGATCGGCTCAAAGCTGCTTAGCATAACGAGAGCCATTCTCAACTGGACGTTCCTTGCTCTACTCGTTATTTTATCTTCGTTATCAGGACCTTCCATACTTCGGGTCCTTGCTCGAGGTACTCCCAGCTGAACTGTCCGGGTTTCTCGGCGCTGAACTCGTAGTAAAGAGGCTTGGGGTTATGATCGTTGATAAGAGTCAGACTCTCGCCGGGATTTAGTTTTTCGAAGGTTGCATGGATCGTCGGGTGTTTTTCCCGCGGAATAATCGTCCTGACATCCAAATCTATAGACTTATTACTGTTAGTCATGCTGAATCCTGTCTTTTGATTTAAGTTAGCTCTGACTTTCTCGCCTCACCTTGACTTCAGTCAAGAAGCCGGGGGGAAAGTAAATTTGTTTGTCTCTTCTGAATTCAATAAGGTTCCGAAGTGAATAGAGTGGAGTGAGTCGATTTATGCGACGAAGGGAACCTCAGGCCGGCCGAGAGCGAAATGAGAGATCCCTTCTCCGGCGTGAGCGAAGGTGCGCTGGACTTATCTTCCCGCGAGGCACCAGGAATAGCGCCGCAGGATGCAGGGGTAGGAGGAACGCGGAATTCCATAATTGAAAGTCATGCCCTGTATGGAAAGAGTCCCAAGCAGCTATTTCAAGAGTTTCCGTAGCTCCCTTATCCTTATGATGGCTTCGCCTCGAATGGGAAAATGCATTACGTACACTTTGGACGTCCCGATGCTCGGCTGCCAGCCGAAATCGAAATCCTTCTTGCCGGAGAATTTCTCGTACGTGACCTTACCGACGAAGCAGATGATTCGCGGTCTATACCTCCTGACTACTGAAGCGATCCTTTTCCTTCCGGGCTCCTCTTCCCCTTTGCCCAGTTCCATCACAACTCTTGTCGGCCTGTCGATGATGTTGATAAAACCATAATTATAGAACTGCGTGAATCTCCTGAGATAGATCTGCCTAAGCTTCCTGTCGTCTCTCAAGTCCTCCTCTTTTTCGTCTATTGCCCCCGATCTGTTGAGGAGGTACCAGAACATCTTGTTGTTGGAAAATGGGACGCCGCGATTGAAGGAACCATAGTGCGGATTGATTCCGACAAAGAGGATTTTCATTTTATCGCAGAACCTGTAACGAATCATCGGGCCTTCAAATACATGCTGTCGAGGATCTGCTTTCCGGCGGCGGTCGTGAAGTAGTTCGTCCTGACCTCGTCGATGTCAGGATTATTCAGATTGCCTTCAGATATGTTGACGATGAAGTCCGACTCGACGACTATCCTGAAATCGATATCGTCGATCTCGTCATAAGTATGGTGATTCCCCACGATGAAGCACACTCTATCCGTCATCTCTTCGGACACGCCGTGTCTGCGTAAAATCTCCCGTGCGATCGGCGGGCCTTCGACTTCCTGGAAGCGGCCGGCTCTCGAATTATGTTTCCTCTCGGCTTCTTCAATCCCGATATCATGGAGAATAGCTGCAAGCTCAGTTGCTGTCCGCTTACCGGCAGGCAGTTTTTCCAAACCGGCAATCATACTCGCAAAACCATGGACCTTCAGCGCATGCTCTATCTGCCCGATGTCATCCTTGAAGTATTCTATCATGTCCAACTTAATCTCTTCGATCATCGGCTGACCCGTCCTTTTTCATTAATCGTCGCTTGTCATGAACATCATTTGGTTCCTGCTCACATTCGCCACCTCATGAATCTCCCGGAGTGGAGGTCGATCAAACGGCTGCCATTCCTTCGAAGCATTCCTTGAAGATTTTCACCCGCTCGGGGGCCCGTAGAGCTCGGTTTATCATCGGGTAGAGAATGATCTCTTCTTTCTTATTATGCACCGTCAACTTCCCGATGAGCGCATCTATGTTCTTACTGAGCGATTTCTCATCAACCGAATCGCCTGTCGTCACAAGGATCGACGTTATTTCCCTGTGCTCCGCGATCATTACCTGGACCGGCCCCGTCTGACCTGGCGCTGCGTGTTCTCCGAATGCCGGGAACAACACCGCCTCCTCAAGCTCGATATGTTTCAAAAGCTGCGCACGGACTTTCGAAAAAATGCCTTTAGCTGTTTCCGAATTTCCGGCGGACTTTCTCAGCCTGGAAATATTGAAATCGATTCTCTTATGATCATGTTCGAAGAGCGACCATAGATCACTCTTCTTCTTCTCGGCTTCTATCTGGTGCGCTTCCTGTATGAGCCCTTCCAGTTCCTCCTGCGTAAGCTTCCTGGCCAACTTCGGCATGAGCGTGTTTTCTTCTTCACCGAAATGCTTGTTCAGCAACGTAATGAACTCCTGCGTCTCAGAAACAATCGCGGCAGAATCGCCTTTCCCGTAGGCACTGCCGACTGCCTCCAGGGTATCTTTGATTGCCCTGTGCTCGTGTATCATGTTTTCAACAAAGCCGGTGTCAGTGTCGGCCCTGTAAAGTGTCGCCTCTTCAGCTTCCGCATGAGAGATGAGATACTCACTGCAAAATGTAATCAATAGTGACGCTTCTGCATTATCGGATTTCGTTCGTTCGGCAAGATCCCGAATAGTGCCGATGAGCTTTTCATGATGAACGTGTAATTTTTCGGCGGGTGTCATAACCACTCCATCCTTTTCTTCAATCTATTTTTTGTTGACTGCTTTTTGTTCCAAGTTATCCCACCCTCCTGCCTCCCGCCTTGACTTCGGTCAAGTGATCAGGAGCAGCAGGGATTGTCTGACAAATGCCGGCAGGGCATCGAGCACCCGGCGGACACGAGCGATGAATTTTCAATAGGGATGGCCCTGCTTCGGATGCGGAGGCTTTCCGGCCGGACAGAGGACTGACTGCGAGATGTTTGACGGGGAACTTGGCACTCCGGAGAATTTCAGGGATGGCATAACGAAAGCCTCCGGAAATCGGGCCATTTACTCAGATAACTTCCGCAGTTGAACCGGATCGACCACGATTATTTCGTCCCCATCCTCGCGCACGATTCTGCTGTCCTTGAGTTTCCTCAGATTCCTGGAGAGCGTTTCGACGGCAATTCCCAACTGTCCCGCAAGCTCCTTCTTTGCCATCGAAAGGACAAATGCCGGCCTCTTTGATTTCGACGTCCCGTTGAGGTCGACTTCGTTCATTATGTATCGGGCGAGTCTCTTCTCGACGTTGACCGACAGCTGCCCGAACTTCCGGTTGAGTTCCATTAGCCGGGAAGCAAATGCCTCGGTGATTTTCAACGTCAACGACGGACTCTCTTCCATCACTCTTTTGAATTCCACTTTAGGAACGTAATACAGAGTGGACTCAACGGTCGTCTCGGCACAAGCCGGATAAACATCGGAACTCGTGAAGAGCGGGGTTTCGGCAAAACTCTTGAACGGCCTCAGGAGGTGAAGCAGAGTTTCATTTCCGTCCGCACCGAGTTTGTAAACCTTGACCTCCCCATCGAGCACGACATAGAAGCCCGCAAACGGCTCCCCTTCCAGGAATATTACTTCCTCCTTGCCATAAGCCTTGCTATGGCCGATCCGGGCAACGAGGGTCAATTCCTCCTCTGTCAGTTTCTCGAACAAAGGGGCATTCTTGATAAGGTCTTCGGTTCCCTTCATGATTAATTATATCCAGTTAACGGAACTTACTCAAGTTTGATTAGTTGAATCCCCCAGTGATAGGGCTCAAGTATCCGTTCATTACCCACGAACCGCAGATCAAGACCTTCGACAGAATCAAGTATCATCTTCCTGTCGGGTCTGGATTCCACGACCGGTCCGCGCGGCGTGTCGATATCTTTTCTCCAGTGGATTACGGCGACAATACCGTTTGGCTTCAAGATCCGATATGCCTCCTGGAGCAGGACACGCCTATCATTGAAATGGAGAATGTTGAAGAGAAGCACAAATCCCGCACTATCGGGTTCCAGGCCGGTGCCTTTCGCGATGGCGTCGCGGACCGAGACGTGTATATTCCTCAGTTCTGCCTTCTCAGCATTTCCACGCGTGCGGTCGGCCATTACGGGTTCGATGTCGAATGCATAGACATCGCCGGATATTTCCCTGGCGATCGGTATCGTGAATGTGCCGTAGCCGCAGCCGATTTCAACTACGGGGTCACCCACACCTCTCAGATTCAACCATTTGAGAATAACGGGGATGTCGAAAAGACTGTTCCAGTAAGTTTCTTCAGGCATTCCACTGTCAAAGACCTTCATCTTCGAGCACCGTCGGCACTATGCTTCATGCAACTGACACTGTTTCCCATCAACGTCCGTCAGCTTTCATGCAAAAGCTATAAATCACCAGGTGGCATAGGGACAAATCCAAGGGCAATTACCTCTTAAGTTCTGCGTCCACTCCTCAATTCAGGAGTAGGGGTTATCCGCATCCTCGACCTGTTTCGGCGGACACTTAACGTCTCCATATGAACAGAAGACACAGTCATCCCCTTTCTTAGGTGTGAGTACCGAACCGCAATCGGGACACTTGTAAATAATCTGACACGATTCTGTGGGCATATCCAAATTCCGACGTGAATGACACGCAGGGCAAGATATCGTGGCTGTCGTTACTAAATTCACTAGATCTCCTAGAAACATAATAATATAATCGCTTGAAGATGCAACCGGAAAGGGGGACACCGGAGGCATGTGCCGTTGCGGGTTGGTCACGAGCCGACGTATTCTGCGGCGAGGAGGATTTAGTGACGGCAACGAATATATCTGCCTCTAAGGAAGTTTTCAGGCAATGTGCGTAAGGCCGCAGATCTATTTATGCCCGCCAGCTAATGGATCAATTTGAATGGTAATCCGCGGCCTCGGTATTCACAGAATCCCTCTCTCCTTCCGACAGCTTGAATCTCGAGACCAGGTTCTTCAGATTCTCGGTCATGCGATTAAGATTGTCGGCGGCCTGTGCAATTTGAGCTACTCCGTTCGCTGATTCGGTCGACACGGTCGAGATCGATTCCGTGTTCTGCGAAATCTCTTCGCTTGTCGCAGATTGCTCCTCACTCGCGGCGGCTATCTGGTTTATCATGTCGATCGAGACTTTAGTTCGTTCCTCTATAGAGCTCATCGCTTCGCGGGCCCGCTCCGCCAGGACAATTCCTTCGTTTACTTCCTTGGTCCCGCTCCGCATCGATGAGACAGCAATTTCTGTCTCGGCCTGTATAGACTTGATCATACCCTCGATTTCTTTTGTCGCCTGAGTGGTTCGCTCGGCGAGCTTTCTTACCTCATCCGCAACCACCGCGAACCCTTTTCCCTGCTCGCCGGCTCTCGCCGCTTCTATTGCGGCATTCAGAGCAAGAAGGTTGGTCTGGTCTGCAATGCCGTCAATTACGGAGATGATCTCCCCGATCTCCTTGCTCGCATCCCCCAATCTCGTCACGGTCGCGGCAGAATCGCCCACCACTTTCGATATCTTCTTCATCTTCTCGGTGGTTTCAGAGACCACTCTCGCTCCTTCTTCTGCGAGCTTCCCGTTTTCGGCAGCCGCGTCGGCCGTGGATTGAGCATTCCTGGAATTTTCGAGGACTGTTTTTGTCATCTCTTCAACGGCAGCCGCCACATCGCCGGATTGAGCCGACTGTTCCTGAACCCCGGCCGCCAGTTGTTCTGAAGTGCTGCTTATTTCGGTTGCGGCACTCGCGGCGGTCTCTATCGCGCTGGCGAGATCCCTCATTATTTCGGCGATGTTTTTCACCGAACGATTAAATCCCGAGAAGAGTCTGCCGACAGCCTCGTCGGACTCCTGGGGCAACGACACACTCAGATCGCCGGAGGCAAAGAGCTCCATCTCGTGCAGTATCTCGTCCACTTTGGCCGCAAGATAATGTTTCTCCTCCTCTATTGCGGTGCTCAGCTTCTTCATTTCTGAAATATCGATCAGGACTTCAAACCCACGTGAAATTTCTCCGGTCGAGTTGTCCGTCATGAAGGAGGCGTTATACAACGCCGGAAATTCTCCTCCATCATAGCGAAGATTTGATTCGCCTGTAATAGTCCTGCGTTCCTTCCACGCGCGAGCCACAGGGCATCTGTCGGTCCTGCACTCGGGCAGATGAAATACCTCGTAACATTTTTTCTTCTGGATAACATCCTCAATCCCTTTCCCCAGAATTTGCAGGGCAGTCCGGCTCGCATAAAGCAAAGTAAAGTCTTTGTCCACACCGTAATAGGGGACCGTTACGCTGTCCATATATCCTACCGTTTTCTCGAGGAGCGACGACATAACGTTGACATTCCTGGTCAACTCGGCAATTTCGTCGCTGCCTTCGACCTTTGCCTGCCTGCCCCATCCAAGAAAATTGATTTTTCCCGGAGTGGTAAGTCGATGGAGATTCCTGATCGGGCGCAAGATCTCGAAATAGATGAGAGCCACTCCTATGACCGTGAGTAGGACGAGCGCGGCTTCCGACAGTCCCACCGCGTTCTTCAATTGATCCGCCGTCCTCGTGGCGGATAGCGCAGTCTCATATATTTTGAAATTGAGCCAGAACATCGCTGCAATGAAGACTAAAGCAGATACGATTACTCTGGCGGTCAAGTTGAATCGTTTATGAAAATACATGATGCACCCTTCACGAGAATATTTATATGGATTGGACAATACTCAGAAGCTGTATAGAGGAGAGAGCCCAGGCAAAAGTAATACAGCCGAAACCGCCGGGTACGGTTTCAGTTAGTCGACAAAGATAAGAACCGCGGGCCTATACTGCTCTGGGCGGGATAATTCTTAAGCCGCACGGAAGCGCATACACTGATTCTGTCGGAAGTCTTCGGCGAAACTAAAGGATAAAGATATCTGACGGGTATGATACGGGTGCGAAGGATAATCGCAGATTGTTTTTCAAATCCTAATTCGCCGGAATCAGTGGTTTCGGTCAAACACGTGAGCCATCTGGAAGGACCGCAGTATGATGAATCCGCAGCGAAGTGCTCTACTTGTTTGCCGTAAGGAACTCTACGAGTTGAGCGGTTGTGGCATTCCCTACCCAATAACGTCCATTTGATTCGATGACAGGAACCGATCTCAATCCCTTTTCCTTGATTTTATCCTGCCGAAAGGTGACATCTATCTCTTCGAGCTCGAAATGCAATTCGGACTGCAGTTCAGCGAGCCGCTTTTTGATTATCGGGCAGAAGGGACAGACATTTGCAGTGTACAAAACAACCCTGGTCACCCCTTTGGCCTCTGCCGGAACACTCGCCGTTACATCTTCTACGGAGCCATAACCGAGCAACCGCGATATCCTCGGAAATATCTTCACGTAACCGGCTTGCGCAACTACTCCTGCAAGGAGAACTATTATGCCCGCCCACCAGGCTTCAAGCACCCACATGGCTGCGGCCAGAGCAGGGATACCCAACCAGGTAAGCCACACATTCAACAACGGACACTCTTGCCTCATTCGATTCATGACCTAAGCCTCCATCGTGTGATATTCACTCAACGACCTTCGCACTCATATGAAGATACTTCGGCATGGCCTCGCCGATAGGAGCTCCGATGTATGTCGGATCGCAGATAATGTATTTTTCGTTTCCGTACGTGACATAATCTCCTGAAACGTCCGTCGTGAACTTTACGGCTGTGGACAAATGATCCGTATACTCCAGGCCGATCACCCTGAGTCCCAGCAGATCCTTCACGAGATAAGAAAAGAATATCGCCCTGTCTGCGCAATCGGTATACCCATAATACAAATTTTCCTCCGGAAAAAAGAATTTCTGGTAACCGAATTGCTCCGAGTCGGTCTTGTACCCCGTCGCGTACTGTACGAAATGCAGGAGGAAACTCACAGCTTCGGTCTGACTCATACCTTGAACCGCTGATCTCAATTCGGTGAGCAGCGTTTCACGTGCGGGTCGTGACATTTGAGATGCAAAATAGATGGACAGATCCGTAGTCGGATAATATCTGTAGAACTCTATTAGATCCTTGTTGTAGTCAATATGAAAGGAATAGTGTTTGTCTCCATAGTCGACCTTAATCACTCTTTTGTCAATCGCGTTGCCCAATTGGGGGAGAGACGTGAATCCGAAATTTAGCCGGCGGGAGGCTTCGGGGTAGTTATTTTTGTAGGTTAGTATCGCTCCTGACGGCTCCTTCTCCGGGCTTCTTAGCAACAAGACGTAGTATCTTGCTCCTCCATTTCCCATGTGAAAGAAGGGCACATTATAGAGAAGATTCTCCGTGGAAATCAGGAGATAGACGTCGTCACCCTGATAGCCGATTCGTGAGAGGTAACCCGACTTGACGAGCATGAACCATGTCAGAAGATAGCTGCTGTTTCGGTCGTTGTCATCAATCCTCCGGGCCGTTTCGAATATCAGTTTGCAATACCCCCAGTCGTTCAAGTCCAGTTCGTTCCTTAGCACACCCAGCCTGTCCAACAGAACCTTGTAATCCGTCCGGCAAAGCTTCGTCCAATAATCGGCCACAGCATCATTGGATATCGCACCCATAAATGGAATGGATAAAGATCTCTCTTCGGGAACGGTGACCACTTTACCAAAATAGTCTATTCTCAAAGTAGGAGTCCCGGGATGAATTGTCGTCTGCGCATTCGCGGCCGGTGGAATTTTCGCGGCAGGCTGATTCATGGTTTGCTGACTGGGGGACGGCGACGGGTAAACGCTCGTTGACTTCTCAGGCGGCCCGGAGATAGGACTCTCGACCGGCTGTTCATGTGTCTCCCGCGGCGAAAAAACCACGGGTTTCGGTGACTCGGGTAAACGGAATGGACCCGTACCCTGGTTCACCGGGACGTTTATCCAGTTCTCCTTAAGAAATCCGATGAACTCTCTGTCCTGCCTGGACACGAACTCCTTATATTCCCTCTCCTGCTCCTTCGCCCACTTGTTATAATCTTCCTGCCCGAAGACCGACTGTGCCATGATGATCAGCATCATTAGAGAAAAGCCAAGAGTTATTTTCATGTTGTCACCGAAATGTTTTGTTGAGATAGGAGGGCGAGGGACGTTTCGCCGCCGATTACCTCGCTCTCGTCCTCACGAGCACGTAGTAAAGTCCGTCGTTCACGTCTCGCCACCTGCCGACCACTTGTATATCCCGAAGTTCCGCCGATATGGTCACGTTACTGATGTCCTGACCCGAATTGTTATCGAGCTTCTCCAATGCCTCAACCGTCGACTTGAGATCCCTGGCAAGATTGAACCTGGCTTTCATCTCAGCAGAATGCCATGAGCTGGATTCGTAGAAGTATTCAGGAGCGACGCCCTCATCGTAAATATAACCGTGCTCTTGTGGGAGCGAGTCGACCCAGCGAGGCCTTATCTGCGGACACTTCACGAGCTCGTCCATCGACTGAGGAAGAGAGCAATCGCTCTCCGACACCAGCACGATAGTCATCTCTTTTGAGGAGTACGAGGCCAACTTCCTGCATTTGGTCACAGACTGGTGAAGGAAAGAACTGTCGACCGCCTCCTTCAGGTCATTGCCCATCCAGTATACGCCCGCTTCGGTCGCCCAATACGCCTCGCCGCCTTCGATCTTCACGAAGCGGTCGATCGCAAGGCTCCGGCACGCGTCGACAAACGCTACGGAATCGGACGATTTTCTGTGATAATAATCCCCGGCGTACCCGCAGGCGGTAAGGCCGCAATGCAGTTCTCCCGGATCGAGGAACCACCTCGGATACGTTTGCGCCCGGGAACACACGGAGAAAAGCGCGACAAGCAGGAATCCCCCCGTCGTCCCTGGCCACGACGCCGTCATCGAAGTATCCTCTCGAGCTCAACTTTAAATCTGGCTTCCATTCGTGCGCCCGGATCTTTCCTCGAAAAGTTCTTATCGACAAATTTCTTTATCAACTCATACCTCTCGGCCGGATCGTTGTGCAGCGAAAAATCCGACCCGAATATATCGGGATTCATCGTCTTTGTCATTTCTTCCACTCTCTCATCCATCCTCACAATGCCCCACGGGTCGTAGCCCGCATTTGCGCAAAGGACGGCAGACATCTCGTCGGCCTCTTTCTCGTACCTGAACAGCCTTCTATGCACCACCATGTCGTAACTGTCTCGCGCCATCGCCTCGAGATCTTCATCGGTCCTGGAATCCCAATCGGTTTCTTCGTCGAGTTCCGTAAATGCGCTGTCGGCTGTTATGTCGACTGCGCGCTTCGTCATCTCCTCCAGTCCGTTCCTGCGTATAACATGTCCCATCTCGTGCGCGATTATGGCCGCAAGCATGGACTCATCCTTACAGGCTTTTACCGCCCCGAGGGTCACAAAGATGTATCCACCCGGGCACGCGAACCCGTCGATAGTGCTGTCGTTCAATATGAAGACTGTGAAATCCCAGTCGTACACATCAGAATTCTGTGCTAACACTGCGGCGATCATGTTGACATACCTTACAAGTGAAGGCATCGTCACTATCCCTCTCGACACAAGCCGGGCGGCGATGCCGACGCCGATTGCCTTCTCATCCAGGGTGGGATCGTAGACCGGAGTCTTGAAGTCGAGGTCGTCGATATCCAGCCTTCCGATATTGGACGACTTCGAATCAAGGAGCGGCTTCTCGAAGGCGGCCACCTCGCTTGCCGTAAAATCCTTGTGGGCGTAAGCAAACACCGCATCGACATTGCCGGGGCTCACTTTGCCGTACTTCTGTGCGAAGCCCTTGATAGCAGCGGCGAGCGCTGATTCAGAAGATCTCGCCGAACTCCAGCCGCTGCTTATCTTGTTGAACATTCTTGCCTGGGACCGTCTGTCGGTCAGGCAATTCGAAGCAATCCATCCTTCCTTGTTTTCCGGCACCTTCACGTGAACCCAGCTGCCCGATTCGCCGATCTTCTGTATGCTGGCGCCGAACTGCAGCACCACTACGAAAGGATAATACGAACCGGGTCCTTGACGGACATACGCGTCGTTTCTCCTGACATACATGGTCTGCGATCTCGCATCCAACGCCAGGAATAACATCGCTGCGACGAAGATGGCTTTTCTCATCTGCCTCACTCCCACAGTTACTTTGTTTTGAGCCTGTAAACACCGTCCCAGTTATCCGGCACGCCGGTCCCGCTGAGGGTTTCACACCGCGCAATATATGTTCGCGACGGTCCGTCGTCCGGTTTTTCTCTAAGGACTCTTTGAAATATGTTCTCTGCACGCTTCCACTCTCTTCGCCTGTAGCTTTCGAGACCTTCATGGAACAGCTGAAACAGGCTGGTCTCGTCATGCCCGAGTCTTCCCTTTTCGGAAACCAGCTCGTAGATTCGCACGGGAATGTTCTTCCCCTTTACTCTGACGAGGTCCAGCTCCCTCGCTTCGATCACTCCTTTGGCCTTTTCATACGTGGACTCACTGATAATTATCTTCGTCCCGAACTCCTTGTTCACGCCTTCCAGACGGGAGGCGAGGTTGACGCTGTCCCCGATCACGGTATAATCCGTCCTTCTCTCCGAACCGATGTTGCCGATGATCATGCTTCCGGAATTCAATCCGATTCTGGTCTCAAAGACCGGCTTATCACCGGCACGGCTGGAGTAGTATCCTGCCAGCGCAGACTGCAACTGAAGCGCCGTCAGACAAGCCTTTGCGGCATGATCCTCTCCCGGCAGCGGTGCGCCAAATACCGCCATGATGGCATCTCCGATATACTTGTCGAGCATCGCGCCGTTATTCAGGATCAGCTCGGTTGCCAGGTTGAAATACTCGTTCAGATTCGAGATCAGTTCCTTCGGATGGAGCCGCTCGGACACGGCGGTGAATTCGCGGATATCCGAGAAGAAAACTGTCGCCTCGATCTCACGTCCTTTGAAATCGACAGTATCAGGATCGGATGAGATCTCGTCGACCACTTCCGGACTTATATATCTGTTCATAAGTTTTCTAAGCTCCCTTCGCTGACGTCCCTCTGTGACGTAACTGATCACTCCTGCGAGCGCGAAGGCGGTCAGTCCGGCGATTTCCGGACCCGCCAACGGCAGCCACAACCTTGAAGCCGACAGCAGCAGGAAAGCTGTTGCAAGGTAAATTCCGAGTACTACCAGAACCGTGACAATCGAGATCAAAACCCTTTTTATCCTGAAAAGTGTTCCTGCCGCAAGCGCAGAGAGTCCTATCATAAGGAGGAGATCGACTACCGACGGCGGCTCGATAAGATAGTCTCGCTGAAGCAGGTTGCTCAGGATCGTCGCGTGAATTTCGACGCCGGGGAAAGGCTGTAGGGAAGTAAATGGAGTCGAGACATAGTCCATGAGTCCGATAGCGGTTCCGCCGATAATCACATACTTGTTCCTGAATACCATCGGAGAGATCTGCGGCTTAATTCCCTGCTTCATCTGGACAGCGGAAAGGATCAGTGAACCGATCGAGTAGTACTTGAAAACGCCGCCCGGTCCCCCTTTACCGTACCAGTTTATTATGTAATTACCAGCCCGGTCAGTGGGAATTGTCTTAATAAACTTCTCGAGACCTGGCTGCGATAGTCTGTTTCCCACGGCGTAAGCAGCAAGCGATAACTGCGGAAGAACTCGGCTGTCAATCCTGAACAACAGAGGCAGCCTGCGGGCAACTCCATCGATATCGACGAAATAGTTGGCGACGCCGATGCCACCTGCCCCTTTTTGAAATTCTTTCCGTGGAGCTACACACGAATTGAAGCGCGGCTCACGAACTTTCGTATCGAAGGCCGGCAGGAAAAAGGAGGAGCCGATCGCCGATGCGAAAGATGCGGAAGAATCGACGGTCGTGGTCAGGACGGCGATCAGCACGGCGTTTCCGCTTTTCCGGATGGCCGAGGCAAAAGAGCTGTCGGATTCGGACGCATCGACATTGAGCCTGTCCATATCTCTCTGAGAAAAGTCTATGTCGAACACAACCGCTTTCGCACCTCCCTCGTGCAGGTAGTTGAGCAGGATCCCGTAGAATTCCCGGGGCCAGGGCCACGCGACTCCGTTCTTCTGGAAAAAGGTGAGACTCCTTTGATCGATAGCGGCGATGACGACGGAGCTGTCGGGCTTCCTCGTGCCGGATGCCGCACGCATCCGCCAATCGAGTGTCTCCCTTTCGACAGTGGTGCCGAACTGCGAATTCGCAAAGAGTATCGCGATAAAAGCCGAAGCGGCTACCGTCAGGACATAATGCATCGCCTTCGATTTAAGAAAGAACTTTTTCATCGAGAACATCCCTGCGGAGATCGATGCAAATCCCCGCAGGAATAATAGCTAGTGACCGGTCGTCTGTTGCTGATCCTGTTTGTCCTTATTGTACTTATCGACTTCGTTCTGAAGCTCTTTAAAAGCCTGAGACGCCCTGAAGCGCGTGTACATCTGGTTATTGTTCTTAATCTGCTGCATCAGCGCAGTGTTTGCAGCGCCGATGGGATATTGCACCAATACGTATGCCCGCCACATGCTGCCGTCTTTCACTATCTTCTGGTTTTTTACAGTGCTGCCGGTGAGAGTCTCGTCCACCACAGTCTTCTCTGCCTGCGTGAACATCTGAAGGAGCTGCGCATCGCTTCCGGTGCCCGTCTCTTCGGTGAATCTCTTTTGCAATCCCTCGACCTTCGTTTGAAGCTGCCGCGCTATGTCCGCACGCGCTCCCTCGGTCGCCTTATCCACGGCAAGCTGCATATCCTGGGATGTCTGCGAGTTTGCGGCAAACAAATAATTGGGATCCTGCGGGATGTTCGAGTACCAGACGGGTATATCGCCTGTCGCGGTCGACTGCATGGATTGCGAGCCGCCGCAGCCGATCATTGCCGCGCCCAGAATCGGAACAAGAAGCATCATGAACTTTTTCATTTCGATTTCCTTTGATTTGTTGGCTGATAGTGACATCAATTACTTCAAGAGCATCATCTTCTTTACCTGTGACGATCTTCCCGCGACAATCCGGTAGAAGTAGACACCGCTCGCATAGCGTGTCCCATCGAACGGGACTTCGTAGTAACCGGGAGTAACTTCGCCGTCCATCAATGTCTCCACACGCCTTCCGAGCACATCGTAGACAGTCAGGCTCACATGCTCTGTCGACGGGATTTCAAATCTTATCACGGTTACAGGGTTGAACGGGTTCGGATAATTTTGGTAGAGCACGAACTCGTGCGGGACCAGCTCGGCGAGTTTTCTATCGACGTAGGACTTATCTCCGATCAGAATTGCAAAATCTTTGACCTTGTTATAGGAAGGGATCACGATCCTGCTGGTATCGTTCAGATCGTAAGACCTGCTGAGATCCTTGTCGACAAGGTACACCTCGTAGCCGGCGAACCCGTCTCCAACATCGAAGTGAAGATCCAGGTTCTGACCCGTTTTGTTCGACACAAAGAAATCGAACTGCCGCCCGCTCCCGACTGAATCGACATAATCGCAAGCCAGTTCTTTCCACTCCGAACCGGCGCTTGAATCGATGACGCACATCCCCGCCCGTTCGAAACCTGCCGGCGGAGAAAAAATGTCCGCCGTTCCCTGGTTGGCACCCAGACCTACTGACACAGAGGATACCTGCCCGGAGCCGTCAAGAAGCATCGCAGTGACGGTAGGATTCTTCTGAGCAGCGGGTTTTGTTGCGCTTCTTAGTGAGGCGGGAGCCGGGCTGTACATGTACGGGACACGGAGAGAAGCAAGATCCGTGGAATTATAGAAGTAATAACCCTGGTACGGCTCCAAAGTCGAAGATTGAGACCATGACCCGTTGGTAAATGCCCAAAGAGGGTTGGTAGATCCGTTGACGGCAGCGACGTCCGACCAGTTGACAGCTTTTTCGAACGGATCCGAAATCAAGTTCCAGCCGTTGTGGAGCGGAATTGAGTAACAATCACCGGTATCTATCGGGACTGTCTGGAAATCGCTTGCAATATCGAACGAGTTTTGGCTTAATAGCCAAAACGCTTTACCGGGTGTAAAATCAAACATGGAAGAGCCGTCATATTCTACAAAGTAGCTCTGATCCGTGCCGTTATCCCAGTAGGCATTCCAGTCTTTTCCCTGGGTTCCAGTCATGACGCTGGACAGCGGAATATTGATCGCGCCGGGTAATCCGATTATTTCATAATCAGTCTGACTGATCGAAGCCGGAGGCGTGTAGTGCTCCGTAAGTGATATCGAAGACGGGTAGGTAAATGTCGTAAAGCTCCAGACTGGCGACCAGCCGCTTGAGCCGTAGGAATTGCTTGCATCGACACGCCAAAAATACCTTGCCCCTTGCGACAGCCCGGGAATTTCCTGTACAGTAGCTGGAATATTCCTGCCGTCGTAATATGCATTCGCAAAAGTCGAATCCGTCGACACCTGAATCTCATACGTGGAATCATACATCGAACCGGTCCATGACAACTGCGGATTAGTCGCTATGTTCCCGGAAGAATCAAACGGGTAAAGCAATGCAGGTACTGACAATCCGGATGTTGTAGTGAAACTCCATACTTGCGACCATTCACTCATCACCTGCGCATACGAGGCCCTCACACGCCAATAGTAATTCGTGAACATCGCCAAACCGTTTACGGCCTGGGAGTCCAAACCCGCCGCGGTTGAATCATATTTCGCGGTCCTATCATACGTATATGAATCAAACATAGAATCGGCAGATACTTCCACCTCGTAGATGCCGGATCCGTTTTCTCTGTACCATGAAAGTATCGGACTTGTCGATAATCCTGTAGTGCCGCTTGACGGTGCCGCGAGGACCGGCCCTGCCGGAAGTGCTGTCGTGAAGCTCCATACGTCAGACCAGCGGCTATTTCCTGCTGAGTCGCTCGCGTCGACTCTCCAGTAGTACGTGGTGCCAGGGGATAGCATTGTGTCCACGCTGTCGGTACTGGCTGTCAACCCTGCGGCATCGCTCACCACCGCGGAGAAGGAGGTATCCGTTGCGATCTGCAGCTCATACGTCCTCGCCCCGGCAGAAGAGTTCCACCTGAATCTGATCGAAGCAGGGAGCCCTGTCGCTCCGTTAACGGGCGAAGCCAGGATAGGCGCCGGAGGGAGCTGGGCTTGTCCGCCTGCAGTAGTGAAATGCCAGACATCGGACCAGGTGCTCGTTCCGGCTGAGTTCGCAGCGCTGACTCTCCAATAGTAAGTCGTGCCGATGAACAGGCCTGTGCTGATGCTGTCGCTCGGCAGGGTTAGATTCGGGACGATCACGAACGTGCCGAACGTAGAATCCGTCGATATCTCGAGCCGATATGTGCTCGCCCCGGGCGATGGATTCCATATGAACCGAAGCTGGGTCGGCAATCCTGTGGCACTGTCGAACGGTGAAACAAGTACGGGCGCAGAGAGCGTATTCAATCCGGTAGCCGTCGTGAATCGCCAGACTTCCGACCAGGAGCTTGTGCCTGCGGAATTTGCCGCATCCACTCTCCAATAGTAAGCTGTCCCACCCGCCAGTCCACTGAGCGAGAGAGAAGTAGAAGTCAGACCGGCCCGGTCCAGAAATGTTGTCCCGAATGTAGAGTCCGTCGACACCTGTAGTTCGTAGCTTGACGCAGATGCGGAAGCGCTCCACGTTAATGTCAGACTCGTATCTGCACCGGTTGTGTCGTTTGCGGGAAACGCTAGCATCGGCGATTGCGGAGGCGCTTTAGCACTCGCCACTTCGACTCTCGCATCCGCCCAGTAAGACCAATCTTCAAATGTCACCCCGTTGGGATCCGTTATTAGGCGCAGGGTCACGACCGAGTCTTTCCACCTCGACAGGCTTGCGCCAAAAATCCTCCAGCCCGCGGAGTCGTCGACGGTCGAATCCAGAATGGTCGTGTATACGTTATTGTCCTTCACCTGTACCACGAACCTGACGTCGGCATATGTTGATTGCCTGCCGTCGCCGAGACCGTACTTCAAGCTGATCGAGTCGGGATAGCTCAGTGTGTAATCAGCCACCGTGGCCATGTCCGTACTATCGGTGGGAGCGTAAATGGCATCGCTGTCCGCCACTCCTCCGCTTGTGACAGCCCCGTGCTGAACGAATTCCCCCCAATCGGTTGTTCCCGATCCATTCGGCGTCTGCCATCCAGTTGAGGTCTTGACGAACGGTTTTATGGAAGTTGTCCAGTTATTCAAACTGTCGGCTGAGTAAACAGTGGCGCTGAAAATGCTGTCCCTAAGATCTATTATCGAAAGGACAGGAGTCACTCCGGTTCCGCTCACACTGACATATTGTGATGCCGAGTCTGCGCTGGTATTCGATATCGTACCGGAGTAAGCTGTCGCAGAAGCCGGCGCAAACTTCACCCAGACGGTGTCCATTATCGTACCACTAGTTTCGTTCAGACTTATCGAGTCTGAATAGCTTCCGCTTTCAGACCGGGACACAAGGAAGCCGTTCGGCGCCTGCACTGTCACAGGCGATATCAGGTTGCTGCCATAGACTATGTAGGTCTGGACTGCTGAACTCGTGTTTAGAGGGACTGCCCCGAAGTTGATATTCCCGGGATTTACGGTAATTGAAGGCGGCGGGGCTACGGTTTCGAAATTCCAGACGGGCGACCAACCTCCGCTTCCAGCGGCATTGCTCGCATTCACGCGCCAGTAGTACTTCGTGCTGTTCGCAAGCCCTCCGATCACTTCCGTAGTATCGGCAAGGTTCGATTGGTCAAATTTAGTCGAGAGAAAAGTAGAATCAGCCGATACCTGGAGCCTGTAACTTTCTGCGCCCTGGGACACATGCCATGTAAGGATTGGGGACGTTGCTATCCCTGACGATCCATTTGAAGGAGTGGAAAGCATAGGTGGATATGGAGCTGAACTCACTGAGAATGAATCCGGGCCGCCGAACTCTCCTGCACCACTTGGATTAGTACCCTGGACTTGCCAGTGATATTCCTTGCCCGCCGTCAGTGTCACGACGTTTAGGGTATCGGAAGTCGAGTCATTTATTACAAAAGTCCCGAACGAAAGATTAGCTGATACCTGCCAATGATATTCCGAAGCACCCGGTGCGGCGCTGCACTTCAGAGTGTCGACATCCGGTTGATTGAAAGCATTGTTCAACGGGCTAAGGAGTGTAGGTGTGGCGATAGGCGTAGCGCTCACCTCATTACTATACCCGCTTTGTAGACCCATGCTGTCAACCGCGGCAAGTTTGAAATAATAAGTCATTCCATTTGTCAGCCCGGTTTCAACCAGTGTGGTATCATTTATACCCAAAGCAGAATCGACTAACGTCTCACTTCCGGAAGTCTTTCCGAGGTAAAGGCGATATTCCAGGAAGTCTGGCTCGGAATTTCTGTCACACTTTATGACAACTTGCCCGCTCCCTGCGATTGCATTCACGCCTTTGGGAGCCGCAGGTGAATCCCATCCGTTACTGTGAAACAGCGAGTCTATCTCAGCCTTACCGATTGCGTAGTTATAAATCCGAATGCCGTCGATCTTTCCATCGAATCCAGCGGTGCCCTCGCTCCCGAGCGTGTTGTAACCGTATCCAATCTCCAAGTCTTGTGAAGTCGCAGGACTCATTAGAAAGTTCTCAGTGTTTTCTAACTTTCCGTCCCAATACAGCGACGCTATTTGTGTCGAGCTGTCATATGTGAAGACAACCTGGTGCCATGTGTTTGATGTAAGGGTATCGGTACAGTAAAATCCTTGCCAGGCGCCGCTGTGAGACGGCTCCGCTCCAACGAAATATCCGTTGCCCACAAAAATCGCCCACCCATCACTCCCTTTAGCCGCCTTGTTAATTATCGTCGGAGCATTTACGGCCGGAAGGGAGTCAAGATAGTCTATCCAGCACATTACAGAGACACTACTAGACTGGAGAGAGCTGTTGTTGCCGCAGTTAATGTTTTGAGAGATACCGTCGAATTGGTATGCCGCGTTGGGATTGCCGAATCGGTCGGAAGTGAGAGATGCTCCGTTTACGGTTCCATTGTTTCCGTTTCCGCTGGAGTCGCTGGCATCTCCGGTGAATGGGTACCATGCTACGAGGCCCTGTGAAAGAACATTCGGCGCTGCCTTTGCCTCGTTGCTGAATCCGCTCTCCAAGCCGGAGCTGTCCACTGCGGTAATCTTGAAATAATAAGTTTTACCGTTTGTCAGCCCGGTTTCTGTCTGGGTCGTATCCGCTATTCCGCCTGTCGCAGAATCGACTAATACTTCTCCGCCTGATGTTGTGCCGCGATAAATGCGATATCGTAGGAAGCCAGACCCGGTATTCTCATCCCACCTTAGCGTCACCTGCTCGCTGCCGGCGTAGGCCGAAAGATTTTGAGGCGGTGCCGGGGCACCATTTGCAACAACCTTGAGAGCGATGCTCTTCGCACCTTCGAATCCACTCGAATCAACGGAAGAAATCCTGTAAAAATAAGTTCCGAGCGCGGGCACGATATCTTGCATGGACAAAGAAGCGGTTGAATCTACGAGCACCACGTCGTTCGAATCTGTGCCGCGATATATCCTGTATTTCATCAAAGGTGCAGCACCGCCGCCATTTTGCCATGACAAATTCACCGTTGTGTCGATGACATTTGCGTTCAAATTCACCGGTGGAAGCTGCAGATCAAACTCTTGTGGCGGGCGTATTACATCCGAAATCCTGACTTCATCTATCTTTCCGTCGACAAAATAAACGGGGCTCGAGCCGTTGCGCCCTATGTACAAAGGGTCGCTGGTAGTCGTCAGGTTAGCGGAAGCGATCGTCGTATCCTCACTGAGCACGCCGTCTATATATATCTTGAACTCCTTCGTTGAATTGTCGAAACTGGCGGCCACGTGTGTCCATGTGTTTAGCTGAATCGGAGCGGAGGTCTGCGCTTCCTGCCAGGGATATCCAGAATAAACCCCAAACCCGACCTGGTTGCTTGGATTGACATAAAGCTGATACGCACCGGATGAGGCAGGGTTGATATCCTTCGAGAGAAGATTTTGATTCTGAGAAACGGCCAGGTCGACCCACATTTCGACGGTTATTTGATTTGTCATATCGAGCGAACCAGCATCGTTGACCTGCAAATAGTCCGACGAGCCATTGAAGCTTCTACCTTCTCCGAATCTGCCGGCTGATATACCGGTTCCGACTGCAGTCGCGTTGTTTCCAAAGGCACTGGCATCTACTGCCGTCGAGCCGCTCGTTTCATCCATGTGCAGAAGCAAAACGGTACTTGTATCGGGATTATACTCATAAAGAGAATTAAGCAAGGAGGGCCTCGTCAGCACTTCATTTGAATAAGCACTCTCCAGCCCAGTGCTGTCAACTGCACTTACCTTGAAATAATACGTTGTTCCATTGAGGAGTCTCTGTTCCACCTTCGTTGTATCCGCTGCCCCACCCGAAGTTGAGTCGGCCAGAACTTCTCCGCCCGACGTAGTGCCGCGATAAATGCGATATCGCAAGACGCCAGAGCCGGTATCCTCATCCCACCTAAGCGTCACCTGACCGCTGCCGGCAACAGCGGCGAGATTTTGAGGAACTAAAGGGACTGAATTGTCCGTTGAGCTGACCGACCTATAAACTCCACCACCATTCGTAGCCGCAAAAACGTAGCCAGCTGAGTCAATAGCAAGTGAATAAACATTAGTATTTGTGAGTCCGCTGTTTATTTGCGTCCACGATGTGCCGTTATCCGTCGAATAGTATATGCCGCTGCCATAGACTCCCGCGAATATATAGCCCGACGAGTTGATTGAAAGTGAGGTAACCTCCGCGCTTGGGAGGCCATTGTTCACTGCGCTCCAATTTGTTCCATTGTTTGTCGATAGATAAACTCCACCATCGGTTCCCGCGAATATGTAGCCCAAGGAATTGACGGCAAGTGCATGGACATTTGTATTTCCTAGGCCACTGTTAGACGGCGCCCAAGACGATCCGTTATTCGTTGATGTGTACACGCCATAGCCGTAAACACCGGCGAAGATGTAACCGGAGGAGTTGATGGTCAGCGCCAGAACCTCTGTGTTTGGTAATCCGCTACCCACTGAAGTCCAATTCGACCCATTGTCCGTTGACAGGTACACGTCGGCACCATTCGTTCCTGCAAATATGTCGCCAGATGAGTCAAATGCGAATGAATAAACATATTTGTCTATTAAACCGATATTAACGGCACCCCAACTCGCTCCATTATCCGTTGTCAAAAACACACCGGAGCCATTAGTTGCGGCAAGAACGTACCCTTTCGAATTGATGGCTAATGAAGTAACATTGGCATAATCAATTGACCGGCCGGTAATCGAATGTGTCCAATTCGTTCCATTGTCTGTGGACAAAAAGATGCCACGCATCCAAGTCCCTACGAAAACAGTCCCCGCTGAATTGATCAAGAGGGATCTCGCGTCTACATCTGTCAAAGCACTGTTTAGAGCTTTCCAGTTTGTCCCATCATTTGTAGATACACACACATTGCCTAAATCGGTTCCAGCGATAACGTAACCAGACGAGTTGATAGCGAGAGAAGAAATCAAGGTGCTCGCCAGTCCGTAATTTATTGCTGTCCAGCTTGTTCCGCCATTCGTTGATACGTAGACACCATCACCCGAGCATCCTGCGAAAATATCCCCGGCAGAGTTGACAGCGAGAGCCTCAACGAAGGCACCTGTCGAATCGCGACTCACCGACGTCCAGCTCGATCCATTGTCGGTTGATAAGTACACCGTTCCACCAGATGTTCCAGCGAAAAGGTAACCCGACGAGTTAATGGCGAGTGAATAGATGGAGTTGCCCGGCAAACCATTGTAGAGCGCGGTCCAACTTGTTCCATTGTCTGTCGACAAATACACATCACCAACCGACCCCGCCGCAAAGATATTGCCTGACCCATTAATAGCGAGCGAAAAGACCATGCCTCCCGTCCATCCGATATTTGCAGCTGTCCAGATAGCGCCATTATTTGTGGATAAATAAACGCCGTCATTTGTCCCGGCAAAGATATATCCCGAGGAATTAATGGCAAAACAGTTGATTGTTGCGCTCGGTAGGCCGTTACTCGTTGCTACCCAGCTCACGCCATTGTCTGTCGATAAATAAACCCCACTATCCGATCCGGCAAAAATGTAACCCGATGAATTTATGACAAGAGAATAAATGTTCAGATCGGTTAGTCCATTATTCATAGGGGACCAAGTTGTACCGGCATCAGTCGACAAATAAACACCAGAGCCATCAGTTCCGGCAAAGATGTATCCTGAAGAATTGACCGCTAGCGCTTTGACAGTCCCCCCAAAAGGCACATTAGTCTGCGACCAGGAGATCGTATTGGCTTCCGCGTGATATGTAACTGACCCGGAAAGCGCAAATATAAGCAGAAGAAGAAGGGTTCGTCTCATTCTAAGTTACGCCCCGCTTGGTTTGCCCTTGTGACACCTCTACGCCCATCGTCAGGTTTGGCAGTCAAGCCCGTAAGTCCCTCTATAACTTTGTACACGCCAGAATAGCAGCGTCCTTTTGCACGGGTCCATCTCGTCCGGCCAGAAAAAGCCGGATCATGACTTGCACCTGAACTAGGCATGTTCAAATCGCTCCCCCAATTACACCCCAATCCGGCCTCTTAGGACCGAAAGTATCAATCTCCAACTTCTCCCCTCTTTCACCGGCCTGCTACTCCTTCATATATCACCCAGTCGCTTCCGTAAAACGTCGGTGTCTGAGTCCGGCCGTTCAACCGCCGGGACCAGTATGGTACACCATCGACGTCATCGTCGACGTAATTGAATATTTCCTTTGCCGTAACCGTGTCGAGCCGGCCAGCCAAAACGTCCGTTTGAATCCCTTTGAGAAAGAAATAAGTGAACAGGCTGTGCTTCTTCGCATCGTACCAGCCGCTCACCTGGTCGCCGGTCGAACTCGTTATGATCGTCGTGTTGGGAGATGCCATCACATCCTTGTCCACAGTGATGTATATCGGGCTGACGTTTGCCAGAAGCGTGCCGTTGACTGCGGCTCCGGAAAAACACGCGTCGAGAACCACGGTGATGTGCTTTAGCTGCTTTGCCTGGTCGATCTTGTCGAGATTCGAATAAAGAGTCTTAAGTGAATATCCATTCAGGACAACGGAGCTCGGATCGCAGTCCACCGGGACAAGGTATCCCTCCTTCGTCTCCGGATCGGGAGCACCGTGGCCGCAATAGTATATGAATACCTGACTCAAGCCCTTTCTTACATAATCGTAAAGCTGCCCCTTGTAGTCCGTCTCACTGCCGAAAACCCGGATCAACTCCCCCTGCGTCGCGTCTTCGAGATATATGATGTTTCCCGGCCTGTACCCCAATGCATCGATGACGTACTTCTTCATAAGCGATGCGTCGTTCAACGCGTAATCCACCGACGGTGCGTATTTGTAATCTTTGTTTCCGATAATGACAGCTATCGCGTTCTTCAACACACGGCCTGAAACCGGAATGCTGTCCGAAACACTCATCTCATTATCCGCAAGCGGCGTCAACACGCTCTTCTGAATTAACGGCGCCGGGCTGATCGGCAGCTGATTTACGATTGGGCTGGCCGTCGCCGGCGTCAACGAACCCGGTGCACTGTTCCCTGTCGAAGTCTGCGCGAGTGCAGTCCCCGCAAATGCGATCAAGACGATAAAGATATTTCTTATCATGGTTGTATCCCCGCCATCCTACGGCCTTCCCGGCGGCGTCGGGAAGGGAATTGCCCCGCTCTTTCCGATCAAGTCGGATTTGTAAAGAACCGCGGCGGCGGCCCCACCGACCAGAATCACGCCTCCCACGTAGTAAAGCCACGATGCATCACCGCCGGCATCGAGAAGAGTCGCACTTACCTGGAAATAAAAGTCGCTTCCACTGAGTCCGTCGGGAAAATCGCTGTAAAGGTGCCAGACGATTTGCCTGCTGTTCCCCTCGAAATCCCCCCTGCCCACATCCCCCGTTACATCGATCGGGATGAACTTGAATCCCTGGAAGCTTTTTCTCCTGAGGATCAGGCTTACCCAGTACGGACGGCTCTTAGGACCGCTGAGATTATAGTTCACGACCACGGTACTGTCTACCAGGGAGAACCTGACATTGCTGACCCTGACTTCCTGCGATAGTCCCGGTTTGAATGCCAGGAAAACTGAAGCGAGCATAACCGGAAAGATCAAGCGGTAGCTGATAGTCTCTTTCATTGCTCCTTTCTTATCGTAAATGAAGCAGAAGCTGAAGTCCTCATGTTCTGCGGTATCATGACCAGCCATTTCTGAAGATCGAGGATCGCGCTTTTGTATGTCGGGATTATCCCGAGTGCCCCCTTCGTCATGTGAGGCGAGAAGAAGTCGACTCTCTTCTTGAGCGCGACAAGGTATAGCATTTCGGTCGCACTGTTCTTTCCCGGAGGCAGCCCCACTCTTAATTTGATGGGAAGAGAGTTCAGCTTTTTCTGAAATCCCGCCGGCCCATCCACCGCCGAATATAAATTGTTCGTGAAATACCGATCCGGTATCAGAAGCAATACGGAATCATTCGACATTATGTCGAACAGGTACAAGTAACAATTCTCGCTTGCGGTAACGGAGAATTTAACGGCATCGTTGATGTCCGGAGATCCCCTGTCAAAGTAAATACTCTTATTCAAATGAATACCGACCTTGAATCCAGGATCCGGATTCCCCGTATCTTTCGCCACCTTCGCACGAATTTGCACCGTGTAAACCGGGTAGTTGTTCTCGATCAGGAGGTTCTTACTTAAGACTTGTTCGGCCACGACACGGCCCGCTGTTGTCGAACTGGATAGCTCCGAAAAGACACTGAAGTAATCGCTCTCGACGTTGGCCGAACCCATAGATTCCGCTTTGACTCCGAAAGTTGCGTCCATGATCCTTATGCCGAGGATATCTCTCACTGCGTTCGCCTCAGCGTCCAGACGTGCCCGCCGCCATCCCTCGTCAGGCGTTACATCGGTGCTATAGCATCGGCCGGTCGCGACTGTCCAGCTCGTATCCGATTGAGCGAAAGCCGACGCATGAGCCATGATAAGCAGCAGCACCAGAGAGAGGTAAAGCCGTATCCAAGGTTGATTCAAAGTGTCAGGCGCATCCAATCTCAAATTCCCATTTCCCTTCTCCTCTCGTTGTGCACGTAACGGATCATTGAAGAAATTCTACTGCAGGGCAAAGAAGTCTTCACGTTGACTCAAATCCGGACAAACCGCCGGCAGTCGACCAGCATTTGTTGCCGTCTCGGCTGCGCTACGGCAATTTCCGCGTTACTACTCCCCAAGACGAGCAAGACTCAAAGCCACGTATTCAAACGAAACTGCGCCTATGAATCCCTGACGATTCACAGTTTGGCTGCCCCCATCAGAGGCGACAGGCCAATTTACTCGGAGACTGTGGTATCATCGTTCTTACGGCGACTTCACAGAGTGAAGAGCCGCCCTTGCAACTCGGGGTTCTTCAAGTAGGTCGTTTCAGTTGGAGACCGCCGCTGAAAATTTCTTTGGCCTGCTCCCAGAATTCCGGATGACGGGACCAGGAGCCTGCCGGTGAGTCGCCCGATGTTTGAGGATGAGCGAATAGGTTTCTTACTATAGCGCACTTAACGATTTGTAGGCAAAAGGGCTTAAATTAGATGAAATCATCGGCATTGCAGTAATTTCACATCTTGAGCTTGAATCAGAACCAATCCTGGAAAGATTATGAGAACATCCGATTTCAATTATGATCTCCCCGAGTCGTTCATCGCACAGAAACCGGTCGAGCCGCGTGACTCTTCACGACTAATGATTCTCGATCGACGAATGGGGACGATCCGGCACGATATATTTCGCAACATCGGCGAATATCTGAAGCCGGGTGATCTGATGGTCCTGAATCAGACCAGGGTAATCCCTGCACGCCTTCGCGCGCGCAAATCCACCGGGGGAGAAGTGGAAATACTCCTGTTGCGGAAGGAGAACGAATTGATCTGGGAGACGCTCGTCGGCGGGAGAGGGATGCTGGAAGGGCGGGCCGTTACTTTACAAGACGGACTCAATGCCGAAATCGTGAAGGTACTGGATGGATCGCGCCGGATGATTCGATTTTCCGAACCTGTCGAAAACCATCTCGACAATGACGGCCAGGTTCCCCTCCCTCCTTATATCCATGAGAAGTTACAGGACCCTGAACGTTATCAAACTGTCTACGCACACATTCCGGGATCGGCAGCAGCGCCGACGGCAGGGCTGCATTTCACAGATCCACTGCTACAGAAACTCAAGGCCGATGGTGTAAACCTCGCTTACATTACGCTCCATGTCGGACTAGATACCTTTGCACCCGTCACGGAAGAAGCACCGACCGATCACAAAATTCACACAGAATGGTGCGAACTAAATTCCCTGGTCGCAAATCAAATTAACGAAACGAGGAAGAAAGGCGGCCGGATCGTGGCAGTCGGGACAACCTCTGTGCGCACGCTCGAGTCTGCAGCAACTCCGGCATCGGGAACGAAATACAGCACAACCGCTCATGCCGGCTCCGTGGTTCAACCTTTTGCCGGGCCCACTTCTCTCTATATTTTACCCGGGTATGAATTTAAAGTGGTCGACGCGATGGTTACCAATTTCCATTTGCCGAAATCTACCCTGCTCATGCTGGTCAGCGCGTTTACCAGCCGCGAGACTATCCTGAAGGCTTACGAGACCGCAAAACATGAGGGCTACCGTTTCTTTTCCTTTGGCGATGCGATGTTCATCGCCTGAGTTCTGATCCGGCTTCCATTGAAGGATAAGTTTTTGCTGATCGACTGAGATGACCCAATTCATAAGATGGAACGGAGTGCAAATAACTCTGGCCTGCCGGAATGGAGTGGGGTTTCATTTCGCCTGACGCTGTTCACTGGGCGGAAAGGATTTCAGAAATCCGGACGGGAACTTTATGAATAAGACCTGATTCCCCGTCGAAGCCATTTGTCCATCGTTCTTTGAATCCTAACCGTAGATTGGTTAAGTTTTTTGCGTCAAGCGGAAGGGACAAGTGGTGCAAGTTGCATCGGACCAGATCGAACGGAAACAACATTGGCTTGTTGACGTCGGCACTTATCATCATTCCACAGCGGCTCAGTCTGATGTGATAAGGGCACGGGTTGAAAATGGATTTACGCCGGTACTTCTCTCACTTCATCCGGCCGGTTCGCCGCCCGGGATCCTCGATGCAGGCTGCGGATTGGGCTTCCCGTCACACCTCGCCGCAAAGTGTTTTCCGAAATCGCGCGTGACCTGGGTCGATTTGATTGAGCACAGGAGTATTTCCGGAGTGTCGATCGGGGAAGCGGGTGCGAATATGAGATGGCTCCGCGTGGCATCCAGGATTTCAAGGTGAACGATACTTTTTCCCTCGCCCTGCGCTGTGGTACGGAAACACCGCAGCATGGAAATATCGGGGGGACGGTTCCTTTTGTAAGTGATCATCGGAAGCCGTTAGTTATATAGATGAGTAAAACACTTTACAATAAGTTCACATTGGCTTAATGGAAGCTTTACAATGAAACCTTACTGTGAATGACGGGGAGAGAACTGAACTTCAAAAATTGAAACTGGACGATTACGTGGCAAAGAAAACGGAATTTGGACAAAGGAACCAGATTGCAGTAGCACTTGACGAGGCTACGTTAGGTTTATTCCATTTAAGGGCCGTTATAATCTCAGGTGTCGGCTTTTTCACAGATGCTTACGATTTATTCATCATCGGGGCCGCAATCCTGCTTATCAACAGCGAGTGGCATTTGACCAACACCCAGATAGGACTCTTAGGCAGTACTTCATTGATAGCGGCGTTTGTTGGGGCTTTCGTTTTCGGACGCATGGCGGATCTCTGGGGGCGAAAGAAGCTTTACGGTCTCGAAGCGGCTATTATGGCTATCGGCTCGATCGTTTCCGCCTTCTCACCAAATTTCACCTGGTTGATCGTCTCCCGCTTCGTTATGGGACTTGGAATTGGTGGAGATTATCCCGTCAGCGCCGTCATCATGAGTGAGTACTCCAACCGGAGGGATCGGGGCAAGCTTGTGGGAATGGTTTTTTCTATGCAAGCCGTGGGGCTGATACTTGGACCGATCGTGGCTCTTACACTTGTCGCAAGCGGGATCGGTCACGATCTGGCCTGGCGCTTGATGTTGGGCCTCGGAGCAATCCCGGCGATGGCCGTAATTTATTTCCGCCGGAGGATGCCAGAATCGCCTCGTTATGTCAGCCAGGTCCTAGGCCGCGAACAGGACGCGGCAAACAGTCTTCGCACGTATTCCGAGGGTCAAGTTGTCGTGCGTGAGACTAAAGACGCATCCGGCAGCAAACGACTTTCCGCGTGGACTTTAGTTACCGATCGCAGACTGCTAAAGACACTGATTGGAACTGCCGGGTCATGGTTTCTGTTCGATTATGCCTACTATGGAAATTCAATTTCCACACCGCTGATCATGAAGATGATCGCTCCTCACGCCAGCCTGGCGACGAACATAGCATGGTCGGTGATCATATTTTCGCTCGCCGCCGTTCCGGGGTATATCCTGGCTTTCATGAATATCGACCGGATCGGTCATAGACGCCTCCAGCTGATCGGGTTCGCGGTCATGGGCCTGGCATTCCTGGCTATGGGAATTATCCCTGGTATAACATCGATGGTCGTGCCGTTCCTCCTCCTGTACGGCATCAGTTACTTCTTCGCTGAGTTCGGTCCAAATACCACGACGTTCATACTCCCTGCAGAACTTTTCCCGGTCAGCCTGCGGACCACCGGGCACGGTTTATCTGCGGGTATTGCGAAAATGGGTGCGTTCATAGGAGTATTTGCATTCCCGATCTTGACCGAAACCCTGGGGCTGAGCGGGACATTGACTGTGACTTTCGTGTTCGCCGTGGCAGGCTTCCTGGTGACACTTTTACTTCCAGAACCGGCCATGCAATCTATGGAAAGCTTGAGTGAAAAGCTGGAGAGTGTCAGCCCAAAATTGGAAAGTCTTGCCGGTATAAGCGTGCAGGCCGACAAGGTCACCGTCGAGGAAGGCTGATTTACAGGCATAGGTCCCGTCTACGTCGGTGAACTCCCGTTCCATCGGATTTCTTTTGTTGCGGAAAAGAATCTCGAAAGTGGCGAAGCGTTCTTGTGAGTCGAAGTCTTTTTCTGACAAGGGCTGAACGCCTGGACGGCTGACTTCCTGATTCTTGCAATTCTCATGACTCTCTTGCACCAAAACCCTCCCGGTTCTCCATTAAGCCGACGGCGAAAATCGTTCCGCAACCGGTGGTGAAGCTCTCTGCCATCATCCGGCTTACTTCCCTGCTCACCAAAAGAAGTTTGAAGTTTCGACCGCTTTTGCGGGCAGTACCATGTTGCTATATTGCAGCATGAAACCGAGCCCCATCTCAGTCTATCAATTGGCGCCGGGATTCAAGAGCCATTTACATATCGGTACCTGCTCCTGGAATTATCCCGAGTGGCAGGAAATCGGCATCTATTCTCACAAGCAGAGTAAGCACTATGAATACCTGCCGGAATATGCCGAGCACTTCGACTCGGCCGAAATCGATCAATGGTTCTGGAGTCTCGAATCTCCTGAGTCGGTACGACTTCCGAAGGAGGAAGACGTCGAAGCATACTCAAGGCTTACCCCGGATACGTTCAGGTTCACGGTAAAGGCGCCCAACTCGATCACTCTGACCCACTTCTACAAGCAGGCTTCCAGGGAACTCGCGGAAAAACCGAATCCCCATTTCCTGAGCAGGAAGCTGATGACAGCCTTTTCAAAATCGCTCGAACCGCTCAAAAACAAGATCGGCGTAATAATGTTCGAGTTTGAATACCTGAACAAATCAAAGATGCCTTCCCTCGATGCGTTCTTCGATCAGGTCGGGCCATTCCTGGATGATCTGTCCGGCGATTACCAATATGCTATCGAGATAAGGAACCCAAATTACCTGAAGGAGGAATACTTCGACTTCCTGAAGAAACACAAGACGGGTCATGTGCTCGTGGACGGTTATTATATGCCACCCGCCTCAGGTGTCTTCCAGAAGTTCGGCACCGCATCGCTGCCCACGAAGACTGCCGTCATTCGACTTCTGGGGTCCGACCGTCAGGGAATAGAGAAGAAAACGCGTAAGCACTGGACTGAAATTGTCGATCCGCGGGACAAAACCATCGAAGAAATATCTGAACTCATAAAGAAACTGATACCGAAGAAGTTCGACGTGTACGCGAACTTCAATAACCATCTCGAAGGAAGTGCACCGCTCTCAATTCAGAAACTGTTGGAAGTTCTCGCGAGGTAGGATCCTTCTCCAACAGGTCATGAAATAATATGACCCATTCAGCCGGCCAAATCTCCTCCATTGGCGAAGGGCATCGACAATATCGGTCACACTTACAGAGCGCTGATCATAACGTAATACCCATCCGGATCTCTGAGCGCAAACTCCATGGTCCCGGTGCTCGGATTAATGTGAGGCTCCTCGGCAAGTTTAGGGACGAGGTGGAGTGCCCTCGAGAGAGCCGCGTCGAAATCATCCAGCCGGAAAAACAACAGTAGACCGTTGCCCGAATTCCCTCCGTCCGGGCTCGCAAGCGGCGGATGTTCGTGTGCACCCCAGCGGTGGAGACAAAGCAGAACCGTCCCGTCTTCGTCGCATATTTGCCCGAAGTCATCATGGGCCGGAGACGTCTCGGCCTGGCCAAACAGCGACTGGTACCACCTGAAGCTTCCGGCAACATCTTCAACGCCGATTATTGTCCATATGCGTTTCATACCATCCTCCTGCAGCCGATACTTTTGTACATCTTATTGCCGACTTACGCTGGTCCGGGTCTTCGTCAAGCCTGGACATGTCGTTCTTTTATGAGTCTTTATCGATCTGGATGCCGGCTTAGCCAACCATCAGACTTGAACGCAAGCCATCCTTTCCGGGTTCCGTTTCAAACTATCGGAATCGGCACCCGTCCTCTGCAAGTTTCGTGGTACTATGAAACGGAGATTGCCGGGGAATGCCGTTAGCCGTACAGTATCGATTGAACTTCTACGAGGGTCCCGCACCTTTATCCAGTCCTCTGGCCACACTGGGCAGCCGCTAACCCGACGGCGGGCCAGTGATATCCTCGAACGCCAGTTTGCAGATGCAGTCTGAATACATGTCGATAAACGCTCTCGGTTCTTTCAACCTGTAACGCGCGGCGAAGGCGGAGCAGTCTGAAACAAGGCGGGTCCCGGCAAGGAACGAGGTCGACCCCGGAAATGTTGCCCTAAGAAAAGGAGAATCCAATGCTTAAGAGAAGAGTAGCACCTTTGATAATACTAATGCTGGCTTTCGCTGCGACCGCCAGCGCGAAAATAACCCTCAAGCCGGGCGAAATGGCCCCGAATTTCAAGCTCGAGGGAAGCGACGGCGCGTGGCACCAGTTGAGCAGCTTCCGGGGTCAGTACGTCGTCCTTTACTTCTATCCGATGGACGAGACTCCAGGCTGCACGACGGAGGCATGCACGTTCAGAGATCACCTTTCCTCAATAACAAAAGAGGGCGCAAAGGTGATCGGGGTCAGCGTCCAGACTGTCAAGTCTCATCTCGCTTTCATCAAGAAGTACCATCTCAATTTCCTGTTACTCGCCGATCCGACTCACAAGGTTGCAAATGAGTATGGAGTATATAACGCGAAATGGAAGGTCGACAACCGGGTCACTTTCCTTTTGAACCCTGAAGGGAAGATTGTGAAGATCTATCCGAAGGTAGATCCGAAAATGAATGCAGGCCAGATTATGGCAGAGATGAGAATGCTCAAATCAAAGATCAAAGCTCACAAAAGCTAATTTCAAATAGAGTCGGAGCCGCCTTCTCTTTCGGCGGCTCCTCCTCACCCTCTTCGGCTGCATTTGAATTTCCACCGGTAGATAATTGTCGACCGGCCGCATGAGCGCTTTGAAGATGCGAGATGCGGGATGAAGCCGGCTGGCGACGATCCGCAATGCGATATGCAGGGGCTGTCCCGTTACCTGCGCCTCAATCGATCATTCGGCTCAATGATATGCCAACTCAACATGCCCATCCAGAAAACGCTTTTCATAGTCTTATATGACAAGTATTCTTTCGCAGCTTATTGAATTGATCCATTGTTTTTTTGAAATTGACAACTGTGATTGAAGTTTGCGCGTAAATATCTGTCATGAATCAGATTTCCCTGAACGGGAGAAGGACATAAATGTTTGAAGCCGATTTCGGCTCGCGCGCCAGGGCGTTCATGATGAGAGGAGTGGTTCTCCTCGTACTCTGCACGATTGGCGCCAAGCTCGGAGATATGCAGCTGATCGATGAAGTCATCTACGGAAAAAAATCGCAGGACATCACGACGCGCGTCGAAGTGGTTGAGCCGCTTCGCGGAAAGATTTTTTCGCGGAACGGGCAGGTTATGGTGGAGAATGCCCCGGCGTACGAAGTGTCGTTGATACCTTCCGAGTTCAACACGGACGAGATACCCCAGCTCGCAGAACTCCTCGGCATAGACAGCACTGAAATAGTCAGCCGGCTGAAGCGAGGTGAAAGGATATCGCCGTACTTCCCTGTTAGACTGAAACGCGACATTTCTCCGAGGTCGATGTACTCAATAGAGGAGCACCTGGACGAGTTCAGAGGGGTCTTCTTCCAATTTGATGCTAAACGCATATATGTCGGCAAGGCTGTGGCTGCACACATACTCGGATTCTGCAAAGAGATATCTGAGCACCAGCTCAAGACGATGGGAGATTATTACCAACCGGGGGACGTCGTAGGTTACACCGGTCTTGAGGCGAGCTATGAGACGCTCCTTCGGGGGGAGAAAGGATATAACTATTACGCCATCAACAACGTGGGAAAGGTCATAGGCCCATACGAAAACGGCCGACTCGACGTGCCTTCTCAGAACGGACTGGATCTCCATCTATGCGTCGATGAAGACTTGCAGGCGATGGCAGAGAAACTTCTGAAGGGCAAGGAAGGAGCGATTGTCGCGCTCGATCCGAACAATGGAGGCGTTCTTGCCTTGGCCAGTTCTCCCACATACGACCCTTCAGTTTTCTCCGGGTACACCTCCGATGCGGAATGGAAGAAGCTCATAGACAATCCTCACAAACCCCTCTTCAACCGTGCTACTATGGCAGCTCTTTCCCCGGGGTCAACTTTCAAAATGGTTCTTGCAACGGCTGCGCTCCAGGACGATGTCGTGAATCTGAATTGGACGACTGATTGTAAGAGCTGGATGGTCTACGGTGGGAGGAAATGGCATAACGCCGATGACATAGCAAGCGGCGTCATCAATCTCATGACGGCGACTGAGGTGTCGAACGATGTATTCTATTATAAGCTGATGTTGAAGGTCGGTTTGAGAAAGTGGACGCACTTCGGCCGATTGTATGGTTTTGGCAGAAAGACCGGAATAGATTTAGACAACGAGAACCCGGGGATCCTTCCATCGCGAGGATACTTCAACACCCTTTTCGGCAAGTATGGCTGGACCAGGGGCTATCTTCTTAATCTCGCGATCGGTCAGGGAGAGGTCACGGTTACGCCGCTTCAGATGGCGGCATATGTTGCCGCAATTGCGAACGACGGCACTTACTACCAGCCTCACATAGTAAACTATATCGAAAACGAGAAGACCGGCCAAGTCTATTACAACCAGTACAGTGAACACAAGATTCCTGTGAGCAAGAGCGTATTCAATATCATCCACGAAGCTATGTACCTGGTCGTAAACGGGCCGCTCGGTACGGCCCAGGCGGCGAGACTTCCGAACATCGCGGTATGCGGGAAAACCGGGACCGCACAAAATTCCAGGGGAAAGGACGATGCATGGTTTGTCGCCTATGCACCTTTTGATCATCCTAAGATTGCGCTATGCGTCATGGTGGAACACGGCGGTTATGGCGGCGCAGCTTGTGCCCCGATTGCGAGGCAACTAATTGAGTACTATATGGTTGAACATGGATATAAATCCGGGCCCGTTCCGGAAAGCATACTGGCAAGCAGATATATGAAAGCTGTGAGCCACAGTACGACACCGAGCTATGAGTGAGGTAATCTCATGGCTATTGGAGTTACCTTCTACAGCTTCGAGAGATCACTGGACTCCAGGACATCGGTCGACCCGATGCAGGGTAATTCAGCTTACCTCGTCCGTTCCGGTTTCACAGGTCGGCCGGGTGCGGCAATATTTAGACCAGACAGGCTCCCTTAGGTATCCGTTACCGGATCATCCCCTCCGATACGTTCAAACCACGCTGACGGATATTTCTGTGGCTGAAAAAATTAGAGCCGCTTGTTTTGCGGTAGGCTGTCAAATTCGACAGCCGGGAATTCCGAACGGCTTCGTCAGAAACTCAACCGGATCTACGGCAACTTCTCATATCATCTCAGAAAGAGAATCTTGAGCGACGACCGGAAATGCTCCCGGACTATTGTTTGGCTCAAATAAATCCGGGAGTCAGGGATCGCCGGCGCCCGGAGATTCAATTACCGTTTCTGACGAAGACCCAGTTCGGAATCGCATGACACTATCACTTCATTATCTGAAATGATCGGACTCGCGTCTCTCTATTTGGGGTAATGAGCTCTCGGGTGGCTCAAAATAAACGCGGCAACATCAATCGCCTGCTTCTTGGTCAGATTGGCAACGCGGTAAGGCATGTTGTTGTGTACAAATGCTGCGAGCGTTCCGATGTTCGTCATTTGAGAGCCGTCGCTGAACGACTCATTCCCCCAAAGTGGGGGTGCGATCTTCGTTCCCATTCCATCACCACCGTGACAAGTGGCGCAGATAGTCTTGAAAACCGTAAACCCTGAGTCGACGTTTGGTCTATATGCGCTCCTCAGCTCTTTGAGACCGAGCCACGGAATCTTCCCGTATGCAGGCAAGCCTTTGGATATCCACTGGAAGTAAGCTATCAGGCCAACCATCAGCTTGCTGTCGGGCGGAAGCGGCTTACCATTCATATTCCGCTCGAAGCACGCGTTTATCCGGGAGGCGAGGTCGATGACACCTCCTGCCTCTTTACTGTACTTAGGGTATTGAGTGTTCACGCCTACGAGAGAAATACCGCCGTTCTTACCGCCTCTATACGAGCCTTCTTTGAAATGACAGTTCGAACAGTTCATTACGTTTCCGTCGTACTCACCGGCATAGTGCCTCGTGTGGTTCATGATGTTGTAACCTGTAATCACGGCTTCTCTTATGTTTGGCGGTGCCTCTTCGCGGGAAGGCGGGTCATACTTCACCGGCGCCGAATAGGTCTTCGCTTGAGATCCCCGGCTCTGGGCTTCTGCACTTCTGACATTGACATCTTCAATGATCAAAGCGGATACTATCGTCAGAATTGACATCCCCATTACAAGGATTGCTCTCTTTCGCATTACTACATCTCCTTATTTAATTGTTGGATGTTGTACCCGTCTGGCCCTCCTGCGCGGACATAATTACGCAGAATCGTGGCAGCTAAAGTGCGAATGATTGTCGATCGGTTGTTGAGCCCGTTCGATTCATAGCTCCAATTCATAAGCTCATCTTTCCAACGTTTCTACCGGCGCCGGAGATCGGACCTCCCGATGTTCCATGCACGTAGAGAGGCCGCTGAAATCGGCGGCACAAATCCGGCGTCATATACGAAAGTTGTAATCTCATTGGAAACTAAGATTGGCCTGGCAGAGAGATTGAGTCGGACCAACTATCACTGGACTGTCGACGAAAGGTACCTTCTCACCATGATAGTGTCAAGCTCCATAAGGGTGATGAATAAATAATAATATAAGAGCGACATTTATCAATCCTTCCGGCGCGGGTACGCGGTCATGAATGAAACGATGGTATTGCATTTGGAGCAGCGGCGTTATTATTTGAAATAGAAATGAGAACGCGAAGTACCAGGCTGGTTTCAATCGTACTGGCAATCAGTGTGTCTGCATCCATCTCGTCCTTGCCTGCAAGGCTGGCTGAGGAGATGGGCAATTCTTTCCTGATCCTGAAGAATGCATCCGGCGTACATTTCTTCACAGGAGATGACACTGTCGGCACTCATTCTCCAAAAGATTTCTCCGTGAGAGGTCTGCTTGCAGTATTTACGGAACGGGATCAGCGCTTCAAGAACATAATCATTCATACGCACTCCCTATTCCTGGCAGTGAATCGACAGCGAGCATCTTTTCTGGTTCTCCCCCGGAAAGAGTCTGACACGCCCGCAAACCGGGACCAATGTCGAAAGCATGAATCACTCCTTCCAATCGTCTGCAAATTCCTGATCTGATCCTTCCCTTTGATCAACCGCAAAAACATTCTCCCGGTGCGACGCATCCTAATGGCCGCGCCTGGAACTGTCGGACGGCAAGCTGGCTATCCAATAACCGAAGCCACAGTCTCGACAAAATCATTTTCCAAAGAAATAAGGTTTGAAATCAATCGGGAGGTAAACGTGTTCAGATCGATCGTAATCATCCTCAGTTTAGCCGTAGCAGGGTATGCAAATACGATTCAAAGAAGTGGAATGTTCCGGAATAATTTGACTGCGGATTCGATATCGGTTCCTGCCGGTACCGCGAGTGCCGGAGTAAAATTATCCATGCGTACGAGGGACCTTTATTCCGGTGCCTTCATCCAACCGGTTTCTGATTCGAGGACTCAAAGACTCACCGGAAATCTTTCTCAGGATTTATTCTCTTCTTCATTCACAAAAGAATACAACGACTCACTGGACAGGATGAAGACAAGGGCTGCGATGACTTCAGGTGTCTTCTCCCTGATCATCCCCGGTGCAGGACAACTTTACAACGGTGGAACATCTAACTACATAAAGGCCGCCGCATTCTTCGGCCTTGAGGTCGCCGGTTGGGTGGTAAACGTCCTCTGGAACAAAAAGGGCAACCAGGAAACGGCAGCCTTCCGGTTGTACGCGGACGGCACAGCCGCGGACGGATACCGGAACGGTCATTACAGCGTTTACAGGTATGCGAAGTGGGTAGGAGACAATGTTCAACAGCTCGAGCAAATCAATGGGACGTCCAGTCAGGGTCAGGCTATAATCGCACAGTATATAAACTCAAAAGGAAACAGCCTGCTGGGCAACGAGTATGCCTCTCCCGAGTACCAGGTCAATTGGTATGCACTTAACCAGGTCGAGAAAGCGATGGGGGGGTATTTTTCACATTGGCTGTTCGCTTATCCGGGCGTAGAATATTACAAGGAGATCGGTAAGTACCCTCAGTTCAGACAAGGCTGGATTGACGAGAATCCTTCCATCCTGACATACAATGCGATCAAGATCGACACTAAGGACAGCTATTTCTACGAGAATATGAGGGGAACCGCAACGCACTTGTACAATGTTGCACTGGTAGCGGCAGGAGTCCTCATCCTAAATCATTTCGGGTCTGCGGTGGAAGCGGCGATCTGGGCACACAACAACTACAGACCTATCAAGACCAGCGTTGGGGTTGCTCCCTGTCCGCAAGGGATCGGCTACCAGGCCGAATTCAATCTGGCGGTAAATTTTTGACTACAGGCACGTTCATCATTCATGATTATCAACACATACGGAGCGAATATTGAAATCTCTCATCCTTGCCATTCTCGCCCTACTCCTCATTCAGGTCGGTACTGCCGCCGCGCAGGGGAACTATTCAATTCCACCCGACAGCTGGATATATGACGCCATACAGCAGCTCCAGACCGGAGGATACCTTCTCGACCTGAGTCCGGGCTTCAGACCGTACCGGAGGATGGAAGTCGCCCGGGCAATTGCGAATCTCGTGAAGAAGCAGAAGGTCTCCTCACTACCGACAGCAGATCGCTGGGCACTCGAGAAACTCGAGAAGGAGTTTTCAAATGAACTCGATTATCTTCAAGCTAGGGAATCCAGGCCGGATACTTCGACGACATCCCTCAGGTTCGGTGAAGAGGACTTCCTGAACCTGGCAAAAGGATACTACGGCCAATTCAAGTATGCAAAGACGCTTGAATTCAGACCGCTGCTCCGCACAGAGTTCGGCTTGAGCTTCGGGAATCACCTGACTCTCTATACCGACGCGACGATCAACCAGACTTTGAAGGACGACACTCTATATACCGGTTCGACGAAGTTCGGACTCGATGCGCTCAATCAACAGTCATATATCGAGTACACGAGCCGTTATGTGGATTTCACTTTCGGCCGCGACTACCTATCGTGGGGATACGGAAACAACGGAGGACCGATCGTCTCGACTTCGGCGGGGCCGCTCGACCTCGCTTCCCTCTTCATCAAGTCAAAACTTCTGAAGGCAAACTGGTTTGTGGCACAGCTGAACCAGATGCCGGAATTCACACCGGACACAAACAGTTATATGCCTTTCCCAACCGTCGGCGTTCCCGACCCGCTGGCGAACAGGTACTATACCGGTTCACGGGTAGAATTCAACATAGACAACAAAGTCTTCGCGGGCTTGTTCCAGTCGGCGATGTTTGGAGGCCCAAACGCGCCCATAGACCTTTCACTCATCAACCCGATGCGCGTACTTTACGAAACCAAGGTGAACGAGCAATTAGGTAATGCCGATGTCAACGTCGGGTTTGACTTCAGCATCTTCTGGCCGAAGAACTACAATCTTTATTGCGACTTCATGATCTCAGATTACCAGGTGGATCATAAGACGAAGGGAGACCTGAAGCCGAACCCGTTTGCCTTCGATGTCGGCCTTCGTACCTCAAACATCCTTTCCGGACTCGGGGTAAGCGGAACCGACGGGGATCTGCAATTCAATGCGGTATCGAACCGCAATTACAACGACTATGACTGGTCGAGTTATCTTAAAGTCCTCCAGGGTAATTACCCGATAGCATATCCCTACGGCAACGACTTCTGGGACATCGACCTTCAGCTGTCACAGTGGCTTACATACGATTGGGAACTGAACGTGGAGGCGATGCATCTCGAACACGGGAGCTACAACATATCGAGTCCATACACCATGCCCTGGCTGACCGATCCGAACGTGACCGTGCAAACCGGTTACAGCGAGCCTTTCCCCTACGGTGTCGACCAGGTGGAAGACATGGTTCAGGCTTCCGCAATGTATCAGCCTTGCCCATCGCTTTACGGCAAAGCTGCTCTCATTTACTCACAGTTCCACAATTACAATTATTCCTTCGGCGTGAATAAGGGAATCGTGTCGTTTGAGCTGACGTTCTACTACGATTTTACGGCGAACGTTCCGTTCAGCTGAGATATCGTGAATAGAGATCGGGAAAGAGCCAATTGTTGAGATTATCAATTAACAATTATCGCAACATTGCCGCTCTTGTGACCACGCTCCACATATCTGTGGGCTTCGATAATCTGCTCGAGAGGAAAGCACCTGTCGGTGATCGGCTTGATAATTCCAGCTTCCACAAGTTCCCTGATGTGGACCAAGCGATCATAGCTTAGAATGAGAGGGCCGTCGTCGATGGAAACGAATTTGTGTTTGCCGGTCATCAGGGCTTTGCAAGCCTTTTTCAATTCAGAAGTCCTTGCCTTTCCGACAGAGTCGAGGACGAAATCGTAGGCTTCCAGTCTGGATATCGAATCCCTGTCGTTGTAGTCGAGGATTTTATCCGCCCCCAGCGATCTTACGAGGTCGATCTTTTCGGCGCTGCATACACCGGTTACCTCGGCACCAAGATGTTTTGCATATTGGACTGCGATTGTACCGGACGTGCCGGATGCTCCGTAAATGAGGACTTTCTCTCTCGGCTGGATATGTCCTTCCTCAAGGAACTGGAAGGCCAGCAGACCGCCGTATGCAGCCGAAGTTGCGTCTCCATGACTTATGTTAGACGGCTTCAGTGCAATGCACCCCTTCCTGGATGCGGCTTCCTTCATACATTTATAGTCCGCATATGCTCCAAGTGAAAATCCCGTGAGTCCGAACACCTGATCGCCGACGTGGAAACGTTTTATCCCTGGACCCACCTTCACAATTTCCCCGGACAGCACTTCTCCCAGGATATCATTCCTCGGCCTGGTTATTCCCATCATGATCCGCATCGGAATGCGAAGCCTCAGCGGGACATCGGAACTCCGAATGAAAATATCACTATTCGTCACGGAGGCTGCGAATATCTTAATGAGGACCTCATCGTCTTTAGGAACCGGTACGCCGCGCTCCACTATCTTAAAAACCTCAGGCGGACCATACCTTGTGCAAACGGCTGCTTTCATTCTTTCCATTTGTCGCTCCCTCGTGTGTGCCGAAACGTGACGCGACAGTCGCGGTCTGAACTTTCACCTTGACTTCGCGATGACTGAAGTATTTCGTTGTGCTCCTCGGGTGGAACAGGGGGCTCAACCGAGATAAGAGTCAGCAATAATCTGTTATATTCTCGTCGGCCTGGAATGCATACCTGTGGTGTTTATTGCCCTGGCATTGTTTACCTAAGGTTACTCCATTGGGGAGGAATTTGCAACTCGCGAGATATGGCTGCTGGTAACCGCTCAGAGCTATGGGGCTGTCGGCTCTATGGAGTTCATCAGAACGATCGACCGTGAGTTGTGCGCAAGCGCAAAACGGTTTTGTCCACAACGCCGTTCGTTTCAACGAATGGCGCGGAAGCTGTAACGGAGAGGTTATCGCCGCTTTTCTCAACAAGCAGAAGCATTCCGACGCCCTCACGATTCAGGTCGTGGCTACCACCCCACCGGCCCCGAGAGTTGGCGAGCGGCAGTGAGAGCAGGAACCTTCCATGGGTTGACAACGGCCGAAGCCCTACATTCTTTCGGGTCAAAGTGTACGTTTCCGGAAGAAGCCGTCATTGGATTCCACGAAAACTGTTCCGCTTGCAATAGGTCAACTTCGCCAGGCCGTAGGCCGGAGTGCTTGCGAAAATGTCGGGGCCGCATTCGGCGAAGGCGACGACCGAAGGATGTTCGCCACAGCCGATAGTTGCCAGGCCGGAATCGGCCTCACCCAAGGATGCACCGCCGTCGGTCGACCGGGGACCTACACCACGCCGATCACTTAACCGGGAGCGGGCGCGCTTCTACGCCAGCACTTCGTTCTTCTTGATCACGACTATACCGCTCTCCGTGACTGTAAATTTCTTCGCGTCGCTGACAAGGTCAAACCCGATCTCGTATCCCTCCGGAACGCTGACGTTCTTATCTATTATGGCCCTGCGGATCTTCGCGTGCCTTCCGATATTGCAGTTGTCCATGATGATGGAATCGGTGACGTAGGAGAAGCTGTTCACCCTGACATTGGGACCTATCAGAGAACGCTCCACGAGGCCGCCCGAGACGACGGTCCCGTCACAAATCAGTGAGTTAAGCGTTCGTCCTATTCTCTCTCCCTCGTGAGACACCGTCTTTGCCGGCGGCGCCTGGTATTGGAATGCACGCATCGGCCACGCCTTGTCGTAGAAATTGAAATCAGGCGTGACGGAGATAAGATTCATGCTCGCCTCGTAATAGCTGTCTATGGTGCCGATATCCTTCCAATACACTTCCGACTTCCCATTCTCATCCTGAAACGGATACGCCCTTGCATTCATCTTTGACTTGACCATGTAAGGGAGAATATCCTTCCCGAAATCGTCGCTCTTTGTCTTCTTGCTTTCCATCTCCGCGAAAATCTCTATGAGCCGCTTCGCATTGAACACATAGATACCCATGTTCACGAAACATCGTCCAGGCTTGCCCGGTATCTCCGGCGGGTCGGCCGGCTTCTCCACGAACGAGGTAATCCTGTAATCATTGTCGACGTGCACTATGCCGAACCTGCTGGCATCCTCCTTCGGAACTTCGATACATGCCATCGACAGATCCGCGTTCGTATCAATGTGATACTGGAGCATCTTTAGGTAATCCATCTTATAGATGTGATCGCCGCTCAGAACGAGCACCCAGTTGACCCCCTTTGACGGGGAAAACAAATTCTGGTTCTGATACAAAGCGTTGGCAGTGCCGAGATACCAGTCGTTGTTTATCTTTCTTTGAGGCGGGATTGAAAATATGAACTCGCCGAGCTCCGGGTTGAATATGCTCCATGCCTCGAGGATATGCTGGTTGAGCGAGTCCGACTTGTACTGCGTCAGAATGTATATCTTCCTGAGCCCGGAGTTCAGGCAGTTCGAAAGCGCGAAGTCGATGATCCTGTACTTGCCGCCGAACGGAACCGCCGGTTTGCTCCTGAAAGCGGTCAGCGGGTAGAGCCTCTCTCCCTGCCCGCCCGCAAGCAGCATCGTGATCGTCTGTCTCAGGATCGATGAACCCGGGAAACTCATACGTCCTCCTGTAGTTTTACTGTTTCGAAGTTGTGTCAGTGCCTTTCCCTTCAAGGGCTGTTTCATATTTGCCATCTGAACCCGAGGTCTGCCGTCATACCATAGTAATTCGCCGAGCTCGGGAAGGTCGAACCCTGATTGATCTGTATCTCCGGTTCGCCGTTGATGTTGTTCAGATCCAGATAGACCTGCAGCCCGGACCATGGCAGGTTTTGTTTAACCTGGGCATCCCACTCGAGAAACTGGGCGGTGTTCGACCGCAGCTGCGGCCAGAAGTTGTATGCCTGGAATATGTTGCCGTTATAAAGCATCGAGACGCGCGCACCGAAGCCGCCCAGATCGTAGCCGAGAGTTACGTTCACTATGTCATTGGGTTGATCGAGAAGCCGGTCGGCAAAGCTGGTGACGACGGTGTCGATGACCACGGGATACGTGGGATGGACGATGTTGAGATAAGTATAAGGATACTTCCCTTCGGAATAGACATGCGTGTAATTAACATTCAGGACAAGCCCGGAGACTGCGCCGGGCAGGTACCAGAAGTGAGTCTGCCAGTCAACCTCGAAGCCATAGTCGTAGACCGGATACGGGTCATTGATGGAGGTCGTCAGCGAATATCCGCCGGTATAGTTCGGTATTCCCGGATATTGGGCCGGGTTTACCACGTATGTATTACCCGTCGCAAAGATGAAATTATGAATTCTCTTATAGAAGGCATCCGCGGAAATAAGGCCGAGAGTATTGTCGTAGAGAGAAAATATGGCGTCATAGTTCGCCGATGTCGCAGGCTTAAGAAGATAATTATGATAATCGACGCTGTTGTTTCCGACAGCCATCTCAGGTGTGATTTCGGTGTAGTCGGGATAGTTGAGTGTGTTTGTATACGCGAGGTGAATCTGGAACCATGGGGTCGGGTTATAAATGAGATGGACCATCGGCAGCCAGTAGCCATTTGCCAGGTTCATCGTTGTATCTATGTGGGTAAAATAATACCTCGAATCGGGACCGAGTCGGGCATTTGCCCTCGGAGCGCCAAAGTCCGTCTGCAACACCTGGTATCTGACCCCCGGCAGGAAGGTCAGGTCGGGACCGAAATGCACCGTTATCATGCCGTAGCCCGCGCTTCTGTACGCCTGCCCCCAGTAGTTGTTGATTCCGGATTGCAGTGCATCGTGCGACCAGGTCTCCGCCGTGCCCGTCCTCCTTGCGATATTCAGCACCTGTTCCATGAGAGCCAGATTTATGGGAAGGCCCATTTTGTATCCCCCTCCCAGGAAATTGCTGCCGTAGCTGTAACTGCTGTCCACGAAGAGAGGAAGTATTGCGCCCCATGTACTTAATGTCGGCCGCATCGATGGGAATTCCTGGGCAATGCCCGTCACCACGCTCTGTGCGGTCGTCGAAACTGTTCCATCACCCTGCAGATAATTGTAGGACCTGTTTGTGTATTTGAACGCTCCTCCGAATTTAAGCACGCTCGTGATGAGGTCGGAGAAGTTTATGTCTGTTTTGAAGTCGAGCTGGGCGCCTATGTCGTCCTGTCTCAACATGCTGGACGCCTGCTTCAACAGGTCGAGTCCCGTTATCTGCAGGCTATCGTAAGCCAGGGCCGGGACTTGTTTTGGACTGAGGCTTTCGTCGGCCAAAGAACTGAAGCCGGTCGGCAATCCCTGGATAAAGTTCCAGTTGTCTATGTAAGGCAGCTGGGTCTGGGAGAACGTATTTGAGAGTTTCAGATGGACGTTCAGTGCCGGGAATTGTTTCTGGAAATCGAGTATGCTGGTCGCTTCGGTCAAATTCTGCTGGTCTGCCTGAAGTCCGTAAACGTGGTCGTTTCCGCCATCGACGAGATTGAAGCTCTCACTGCGATTCACTGTGTTGGTGATACCGTAGCTGAAGAAGTTCATCAGACCCACCTTTCCTCCGGGCAGGCGGTAATCGAGTGTCAGTGTACCATCGAACCGTTTCTGGGTGCTGGGGATATCCTGGAGGGTCACGCCGTCCAGGTAAGTCGGGTTTGAGACATTCAACTTCGGGCTATTCAAGCTGTAGCTTGCGCCGAGCTCGTTGGCCGAGAGGTTCTGCCTTTCGGCGTCGCCCTCGGCGAACACCCCGAACTTATCATCAAAGAAACGTTTCTCGTAAGTCGCGACGAGTTTATAATCGTTGTATGTGCTTTTCAGATTATCGTATCCACCCTGGGCGAGCAGATGCAGCTGAGCTCTTCGGGTTGTGGCTTCCCGCAGGGTGAAGTTCACGACGCCGCCGAGTACGGCCGCGTCCATGTCCGGCGTAATCGCCTTCGTCACTTCAATGCCTCCCAGCATGCTCGATGAGATCATGCTCAGGTTAACCCCGCGGTCGCCGGACGAGTATGCGGAGGATAGATCGCTGTTGCCTGCGTTGGAGGATTCGATTGTACCGGCACTATTAAGGGAAGTAACGTTACCCGGCATTTCCACACCGTCGATCGTGACCTCATTATACTGAGGGGCCAGTCCGCGGATCACGACTTGAGTAGCCTGGCCGCCCTGCCTGATCAGCGAGATGCCCGGAAGTCTTCCCACCGATTCTGCGGCGTTGGCGTCCGGCAGTTCCTGGATACGTGCTGCGGAGACTACGTTCTCAATCCGATCTGAGGTCAGCTGCTGGTTGATCGCGCCGTTCTGTCCGCTTGCCTGCGCAGTAACGACAACCTCCTTGCCGTTCAGGGCAACGGCGAGCATCTTAATCGTGACGATGGCAGGCTTGCCGGGCTCCACGTTAACCGGCATCTCCTTCGTGCGGTAACCCACATAGGTGACCCTCATCGTATACGAGCCTGCGGGGACGTTTTCGATTGAGAATGTTCCCTGGAGGCTCGTGGCGGCGCCGAAACTGGTTCCGATCAGCATCACTGTCGCTCCGGGAAGGGCCTGATCGGTCTTCTCGTCACGGACTGAGCCTTCAATGCTGGAACTGGCGGCGTAAAGGGGGATAGTCAGTGCAAAGGTGAGAATCGCGGCAGCGGTGAGGCGTGGGATGATTCGCGTGAAGACACTCTTGCGGAAAGATCGAAGCGAACGTGGCCGGTCAAGAGCATCACTTGGTCTCGAAAGGAGCATATTGGAATTCCTCCGCTCAATGAGAACTTGGTGGTAAGAAAAATGGTTCTACTGCTCATAACGGACGTACAATATTGGAGGATCTGCCGGCTGCTTCCCGGCAAATACTTTCAGTACAGGTTGAGCCAAATTGTCTAACGTTTAACACTTTCGTCAGGAATGCTATTTTAAGGATAGCCTGTCTCAATGTCAACAATTTCTTTTCGGAGGCACGTTGTAGAGTAGGACAAGGGCGCGGTGGTGTACAGGTCATGTGAGCCTAAGTGTTTCTCCTCTTTCAAGCGAGTGTCCCGCTCAAGCCGACCATCGCTCCGTTTCCCTTGACCCCTCCTCAAACCG